>CANQKD010000013.1 GCA_947624375.1 uncultured Clostridia bacterium | reverse complement strand
GAACACAGAAGTTAAGCTCATCCTCGCCTACGATACTCTGCGGGTGACTGCTTGGGAAAATCGGTATCGCCGACATAAAAACTCCTTTGGTACAAACGTATCAAAGGAGCTTTTTTATTTGTATTTTCGCGATCCTACCGTCAGCTTGTCTAGCGTGCTGCCCTGCCGCTGAAGCCTGCTGTAAACGCGCGTACATTTTGAAAACTTGTCAAAACAGCGCCGCGCCTGTGCCTCATTGCTGTAAACCTTCCAGTAGCCGCAAAGCCGGCAGGGACGGTCATTCTTTATAAAACCCTCAACATCGGACGGCGGATAACCGAGAAAAAGCCCTATCTCGTGCGGAAAACCGCCGCCGCTTTTCAAACGCTTCTGCAAACGCACAATGTCCTCGCAGCAGTTTTTGCATGAATAACCGCAGCGGCAAAGAAGCCTGTGCGCAGCAAGGTCGCTCAGGTCGCGTTTCAGCATATCGGGGCGGTAAATATACACAAGCGCCCGTTCACTCTCGTATTTCAGCGGCAGAGCACGCAGCCCTTTCGGCACAAGAAGCCTGTTCAGCTCCCTCAGTTCTCGCAGCATCTCACTGCGGCAGGAAAAATCGTATGCGAAAATACTGCCTGTTTTCAGCCCTGCAAGTGTCGGTGAGCAGTGCCGCACTATAATTTCTTCTGACATTCTTTTCTTCCTTCTCATAAATTTATTGTGCATGATATTTTTGTGCATATACCTAGTTAGCGTATGCTAACTCTATATTATTATATACTGTTTTCTGCGAAATGTCAATATAATTGTAAAATTTTTTCTTAAAGATAAAAATGCCTTTCTGCCTATTGAAATTTTTGCCGCATTATTGTATAATAATTATGTATGTTTGATATTGCGTACCCGTTTTTATGAAAGGAAAGTTGTTATGTCCGATAAAGAGAAGGTTCAGAATAATATAGATGATAGTAAAGAGCAACAGAAAGAGTCTGCTGAAAAGCCGCTTTCCGACGAGGTAAAACAGCGCATTGCAGGGCTGGCGGTAATAGGCGTTATTACCGTGGGGCTGTGCATTACAGGATTTGCAGGCAGGTTCAGCGGCGACAGCATACCCGCGGCAAGCGTTTCTTCTTCGGTAAGTTCTTTGGCTGACGAAGAAAGTTCTGCGGCTGATAGTTCTTCTGTAAATTCTGTAGAAGAGAGTTCGCAGGAAGATGAAAGCTCCTATACGACCACTACAGCCGACGAAAGCGCCGATACTACTACGGCTGACGAAAGTTCTGAGCAGGCGACACAGGACAGCAAAAGCGATGAAACATCTGCCGAAAGCGAGAAACCCAAGACGGAAGATACTACAACGTCTGAAAGCTCTCAGACTGAGACAGACCCACCGCAGACAGACCCACCGCAGACTGACCCTCCTCAGACCGACCCACCAAAGACCGACCCACCAAAGACTGACCCACCAAAGACTGACCCACCAAAGACCGATCCGCCAAAGTCAGACCCGCCAAAGACCGATCCGCCAAAGTCAGACCCGCCAAAGACCGATCCGCCAAAGTCAGATCCGCCTGCGCAAAACGGAGGACTTTCGGCAAACTGCGCGGTAACAAATTCTTGGGATGAGGACGGCAAAAAATGTTTCCAGATAAGTATCACTATAAACAATGGCACTTCATCTGATACAAGCGGCTGGACGGTCAGCATTAACGTTCCGTCGGGCACCGAAATAATAAACAGCTGGAATGGTAATTTTTCTGTAAACGGAGATACCGTAACTATAACAAATGTTGATTACAACGGCGTTATTGCCGCAGGCGGTCAGTCTTCGGATGTTGGCTTGATAGTAAAAAGCCCGAGCGAATTCACACCGTCGGCAAGCGTAAAGTGAGCAGCAGGAGAGTGAACATATGAAAAAATTCTTTGATTGGTTCGACAAAACTTTCAATAAGGAGAGAATGTCCGATAAGCAGTATATGCAGGTAAAAACGGGGCTCTCTGTACTTATAGTGCTCGTGCTTGCGATACTTGCCGTTGTGGGCGTTTTTGCGTACCATTATATTTCTGAAAGCAGATCGGAAAGCAGCACATCTGCTGCGGAAAGTTCTTCTGTAACTGGTTCTGTATCTTCTTTGATAAGCAGCGAGAGCAGTACAAGCAGCGATAACAGTGAAGATACTGAAGATAGTAACGATAGTGAAGATACTAAAGATAGTGAAGAAAATAAAGACAGTGATAACAGCAGCGAAAGTGCATCAGACAGCAAAGACACGCCGCAGGCGCAGGGCATTTCGGTAACTTATAGTGTTGCAAGCACTTGGGAAAACGCCGGCAAGACCTGCTATCAGGTGGAAATGAGCATTAAAAATAACACCGCCGAGACCTTGCCAGACTGGAAACTTACCGTTGATGCTGCCGAGGGCGACACCGTTGACGGCTGGAACGGCACTTTCAGCGTAGACGGCAAAAAGCTTACCGTCACACCTGCCGAGCATAACAAGGAGATTTACGCAGGCGGAAGTGTTTCTGTAGGTTTTATACTTACCACATCGGGCAGTTTCAACGCTGACAGTATCAAGGTGAATGACGGCGAAACCACCGTTGTTGAAGGCGCTGTTTCAGGCGATAATAATCAGCAGCAGGGCAGAAATAACAATGATAATAACGGCAATAATAATAACAATAGCAATAACGGTCAGCCTTCGGTAGATGTAAGTGAGCTTCTGGAGCGAAGTGAAGATGCAGTTCAGGGTGACGACTGGCTTTATGTTGAGGATAACAAGATAGTTGACAAAGACGGCAAGGAAGTCTGGATAACAGGCGTAAACTGGTTCGGCTACAACACGGGCACCAACATTTTTGACGGTCTGTGGGGCAGCGAGCTTGTTTCTTCGGTTACTGCTATTGCAGACCACGGTTTCAATCTGGTAAGAATACCTTTCTCGGCTGAGCTTATAAACCAGTGGGCGGCAGGGGAGTACCCACAGGCAAACTACAATCAGGCGTATAACTCCGATCTTAACTCTATGAACAGCCTTGAAATATTTGACTATGTGCTGAAGCTTTTCGAGGCAAACGGCATGAAAGTCATGATAGACATACACTGCGCAAAGACTGATGCCTCGGGGCACAACGTTAATTTGTGGTACAACGGAAGCATCACCGCTGAGGACTATTACAAGGCTCTTGAATGGATGGCAGAGCGCTACAAGGACAACGATACGATAGTTGCATACGATCTTAAAAACGAGCCTCACGGAAAACCTTACGAGGGCGAAAACGCCGCGAAGTGGGATAACTCAACAGATGAAAACAACTGGAAGTATGCGGCTGAAACGGCTGCTGCCAGAATACTTGCGAAGAATCCCAACGTTCTTATAATGGTAGAGGGCATTGAGATATACCCGATGGATACCGTATCAAACGGTGATTTCCACTCTACCGATGAAAAGGACTATTACTTCAACTGGTGGGGCGGCAACCTGCGCGGCGTAAAGAAAGACCCGATAGATCTTGGCAAATATCAGAACAAGCTGGTGTATTCGCCGCACGACTATGGCCCGACTGTATATCAGCAGCCGTGGTTTGAGGGCGACTATGACTTTGACAGCCTTATGAAAGACTGCTGGCAGGACAACTGGTTCTACATATACAAGCAGAATATCGCGCCGCTGCTAATAGGCGAGTGGGGCGGCTTTATGACAGAGCCCAATATAACGTGGATGACCTATATGCGGCAGCTTATCAAGGAAAATCATCTGCACCACACATTCTGGTGCTATAATGCAAATTCGGGCGACACCGGCGGACTTGTGCTCGATGACTTTACAACGTGGGACGAGGAAAAATACGCGTTTGTAAAAGAAGTTCTGTGGCAGCAGGGCGGAAAATTCGTAGGGCTCGACCACGCTATACCGCTGGGCAAAAACGGCATTACTTTAAGCGAGGCAAACAGTCTTAGCTGATACATAAAAAGCAAAGGAGCGTGCGCATTATGAGAAGAGCAATAAGCGGCGAAACAGCTGTTATCACGGGGGCAAGTTCGGGCATAGGCAGGCAGATAGCGCTTATACTTGACGGCATGGGATATGAAACAGTGCTTGTCGCGAGGAGAGAAAGCAGGCTGGAAGAGCTTAAACAGCGTATGAAAAATCTCTCGCGGATATTTTGTGCCGACGTAAGCCGCGAGAGCGAATGCCAACGCCTTTTTGAAGAAGTAAAGGGCGATAATGTTCAGATACTTGTAAACTGTGCAGGCTTTGGCGCGGCAGGATATTTTGAGGAGGTACCCCTTGAAAAAGAGCTTGCCATGATAGACACCAACGTGAAAGCCGTACACATACTGACGAAGCTGTTTTTGCAGAAGTTCATCGACAACGACAGCGGATATATACTGAACGTTGCATCGTCGGCAGGGCTTATGCCTGGCGGGCCGCTCATGGCGACATACTATGCTACAAAAGCGTATGTTGTAAGCCTTACAAACGCCATAGCCGCCGAGCTTGAAGATATGTGCAGCAACGTGTATATAGGCGCGCTGTGCCCCGGCCCTGTAGATACGGAGTTCAACGAGGTGGCACAGGTGAACTTCGCCATGAAAGGCATATCACCCAAGTTCTGTGCGCAGTATGCGGTAATGGAGATGTTCAACCGCAAGGTGATAATCATACCCGAAACCAAAATGAAAGCCGCCGCGCTGGCACAAAGGCTCGTGCCGAAAAGCGTAACGCTGGGCGTTGCGGCAAGATACCAGAGCAAAAAGCTTGAAAATAACGAAAACTGATATTTTACGGCATAAAAAAGGGGCTGCTGCGTTTGCAACAGTCCCTTTGATATTGTGTTATAAATTATTCTTCCGGTGTAGCAACAGGATACTTGGATTCATCAACAAGTTCGATGCTTGTATCTACAGGCTGAACGAAATCAGGTTCTGCGCCCTTATCCCACCATTCAACTTTAACGTTGGAGATCTTGACGTTATTGTTGTTGAATAATTTCTTGCCGTCTTCGCCGTCTTCAACAGTCATGCCTTCATCAGCTGCAAGACCATAAATGTCAACGCAGAATACATCAGCAGAGAACGGGCTTGTGCCGGCTTCTTCATAAGAATCCTCAACAACTTTTCCGTCAGCGTCTACCTTCTTCTTGAAGTTGGGGTTTGCAGAAGAAAGTATCTCGGTAGTCAGATAAACGGTGTAAGTGCCGTCGCCCTTTATGTGAGCAGCGCCAACGTTTGCATCGTTGATGTTCATGCCTGACCATGCCCAGCCGCTGTCTGCATACATCAGATATGCATCATAGGTCTTTTCCTGATCGGTAATGCCTTCAATGTCGAACGTTACAGCAATACCGCCGTCAAAGTCGATCTCATCGGGGTCAAAAGGCTTGTCAGCAGCTGTGCCTGCGCCGTATTTGTTGAACAGCTCAAGACGCATTTTGCCGTTCGGGTACTCAATAGCGCCCTGTATCAGCTTGCTTTCATCAAATTCAGAGAATGTGTGTGTCTCTGCCTCAGCAGCACTGCTGTCATCAGCGGCAGATTCATCAGTGGCTGATGAATCATCAGCAGCAGATTCCTCAGCGGCAGTGGTCTCCTCGGGAGCGCTCTCTTCAGGAGCGGTAGTGGTCTCAGCGACACTGTCGGCAGGAGCTTCGGTAACATCGGCGGCCGAAGAAGCATCATCGCCGCAAGACGCGAGCATAGAAACAGACATAGTCATTGCAAGAGCAATGGCAGCTAACTTTTTCATTTTCATCTTGGATTACCTCCTTTAAAATATTTGTACTTATATTGTAACCTATATTTTCCTTATTTTCAATTTGCGTTTTGCACAAAATTAAAAAGCCCGTTTGACCATTATTGACCTATTCAAACAAAATTAACATAGATCAGTTTAATATATTTTCATATCCGCTGAATTTCACGACAATATTTTTCTTTGCCGCAGCAAGTTATCTTAAAACGTTTGAAAATATTCACTTTTAGGAAATATATGAAACATAGTGTAATAAACTTTGTGCAATATAGCTAAAAAACAATGTTCAAAATTATGTACAATGTGCCTTGAAAAAACGCCTTGTTTCGTGTAAAATATTATTATAAATTTAATTTGGAAAGGAATGATTTTATCATGAAAATGAGAAAAATTCTTGCAACACTTGCTGCTGCGGTAGTTGCTTGCTCTGCAATGGTAACATCGGCATTCGCTGCTGATGCAGAAACAACGTATCATGCATATTTTGGCATCCAGTGCAACGGTTCATGGGCATTCAGAAATGCTTGGACTGATGCCAGCTACGGTGCTGAGACAGACTTCTTCAAGGACATTACAGCCAATGATACCTCTGTAGGTGCAAAGGTCGTTGATGCTGAAGTAACAGGCGATGGTACTTATACTGTATCTGTTTCCGGTTATGACTTCAAGACTAACGGAGCTACCGGACTTAACCTGCTGTTTGTTTCTACAGACATACCTCTGAGCGCAAATGCTAAGGTAACAGATGTTGTTGCTAAGATTGACGGAAAAGAAGTTGTTAATAACAAGGATGGCTTCCAGAGCCCTGACGACAAGGACTATGTAAACATCATGATGTACAACGCATGGAATGATGATCTTAATGCTCTTAACGGCAAGGTAAATGAAGATGCAAGCTTTGCACCTACTGATACCGTAGAGATCACATTTACAATTTCCGGTCTTGGCGGCGGTGCTGCTGATCCTGAGCCTACTCCCGATCCTGAGCCTACTCCCGATCCCGAGCCTACTCCCGATCCCGAGCCTACTCCTGAAGTTCCTAAGAACCCTGAAACCGGTTCTACCGCAGGTCTTGCACTCGCAGGTCTTGCACTTGCAGGTGTTGCAGTAGTTGCTACAAAGAAGAGCAAGTAATTATCTGAAAGCGAACTACGAGGTTTTTTCATATTAAATACCCCTTGAAAGGTCTCTGCCAAATGCGGCAGAGATCTTTTTTGTATTTATGGTTGATTTTTGCCGCCGAATGTGCTATTATATATATTGGTGTATTGTGTGTAAAGAGAGGTGACCGCAAAATGCTTTCCGTTGTTATCCCGGCATATAACGAGGAGAAGAATATTCCCATTGCCGCTAAGCGTATCACGGCGGTGCTTGACGAAAACGATATAGATCACGAGCTTATTTTTGTAAATGACGGCTCTGCCGACAAAACGTGGGAACAGATATGCGCCGAGAGCGCGAAAGACAGCCGCGTTAAAGGCATATGTTTCAGCCGCAATTTCGGCAAAGAGAGCGCAATTTTCGCAGGGCTGAAATATGCAAAAGGCGATGCGGTCGTGCTGATAGACTGCGATATGCAGCACCCACCCGAAACTATACCTCAGATGTATAACATCTGGAAAAATAACGATGTTGATATTGTCGAGGGCAAAAAGGCATCGCGAGGAAAAGAGAACATTTTTTACAAAGGTTTCAGCAAGCTGTTCTACGGGCTGATAAAGCGTGCCTCGGGGCTGGATATGACAGCCGCTTCAGACTTTAAACTTATTGACAGAAAAGCAGTTGACGCACTTAACGAAATGCCCGAAAGACTGACCTTTTTCCGCGCCATGAGCAGCTGGGTAGGCTTTAAGACAGAGTATGTTTATTTTGATGTTGCTAATCGTGTGAACGGAAAGTCAACGTGGTCGGTAAAGTCGCTGTTCAGATACGCCATAAACTCGATAACTTCGTTCACATCTGCGCCGCTGCACGCGGTAACGGTATGCGGTATAATAATGCTGGTAATTGCGATAATCCTCGCCGCAAACACGCTGTACAATAAAATAGCCGGCAACGCCATGGAGGGCTTCACGACTGTTATACTGCTTCAGCTTATTACCTCCAGCATAATAATAATAAGCCTTGGCATAATAGGCTTCTATATCTCAAAGATATATGAGGAGATAAAAGACCGCCCGCGTTTTATAGTGCGCGAGCTTAAAAATATTGAAGAAACTTCGGAGAAAAAACAATGAGCAATGAAAACGCAGTCAAAGCAAAAAAGAATAAAACAAACTTGCTTGGCAAAGCAGGCGGCGGCTTGTGGCGCTGGGCTGTGAACCACTGGCAGTATCTTGCGATATTTGCCGTGCCGTTTGCGGTAATGTATCTGGTGTATGCGGTGTTCAAAGTGCACCCGTTCGGCGAAAACTCGGTGCTTGTGCTTGACCTCAACGGTCAGTATGTATACTTCTATGAGGCGCTGCGTGATGCATTCTGGGGCAGGGGAAGCCTTATCTACAACTGGAGCAGAAACCTTTCGGGCGAGATGTTCGGCATTTTTGCATACTACCTCGCAAGCCCCTTTATGCTGATAATCTGCCTTTTGCCGCGCACCTGTATGCTGGGCGCGATAGAGCTTATGCAGCTTGCAAAAATAGGCGCATCGGCTGTAACGTTCTCTTTCTTTCTGAATAAAACTTCCGGCAAGGACAAGCCGAGATTTGCCTCGCTGCTGGTTTTCTCAACTATGTATGCCCTCTGCGCGTATATGGTGACAGAGCTTATGGACCCGATGTGGCTCGATGGTCTTGTCTACCTGCCGCTGATATTCTGGGGCGTTCACAGGCTTATAGAAGACCGCGTTATGCTGCCTTATATCATACCGCTGGCGCTGATGTTCATAGCGCATTTCTATATAGGCTACATGGTCGGTATATTCACATTTTTGTACTTTATTTACTGTATGTTCTCAAAAGAGGGCAGAATTATCCCAAAGGGCTGGCTGGGCTGCTGCGGCAGGTTCGCGTTCGGCACGTTCGCGGCGCTTATGTCGTCAGCGTGGGTGCTGCTGCCTGTGTATAAATCGCTCTCTTTGGGCAAGATGGACTTCAGTGTTGCAGATTTCACCCTGCGCACGCAGTTCAAGCTGATAGACTTCACAACAAAGCTGTTCCCATTAACTTATGATACCGTCCGCAATGAGGGCCTGCCTATGGTATACAGCGGTATACTTGCCATAATAATGCTGCCGCTGTTTTTCCTCAACAGTAAAATTTCCCTTAAAGAAAAAATATCAAAGGGTCTGCTGCTGGCGGTAACGTTCATTATAATGTATATCGCGCCTATAGATATAGCTATGCACGGTTTTCAGGTGCCCAACTGGCTGCCTTACAGATATTCTTTCGTGTTCAGCTTCTTCTTGCTGGTAATGGCATTCAGGGCGTTCCAGAACTTAGACGGCATTACAGGCAAAGAGCTTGGCGCGGCAATGTTCGGCATACTGGCATATATAGTATACCTTGATGACCGCGGCTACGAGCATTTTACAAAGCTCACCGTTGAGACCATCGACGAAAACACGAAGAAGTATGTCGTGCAGGGCGTGTGGTTCGCCGCAATAGCTGTGTTTGTAATGTATATACTTCTCTGCCTGATAAAAAGGTATAACAGCAAGATCGCGTATGGCGTGCTGTGCGGCGCGGTGTGCATTGAAATGTTCGCAAATTCGTATGACACGGTCTTAAAGATAGATAAAGACGTAAGCTACAGCACGTATACTTCCTATCAGCAGTATATGATAGATATGCGAAATACCGTTGAAAAGGTAAACGAGTACGACGGCACACCGTTTTTCAGAATGGAATCTACCCACCACAGAACAGTCTGCGACCCGATAGGCACAGGCTACCACGGTGTATCGCACTCCAGCTCCACTATGAATGCGCCGGTGCTTAAAGGCTTGCAGGATCTCGGTTTTGCATACGGCGGCAACTATACCAAATATCAGGGAACTACCCCGATAATGGACGCAGTGCTGGGCATCAAGTACCTTATGGACTGGAACACACAGTACAGCGGCAATGGCAATATCAAAGTGCCCGATGACTATCCGCTTGTGCTTGACAGCTCTCAGACAGGCACGGACATAAGCGTATATCAGAACCCCTACTCTCTTGGCATTGGCTTTGCAGCCAATAATATGATGGAACATTACCTGCTTGAAGATGCAAGCCCGTTTGTCAACCAGAACAACCTGCTCAACTATGCCCTCGGCGCTGACGAGATGACATATACAGAGTATCTGACAAGGATATTCCCCGAAACTATAGATACCGAAAACCTTGCCACGGCAGGAGTAAGCGAGAATCATACAAAATATTACTATCAGAATACTTCGATAGGCGAGTGCCATGAGGATTTCCTGTTTACCATACCCGAAGATACCGAGCATTTCTATATGTACTTCCCGACGATGTATGAAAGAAAGGTGAACATATGGCTAAAGCGCGATGATGTGTTTGCTGATGCCGATCAGGGCGGATTTGATTTTATAAACTACTTCTTTGAGGGCGACTACTACTCTGTGCTTGACCTCGGCTCGTTCCACGAGGGCGAATCGGTAAGGGTGCGTGTTTCTATACCTATGGATCCCGGCGAGGCTTACTGGTCTGATACTTATTTCTATTATTTCCATAAAGACAGATTTGAAAGCGCCGTTGAGCAGCTGGGTCAGAACGTATGGAACATAACAGAGCAGGACGACACTTATATAGAGGGCGATATCACGGTAGGAAACGATCAGATGCTGTTTACCACCATGCCTTATGAAGAGGGCTGGATAGTAAAGGTAGACGGCGAAACGGTGCAGCCCACTGTGATAGCGGATATGTTCATAGGCGTAAAGCTCTCACCCGGCACACATACCGTTTCAATGACGTTCAGACCCAATTATCTGATAATATCAATAGTTATGTCAGTCTGCGGACTGCTGATACTTGTGATGATATTTCTGTTTGAGTACAAAAAGGGCATACTGCTGGATAAAATATTCAAAAAGATGAAATAGTGCAGAATTCGAGTGCAATTTCGCTGTGCCTGATATATCATAACAGATGAAAAGCGGCTCAGCCGTAAAAACAGATCGGAGGAAAATATAATGAAAAAGAAATTCACCCGCGGCGGAGGAGCTCCGCTTGTGCTGTCGCTAATAGCGCTGATAGTTGCGCTTGCGGCATCGTTTCAGGAGTATCTTGCAAGGTTTATCTACAACATCGCGCCGTTTGACAGCGACGTTGAAAAGGTGTTTTTATCAAACATTGCAGGCTATTTCACCATGGAGAGAGATTCCGTCTCGGTTATAACGATGTACACCGAAAAAGCGTTCATCATGGCTGTTATAGCGTTTGCGGCATTTGTGCTGTTCGCATCATCTGCCAATAAGAAGAAAATAGTCGCAGCAGAGGCGTGGCTTATAATAGCCGCATCTGCCGCCTGCCTTATCGAGCCTGTTATGTATATGTCATACTTTTTCTCAAACAACTTGCAGGCAGGCTTCTCAGCCGACCTTGACGGCGTAAAGTTCAGAACGATGTATGGTTTTCTGATATACGCGCTGCCTATACTCGTTTCCGCGCTGCTGATACTGGCATCTCTTGTAGTGCTTGTAAGGCTTGCAAAAGAAGAAAAGGTAGATATATCGGGCGCTGCCCGGCCTGCGGAGCCGATAGAGCCTTCCGCTCCCGTTGTTTTCCCCACGGTAAGCGAGCAGCTTGACAACAGCGTTTTTGCAAGACCCACTGAGCCCACGCAGGAGGAAATGCTATCGGCACAGCCGACCCAAGACCAAAACCCCACTGTTGAAATACCTGCTGTCGATGAAGAGCCTGAAGCGGAAGAACCTAAAGCAGAGGAAATGCCCTCGGTCCAGCCGGTTATAGAGACAGCGGCAGAAAGCACTCAGGCGGTATTCTGCGCAAACTGCGGCAATAAGCTTGACCCCAACGCCAAGTTCTGCAACAACTGCGGCGCTAAAAGATAACGGAGGGCAAGCGTGAAAAAGCCAAACTATTTAGTAAAGTCTTTGCCTGCGATAATGAAGTTGATGGCGAAGTCGGCTGTGATATTTGCAGCTGCTTCGGTAATATTCATACTGATGGGCAATCCGCCAAAAGCAACGCTTATCATAGCTTTGATACTGTGGGTGGTGCTTTTTGTTCTGATGCTGATAACGCAGTATGCCGCTATACAAAAAGCAAGACCGTACTTAGATCTGTACTTTGAAAAAGGTCTGTGCGATGAGTATGCGCAAGAGTTCAAGCGTATTGAGATAGACGAGCGGAAAAACGCATCGGAGTATAACAAACTGCGCCTTGCAAGCATTTATATCGCGCTTGAAAGGTACGACGCGGCTGAGGCTATCTACAATAATTCGACCGTTTTTACTAACCCAAACGCCACGCCTATGGAAAAGCGGCTGTTTTACAACGACCTTATGGCGCTTAGGCTCGCGCAGTTCAGAACGCAGGAGGCGGCGCAGATATATAACGAATGTTCTATCTTTATGGGTGAACAGGCGCTTAAAAACATATCGTACCGCAATTCGTGGAACAGCAACTACCTGACGCTGCTTTTTCAGCAGGGCAGGGTAGACGAGGCAATGGCATTCTGGCAAAATACCGCTGTGAAAGATACTGAAAAAGACAATACGAAAATACTTTTTCTGGCAAGCATAGCGGCAGGTATGCTGCTGAACGGCAGAGAGCAACAGGCGCAGGAGTATGAAAGGCAGGCAAGAGATCTTGCCGAAAATAGCGACAAGTACGAAATGCCGTGGCAGAAAGAGTATATGCTTCACTATATCGATAGAGAGATAGGCAGAGTGCGCGAACATTTTGCAGCCGCGCAGTGATTGACAAAGGCTGCGGACTGTTGTATAATAATAGGTAGAAAATTTTTAAGTTTATACCGAAAGGGAGTTTATAAAATGAAGAAGTCAGTAAGAAAAGCTATCATCGCAGGGAACTGGAAGATGAACAAAACAAGACCCGAGGCTAAGGCTCTTATAGAGGCTATAAAGCCGCTGGTCGCGAACGCCGAGGGCAGCGTTGAGGTAATAACCTGCGTGCCTTTTACAAACCTTGAAACCGCTGTTGCAGCTACAGCAGGCTCTAACGTAAAGGTCGGCGCCGAGAACGTTCACTTTGCTGAGAGCGGCGCTTACACAGGCGAGATATCTGCTGCAATGCTCGTTGAGGTAGGCGTTGAGTACGTTGTTATCGGTCACAGCGAGAGAAGACAGTATTTCGGAGAGACCGACGAGACAGTAAACAAGAGAACCATAGCTGCTCTTAATGCAGGTCTTAAACCGATAGTATGCGTAGGCGAGCTGAAATGGGAGCGCGAGTGCAACATAACCGAGGAAGTTATCGCAAGGCAGATAAAGCTTGATCTGTGGTCGCTCACCGCAGAGCAGATAAAGAACGTTGTAATAGCTTACGAGCCTGTATGGGCTATTGGTACAGGTCTTACCGCTACACCCGACCAGGCAGAGGAAGTGTGCGCTTACATACGCGCCCAGCTTGCCAAACTTTATGACGAGGCTACAGCAGAGGCGGTTACTATTCAGTACGGCGGCTCTATGAACGCTAAAAACGCCGCAGAGCTCCTTGCCAAGCCGAATATCGACGGCGGTCTTATCGGCGGCGCATCGCTCAAAGCCGAGGACTTCAACGTTATAGTTCAGGCGGCAGTAAACGGCTGAAATACTTAGAAATATTTATCTGAAAGGAAATGTATATGTCTAAAAAAACTGTTGCACTTATTATAATGGACGGCTTCGGCTACAACCATTCAAGTTACGGCAACGCTATCAGAGCCGCAAAAACGCCCAACCTTGACAGACTTCTGGCAAAATATCCGCACACCCTTATAGGCGCGAGCGGCATGAATGTAGGTCTGCCCGACGGACAGATGGGCAACTCCGAGGTAGGTCACACCAACATCGGCGCTGGCAGGATAGTTTATCAGGAGCTTACAAGGATAAGCAAGTCTATAAAAGAGGGCGACTTCTTTAAAAACGATGCTTTCAAAAAAGCTGTGGCAAACTGCCGTGAAAATGATTCCGCGCTGCACCTGTTCGGTCTGCTTTCCGACGGCGGCGTACATTCGCACAATACACACCTTTACGGTTTGTTGAAGCTCGCAAAGGAAGAGGGCCTTAGCAAGGTTTATGTTCACTGCTTTCTTGACGGAAGAGACGTGCCCCCTACCAGCGGCGCTGACTTTGTTGCAGAGCTGCAAGACAAGATGAAAGAAATAGGCGTGGGCAAAATAGCTACCGTTATGGGAAGATATTATGCTATGGACAGAGATAACCGCTGGGAGAGAGTTGAGAAAGCATATTCGGCTATCGTATACGGCGAGGGCGTTGAGTGCGCCGATGCGGTAGAGGCTGTTAAAGCTTCATACGCCGCAGAAGTTACCGATGAATTCGTTGTGCCTGCCGTTATCGACAAGAGCGGTATGGTAAAGGCGAACGACAGCGTTATCTTCTATAACTTCCGCCCCGACAGAGCAAGAGAGATAACCCGTACTTTCGTTGACGATGAGTTCAAGGGCTTTGAGAGAAGAAACGGCAGGTTCCCGCTTTACTATGTATGCATGACACAGTATGATGCCACAATGCCGAATGTTGATATCGCTTTCAGACCAGAGGGTCTTACCAACACGCTGGGCGAGTATATTTCAAAGCTGGGTATGACACAGCTGCGAATTGCGGAAACAGAGAAGTATGCGCACGTTACTTTCTTCTTCAACGGTGGTGTTGAAGCGCCTTTTGAGAACGAAGACAGAGTGCTTATACCCTCGCCGAAGGTCGCTACATACGACTTGCAGCCAGAGATGAGCGCATATCCCGTCTGCGATGAGGTAGTAAAGAGGATAGAGTCGGGCAAGTATGATGTTATAATACTCAACTATGCAAACTGCGATATGGTAGGTCATACAGGCGTGTTTGAAGCCGCCGTAAAGGCTGTTGAAGCAGTAGACACCTGCATGGGCAGAACTGTTGATGCCATTTTGAAAATGGGCGGCGTGGCTTTAGTTACCGCTGACCACGGCAACGCTGACAAGATGTATGAGGAGGACGGTTCACCGTTTACGGCGCATACGACTAACCTTGTTCCGCTGATAATTGCAGGCGCTGATGATGATATCACCCTGCGCGAGGGCGGCGTTCTTGCAGACCTTTCACCCACCATTCTGAAAATTCTCGGCATAAAACAGCCAGAGGAAATGACAGGCGAGAGCATTGTAAAATAACATAGTCTGAAAATAAATCGGCGCGTACCCAAAAAGTACGCGTCGTTTTTTATTTGCTTATTTACTGACTATTTTGTAATATGTTCGTGCCGTCAGCGAGTACACCATCGCATACAGCACCGCGAACGCTAAAAAGCAGGCAAGCAGACACAGCGCGAAAAGCTTAGCGTTGTTCATGTTCATCATAAGCATCAGCCGCCGAATAAGCGGGAACGAAAACGCCGTGTGCAGCCCTGCGGTAAGCAGCGGCAGAAAGAACACCTTAACTATCTGCGAGTGTATTGAACGCTTTACTTCGGCGCGGCTCATGCCGACATTCTGCATTATCTCAAAGCGTTTTTTGTCGTCGTACCCCTCGGAGATCTGCTTGTAGTAGATTATCAGCACCGTTTCCATAACAAACAGTATTCCTAAAAACGTTCCCAGAAAGAACAGTCCGCCGTACAGAGAAATAAAGCTGTCGTGCGCGTTGTATTTCGCATCTATCATCATGTAGCGGCCGCTGTCGGCAAGGCAGACTTCCAACAGACGTTTCACGCTCTCATCTCCGCCGCCCTCAACGTCAAAGTTGTAGATATTTTGTATAAACGAAGCGTTCTCGCCGTAAACGCCTTGCTGATACTCACACAGACGGTTCACCTCGTCGTCACCGCTGACAACAACTCCCATTTTCTGCGTTATATTGTATGTTTTCTCGTTCGGGAAGCTATTCAGCTGCTCTTTCACTGTAACATCTTTTCCGCACAGATCAAGGTTTTCAAAGTCCAGACCCTTTTCGCTGCTGTAGAAAAGTATCTCGCCGTCTGAGAGAGAAATATCTTCGCCGACAAGTTTGCCATACTCCTCCGCGCTTAGCACTTCCAGTTCGTATACATCATCAATAGAAGCGCTGCTGTGTGCAGAAGTTTCGGCGTATACCCTGCCATCTTTGCAGAATGCCCCAAACTCAAGCGAAGTGTAGCTCTGCGACCTTGTAACGTTGACACCGTTTTCTTTGAGTATGTTCTCTATATCAATACTTTTTGCAGTGCCGTATGATACCATAAAATCATACGGGTAGCGCGTTTTTATTATGTCCTCCATGCCTGCCATAAGGCAAGTAGTCGTAGATACCATTACAAGCACCATTGTTGAAAGTATGCAAATGTTTGCCATGCCCACAGCGTTTTGCTTCATGCGGTACATAAGCCCCGAAACGGTGGTGAAATTTTTCGTCTTGTAGTAATAGCTCTTTTTGCTTTTCAGTATTTTAAGTACCGCTATACTGCCCGATGTGAACAGCAGATACGTTCCTATAATAACGCACAGCACCGCTATGAAAAACAGCTCTATCGCCTTTAACGGGCTTTTTGTGACTATAGAAATGTAGTAGCCTATGCCGAGCAGTACCGCCCCCAGAAGAGCCATCAGCCACTTTGCTTTGGGCTCTTTTTCGCCGACCTGTGAACCGCGCATAAGCTCCGCAGGCTGTGCAAAGTGCATCTGCCGCAGCGAGTTTAAAAATATCAGCAGAAATGTTATCAGCATGAATATCGCAGTCACCGCAAGCGAGTACCGCGAGATGTAAAACCCGAGCTTTACGCTGCCGCCGAGCATTTTCCTCAGCAGCATGAAAAGCAGTTTGTCAAGCAGTATGCCAGAGCCGAAGCCAAGCACAAGGCTTATCACCGCGCTGTAAAACGTTTCCATAAAAAGCACCCTTGCTATGTGGCGTTTTTCCATGCCGAGGATATTGAGCAGACCGAACTCTTTCTTTCGCTTTTTTGATATGAAACTGTTTGTGTAGAAAAGAAAGATAAATGCGAATATCCGCGTTATTATGCTGCCTACCCTCAGTATCTCCAAAAGCGCGTAGTCACCCTGCATACCTATAAGACCTTTGTTGCGCGAAAGCGACGTTATGATGTACAGCATCGCAGCGGTAAGGCAGCAGGTTATAAGGTAGGGAATATAAAGCTGCGCATTTTTGCGTATGTTGTCAGCAGCAAGGCGAGCATACAAGCCTTTTTTGGTGGGATTTTTACCGTTCATAGCTCTTCACCGCCCGACATTATCAGCGTAAGCGCCTCTGAGATCTTTCTGTAATATTCCTCTCTCGTCATCTCTCCGCGATACAGCTGGTGGAACACCTCGCCGTCTTTTATGAAAAGCACTCGCTTTGCATGGCTGGCAGCCTTTACCGAGTGCGTTACCATGACTATCGTCTGCCCGTTTGCGTTTAACAGCGAAAATATGTGCAAAAGGCTGTCTGTCGAGCGCGAATCGAGAGCACCTGTCGGCTCGTCTGCCAGAAGTATTTTCGGCTGTGTTATGATAGCCCTTGCCACCGCCGCGCGCTGTTTCTGTCCGCCCGATACCTCATACGGAAATTTTTCGAGAATATCGCTTATCCCGAGCATTTTCGCAATGGGCGACAGTTTTTCTTTCATCTCGCGGTGGTCGAGCCCCAGCAGCACCAGCGGCAGGTAGATATTATCCCTCAGCGAGAATGTGTCTAAGAGATTAAAGTCCTGAAAAACAAATCCCAGATTATCCCTCCGAAAAGCCGAAATTTCTTTTTCCTTGACCTTTGTCAGCTGTATGCCGTCAAGGTATACCTCACCGCTGGTAGGCTTGTCAAGCGCCGCCAGAATGTTTAAAAGCGTTGTCTTGCCCGAGCCCGACTCGCCCATTACCGCAACATATTCGCCCTGCTCTACAGTAAAACTTACGTTGTTCAGGGCGCGTATCTTGCTGCCGCCAAACCGCGGCGAGTATATTTTTTCAACGCCCTGTACTTCAAGTATCGCCATTTTATGACCTCCCATTTTGCTTTCTGACAAAAATTATATCACACTTTCAGCCGCCTGAAAATCTATTCGGGTGACAATGGTGTGACATTTTTGTAAGGTAGAGCAGTGGTCATTCAAAGTTTATATTATCTATATGCAAGTCTATAACGAATATACTTCCCTTGCCCTGCTGCGACTGCGCATACAGCTTGTGCGAGAGCTTGTCGGCAGCTTTTTTGGCAAGATACAGCCCCAGCCCCGTTGCCTTGCTGCCCTCTTCTCTGCCTGCCTGCCCCGTGTAGCCTTTTTCAAATATACGCGGCAGGTCGCTTGCAGATATGCCTGTTCCCGTGTCCTCAATGATTATTTTTTCGCCCTCTGCGGTAACTGTAACGCTGCCTTCTTCGGTGTACTTGACCGCATTTGAAAGCAGCTGCTCAATAATAAACCCAAGCCACTTGCGGTCTGTTATAGCGGCGCTTTCACTGCCGCTGTAGATAAGGCGTATCTTCTTTGAAATAAACTGCGGCGCATACTTTCTGACGCAGGTGCGAATAACACCGTCAAGCGGCGTTTTTTCTATGCTCAGATCGCTGCCGCCCAGCCTGCTCTGGTAAAGCGCCATTTCGGTGTACTGCTCAATGCGGAAAAGCTGCATCAGAAGTTCGCGGCTCTGCTTTGTGTCGTATTGCTCCAAAGTCATTTTCATAACGGCTATCGGCGTTTTTATCTGATGCGCCCATGCCGTGTAAAAGTCCTCGCTGTCGGTTTGCAGCCTGCGCATTTCACTTTGCATATCGCTTGCTTTTTCTGTAAGTTTTTCGATTATCTCTATGTACTTTTCTTCTGTGGGAGATATATTTTCAAAAGTACCGACAGGCAGCGAGTTCATAAAGCTTATATCCTCCGCCGCGCGTGATAGTATGTCATACCGTTTTTTATATGTAATAAAATGTACAGCTATTACTACAACCGCAGCCGCTAAACACAGCAAAGCGGAGTACACAGCAGCCTCCGCAGGCAAGCCGTAGGCTGAAAGTACAGCATAAAATACTGCGGTGAACAAAAGAAGCAGCCACAGCAGCAGGCGGTACTGCCGCAGATAGTTTGCAAAAAGCTTCGTCATGTTTCAGCGCCTCCTATTATGTATCCGCTGCCGACGCGCGTTTTTATAAAGTCGTCAACGCCAAGATCGGAGAGCTTTTTTCTCAGCCGAGCAACGTTTACGGTAAGGGTGTTTTCCTCAACGTAGTTATCCATCTGCCACAGCCGCTGCATAAGCGTTTCACGGCTGACTATCTTCCCCTTGTGCTCCATCAGCGTCTGCAATATGCGAAACTCGTTTTTGGTAAGTTCCGCGCGTTTGCCGCCGTATGCCACAGTGCCGTCGTTTATATAAAGCGAAACACCGCCGTATTCAAGGGCAGGGGAGAGGCTCATATCGTATGCCCTGCGCAGGATAGCCTGTATTTTGGTTATAAGAACGTTGCTGTCAACGGGCTTTGCGATAAAATCATCGCCGCCCGACTGCATAGCCATTATTATGTTCATGTTCTCCGCCGCCGAGGACAGAAAAACTATCGGCACATTGCTGCTTTTGCGTATCTCCTCGCACAGCATATAGCCGTTGCGGCGCGGCAGCATTATGTCGAGTATAACAAGGTGCGGCGAAAAGCTTTCAAGCTCACTCATATTAAGATCATCAGCGCTTTTCACCTCGTAGCCCCATGAAGATATGCTCCTCTCCATGGCGTTTGCAAGCGCCTTGTCGTCCTCTATTATAAATATTCTGTACTTTGCAGACATGACCTCACTCCTATGCTTTTATAATGCGCATTATCTGTTTTTCGTCTTCGTCGGGGAAAATACCCTGCAAATGCTTTAGTATTATTTCCAGCGATCCTTCGGGCTCTTTTTGATATACTCTGTCAGTGAACGCGCTGCCGAAATGCTCCTCGGGCGTTGAATACCTCGCAAGCCCCCAGCCGTATGGCGAACCGTTTTTGTCAACGGCGTATTCAAAGTCGGTGGTGGTAACATAACACAGCATTTGCAGCCGAGTTACTGCCGCATCAAATTCGCCGCGCTTTTTAACGCCGCTTTTCTGCCGCCATATGCGAGAGAGCATATCGCCGCTGCCGTAAAGCGCGTCAAATATCACCTTGTCCGAATATCTCGCCAACCCATCGTCAAAGCGCGCATCAAAGTCGTAGCCGTCGCGGCGGTAGTTTGCAAAGTCGGGAAACCACTTCATGCTTATAAACCCTGCCTTGCCCTTGAAAAACTTGCCGTATGCGCAGCCTGCCATGCGGATAACAGGGCCTTTCCACTCCCACGGGCCGTCAACGTCGGGGGCAAACCAAAGCCGGGGCGGTGTGTGCTCCTCGACCGAAAAGCCCTCGATGTTGTTTTTAAAAAGGGGCAAAAAGCCGTACTTATCCACCATAGCGCACAAAGCCTTAGCGCTTGTAATATTCCTGCCGATGTTTTTCATAATATGCACTTCCTGTAAATGATATATAATTTATTTTGCGCTTACGCGCAGCGCATGGAGCGCACCACCGCCCCACAACGCGCAAACGTTTCAAGTCTTGTCAAGAAACTAAAAGTTTTCGATCGACCCTTTTTCAAAAGGGTCGTCAGGTCGAGGGTGAAACCCTCGGCGCCGTCCGCAGACGGCGAAACCCCAATACGGCAGGCGCTCCGAAAAAGGTGAATTGTGAAATAGTCCGGTGGACTATTTCACAAGAGGAAAATCCCTGCAAGAGAGGGATTTTCCTTTGAAAAAACCTTAGCTCTCTTTCCGCGTTCCATTCTGGAACGCCGTACAATGTGAAAAATCCATAACAAGTAGAGCGCGCAAACGTATCAGCCCTCTCAAAATGAGAAGAAAACCAAAACAAAGTGGGACGATGAACAGCTCCGCAGGTTAGCTGCGACAGCAGCAAAATTAAATCTTGCCCTATTAGAAGTTAGAAATTAGAGGTTAGAAGTTAGAAATATTTTTCTCGGCATTGCATTATATCACCATGCCTGCGGTCTACTAAGAAGCAAGAGGCAAGATGTTTGGTTTTGAAAAGACGGCACTAAACTATAAAAAGCAATTTCTTGCCTCTTGCCTCTGAATCTCTTGCCTCTAGCAGCGTAAGCGCAAATAATACTCAATATAAAATCAACTATACCCATTATACCACACAGCTTCGTATTTTTCAACAGCGCAAAAACACCGCCGGGAGGCTCTCCCAACGGTGTTGCGTTATTTGCGATACTTAAAATTATTCAGCAGCTTCGGGTGCGGCAACGGTAACGCTCTTTACTATGATACCGTGTACCATGAATATAATTCCGCCCCACTGTGAGCCGTCATCGTTTGTGGCAACGTCAGCCAGAACAAACTGTATAGCCTCGGGTGAAAGGTTGAATGTCAGAGTGCCTTCTTCGTTCCATGTGCCGTCGTCATTTGCACATACAACGATAAATCCATCGTCCTGCATATATGCTTCCTTGTCGTAGTCTTCCTTTACTATCTCCTTGGTGTCGTCGTTGGGATCGGGGATAACTACATCTTTCTTGTTTTCATAGCCTGTTATAAATGACTGATCCTTTTCATAAAGCTTCTGCCAGCCGGTTGCGCCTGCACTGCACGGAGCAACAGAATAGAAGTCATAGAATGTCTTGCCTGCATCGGGGTTCTGCATATCTATCTTCTTGTCAATGGTGTAGTTGATAGTGACCGTGCAGCCGGTGTCCTTGAAGTCTTCAAGATAAATGTAATCGAACTGACCTGAAGTGTTGCCCTCATTGTCGATGATGAACGGAGCAGATGCCCAGTCGCCGGGGTAGTCGCCCGTTGTTTCAAGTGTGCCGTTGAACTCAAAGTCGCTGCCTGCCTCGGAATCGGTAGCAGAATCGCCTTCGGAAGAAGCATCTTCTGAAGAAGCATCAGCCTCGGAAGAAGTTTCCTCAGCGGTGGTCTCTTCGGGGGTGCTCTCTTCGGGAGCAGTGGTGGTCTCAGCTACAGATGAAGTGTTGTCTGTCGCAGGTGCAGCAGATGAACTGTCGCTGTCACCGCAAGCGGTGAATGTAGATGCTGCCATTACAAGTGCAGCAAGAAGTGCAAGTCTCTTTTTCATTGTTGATTACCTCCAAAGTGTTTATTATTGATTTTTAGCGGCTACATCAGCCAGCTGTTTGTTAGCATCGTCAAGATAGTAGTTTACGCCGTTGTTGTTTTCGGAAATTACTTCAGCCCATGTCTTTTCATCGCCGTTGGTCTTGGATGTGGCATCGGTTATGTTGGCGTATACATCGCTGAATTCCTGCGATATAGCATCGCCAAATTCAAATACGGGCTTCTCTGCTGCCAGTCTGTAGCACTCTTCGCGCATATCTATCATTTCCTGGGTCCAGCCGTAGTCTTCGGTCAGAGTCGAAAGATATATATCCTTTACGGATTCATCCATGGTGGCTACTCTGCTGCAAAGCATGAATGCCGCGAAAGCTTCGGGGTTCTTAGAACCTGCAACGAGCAGATAACCCGAGGCACGTGACTGCATATACGGGTCAGAGCCGTCCTGCGAAGGCATCGGAACGAACATTACCTCACCTGCTGAAATATCGCCCATAAGCTCTGTGTTTGCAGGAGCATCTTCTATTTCGTAGAGTCCGCATGGGCAGAACAGTGTAAGTCCCTGTCCAAGTCCTATAGTACCCTCATCGTTAGGTCCTCTTACGTGCCAGTTGTTAAGGTGCGCAGGGTATTTTACGTTAGCCTTTGTAAGGTCGTAAATGTAGTTCTCTGCTTTAAGTATGTCAGCGTTTTCAAGATTGTTTGTCAGCTTGTCGTTTTCATAGCCGACTATAGGCACACCCGTTGTGTGGGAAAAGGCTTTCCACCACCACCAGCCGTCAAAGCCGTACATCTCCTTGTCAACGTCAGAGAAATCTATAGCCATTTCTCTCATCTTGTCCCATGTCCATTCACCTGCTTCATACAGGTCGGCAGGCTGTTCGTAGCCGTGTTCCTCAATAAATGTGGTGTTGTAAATACATACAATGTCAGGAACAACTTCGATAACAGCAATGTAGTGCTTGCCGCCTACCGTGAATACGTCACACGCGTTCTTTACGTCAGCCCAGTATTCTGTGCTCAGGTCAACGTAATCGTCGATAGGCTGGAACATTCCTGCAATAGCGCCTCTCGGGAACGCGTCCATATCACCGCTCGGGAACATATCCGGCGAATCGTTTGAAGAAACAAGAGAAGCCAGCTTTGTATAGCGTGTCTCCCAGGTCGCCTGTACCCATTCGATAGTGCCGTTATACTTGTCCTTGAACAGTTTTATGGCAGGGTCTTCGGTCTTTCCGTCAGCAGGGTTTATGTCGTAGTGTGCAAGCCATTTCAGCGTGGTGTTTGCAAGCTCGGTGTTGCCCCAGTCAATGTTCTCAACAGCGCTTTCAAGCTGCTCGGCTCTTTCTGAATCAAGTTCAACGCCTGTATTGCTCGATACCGCCGCCGAGCTGTCAGAGTTTCCGCACGCGCCAAGCGACATTACAGACATTACAGCCACTGCTACAGCCAACAGTTGTTTGCATTTTTTCATAACATATCCTCCTTAAAATATTATGGTATTTATTTGATACTATTATAACATAAAAGCGAAAGCGTTATGTTATAATTGTCCGATACGTCGGGAGCAGACCCTTTGGTCTGCGTATCGACGAGGACATAAGATTATAATATAATCATCTATGATTATATTATAACATTTCACCATTGGTCAAAATATAAATATTTTTATTTTTATATCAATTTGTTGTTGCAATTATTGCTATTTTAGTATATAATATAAATATGAAACTTGATCGCGAGGAGATGTGCTTTTATGGATAAAATGGATATAAAGAAAAATCTCTATCATACCGAGTTTATAAACCGCGAATATAATATATCTCATCTTGATTACAACAGGGAAAACGAGTTTTTCAACGCAATAAAGCAGGGGGATACCGAGGCCGCAAAACGCCTTTTCAAACCGCTTGCCACCGAGGATATGGGCAGGCTGAGCGATGACGACCTGCGCAACCTGAAATACCATCTGATAATAACCGTTGCGCTTATCACGCGGATATGTATCGAGGGCGGCATGGAAATGGAGGTTGCCTATAACCTCAGCGACATATACATTCGCAGTATAGACAAATGCCGCAGGGAAGAGGATGTCAATGTGCTGCACCGCGAGCTGGTGGACGACTACGCCCAGCGCATGAGCCTTATACAAAGGGCGAATCGCTGTCCGAGGTCTGTAACGATATGCCTTGACTATATTTATGACAATCTGCATACAAAGATAACTCTTGACGACCTTGCAAAGAAGGTGGGGCTGAGCAGCGCGTATCTTTCAAAGCTGTTTAAAGCCGAGGTGGGTATGCCTGTTTCCGAGTACATAATGCGCAAGAGGGTGGAAGCCGCCGCGAATATGCTAAAGTTTTCGGAGTATTCGGTGCTGGAGATAGCCGAGTATCTGTGTTTTAGTTCCGAGAGTTATTTTATACAGGTATTCCGCCGCATAACGGGCGATACACCGAAGGTTTACAGAGAGAAATATTTCAGGGTGAAGAAGTAGGTTTGTTTGTTGAATAAATTCGCGCTTACGCGCCACCTGCTGGAGCTCACACATTGACCGCCACAACGCGCAAAAGTTTTAAACCCTGTCAAGAAAGGAAAAGTTTTCGGTCAAGCCTTTTTCAAAAGGCTTGCGGGGTGTGGGGCAGAGCCCCACAAACACAGCGTGCGCTCTGCAAGAGGTGAATTTATAAACAGTCCTGTGGACTGTTTATAAAGAGGGGAGGCTCTGCAAGAGAGAGCCTCCCCTTTGAGAAGACCTGACTATTTCCCCTGCGCACGCTTGCGTGCGCAATAGCTTTGTTAAAAATTCGCGCTTACGCGCCACCTGATGGAGTTCACACATTGACCGCTACAAGTGTCGGTCAAGTGCAGAAAAAAATCCCTCGCCGCCCAAAACGGTCGGCGGCGCATACCTTGCGGTATGACGGGCTTTTTTCGTTCAACGCTCCACACTCTCTGCCTCGCCCCACGGTAGTACTTTCCTCTCCTTTTATTTATCTGGAAGAATATTCTGACAGCCATCTTTCCTTTGGGGCGGTATGTGGGAGGGAATTTTAGTAGTATATAATTGTTGGAATATGTAAATGTAGGCAGTGCACAGCTCCGCAGGTGGCGCGTAAGCGCAAACTTTAAAATAGCTATTGCGCACGCAAGCGCGTGCAGGAGAAATAGACGGGTCTTCTCAAAGGAAAATCCCTCTCTTGCATGGGATTAGCGTTCCCAAAGGGAACGCCCGAAGAATTATTTCGCCCCAAAAACTAAAAGCGAAATAATTCTTCCCGCGACTGTGTAGCAGTCGCTGTCCTCATTGTAAAACAGTCCACCGGACTGTTTTACAATTCACCTTTTTCGGAGCGCCTGCCGTAAGGGGATTTCGCCGTCTGCGGACGGCGACGAGGGGCTCGCCCCTCGACCTGATGACCCTTTTGAAAAAGGGTCAATCGAAAACTTTTCCTTTCTTGACAAGATTTAAAACCTTTGCGCGTTGTGGCGGTCAACGTGTGCGCTCCTGCGCGGCGCGTAAGCGCAAATACAAAAAACAAATAACGCTGTATCTGCCCACTACAACAGATACAGCGTTTTTGTATGGATATATCACAAATATTTAAGGAGTTGCTCTCTTATGCCGTCAAGGCGGCTGTCTGAAATGCCGAAGTCCATTTCCTTGTAGTTCCACGCCGCGCGCGATATGCCGTACTTTTCAAACACCGCGTTTATAGCTTTGTACCATTCCAGCGTGTCCTCGGGCAATACAACATCTATAACGCCGTACTCGCCGCAGTAAAGCTCAGTGCCCTCGGTCTTCGCCTTTTCAATAGCCGAAGAAAATACCTTTTCAAAGTATTCTTCCGAAACGCCGCTTTCTTCAAACGCCACCCTATCGTCGGGGTCTATCTGGTCTGTCCAGTATGCGCCCTGATGCGTAAACTTCAACGGGTCATAACAGTGCATATTGTATACTACCTTGTCGTCATACGGCGCGTCAAGATCTTTAACCGCCTCGGCGCTGTTGTTCCAGTAGCTGCCCACGATGATCACCGTGTCGGGTGCGTATTTGCGTATGCCCTCTATGCACTCGCGCACCACCTTGTTCCATACCTTTATGAACGACTGATCGGTCACTTCGTTGAGAAGCTCAAACGCTACATCATCGCTGTATTTGCCAAAGTGCTTAGCAAGCTCTTCCCACAGGCGGCAGAAACGCTGCTGATACTTCTCGTCTTCAAAAAAGCCGTGCTCGTCCTCGCCGTAATCGTCAAATGAAAATCCTGCCGTTTTGTGCAGGTCGGCTACCACTTTCAGCCCATATTTGCGCGCAAGCTGTATGGCGTTTTCTAGGCGGTCAAAGCCGTCCTGCTTGTAGCTGCCGTCGGCGTTTTCAAAAATGTTGTAGTCAAACGGTATGCGGACGTGATCAAGCCCCCATGCCGCTATTTTTTCAAAGTCTTTTTCGGTGACAAAACCGTTCAGCCGCTCCTCGCTGTAATCACACTGTGACAGCCAGCCGCCAAGGTCTATGCCTCTTTTAATGTCAAGTTGTTTCATAGTATCGCTCCTTTTTTATTCGTCAAACGGCGTGAATTTTATCCACTGATATTCTGCTGTAAGCGGCAGGTTATCGGCATTGAAAGCGTTCAGCCAGCTGTCAACGCCCGTGCCGCACCATGCGTTCATCATTATCTTGCTTTCGGTAACGGGCAGGTTATAAGTTGCGGTGTGGACCTCTATTCCGTCAACGAACCACACTATCTTGTCTTTGTGCCATTCAAAAGCATAGGTGTGAAAATCTTCCGACGCATCAAAACCGAGATCCTGCATATATTCGTGATTTCCCTTGCTGTCGGTAAAATAGTTGAACTGCACCTTAGTGGTGTCTTTTCCCAGTATCTCAATGTCTATCTCGTCCCACGGGTTGTTGTCGGAAGGTCCTGTGTAGGTGAAGAACGATGAAACAACGCCGTCGTTTTTGATAGCCTTCATGCATACTTCATAGCGACCGTATCCGTAAAAGTCTTTGCTTCTGAACTCGCCGCCCGAATAGGGTATCATCTGAGGGTTTTCGTCACCGCCTTTGATGATAAGCTGCATAGCGCCGTTTTCAAAAGTAACGTTTGCAGCTCTCCAGTAAACGTTGAACATACTGCCGTTCGTCCAGCCGTCAGAAGCCTCGAAATTATCAGGGCAGCCTTTGGTAAGGTCGGCGTACATTTCCTCTTTTATTACCGCAGGAGCGGCAGGCTGACTTTCAGCTTCCGAAGATTCGGGCGCGCTTTCTGTGCTTTCACTGCTTTCGTCTGAAAAGCTCTCTATTGCAACGGTCGACTTATCATCGCCCGTGCTTTCGGGTGCTGCCGAGCTGCCCGAATTTCCGCAGGATGCGAGCATAGTCGCCGCAAGTATAAGAGCTAAAATTATATTCGATCTTTTCATAAGCGTTACCTCCGTAATGATTTGTTACAAATATAATATCACTAAATTTATATAGAAAGTATCAATATTTTGTTCAAGATGTCATTTTTATGCTGCTATTTACCTAAAAAATAAAGGCACATATAAATGCGCCTTTGCAGTATATATTCTTGTGTATATTAAAGTATCTTCTTTATCCTGCGCGAAAGAGTTACCGCAAGGAAAAGCTTTATCATATCCGGCAGTATGAAAGGGAACACACACATTGTAAGCGCGCTCCAAAGCCCTATGCTGCCCACCTTGTCGGCGTAAACGTGCATGAACCACGCCGTGCCGAAAGCATAGCAGACCGCCAGCCCCAAGGCAAGCGATATTACCGTTGGCAGCAGCTTTTCGCCGAATATTTTGGTTATAATACAGTAGCTGAGTGCAATGAACACAAATCCCGTTATGTAGCCGCCTGTCATGCCTGTAAGAGCAGCAAAACCGCCGCTGAAATTTGAAAACACGGGCAAGCCCACAGCGCCTATGAAAATATATACAAGTATAGCAAAAGTGCCCCTGACTCTGCCCAGAGCCGCCAGCGCGAAGAACACGCCGAAAAGCTGCATGGTGAACGATACATCGGTAAACGGCAGCCTTATGTTTATCCAAGCGCAAACGGCAATAATAGCCGTCATCACCGCAGAAAGAGTAATGTCAGCGGTCGAAAGCTTCCTGCCGCTTTTCTTTAGTGTTATGCCCATAAATATCACATACTTTCCGTCTGAAATACAATATAATTATATCACCCGGGATCTGCTCTGTCAATCTTTTTGAGACGTTTTGGCAAAACGGTCAGCCTGAGCAAAATTTGTTCGTGAAAAATGTGCATAATTATAAACTCATCTGCCAGCGCACCTAAATATGACAGCACGAACCACAGCACACAAAACGGCAGGCATATCTGCCCGAGGTAATTGAGCGGAATGCCGGAGTAATCCCACACGTTCAGCTTCAGCCACAGGTTGTCTATCATGCCGCAGATAAGCTCCGACACGGTTATGAACATAGCCGAGACCACAAGCTGCTGCAAAAGACCGAGTTTTCCGCACCGCCGCAGCTGCCCCGTAAGCCCGATGAATACAAAGCTTATGCCGCCCAGCAGCCCCATTGAAATATGCGTAAAACCGCGCGCTATTATCTCCATTGAGCCGTAGCACAAAGCCCCTGTGCACATATATAAAAATATCCTCAAAAACAAGCGTTTACCAAGCATATAAAAACCTCTGCAAATTTTGTAACATATATAATGTGTGCAGAAATGTGCGGTTTAAAACCCGTGTAAAATATTTTTTGCTGTGTAAAATGTTGCTGTTGAAATGAGGAAGAAAATGTGTTATACTAAGTAGTGATGAATTTACCGAAAGGAAGTACATATTATGGATTATGCACAAGTATCGCTCAAAAAGCACTATGAATGGAAAGGCAAGATAGAGGTCATTTGCCGCGCGCCGCTTGAAACGCGCGATGACCTCTCGCTTGCGTATACGCCCGGCGTTGCGCAGCCCTGCCTTGAAATACAGAAAGATATAAGCAAAAGCTACGAGCTTACAAGGCGCTCAAACCTAGTTGCAGTAATAACCGACGGCACTGCCGTTTTAGGTCTGGGTGATATAGGTCCCGAGGCAGGTATGCCCGTTATGGAGGGAAAGTGCGCGCTTTTCAAGGCGTTTGGTGATGTTGATGCAGTGCCGCTTTGTGTGCGCTCGAAAGACGTTGACGAGATAGTGAACACCGTAAGCCTTATTGCAGGCTCTTTCGGCGGTATAAATCTTGAAGATATATCTGCCCCACGCTGCTTTGAGATAGAAAGAAAACTCAAAGAACGCTGCGATATACCAATTTTTCATGACGATCAGCACGGAACTGCCGTTGTTGTTCTTGCGGCTATGCTAAATGCTTTGCGCCTTACGGGAAGAAGCATAGACAACATACGAGTTGTTACAAGCGGTGCGGGCGCGGCAGGAATAGCGATAATAAAGCTGCTTATCGCTATGGGTCTTAAAGATGTTATCATGTGCGACAGAACAGGCGCGATATACGAGGGCAGGGAAGGTCTTAACAGCGAAAAGCAGGAAATGGCGAAGATAACCAACCGCAATATGGTAAAGGGTACTTTAGCGCAGGCTTTAGAGGGCGCGGATGTGTTCATAGGCGTTTCTGCTCCCAACTGCGTAACGCCCGAAATGGTAAAGGCTATGTCTAAAGACCCGATTTTGTTCCCTATGGCTAACCCCGTTCCCGAAATAATGCCCGACCTTGCAAAGCAGGCAGGCGCGGCAGTCGTTGGCACGGGCAGAAGCGATTTTCCCAACCAGATAAACAACGTTTTAGCGTTCCCGGGAATATTCCGCGGCGCGCTCGATGTAAGAGCTTCAGACATAAACGATGCCATGAAAGTTGCAGCCGCAAAGGCTATTGCTTCTTTCGTTACAGATGATAAACTCTCCGCCGATTATATAATACCCTCCGCGCTTGACAGAAACGTGGCGCAGGCGGTAGCAAAGGCAGTCGCGCAGGCGGCAAGAGAGAGCGGCGCTGCAAGAATATAAGGTGCTGATATGGTAGAGTGGAAGAAAATTTTAAATACGCTGATTCAGTGGGCTACAGGCACAGGCATCAAGATACTTGTAGCAGTGGTGCTGCTGTATTTTTCGTTCAAGCTGATAAACGCCCTGGCACGCAAGATAGAAAAGAAAAGCAGTCACAACCGCAAGATAGACAAAACGCTGATGAACACCTTTCTGTATCTCGGAAAGATACTGGCAAAGGGTCTTGTGGTGGTGTGCCTTGTAGGTTATCTCGGTATAGATACCAGCGGTCTTACAGCGCTTGTTACATCTCTCGGCGTGTGCGTGGGTCTTGCGGTAAACGGTACGCTGTCAAATCTGGCAGGCGGCGCGCTTTTGCTTATAACACGCCCTTTCAAGATAGATGATTATATAGAAGTCGCAGGCTATGCAGGCACTGTTGAGGATATACGCATAGTTTCAACAAAGCTGGTAACGCCCGACAACAAGGTGGTCTACATACCCAACAGCACGGTGTCAACTTCGGGTATAGTAAACTATTCCGAAAAACCGATACGCCGCGTTGACCTTGTTTTTTCTATAGCCTATTCGGACGATTTCAAAAGGGCAGAGAGCATTATTTTAAGTATTTTAGAAACGCATGAAAATGTTCTTGACGACCCTGCGCCGATTGTAAGAATTGTATCACACAGCGAGAGCAGTATAGACATCTGCTGCCGCCCGTGGGTCAAAAAAGACGACTACTGGGACGTTTATTTTGATATTACAGAGCGCGTAAAACAGCGTTTTGACGAGAGCGGCATAGAGATACCGTTCAGACAGGTTGACGTTCATATGAAAAATGAAATGACAAGCGAGAAACAGAGAGAATTAAAGAAAAACAGAGAGAATTAAAGCGTATGCAAGATATAAATTAAAAATTCAGCAAAATGTATATTGACAAATCGTAAAAAGGCATATATAATAGGTAATGTTGCTTCGCACGACCTGACGTATGCTGACGGCAGGCGTAACGAGAAAAATTCAAAACGGAGGAAAAACTATATGTCAACTTATATGCCTAAGACAAGCGACATCAAACGCACATGGTATATCATCGACGCTGACGGAGTGCCCCTCGGCAGAGTGGCAGCAAAGGCTGCATCTATCCTCAGAGGAAAGAACAAGCCCACCTATGCTCCCCACGCGGACTGCGGTGATTACGTTATCATCATTAACACAGATAAGGCAGTTCTGACCGGCAAGAAGCTGGAAAAGAAAGCCTACAGATGGCACACCGGCTGGATAGGCGGTCTGAAAGAGATCAAGTATTCCAGGCTGATGGCGGAGAGATCCGACAAGGCTATGACTCTTGCCGTAACAGGTATGCTCCCCAACAACACGCTCGGCCGCAAGGCCGCAACACGCCTTCGGGTATTCAAGGGCGCTGAACACAATCAGGCTTCAAGAAACCCCGTTAAGTGCGAACTGTAAGAAAGGAGCAGTAGAATATGTACGAACCTAAAACACCTTTTTATTACGGCACAGGAAGAAGAAAACATTCCGTAGCAAGAGTAAGACTTTACCCCGGCTCGGGTAACATTACCATAAACGGCAGAGGGATAGACGAGTATTTCGGTCTGGAGACACTCAAGCTGATAGTACGTCAGCCGCTCAGCCTTACAAACAATCTTGAGAATCTCGACGTTGTTTGTACCGTTACCGGCGGCGGAGTTACAGGTCAGGCAGGCGCTATAAGACACGGTATCGCAAGAGCGCTGCTACAGTTCAATGCAGAGCTTCGCCCCGAGCTGAAGAAAGCAGGCTACCTCACCCGTGACCCGAGAATGAAGGAAAGAAAGAAGTACGGTCTGAAAGCCGCACGCCGCGCTCCGCAGTTCTCGAAGAGATAATTATACAAAACAATATTGCCCTGTCGGCATAATGTCGGCAGGGCATTTTTGTTGTTTGTCAGTGTTCAATGTGCTTTTTTACCGCTCTTTTATACGGCTCTTTTACGTTGGTAAGCCCGAGGATATAATCGGTGCTGGTGCCGTAAAGCTTTGCCAGCTTTACCACTATACCGACCGGTATATCTCTTATGCCGCGCTCATACTTGGAATACAGCGACTGATCGCAGTAAAGATGATCAGCCACGGTCTGCTGTGTCAGGTCATTGTCCTCGCGAAGTTGTCTTATGCGTATATACATTTTTATCACCTATAAATAATGATACAACATTTAGAAAAAAAGGCTTGACAAATAGGACTATTTGTCCTATAATACTATATAGACAATTTGTCCTAAACAATTTTAATACTAAATGGAGGTATCCTTATGGAAAAACTGACTTACGAGAGCCTGCCGCCATCGGCGCAAAAATCTTATAATTTTCACGCAAATATAAGAAAACTGCTGATGTTCCTCGGCTGGGGAGTTGCAGCGCTTTTAGAAGTAATGAGCATTATCGATCTTATAAGAGGAGAGGGAGACATTCAGATGCTGCTTTATGGCAGTATCTTGATCGGCGGGATTCTGCTGGGCGCTGCACACTCTGTGCACTATGTCATAAACACTTTCAAGACTTGTATGCGAATAATACCGCTGTTTCCTGCTGACCTTGTTATATCGTTTATTGCGGCATCTTTTGTGTGGATAGCATTCTGTATGGCGAGCGGAGTGCTGCTGATCATTGATACAATATTGTTTATTTGCAAAAAGCCGCTCATCTATCCGTTTGAGATGAAATATTTTTTGCAGTCAAAAGCCGCACAGGCGGAGATACTGGCTTCGGCAGCAAACGAATCATACAGCGAGGAAGTTATGAAAGACCTTGAAAATCTGAGATCAATGCTTGAAAAGGGTCTTATCACCCAAAAAGAGTTTGACGACAAAAAGGCAGAGCTTCTGGAGCTTATTTAAGATCTTGAAATACAAAAATATCCATACTTTTGGAGTATGGATATTTTGTTATGTGTGCATAGGGCTTACTTGACTGCCGCGAATGCCTTGTCAAGCGCTTCTATAAGGTCGAGAACGTTCTCGGTGCCTATAGAAAGGCGTATGGTGTTTGGCTTTATACCCTGGTCGAGAAGCTCTTCCTCGCTAAGCTGCGAATGGGTGGTAGATGCAGGGTGTATCACAAGCGACTTCACATCGGCAACGTTTGCAAGCAAAGAGAATATCTCCAGGTTATCGATAAACTTTTTCGCGTCGTCTTCGCTGCCCTTTATCTCGAATGTGAAGATAGAGCCGCCGCCGTTCGGGAAGTGTTTTTTGTAGATCTCGTGGCTTTCTTCGCTCGGCAAAGAGGGGTGGTGAACCGCTTCTACCTGCGGGTGCTCGCTCAGGTACTTCACTATCTTCAGAGCGTTCTCAACGTGCCTTTCAACCCTCAGCGAAAGCGTTTCAAGACCTTGCAGGAATATAAACGCGTGGAACGGCGAGAGCGTCGCGCCCGTATCTCTTAAAAGTATCGCCCTTATGTAGGTAACGTATGCGGCAGCGCCAACGGCATCTGCAAAGCTTACACCGTGATATGAGGGGTTGGGATCTGATATCCACGGATATGCGCCCGACTTTTTCCAGTCAAACTTTCCGCTGTCAACTATAACGCCGCCTATAGCAGTGCCGTGACCGCCTATGAACTTTGTCGCGCTGTGCACAACTATGTCAGCACCGTATTCTATAGGTCTTACAAGATACGGAGTTGCAAAAGTGTTGTCAACAACAAGCGGTATGCCGTGCGCGTGAGCGATGTTTGCTATCTTTTCAATGTCGATAGCGTTTGAATTGGGGTTGCCCAGCGTTTCAATGAATATGGCTTTCGTCTTGTCATTTATAGCCGCCTCAAAAGAGCCCTCAACTGTCGGGTCAACAAACGTCGCCGTTATGTTGCTGCTTAGCGGCAGGGTGTGCGCCAGCAGATTGTATGTTCCGCCGTATATTGTTTTTGAAGCTACTACATTCTCTCCCGATTTGGCAAGAGCCTGTATCGCGTATGTTATAGCCGCCGCGCCCGAGGCAAGACCCAGAGCCGCAACGCCGCCCTCGAGAGCCGCTATCCTCTGCTCAAAAACATCCTGCGTGGGGTTTGTAAGTCTTCCGTAAATGTTGCCTGCATCGCGAAGTGCAAAGCGGTCGGCAGCATGCTGAGAGTTGTGAAAAACGTATGAAGAACTTGCGTATATAGGAACTGCGCGCGCATCGGTAACGGGGTCGGCGCTCTCCTGACCTGCATGAAGCTGTATGGTCTCAAATCTGTATTTTGACATAGTAAATTACTCCTTTATATTATGTATTTTATGTATTGTTGAATGTATCGTCGAATGGGTTAAACTGCGGTCACATTCGACAGTATCTTCTTTGTATATTTGCTTTCATCGGTATAACCTCCTAAACCTATCTGTTTGGTATGCTTTTATTATATACCAATACAAGCGATATGTCAAATTCAAATTTTCTATAGAGAGATATAGATTTTATTTATAGCTATCCTATTATATAATACGCCGTCAGAGCCAGCCATTCTCGCAGCCAGTATGTCGGCAGAAGATAAAGCCTTGTAAAGCCGCTTATCGAGTATACATTCTCATAGCCGCAGTCGCGCGCTATCAGAGATGCCCTGTACTGGTGGTAGCCGTCGGAGACTATAGTAATATCAAGCGGCAAGCCCTTTTCTTTCAGTATCTCGGCGGTGTATGAAAGGTTTTCTTCTGTAGAGGTCGATCGATCCTCGGTGATAATGCGCTCCTCCGGCAGACCCTTATCTATAAGGTATCTCTTCATCGCCTCCGCCTCGGAAATATCCTCGCCTTTTCCCTGACCGCCCGAAACCACGCACATAACGCCGTCGTTTTCTATAAGGTAGTCGTATGCCGCATCAAGACGGTAGGTGAGCATCTGCGTGGGGCGCGTGCCTTTAACACCGCAGCCCAGAACTACCACTACATTGGGCTTTTCGGGTCGCGAGTCGTATGCGTTTGCCATCATTACCGATAAAAATACAGCGTATGCAACGGCAATTATAATAAGCACCGCTAGGCAGCAAAGTATTATTTTCCCTGCCTTCGTGTGCCAGAGAGGGAGTGAGCGCAGTTTTCCCCAGCCTATGGTGCAGGCAAGGGCGGCAGTGCAAAGCAGTATGCCGAAAGCGTTGCCTGCGTTGAGTATGCCGCGCGTTATTGGCAGAATGAACACCGCCAGCATAAAAGCTTCGGCCGCGGCAAGCAAAAATTTGGCTATGGTAAGTATCTTCATTTTGTTTTCTCCTGCATTATGTCTTGTTGTAATATGTTTATTATATCACCACAGCCGTTATAATGCAATTGTTTTCAGAATATTTTAAGATTTGCTCTTGAAAATGCGAAGACTTTGTGCTATAATAATATCATGGCGTAATACCATCAGGTACGGTATAAAATATGTTTGTTATATTTCAGAATATGTTTTTTATATCACAGAAATTTCCGATCTCTGCCCTGAAAAATGTATGTTTTAACAAACAATTAAAATGTAACGGTTTGTTCATAAATTTATTGTGCAAAATTTACAACTGCCGGCCGAATAAATTATGCTAAGTAACAATGTTAAAAAAATATCTGATTTTATCTTTGACAATTCTATAAAATATGATAAAATAGAATAAGACATCTGTTTTTGTAAATCAAATTTTTGAATTCTATAAATGTCACTTGAAAGGAGCAGTTATTCTATGTCAAAAATTATTGCGGTAACTTCCGGTAAGGGCGGTACGGGAAAATCGTCCATCAGCGCGTGCCTTGGTTACGCTCTTGCAAAGCAGGGCAACAGAACTCTTATCATAGAGCTCGACTTCGGTCTGAGATGTATGGATATAATGCTTGGTATGCAGGGCAACATTCCCTACGACCTCGGCGATGTTCTTGCAGGCACCTGCGACGTTTACAAGGCTACCACCACGGTAAAGCTCGCATCAAACCTCAGCGTTCTGTGTGCGCCTGCCGACCCGTTCGTTCAGCTGAAAGCGGAGGACATTGAAAAGATAACCTCCGAGATGAGAAAGTATTTTGAGTATATCATAATAGATACCTCGGCAGGTATAAACGGAAGCGTATTCGATATAGTTACAAATTCCGACCTTATACTTATAGTAACGACTCCCGACCCTGTGTGCGTAAGAGATGCGCAGATGATGTCGGACGAGTTTTACAAGAGAGGCAACCAGAAGCAGAGACTTGTTATAAACAAGGCTAACAAGCGCGTGTTCGAGTATGAGTTCATGGACGACCTTGACGCTATCATAGATACCGTAGGCGTTCAGCTGCTCGGCGTAATACCCGAGGACAGCGCTATACCTCTTGCAACGGGCAAGGGCGCACCGCTTTCTTCAAGCTCTATGGGATTTCTGGCGTTCTCAGCCATATCCAGAAGAATAAAGGGCGAGCATATACCTATTCAGATCAAGATGTCGTAAGGCATTGAGATAAACAGCAAAGACTTATAATTTCATACGCAGCCGGCACTATAAAACAACATGAAAGGAGATAAACTCCGATGAATATAGCACTTATAGCGCATGACACCAAAAAAGAGCTTATGGTACAGTTCTGTATCGCGTACTGCGGCGTTCTTAACAGGCATAATCTGTGTGCAACGGGAACGACCGGAAAGCAGGTATCAGAGGCAACGGGGCTTAGAATTACCAAGTACATGAGCGGCAAACAGGGCGGCGATCAGCAGATATCCGCAAAAATATCCTGCAACGAAATAGACCTGCTCTTGTTCTTCAGAGACCCTATCTCTGCAAAGCCGAATGAACCTAATGAGGCTGACCTTCTCAGGCTGTGCGACGTACACAACATACCTGTGGCGACGAACATTGCAACTGCCGAAGCCTTGATACACGCCCTTGAAAGAGGCGATCTTGACTGGCGTGATCTTGTCAATCCGTCAAGATAGGTTTTACGTAAAGTTAATATATAAAAAGGCTTTGAAGCGGAGAGTAGACCATGCTTGGGCATTTCAGAGAGGGCGCGTCTGGTGTGAGCGCTTGCCCGGCAAGGATTTTGAAGGACACCGCAGAGCCGCCGCCTGATAATAAGGGCGGACGTGTGCTCCGTGCGTTAAACGGAAAGAGTGACTGCTTGAAAATTTTGGCAAAGCAGTAAACAGGGTGGCAACACGGCATCGGTCGTCCCTTTTGGGATGACCGCTTTTTGTTTTTTATATTATCGTGTTAAAGCATTAGCAGTAAAATATAAGAAAGGAATGTATTTATGGATCTTGTAGTAAAAAGACCGAAAGGAACGCAGGATATAATCCCCTCGGAGGTGTATAAGTGGCACACCGTTGAGAAGATAGTAAGCGAGACCGCCGAGATGTTCGGCTTTAAGGAAATAAGAATGCCTACCTTTGAAGACACCGCTCTGTTCGTGCGCTCTGTGGGCGACACCACCGACGTTGTGCAAAAAGAGATGTATTCCGTCACCGCAAAGGGCGATGCGCAGTTTACACTAAGGCCCGAGGGCACGGCGGGCGCGATAAGAGCTATGATAGAAAACGGCGTGCTCAACGAGGGCTTTCCGCAAAAGGTTTATTATGTTATATCATGTTTCAGGCACGAAAAACCGCAGTCGGGCAGGCTGAGGGAGTTTCACCAGTTCGGCTGTGAGCTCGTAGGCACTGCATCTCCTGCCGCCGATGCCGATCTCATAGCGCTGGCGAAAAACGTTATAGAGAGGGCAGGACTCAAAAATATAGAGCTGCACATAAATTCCATAGGCTGCCCCGAATGCAGGGCAAAATATCACGCCGCGCTGAAAGAGTATTTTGCGGACAGAAAAGAGCAGCTTTGCGATACCTGTCTTGACAGGCTGGAGCGCAACCCTATGAGGATACTTGACTGCAAATCGCCGATATGCTCGGAAATATCTAAAAATGCGCCGATAATTCTTGACTATCTGTGTGACGACTGCAAAGAGCACTTTGAGAAGCTGAAAGCTACCCTTGGCGATATGGGCATAGAATACAAGGTAGACCCGAGGATAGTCAGGGGTCTTGACTATTACACAAGAACGGTGTTTGAGTTCATAACTACCGATATAGGTGCGCAGGGTACCGTGTGCGGCGGCGGCAGATATGACGGACTTATAGAAACGCTGTCGGGGCAGTCTGTGCCTGCGCTGGGCTTCGGTATGGGTCTTGAAAGGCTTATTCTTACTATGGAAAAACAGGGCTGCGAGTTTTTGAAGCCCGACAGCTGCGATATTTTCATTGCCGCGCTCGATGATGCCGCTGTATCTAAAACGGTGAAGCTTGTTATGGAGCTTCGCGATATGGGCATACAAGCTGATTATGACATAGTTGGCAGGGGGCTTAAAGCGCAGATGAAGTACGCCAACAAGATAGGAGCAAAATTTTGCATGGTTCTTGGCAGCAACGAGCTTGAAAGCGGTAAAGCAGCTTTGAAAAATATGGCTGACGGCAGCGAGAAAGATATATCTCTTGACGGCTTTGCGCAGAGTTTTACAGATATACTTTGCAGTCATATGCTCAGCGTTGAGGGGCTGATATAGCGTATGTTCGTGGTTTTTCCCAGAAAAAGAAACTTTGAGAGCACGCTGACGCCAAAGCAGATATACCGCCGTTTTGACAGGGCTATAATACCTTTTAAAGCGCGCGGAAGCGTTGTCGGCGTGAGCAGGTTCATAAAAAAGTATAAGACCGCCGAGGTGTACTACGGCTACAGAAACGGCGAAAAAATACGCGTTTCGCACCACGCGCCAAGAAAGACCGACGGCTCTTCAACCACGTTTTACGGAAGTGTAAAGAAAGTCGGCGGCGGCAGCGTTATACAGGGAAAGATAATGAAACCGCTCTCGACCTGCATATTCGGCGCGATATGTGTAATAGCTATGCTGTTTTTAGCGCTGGTGTGCGCGGCTCTGGAGATATACACGGGCGCGGCGGTGTTCGCATTGGCGGCTGCGGTAACGTTTGTTATACTTTTCCGCGACGGCGGCAAGTCGGCAAGGCTTACAGCTTTTTTAGAAGAAATTACCCGAAATGATGAAAGGACAGATAAAAATGGATAGCATGAAAGGCATGAAAAGAACTCACTACTGCGGCAAGGTGCTAGATGCAGGGCAGACGGTCACGGTGGGCGGCTTTTGCGATACGGTGAGAAACAAAGGCGGCATAATATTCATAGTGCTGAGAGATGTGACAGGCGTTGTGCAGCTCGTATTTGACGACAGCAGCGACAAAGCGGTGTTTGAAAAGGCATCTTCCTGCCGCAGCGAGGACGTTATAATGGCAACAGGCATGGTAAGAGAGCGCGAGAGCAAGAACCCCAAGATACCCACCGGAAACGTTGAGATATTCGTGACAGAGCTGCGAATACTTTCAAAAGCGCAGACTACGCCGTTTGAGATAGTTGACGAGCTTAACACCAACGAGGAGCTCAGGCTGAAATACAGGTATCTCGATCTTCGCCGCGCGCCGCTGCAAAGAAATATACTTATGCGCCACAAGATTGCCAAGGTAACGCGCGATTATTTCTACGAAAACGGCTTTACCGAGATAGAAACGCCGATGTTCATAAAGTCAACGCCCGAGGGCGCAAGAGACTACCTTGTGCCGTCAAGGATACATCACGGCAAGTTTTACGCGCTTCCGCAGTCGCCGCAGATATACAAGCAGTTGCTTATGGTGGCAGGCTTTGACAGGTATATACAGCTTGCAAGGTGCTTCCGCGATGAGGACTTGCGCGCAGACCGCCAGCCCGAATTTACACAGATAGACCTTGAAATGTCTTTCGTTGATGAGGAAGATATACAGTCAATGGTGGAGGGTTATATAGCAAGGCTTTTCGACGAAGTGCTGGGCGAGAAGATAGAGCTTCCGCTTAAAAAGCTCACCTTTGCAGACGCTATGGAAAAATACGGCTCCGATAAGCCCGATACTCGCTTTGATATGGAGATACAGAACATCTCGGATACCGTAAAAGATACCGATTTTGTTGTATTTAAAAACGCTCTGGAGAGCGGCGGCAGCGTAAGAGCTTTGTGTGCTAAAAGCGCCGCAGGCGTATTCACGCGCAAGGAGATAGACAAGCTGACCGAGCACTCAAAAGGCATTGGCGCAAAGGGTCTGGCATATGTAAGGTGGGTAGATGATGCCCCGAATTGCTCATTTGCGAAGTTTATGAAAGAGGGCGAACTTGAAAAGATACTTGAAAAAGTAGGCGCGCAGAAAGGCGACGTTGTTATAATAATGGCTGACAAAACAAAACTCACGCTTTCGGTGCTGGGAGCACTCAGGCTTATAATGGCACGTAAAATGGGCATTATTGACGATAGTAAGCACAACTTTGTATGGATAACCCAGATGCCTTTCTTTGAGTACGATGAGGAGAGCGGCAGTTGGGTCGCGGCACACCACCCGTTCACAATGCCTATGGACGAGTGCGTGGAATATTTGGAGAGCGACCCCGGAAAGGTAAGGGCAAAGGCGTGGGATCTTGTGCTCAACGGTGTGGAGCTGTCGTCGGGCTCTATGCGTATAACAGACTGCGCGCTGCAAGAGAAGATGTTCAGCTTGCTGGGTATGACAAAAGAGGAGATAGAGCTGAAATTCGGCTTTTTGGTAGATGCCTATAAGTACGCCGCGCCCCCTCACGGCGGCATGGGAATAGGTCTTGACAGAATAACCATGATAATGTGCGGAGCTGACAATCTGCGCGATGTTACGGCGTTTCCTAAGGTACAGAACGCTAGCGAGCTTATGTCAGCCTGCCCTGCCGGGGTCGATGAAAAGCAGCTTGAAGAGCTTTCCATTGCAGTAACAGGTGATGAAGAACAGCCGTCAATATGATTAAAAATTTAACTGTAATTTTGTGAAAAGCGCTGTATTTTATTAAGAAAGCGTTACAGAGTATATACAAATTGCAGCTTATAGTGTATAATTGAATAAAGCAGTAAAGCGCTCCTTTTTATGGGGGCGCGGCTTTATCTTGCATAGCTTAATAACTTTAAGAACGGAAATCTTAAGAACGGAAATCACACTTATGGAAACAGGCAAATACATATATGTAATACTTTCGCAGACGCGCACCGTGCCTGCGCGGATAATAAAGCAGTTCACAAAAGCCCCCTATAACCACGTTTCGCTCTCCAGTGACCGCGAGTTGCAGGAGGTCTACAGCTTTTGCAGAAAGTACAAAAAGTTCGTGCTGCCTGCCGGATTTGTAGAGGAGCGCAACGTCGGCGTGTTCGATATGTTCTCCGCAGTGCCGTGCGAGGTGTATGCGTTTAGCTGCACCGAGGAGCAGTATGCAAAGTACGAGGAGCTTATAGACGAGTTCAAGCAGAACAGCAAGCTGTATTCTTATAACGTTATAGGTCTGCTGGGGCTGGCTTTCGGGCTTGTGATACGCAGGAAGAACCACTTTGTGTGCTCTGAATTTGTGGCATACGTTCTTACGCAGTGCGGCATAGCAAAGTTCAATAAAGACTCTGATTTTGTAAGACCCGATGATTTTCGGTATCTTGAAAACGCGCAGCTTGTCTACAAGGGAGATATGAAGAGCCTGCCTGCGTTTAAGGTCAAGGCAGCAAAGGGCGAAAAGGGCAAGAAGACGAGCGTTAAGGCGTAAAGGGAAATAGTGAATAGTGAAAGAGTAAATAGTGAAGGTGTGGCTTGCGCCGCGTATTTTAAATTCTTGTCAAGAAACTAAAAGTTTTCGGTCAAGCCTTTTTCAAAAGGCTTGCGGGGTGTGGGGCAGCGCCCCACAAAGACACAGCGTGCGCTGCTAGAGGCTAGAGGTTAGAAGTTAGATGTTAGAAACGGTTTTGCTGCATTTGAGCAAAGCCGTTTTTACTGCGGTTTAGATAGAGGCAAGAAGCAAGAAAATACTTTTTATAGCTATGTGCGAATTTTTCAAAATGCACATCTTGCCTCTTGCTTCTTGGTAGACCGCAGGCATGGTGATTTAATGCTATGTGGAGAAAAATATTTCTAACTTCTAACATCTAATCTCTAACTTTTAATAGGGCAAGAAGCAAGAAATTGCTTTTTGTAGCTTTGCGCAAACTTTTCTAAACGCTTGTCTTACCTCTTGCTTCTCGTTATCTTGCTTCTAATAGCTGAGCCTCCCCTTTGATAAGACCTAGCCATTTTGCCGCGTTCCATTCTGGAACGCCATACAATGTTAAAAATTCATAACAAGCAAAATGTGCGAACGTATTGACACACTCAAAATGAAAAGATAACAAAAATACTGTGGGGCGGTGAATGAAAAAAGCCCGTCATACCGCAAGGTATGCGCCGCCAACCGTTTATGGCGGCGAGGGATTTTTTCTGCACTTGACCGACTGCTCGCAGGCGGTCAATGTGTGCGCTCCATGCGCCGCACGTAAGCGCAATTTATAAACACTTTTTCATAAATATAAAAACAAGAGCAGCGTAAATTCCCACTGCTCTTTTAGTATGCCTTTGTTTATAAACTTACCGAATAGTTCGGCGCTTCTTTGGTGATGTATATGTCGTGCGGATGCGATTCTTTCAGCCCAGCGCCCGTTATCTTTATAAACTTCGCCTTTGCGTGAAGCTCTTCTATAGTAGCACAGCCGGTGTAACCCATGCCTGCGCGTATACCGCCGCACAGCTGGAATATCGTGTCCGATGCCGTTCCCTTGTAAGGCACGCGGCCCTCAACACCCTCGGGAACAAGCTTGGTGCTGCCCGTCTGGAAGTATCTGTCCTTTGAGCCCAGAGCCATAGCGCCAAGGCTGCCCATGCCTCTGTATACCTTGAAAGAACGTCCCTGATATATCTCTATCTCGCCGGGGGCTTCCTCACAGCCTGCCAGCAAGCTGCCCAGCATAACAACGTTTCCGCCTGCCGCCAGAGCTTTTACAATATCGCCCGAATACTTTATACCGCCGTCTGCAATAACGGGTATGTTGTACTGTGCCGCAACACAGGCAGCATCATATATGGCGGTTATCTGCGGAACTCCTATGCCTGCCACAACACGTGTGGTACATATAGAGCCGGGTCCTATGCCGACTTTTATAGCATCTGCACCTGCTTCTATAAGAGCCTTTGCAGCCTCTCCCGTGGCAATGTTTCCTGCAATAACAGGCACGCTCGGGAATGCATCTTTAACTTTTCTTACAGCGTTTATTATGTTTATGTTGTGACCGTGCGCAGAGTCAAGTACAAGAACATCTACCTGAGCTTTTACCAGAGCAGTTGCTCTCTCCATCATATCTCTCGAAACGCCGATAGCCGCGCCGCAAAGCAGTCTGCCGCGCTCGTCACGAGCTGAATTGGGGTACTGCACAGCCTTTTCGATATCTTTTATAGTGATAAGACCTTTCAGCTTGCCCTCGCCGTCAACCAGAGGAAGCTTTTCTATCTTGTGCTTCATCAGGATATCCTGCGCGCCCGAAAGATCTGTGCCTACAGGTGCGGTAACAAGGTTATCCTTGGTCATAACGTCGCCTATTTTTATACTGAAATCGGTGATAAAGCGCATATCACGGTTGGTGAGTATGCCTATAAGTTTTCCGTCGTCGTCAACTATCGGCACGCCCGATATTTTATACTTGCCCATAAGCTCGTCAGCCTCTGCGACCGTTCTTTCGGCAGTTAAAGAGAAGGGGTTGACAATTACGCCGTTTTCAGAGCGCTTAACTTTGTCTACCTCTTCTGCCTGCTGTTCTATGGTCATATTTTTGTGGATAATGCCGATACCGCCCTCTCTTGCAATAGCGATAGCCATTTTTGACTCTGTAACAGTATCCATCGCAGAGGTCATAATGGGGGTGTTGAGCATGACATTGCCCGCAAGACGTGTTTTCAAAGATACCATGTCCGGCGTTACGTCAGACTTTGCCGGCACGAGAAGAACATCGTCAAAGGTCAGGGCTTCCTTGATAAATTTGCTGGAGTAGTTAGTATCGAGCATGAAAATTCCTCCTTGTTGGGTTCACTTTGCTTTATCCGAAATATTTTTGTTATTTAATTGAGTTTACACTATTTCAGAGCAAAAGTCAATATCCTTTTTCAATAAGAAAAAAACAATTTTTCAACGCCCGTCAAGCATATTGTACAAGAACTTTTTCCCGTTTATCACCCTATCTGTTTAAACTAATAAAGAATAAGCCTATATTATTGCAATTTGGCAGAAATTGTATTAACATCGGCAAATCTCTGCTCCTTGTCTTCAAGACCGAACACGCCTATCAGATACTCTTTGCCGCCGCTTTCATATATCGCTATAAAGTTGTTGTATTCATCCAGCGAACCTGTTTTCAGCCCCGTGATATGCTCGTTGTAATACTTTGAAGATGTATCAAGACATTCATTAGTGTTTTTCCAAGTGTTGGTCTCTCCGCTTGCGTAGGTAACATAGTCGCTTTCCATAGCCGCATATTTGCGTATGATCTCATTTTCGCTTGCCATTTTTGATATGAGCATCATGTCTTCCAGCGTTGAGTAGTGTTCGCTGCCGCAGTAGCCGTCGGGCGTTACGAAATTAGAGCCGCACAAGCCGTTTTTCTTTGCGAACGCATTCATCTCGTCAACGAAAAAACTGACCGCCTGCGTGCTGTCGATTTTATCGCTGCCTGCTATGTTTCTGCCAGCCGCAGCCGCCAGAACATACGCCGCATCATTGCCCGAGGGCAGCAGCATACCCTCTATAAGCATCTCTACAGAAAGCTTCATATCCTTCTGTATGTATGCTATAGAGGAGCCGTATTCTATAAAGTCGGCTTCATCGCCTGCCGTTACCACCTCATCGGGGGCAAGGTATTCAAGCGCAACAAGCGCCGTGAGCAGCTTTGTGGTGCTTGCAGGGTATATCACCTTTTGCCTGCCGCATATGCTTACGTATTCATCATCGGTCAGGTCATATACAAAATACTGCAAAGCTTCTGCGCCGTAGTCTACCGCAGGGGCATCATAGCCGTGAAGTACCGCAGCAGGCAGAGCTTCAAATTCTTTTGCGCGCATGTGGTCGTTATATATCTTTACCGCAAGCACAGCCGACAGCGCGATCAGCGCCGCAGCCAACAGCACACCAAGCGCGGGGAGTATTATTTTCTTGAGTTTTTTCATGTCATACATACATTCCTTTCAGACTTTTCAAATATATTTTAGCATACTTATATTAAGAATTATGTGATGAATATCTTAACATTTACTTAATTATTGTGCACAATGACCATCTGCGGCGAAATAAATAATGTAAAATGCTAATAGAAAAACGCTGTGTTTTTTGTTATAATTATATCAGGTGTTTATTTTTTTAAGATAAATCTGATTTAGCGCTTACGCGCAAGCCTGCGGAGCTGTGCAACGTCCAACTGTACTTTGGTTTTCTTCTCACTTTGAATGTGCTAATACTTTCGCGCAACTCTAATCGAGGGGAAAACCATAGGGATATAGGGAGTGTATCTGCAAGGCAGGGCGCGCGCTCCACTCCCTACCCTAAGGTTTTCCCCTCGAGCTCCTCATTCCTTACCCACACCTACGACCACGCGCTGCGCCTTGGTGGAATGTCGCGACCTCTTCGCTCGGAACTTCGTGCCTTTGAGATGGTGGCGAGATAGCGAAATACGCATAGGTTTTGTTTGTAAGGAAACGGAGGTCAGTAGTGCGGAAATTAGACTTAAAACGTACTGCGGAAAACTCGCAGTACAGTCAAGTCCAAATTTCTTGCCTCTTGCCTCTACCTAAACCGCAGGAATGGAAATTTTACGCGAAGGTAGAAAAAGACTTTTCTAACATCTAACTTCTCACCTCTAACCTCTAATAGCGCAATGCTGATTTATCTTATCAACACTTTGTATATAAAGAAAGCTATAATATGTATGAAATTTTTTGCGAGAGGTGATATATCTTGCCGAAATTTGATGAAAGCTTAGAGCAGATGCTCGATGTGTATATATACGAAGAACAGCAGCTTTTGGAGCAGCTGGACGACATACTTATGCGCACCGAAAAAGAGGATACCATTGCCCCTGACGATGTTGCCGAGATATTCAGGATAATGCACACGGTAAAGGGCTCGTCATCGATGATGGGCCTTACGAACCTGCAAAAACTGGCGCACGCAGCCGAGGATCTGTTCTCTATAATAAGAGATAAGCCCGATATTGCTTACGACAAGAAGATACTGTTCGACCTTGTTTTTCAGGCTTCCGACAGCATGAAGAGCGAGATAGATATTCTGGGCGACGAATCAGCCGAGCTTACCGATTTTACCCAGCAGATAGCCAAGATCCGCGCCTATGCCGATGTTATGAAATCAGCCGACGGACAGCAGATAAAAAGCACTCTGCCGCAGGAGGATATATTTACCGACGACGAGGGGGAGGACATACTCACGCTGAAAGTCAAGTATGCCGAGACCTGCGCCATGCCTGCGGTAAGGGCAATGCTGCTTATGCGCTCGCTGGGCAGGGTGTGCGAGGTAACAAAGACTATACCCCTTGACATAAACGCGGACAACGCAAACGACATTATTACAGCAAACGGTCTGTATCTTAAACTTATAACAGATGACAAAGACGCTGTAGTAAATACCGCGAAAAAAGCTATAGATGTTGACTTCGTAGAGTGGGTGGAAAAGCCCAAAGCAGCCCCCAAGCCTGCGCCCCAGCCCGAGCAGCCTGCCCCTCAGGCGGCAAAGACAGAGCAGGGAGCGGCGGAAAAGAAAAAGTCCTCGCCTGAGAGGGGCGGCGGCATGATGTCTGTAAGCCTTGCAAAGCTTGATACGCTGCTTGATCTGGTGGGCGAGATAGTTATAACAGAATCTGCGGTAATTTCAAGCCCCGACCTGAAGCCCTTTATGGCATCGCTCGATCGTTTCAGCACTTCGGCTAGAAATCTGAAAAAGCTGACTGACGAGCTGCAAGACGTAGTTATGTCTATAAGAATGGTACCCGTTGCGAATGCGTTCAGCAAGATGAACAGGGTAGTGCGCGATATGAACGAGAACCTCGGCAAGGGTGTTGAGCTGGTGTTTGTAGGGCAGGAAACGGAAGTTGACAAGTCTGTGGTGGATATACTCAACGACCCCTTGATGCACCTTGTAAGGAACGCTGTAGACCACGGCATTGAAGAACCCGAAGTGCGCAAACAAAAGGGCAAGACCGAAAAACCTACTGTTACCCTTTCTGCCGAGAGCAACTCGAGCGAGGTTATTATTACAGTTGAAGACAACGGCGCAGGAATGGATCACAACGCCATACTTGCAAAAGCCAAAAAGCAAGGCATACTTAAAAAGCCCGAATCGGAGTACACCAAGCAGGAGGCTCTGGGGCTTATAATGAAAGCAGGCTTTTCGACCAACGAGAAGGTCACCAACTATTCCGGCAGGGGCGTGGGAATGGACGTTGTGAACCGGAATCTTGAAAAGATAGGCGGCAAGCTTATCGTTGAGTCTGAGCTGGGCGTGGGCAGCAAGTTCATTATAAAAATACCGCTCTCGCTTTCAATAAACGACGTTATGCAGGTGGCGGTGGGCTGTATGGATCTCTCGGTGCCGATATCTTCGGTAAAAGAGATATTCAAGGCGGATATGCAAAATGTTGTTTACGATACGGACGGCACGCAGCTTATTATGATACGCGGCAAGTGCTACCCTGTTATAAGCCTGCCGCAGTATTTCGGCGTTGAGAGCGGCGTTACCAGCCTTGATGAGGGCATAATGATATTCTGCGAGGAAGAGCACAAGCGAGTGTGCCTGTTTGCAGATTCGCTGATAGGTGAGCAGCAGATAGTAACCAAGCCGTTTTCGCCTGTACTGGGTCAGTATAACCTTAATGAGAACGGGCTCTCGGGCTGCTCGATACTTGCAGATGGCAGTATGACGCTGATAGCGGACGTCGGCTGCATTATAAACAAAGTTTTCGGTAAATAGAAAGGGGGCGACAGCGGTGCAAAATACCACTGAAAATGAGAATATACGCCTGCTTACTTTCAGCTGCGGCGATGAAGGGTATGCTATAGACATATCGATTGTTACGAATATTATAGAGATACCCGAGATAACCTTTGTGCCTATGCTGCCCGACTATATAAAAGGGCTGATAAATCTGCGCGGCAAGGCTATACCCGTTATAGATACGGCGATGAGGTTTTACGGCGAGTGCGATGAGTACGACAGGCACAGCTGCATAATAGTATACGAGATAAAGGGCAGTTCGCTGGGGCTTATAGTTCAAAGCGTGGGCGACGTTATAGATGTTTCAAGCAGCAGTATAAGCGGCACGCCCGGCAAAAAAGGCTTTGTAAGCGCGGTGGTTAACACAAGCGAGGGGCTTTTCAAACTGATAAGACCCGAAGAAATTGCAGAAGACTGACAGGCAAGGAGAGAAGCGGTATGGAAATAAGTTCTCAGGATTTTTTGAGACTTACGACATTTATCAAGTCAAAATACGGCATAGACCTAATAAACAAACAGCAGCTGGTGGAATACAGGCTGGCATATTATGTTGAGCAGAACGGCTATAAAAGCTTCGGCGACTTTCTCGATGCCGCGTTCGCAGACAAATCGGGAATGGAGATAGCCAACATTATAAACAAGCTGACCACCAACCATACATATTTCAACCGAGAGTCGGATCATTTCGATCATCTGGTGAAATACTTTCTTCCCAAAATGGAGAGGGAGAATAACACAAGACAGCTGTGTATATGGAGCGCAGGCTGCTCATACGGCAACGAGCCTTACAACGTAGCTATGTTTATAGATGACTACTTCGGTTTCCGCAAATCCGCGTGGGACTGCAAGATACTGGCGACCGATATATCGCTCAACGCTCTGGATATAGCAAAACGCGGCGTGTTCACCGCAGAGTCGGTAAAAGAATTGCCCAAGGCGTGGCAGGATAAGTATTTCACAAGGCTGAAAGACGGCTCGTATCAGGTAGTTCCGAGAATAAGGCAGGAAGTTGTTTTCAGGTATCATAATCTTATGGAGCCTATAGCATTCAAAAAGACATTTGATCTGATACTCTGCCGCAACGTTATGATATACTTTGACGAACCCACAACAGAAAGGCTCTGCCAGAGATTTTATGAAAACATGAACCATGATGCATTTTTGTATATAGGTCATACAGAATTTATAAACAACAAGAACTTTGACAGGGTGCGCCCTGCCATCTACAGAAAACCGTGATCTTGAAACACACAAGGAGAATATCATGAACGGCAGCAAGAGCAGCAAGATAAGAGTGCTGCTGGTGGACGATTCACAGCTGTTCCGCGAAGTGGCTGCAAAGCTTATAAGCCACGACGACAGAATAGAAGTTATCGCCACGGCAGGCGACCCTTACGAAGCGCGAGACAAGATAATTGAATATAAGCCGGACGTTATGGTACTGGATATTGAAATGCCCAAAATGAACGGCATACGCTTTCTGGAACAGCTTATACCGCAGTTTCCTCTGCCTGTGGTGATATGTTCTTCCACGCCGCTGAATGCCTTTGCAGCGCTTGAAGCAGGCGCGGTAGACTATGTATGTAAACCGCATATCACCAGCAGCGATGAGCTCAACGCATTTGCATCGGAGCTTATTGTGCGGATAAAATCTGCAAACGCCGCGACTACAGTAAGAGCAGGCAACGTTGTGTATAACGTTATGCACAGAAATCCTCTTAAAACGGCAAAAGACAGCAGGATAATCGCCATTGGCGGCTCTACGGGCGCGACTGAAGCAGTGCCTAGGATTCTTTGCGGCTTTAACGCCGATACGCCTCCCGTGGTGGTGGTAGTGCATATGCCCGAAAACTTTACCGCTATATACGCACAAAGACTTCGCCAGCAGTTCCCCGAGCTTGATATTATGGAAGCTAAGCACGGCGAGTACCTGCACAACGGCAGCGTTACAATAGCGGCAGGCAAAAGGCATCTGAAAGTGTTTAAAGATGAGAACGGGTATTTTATAACATCGCTGGCAGGCAAAAAGGTTTCGGGTCACTGTCCTTCGGTAGACGTTATGTTTGAAAGCGTTGCGGCGTGCGGCAAGAAAGATGCCCTCGCGGTGCTGCTTACCGGTATGGGCAGCGACGGCGCTAACGGCCTTAAAATGATAAAAGATGCAGGCGGATATACAGTCGTGCAGGACGAGGAAAGCTGCGTTGTGTACGGTATGCCGAGGGTGGCGCTTGAAAAAGGCGCGGCTTGCAAACAGGTACAGCTTGACAGCATAGCCGAAACGCTTCTGCGCAAGATAAAGGAGTAACATATGGGCAATATAGAAATAGTAAACAACTTTATGGACTTTGACGATGATGAAGAGCAGCAGGAGACCGTCGAAACAACAAATATGCTGATGACGAAAGTCGGCGGAAAAGACTTTGCAATACCGTTTGAAAACGTCGTAAGGCTGTGCCAGGCAGGGGATATATACTCTGTGCCCGAGTTTCCCGACTATGTGCTGGGGTTTACAAAAGTAGATGAAGATACTTTTCCTGTTATAGATGCGCGCCGCCGTTTTGGTATGCCGCCTAAAGAGGATATGGACAGAAGCTGCATAGTTGTAACGCAGGAAGACGGCGTAAAGGTGGGCATTCTGGTAGATGAGGCAGTAAAGATGAGAGTAACGCCTGTTGATGCCGTTACCCCTGCCGAAAAAATAAACGACGAAGCGTATACAAGATATGTAAAGGGAATGTTCAAGCGCACAGGCGGCAGTCTGTGCTATGTGCTCAGCCCCAAGCTTATGTATTCCCTGACTTCGGGCAGTTTTCACGCCGCGGCAAAGTATAGGCTTAAAAAGAAAAAGTGAGTTGCTGTCAAGAAACCAAAAGTTTTCGATCGCCCCTTTTTCAAAAGGGGCGTGGGGGGTATAGCGTTCGCAAGCGACCGCCGGGCAAAGCCCCCGAAACACAACGTGCGCGCCGCTGCTAGAGGTTAGAAGTGAGACGTCAGAAGTTAGAAACGGTTTTTAAGGCTTTGCGACAGTCTTCCATACCTGCAATTTACAAGAAGCAGGAGGCAAGAAATTTCTTTTTACAGTTTAGCGCGAATTTTTCCAAACGCTCGTCTTGCCTCTTGCCTCTAGTTATCTTGCTTCTAAAAGCTGAGCCTCCCCTTTGAAAAGCCCCGACCATTTTGCCTGCGCGCGCTTGCGTGTGCAATAGCTATTTAAAAGTTTGCGCTTGTGCATACCCTGCGGAGCTGTGCAACGCTCCATAAGACATAACAACTCACTCAAATCATAAATGCAGCCTCGCACGATTGGAAGAATATTCTGCCAGCACCTCTCTTTTTGGGGAGAATAGTGGGTATAGTCTATAGATTTGTTTTATAAGATTTTTTCACTTAACACGGCGTTCCAGAATGGAACGCGAAAAGTTTGATATGGCTTCTCATTAGGGAACGCCCTCTCTTGCATGGGCGCAGCGTTCCCGTTGGGAACGCCTGAAGAATTATTTCGCCCAAAAAACTAAAAGCGAAATAATTCTTCCCCCGCGGTCGTTTACGACCGCTGCACCCATTTGCGGAGCGCCTGCCGTATGGGGTTTTCGCCCACTGCGGCAGCGTGCGCAAGCGACCGCAGGCGACAATGTGCTTTCCGCCCGGCGTATGCTTGCATACGCTATGACCCATGACGACCCTTTTGAAAAAGGGTCGATCGAAAACTTTTAATTTCTTGACAGGGTTTAATAGTTTTGCGTACTGTGGTTCCGCACTTTTACAGTTAATGTAAGAATTTTGTCGGGGCTGATTGCTTTTTGCCAAAATACGCTTGACTTTTCCACAAAAATATTATATAATATATGACAGAAATTACCGAAAATAAATAGCAGGGAGGCGAAAGTCATTGAGCTTCAGAAAAATATGGAGCACCGCGAGAACAGAGTATGTCAAGTGGATAACCAATCCGCGCATGATAATATTCGGCGTAATGATAATATTTGTGTTTGACTATATCATCACACCGCTGCAAGGCCTCGCGCAGGAAGTGGGCAAACCGCTGTGCGTTATAGAGCCGTTTATTGCAATAGCCAACAGCGATATGATAATCGCCATAGTGCCGGCAGTGTTCCTGACACTGATTTCAGACTTTCCGCGAACCGATGGCAACACGCTGTTTTTCCTGCAAAGAACGGGCAGAACAAACTGGCTTTTCGGTCAGGTGCTTTTCTCGGTGCTGGCGATATTTACATACGTTGGTGCAATATTTGTTGGCGCGGTGCTGCCTGTGCTGCCAAATTGCAGCTGGACTAACGAATGGAGCATTCCCGTAAAGCAGTATGGCGAGATCTTCCCCGACAAGGCAGGCTCGTTTGCTAACTGCCTTATAACCGAAAAGATCTACAATCAGCTGCCGCCCGTAAAAACTGCCGTGGTAAGCTATCTGCTTATAATGTGCTATCTTTTGATACTCGCGCTTATAATGCTGATGTTCAACTGCCTTAAAGTAAAGATAATGGGGCTTTTGTCATCGGGCGCTGTAATAGCGTTCGGCTGCGCGCTCAATTACGCTAACGTTTCGGCAAAGTGGGTGCTGCCGATGTCTCACACAATAATATATCTGCATTATACTAAATATTTCAGAGAACCTGTTTTCGATATGTGGAAGACTATTCTGTACTTTTTGCTTGTGCCTGTCGGGCTTATATTTGTAAGCCTTATCGCGCTGTCGTTCACAGACTTTGAATCGGTACAGGATATAGACTGACAAGGGAGGCGGAGAAAATGTCTGATATAATAGTTGTTGATGATGTGTGCCTTACGCTGAAGAAAACGCCTATACTTAAAAACGTGAGCGTAAGTTTTGAAGAGGGCCTTATACACGGTCTGATAGGCAGAAACGGCAGCGGCAAGACCATGCTGATGAAGTGCATATGCGGCTTTATACATACCACTTCGGGAAGTATAAAGGTAGACGGTCAGACCATCGGCGATGACGTTGATTTTCCGCCCGATGTGGGACTTATAATAGAGACCCCGGGCTTTATACCCGGCTACAGCGGACTGAGAAATTTGAAGCTGCTGGCAGGTCTGAACAACAAGATAAAGACCGAGGATATACGAAACACGATGAAACAGGTGGGTCTTGACCCCGATCTGCGCAGAAGCGTGAAGAAGTATTCGCTGGGTATGAGGCAAAGGCTGGGTCTGGCGCAGGCGATAATGGAAGACCCCAAGCTGCTTATACTTGACGAGCCGTTCAACGGGCTTGACAAGGACGGCGTGGGGGATATGAGAAAGTATCTGCTTGACTTGAAAGCTAAAGGCAAAACTATACTGATAGCCTCGCATTCGGCGGAGGATATAGACATTCTGTGCGATACCGTTCACGAAATGGAAAAAGGTGAGATAACCCTGATACGAAGTGACCGCGAGGGCATAGCAAATACATAATACATAATTAAATTTCCTTTTCACTTTTGCGTTGATAATAAATAAATCGGAATTTGTCCGAGCGCGGACGGCGCGGAGCAGATTACCGTCACACAGTACACAAAACTTTTAGTTCCTGTCAAGAAACTAAAAGTTTTCGGTCAAGCCTTTTTCAAAAGGCTTGCGGGGTGTGGGGCAGAGCCACACAAACACAACGTGCGCTCCGCAAAGAGTGAATTGAAAAACAATCCGGTGGATTGTTTTTCAAGAGGGAACGCCCTGCAAGAGAGGGCATTCCCTAATGAGAAGCCATATCTCTCTTTTCGCGTTCTCTCAGAGAACGCTGTGTTGTATGTGAAGTATTCGCTGCTCCGCAAGCGCAAATTCTGATTTATCTTAGGAACACTTTGCATAAAGGGAGTATTTAAAACTGCTCGTCTTTTTATTGCCGAGCAGTTTTTATTATTCGATTATCCACTGTAATTTTTGTTTCTGTATATCGCAACGCAGCCTTCTTCGTAGTATATCTCCTCATAGCCGTCGTTTTTGTATTCATCGGGAGAAAATTCATTGCTGCTGTAGCGCATATCAAGCACGTAATACTCCGCCTCGTGTTTGGTGGTCTCCAGCTGATAAAGCTCATCTCTCTGCGAAAGATTAGGCAGCAGGAACGTTGACGATGCCACCGATGCATCTTCGGGTATCAGAGTGAGCGCGTAGTCTATCTTGCCGCGTGTTTCTTCATTGTCTGCGTATGACTTAAAGCTGTCCAGCCTGCCGCCTTGCAGACCTACAAATAGAACAGCGCAGCACGCCGCCGCGGTAAGCAGTACCTTGTACCGGCTCTTTTTGCAGCTGCCCCCCCGATCAAAATGCGAGTAATTCACCACCGCAAGATATAGCAGAGCCGCACCGCTGCCGAATGTGTACTGAAAATCTATGTTATACTGATAGCCGTAGTTGGTCATAAGGTTTATAAGTACGAACGGTATCAGCATTATAAGCTCTTTGGGAGAGTGCAGCACAAACGGCAGAAACGCCAGCGGCAAAAGCATTTTAAGCATAAAGGTCAGCTTGTCAGCGGTGAAGCACTGCTGTATAACGTATACAGGGTCGGCGGCTGCTGTCTTGAAAACCACCGCAAGGCTGTCTGAGCCGTCGTATGAGTAGTTTTTGTAACGCCAGCTCATAACGCCGTCGCCGTATGCCGCAAGTATATCGGTTATCACAACAAAATATGCCAAAGAAAATACAAATATCGCCGCGCATGCCAGACGGCAGTTTTTGCTTGTCCTGTCCGCAAATACAAAGTATAGCGCTGTAACACAGGCGTAAACTGCGGCATCTTCTTTTACCAAAAGCAAAAGAATTGCAAAAAGGCATGAGAGCACACTTTTGTCTGCTTCAAGAAAGTATATCAGCCATATAATGAGCGGCGCAAGAAAGCAGTTTTCATGCAGATAGTAAAAACAGCCGCCCGCAAATGACGGAAAAGCTATGTAGCATACCGCAAACAGCAGACCCTCAAGCTGTGAAAGACCGTGCTTTTTGCATATCAGCAGCAGCGGTATAACACCCGATGCCACAACAAGCGGCTGCAATACCATCAGCGTGGCAGGCGAGGGAAATATGCAGTATACAGGCAGCAGAAGATAGTATATTGGCGATACGTGCACCGCAAAGTGCGAAAGCAGCCCGTCACGCTCGCAGGTGGTAAGCGGCAGCCCCGTTTCTTTCATGCTGTGGAACATCTGCGCGAATATGCCGAAGTCAAAGCAGCTTGTCCAGTGGTCAAAGTATTTCAGGCAGCATATTATGCCTACAAACAATACAAACGCCAGCATCAGCAGCACGGTAACAGACCATTTTACCTTTGCCCCTGCCTTTTTTATGATGCCCGGCATATCGTAAAAAGGTATGTCGGCGAATTTTATTGTAAGAGCTACAGCACAGCACAGCCCTGTCAGAAAAACTATCTCGTTGTTTTCGGCGGCGGCTGTAACAGCAAGAAGTATGGCAGATGCCACCGTTATGCAGTTTATCACACTGCGGTTTCTGAAAATGAATATCAGAGTCAGCAGCTGCCAGATAACAACAGTGCTGATAAGCATCCATATAAAGCTGAGGTCTTTCATATAAGATGCAAGGTCGCTGAAACGGGGCTTTACAGAAAGTATGCACACCGCCGCGCATAATAGCCACGACGTAAACAGCGCCTGCATACTGTGCGGTGAAAATTCAAGGCTCAAAAAGCCGCGCAGAAGTCTGTGCTTTTCGGTATTTTCCAAAAGACCATCTTCATGCTCTGCCATACGCTCACTCCTTTCAACGTGTTAAATTATAACATATCTATGCATACAAGTCAAGCATTGCAGTGTTTTAAGTATAATCGCACCGCTCTTTGGCATACTATTCTTGCAAATATGGGGCGAAGCCCTGAAAGGAGAATTTTTATGGTCCATCAGGATACAGTAAGGCTTCTGCGAGAGTGCGATGCAGGAGTAAAAATGGGTATATCGGCAATTGACGATGTGCTTGACAAGGTAACGAACAAGGAGCTTCGCAAGCTGCTGGCACAGTGCAAGGAGCGGCATATCAAGCTCAACAGCGAGGTGCAGACAAAACTTACCGAGTTTGACGACGAGGGCAAAGAGCCCAATGCCATGGCAAAAGGTATGTCGTGGATGAAAACGAACATGAAAATGGCAGTAGATCATTCAGATGAAACAATTGCAGACCTTATGACCGACGGGTGCAATATGGGGGTAAAATCTCTTCATAAGTATCTTAATCAGTATAAGGCAGCCGATGAGGGCTCAAAAAGGGTAGCTAAAAAGCTTATTGACCTTGAAGAGGGTCTGGTTATGGATATAAGAAGCTTTCTGTGACAATAAACGTGCCGCCGCTCTTGACAAGATGATAAAAATGTATTATAATAATCTTTAAGCGTTTTGAAGCGCTGAAGAAAATGACAATACAGCATAAGAAATAAAGGTGATAAAATGTCAGGAAGGACTTTTAAGAAAGCAGCGGCGGCAGTGTGCAGCTTTTGCCTCACCGCAGCAATGCTCACATCGTGCGCGGATACCACATATATCTGCAAGTCGGGCGACAAGAGCATAAACGCAGGCGTGTTCATTTATTATGTCATGTCGCAGATAAACCAGCAGGCGTATACCTATTATCAGAACAACGGCAAGGCATCTGAGGATATAGTAAACGAAAAGTACGGCGACGGCACTATGACCGTTGGCGAATTTGCTCACGAAGATGCATATACATCATGCCAGAAGCTTATGTGCACCATGCTTAAATTTGATGAGCTGGGTCTTTCGCTTACAGATGACGAAAAGCATGAGATAGCCGATGCGGTCGAGGCAAGCTGGGACGCCGATTATTATGAATCCATAGGTATCGCAAAGTCATCGATAGAGCAGATACAGACAGCCCTTGAAATGGATGAGAAGCTGTTTTATGCTTACTATGGCGAGGGCGGCATAAATGAGGTGTCCGACAGCGATATTGATGCGTATATAAAGGATAACTATGTAAGGTTCAAGCTTATATCTATGGCAAAGACCGAGGGCAAGGAAGACGAAGCCAAGGCTACCGCAGAGGAATACGCCGAAATGGCAAAGGAGACTTCGTTTGATGAGGTAATAGAGGAATACAAGGCAAAAACAGCCGAGGAAAACGGCACTGACGAAGAAGAAGAGGAAGAAGAGACCGACAACAATGTAATGGTCAATAAAAACTCCGGCGACTATGCCGATAACGAGGTAGTAGAGTATATAGATACCGGCATGAACAACGACGATATAAAAACATTCGAGGACGACAATTATTGGTATGTTATAGAAAAGCTCGATGTTACAGACTACCCCGAGTATGCCGAGGAGAACAGAGATATACTGCTTCAGGAAATGAAGACGGAAGAATTTGAAGAAATGGCTGAAGGCTGGCTGGGTGATATGCAGATAGAGCAGAACAGCGATGCTTTTGCAAGATATACAGCCGAAAAGGTCTATGATAAGTATCTTGACTATCAGGAAGATCAGGCACAGTAAAGCGGCAAAAATCATATGCGGCAGGGAATATACCTTGCCGCTTTTGTTTATTTTGCAGAAAAATAGTATTGACTGTTGCATTATATCAGAATATGTGTTATAATAACCATGTACGTGTAAAAAATACAGTACGGGAAAAACAGATCAACAAAACGAGAACATCATGGGTGCAGCAAGCTGCATTCGGAATGGAGAATAATATGGCAGATGAAAGGAACAACGACGAGATGCTCAGCGAGGAAGGCTCACTGAACGATCTTATAGCCTCTGCAATAGAAAAGAAAAGAGAAACACCCAAAACGCAGCCGCAGGAAGCGCCCGAAAAAGAAATGACTTTGCAGGAGAGCATAGCAAAGGCTAAATATAATAAAGAAAATGGCATAAAGCCCGACAGCGCCAATAAAAACGAAGACGAAATGTCTATAGAAGAAATGGTAGCAGATGCCATGAACAAGAAAAAAGGCATAACTCAGGCTGATGAAGACGATGCAGTCAGCGAAGAGGAAGAGAAGACCTTTTGGCAGAAAGCAAAGGAATTTTTTATACTCCATAAGCTGAAATTCATAATTGCCGGAATGATAGTGGTCATAGTTGCGCTTATAGGGCTGCTTGTGGCTATAATAGTTTTCAACCACTACTATAACCGTATAGGCAATGAAAATGCCAGCAGGATAGATGTCAGCGTAAACAGCATAGGAGACAGCGATACTGTGGACAATGTGGTCGGATATGAAGACTACCTGAAAGAGCAGCTTAAAGACTATGCCGATATAATGGCATCAAAAGAAGTGTATAATGTGCTGCTCGTCGGCGAAGATCTGCGTGATACGGCAGGGGAGAGCCGGGGCAACACAGACGTTATGCTGCTGGTTTCCGTAAACCGCGAAACAAAGAAGATAATCCTGACTTCTTTCATGAGAGATATTTATATATATATCCCCGATGTGGGCTCAAATAAGCTCAACTCTGCCTATGCAGCCGGCGGCGCATCGCTGCTCAAAGACACGCTGGAGAAAAACTTCGGCGTAAAGATAGACAATTATGTTATAGTTAATTTCTATACGTTTATACAGATAGTCGATATTCTGGGCGGCATTGAAGCTGACGTTACGCAGGTAATGGTAGATGAGATGAGAAACCCGATGATGGAGCAGAATATGTATCTTGGCAATCCCTCAACGCAGGATCTGCTCTCTGAGGCAGGACATTATAACCTCAACGGCAACCAGGCGCTGGGCTATGCGAGAATAAGATATAACGTCGGTGATGACTATGGCAGAACAGCGCGCCAGAGAGAAGTTATACAGAAGATGATAGAAAAGTCAAGAGGCATGGATCTGGGACAGATGAAAGATATCCTGGATAAAGTTACCGAGGGCGACAATGTGCGCTGGGATCTCTCGCAGGAAGATGTGCTTTCTCTGCTTGCCAACGCCGTTGATTACTACAGAAACTATGAGATACAGCAGATACAGATACCTGCCTCGGGCACATTTACAACACAGACCATAAGAACTATGGACTGCCTGTGCCCCGATTTTGCGGCAAATACTGAGATACTGCAAATGGCTATATACGGCAAAACATTCGTAACCCCCGAACAGACGAGCCAGTATGTGTTTGAAGAACCGCCCGTTTATACCGATCCGCCGGTGTATGATACAACTGCCGAGCCGCCTTATGTATATGAGCCTGAGACGCAGGCGCAGACAACAACTACCGAATATATAGCTCCGCCAGAGCCGGAGACGACTACTACCACAACAACAACCACTACAACTACCACCACAACAACAACTACTACCACCACAGTGACGGAGGCGCCCCCCACGGAAACGACCACCGAAGCGCCGCCTCCCCCTACTACTACTACCACAACGCCTGCGAGCGTCGCCACAGACCCGCCGCCGGAGTCGCAGGAACCGCAGCCTGAGCCGCCGCCCGAGGAAACTTCGGTTAAGCAGGAAGAACCTGCGGCATAACAAATAAAATTATGTCCTTTGCCACAAAATGGCAGAGGACATTTTGTTTAAAAATGCACAAAAAAGCGGTTGACATCGGAGAGAATTTGTGCTATTATATATAGTGTATGTTATTAGCGGAAGGAGTGAGCGGCTTGTTTAAATTCAAATATCATAAAAGACTGTTTTGCGAGGCTATAATACTTTCATGCCTGTGCTTTGCCGCGCTCATTTTCGCAGTGAACAGAGAGTTTGAAAACGGTGTGCTGCTTGCCTGTCTTGCGTTTGCAGGCATAATAACAGCTATGATAGCTGTATTTGTGGTGCTGTATTCAAGGCTTTATTTAAGACTGGAAAACATGATGGCAGCCGCCCAGCAGAGCTTTATTCTTTTCAGACCAAAAAGGCACGGCTATGTTGTATATGGCGCACATACGCTGGTAGAAAAGCTTTCGCCTATACTTCCGCAGAGCGCCGAGATAACAGGTGCGCAGTTCAGTGAGTTTTTCAGCAAGCTTACCGACGACAGCGACGAGCAGACGGGCGAGCTGTTTTATCGCTTCACGCCCGAGGATGGCGAGGATATATGGGTAAGGGTAAAGCGTGTGCCGTATGCAGGCAAGACAGCAACGCTTATAATAGATGTAACAGACTTGTATCTGCAAAAGATATACCTTATACAAAGTGATTATTACGATTCTGCCAGCAGACTTCTCAGCCGCGAGGCAGTTCTGAAACATATACAGAGATTTATTGACAACGGCTGCAAAGAGGGTTATTTTGTCATACTTTCTGTAAACGGCTTTGAAAGAGCCGCAGGCAATGATAATACCAACAATATTATAAATACTCTGGGCGATAAGTTCAAAGACCTTGAAAGCAAGCGCATTATAACGGGCAAAAACTCGCACAACAGTTTCCTGTTCTTCTTTGCAGGGCAGTTCCCCGATATAAAAGAAAGACTGGACTTACTTGTAAAAGAGGCAAACTCTACTATAGCAGGCTATGGCTCTGCCAACAGGCTTTCGGCGGTGTGCGGCTGGTGCGGCTTCCCCGAGGGCGCAGATAACCTTGACGACCTTGTTGCAAGAACAGACTTTGCCCTGTATCAGGCGCTGGGTTCTAACTCTCGCGAGCCGGTAATGTTCTCGCCGCAGAGATATGCAGACTTGCAGGAAGAATTCAGAAAAGCAAAAGCAGTGCACGATGTTATCGAAAACAACAGCGTGAACTACTATTTCCAGCCTATAGTAAATGCGCGCACAGGCAAGATATTCGCCTATGAGGCACTTATGCGCCCTGTAAGCGATATGAAACTTACTCCGCTTGATATTTTAAGCGTTGCAGCCAAGGATAACTGCCTTGTCGGCGTTGAAAGAATGACGCTTGTAAACGTTATGCGCAAAATAGCTGAGAATAAGGAGAAACTTGCAGGCAAAAAGGTGTTTATAAATACCATTCCCAATATGCTTCTGCCGGAAGATGAGTTTGAAGATCTTTATAAAGAATATAACAAGCTGTTTGAAAATACCGTTATAGAAGTTACCGAAGATGCAAACTTTGACGACAAGCTGTTTGAGGAATTCAAGAGAAGATGTGAAAAAGTAGGCAGCACTATTGCGCTTGACGACTTCGGCACGGGCTATTCTAATGAGTCTAACCTGCTGAAGATACAGCCTGCGTTTATAAAGCTCGACCGCTCTCTTATAACCAACATAAACGCCGATGAGCAGAAACGAACGCTCGTTGAGGGGCTTGTTAATTTCGCTAAAAGACATAATATAAAGGTAATTGCCGAGGGCGTTGAAACAAGAGCGGAACTCGAATATGCCATCTCTATAGATGTTGACTTTATACAGGGCTTTTATACCGCAAGACCTCAGCCGCAGTTTATTGATAAAATACCCGATGATATAGCGGATCAGATGATATCCGCAAACCTTAAACGCTCGGGCAGAAACGAAAGCCGTATATATGAGACAACAGAGCCCGGCGAGATAGATATAGTAGAGCTTGCTCTGAACGGATATACCGAGATATTGATAAAACACTCGCCGATAACTTTAAACGGCGATGTGGCACGTCAGGTAGATATGCCCGTTACAGTGCAGGACGATATGACAGCGCAGGTGGTAATGAACAACTGTACGCTGCTGTGCCTCCCGTATGTTATGCGCTGCGGTGAAAATTCAAAGGTAAGCATTGAAATGCGCGGCAAGAATAAATTCTACGGCGGCTTTAACGTGCCTACCAGCGCGGAACTGAGCATAAGCGGAGACGGCAGCTGCGATATGGATATACATACCAACGACCCGGTGGCTTTCGGCAGCGGTGCTGACAGCGGCTTTGGCAAGATAAACTTCGGTCTTACAGGCAAGTGCAGTATGGTCATAATAGGTGACAACGTTATAGGCTTCGGCGGCAAGTACAGCTCTATACATTCCGAAATATCCATTCATGACGCGGATATAGAAATAGAGCAGAGAGGCAAAAAAACTATAGGCGTCGGCGCTGAAAACGGCAGCCTTATGATGAATATAAGCAACTCAAAAATAAGTATAACAGGCAACGGCGACAGGCTTCTGGGAATAGGCAATGCACGCGGTTCTATAGATGCAGAGCTTTCGTCCTCCGATATATCGGTAACTCTGGGCGGAGATATGGCTACCGCTTTCGGCATACTGCAAAACGGCAGCGGCAGCGTTAATATCACCGACGGCTGTCACTTCAATATAGACGAAAAAGCCAAGTCTATACTGGGCATCGGCGCGCGTGACGGAGAGTTTGAGATATACTGCTACGACAGCGTTATAGATATCTTCGCAGAGGGCAATGAGTCTGTAGGCATAGGCGACATATCGGGCGAAACTTCGGTTTATATCAAGAGCGGCTCTGTGCTGCATATACACGTCGCATCGGTATCGCCCCGTGCTATATTTACCGAGCGCGGTCAGATATATATAGACAGCGGCAATATCATCAGCGATGCTTATATCAACTCACCTCGCAACAGCAGGGGAGAGGAGCTTGTTTATCATAAGCTCAGAGCATCGGAAGATCTGTTCTTTGATAATTACGACAACGGCGACAGCGGCTGCTATATCGCGCCCGTGTACGATAAATGCCCCGACTATGTAGGCGTTTATCTGCCCGAAGGCTTTATGCCCGAAGGCGCTGTGATGTATCAATAAAAAATGCTCCCGTAAGCAGATTGCGGGAGCATTGTGTTTTGTTGTTTTGTGACCTAGTTGCTGCTTTCGGTGTCGGTAATAAGCGCCGCATAGTAATCGCTGAGCATTTTAGCCGAGCGGTTCATAAGCTTCATGCTCTCCACCGCACGGCTGCTGTTTTCGTATATCCCTAAGCCTGCGTATTCGTGCGCCTGCTTTGCACAGTCTACCGCGCGCTGAAGCTCACCTGACGCGGCAGCTTCATTGGCAGCTGCAAGATATGCTATAGATCGCAGAGCGTTTGCCTCATCGCCGAATACCTCGCAGTCGTATTCCAGAAGCTCTATAGCAGCGCTGTGGTCGCCCTCTTCAATGGCTTTCTTTGCCTTTACTATCCTGTCAGCCTCGTTTGCATATGTGCCCGACTGCGGCAAAAGCGATGCCATAGAAATATCCAGAACACCGGCTAAGTATTCAAGCGTTTTTATAGATGGCGTGGCAACACCGCTCTCTATCTGGCTGAGCATATTGCGCGTTATAAAATCGCCCACCACTTCGCTCTGTGTCATCTTCTTTGCAAGTCGCGCCGCTTTGAGTCTTCTGCCCATTTCTTTCGCATCCATATTTCAAGCCCCCTTACATTATATATGTAATGTCAATCAAAGTGAAAACTCTGTAAACTTCATTTACAATATTATAACACATTTAAATATTTTTTTCAATAGGTGATCGGAATTTTTCCGTATTTTTATTGACAAACCGCAAAAAATGCAGTAAAATTTTATTGTACGATGTGTAATATGACAGGAGGGCAGGTATGATAACGTTTGAACAGCTGAAATTTGTAGTAAAATTCTGTGTGCTGACAGTGGTGCTCAACATAGGCTGCGGCATACTTGTGCCCCTGCTTATGGACGTCATAACCAACGCAGTAGCCGATGACAGCGTGCAGGCAACACTCACATCGGAGAGCTTGCAGTCTTTCTGTGCGTGGATAGTCATGCTTGCCTTCATGTTCTGGGTGATATGGGAGGACGGCAAGCGCAATACCGCATACGGCAGGTTCGACCTGTTCAGCAGTATAATATGCTGTGCCGCTGTGTTTCTGGTGTATTTCGCACCCGTGCTGTTTATGGACCATGCCACCGATATACCAAAGATGCTGCTCACACAGTATTTTGTCACCTGCCGGTGGGTGGGCGGCGACTATACCTCGGCGGTGATCATTTCGCAGCTGCTTCTGATAGCTCTGATCATGGCGGTGTATTTTGTCAGTCATGCAATTTATTTGAAAAAGCACCCTGATGTGTAAATAAAAAAGCCTGTCAGGGCAGAAAATGGAAACCGCAAACGCCGTCTGCAAGGGCTTTTTAGTCAAACTATATAAAAAGAAGCGAATTTTTTTTACAATAAATTAAACAAAATATATGCCAAAACGGCTTGATTGTTGGGTGGGAAATGTGTTATAATAAAGAAAATGTGTTAGTGCGACTTGATATAAGTTGTATAACATCTGTGGAGGTGTAACTATACAGACATGAAGAAGTTTGTTTATGTTGCGAAGGATACTACCGGTAAGACCATAAAAGGCAGTATGGACGCCGAGACCAAAGAAGAGGTCAACGCCAAGATATATGACCAAGGCTGGTTTCCGGTAAAGATCCAGGCCGATCTGGGCAAGGGTACTAATTCCGCGCACAAATTCAAAACAAAGGAGCTGTCTTTCTGCTGCCGTCAGCTGTCGGCAATGATGTCCTCGGGACTTACGATAGTAAAGGCTCTGGACATACTTTATAAGCAGATGGACAACAAATCAGCACAGCAAACGTGGCTCGACGTTTACGAGAACGTTCAGAAAGGTGCTACGCTTACCGAAGCATTGCAGGAAAAGGACGGATGTTTCCCCGACTTCTTTATCAGTATGATAGGCGCGGGCGAATCTTCCGGTACACTGGACGTAGTAATGGCAAGACTGCAAGACCATTACGCAAAGGAAAACAAAACATCGAACAAGGTGAAGGGCGCTATGATGTACCCGATAATCCTTGCGATACTCTGCGTTGTAATGGTAATAGGTATGTTTACTCTCATACTTCCTAACTTTGCAGGAATGATGGACGAGGAAGATATGTCGATACTCAGCCGTGCATTGTTCGCGTTCTCAGACTTTATTCTTGAGAAATGGTGGCTGCTGCTCATTATCGTTGCGGTCATTATATTCGCGATAGTATACGGTCTGAAGATCGAATCGGTAAGGCTGAAATTTGACGAGCTGAAGCTGAAGTTCCCGAAGGTCGGCTCACTGCTGAAGATAATCTATACAGGACGTTTCGCAAGATCTATGTCATCTCTGTATTCTTCGGGCATACCGATGGTCGAATGTCTCGAACGTTCATCGAAGATACTCGGCAACTCGTACATAGATGCAGCATTTATCCAGATAGTTGATGAAGTCAAGCAAGGTCAGCCGCTTTCCAGCTCGATACAGAAAACAGAAGTTTTCGACTCGATGTTCTGCTCTATCATCTATGTTGGTGAAGAGTCGGGCGCGCTGGACGAGATACTTGCCAAGACCGCAGACTACTACGAAGAAGAATCCGATTCCGCTATTGAAAGACTTGTAGGTCTTATGGAACCTCTTATGATAATCGTAATGGGTGCCGCTATAGGACTTTGTCTTGCAGGTATATTCCCGATGCTGTACGGCGGACTCAACGTTGACGAATAATGACCATAAAAATTTGCGAATAAATCAGAGAGGTGAAAGAATAAATGCTGTCATTTGATATTACCGACAGACAAATTTATGCCGTAAAGGGCGATAACGTAGGCGGAAAGATAAAGATCGAAAAATCTTGTATCATAGATATGCCGCCCGATATGATCGTCAGCGGCGAGGTTGTAAACCTTACAGGCGCGAGCGACACTATCCTCGCTAAGATCAGAGAGGAAAATATGTTCGACAAAAACGCCATACTGACATTCTCTTCAAATAATATAGTATTTAAAGAGCTTGTTATCCCCAAGGCAAAACCCGACCAGTTCCTTTCAATGGTACAGAACCAGATGGTGCATGAAATGGGTCTGACAAACGACTTCTCCATTTCATATACTATAGTAGGCGAAGCAGGACCGGATAACCCCGGCGCTATGAAGGTGCTCGCAACTGCCTGCCCGTTCGCGGTAGTTGAAAGCTACAGAAAACTGTTCAGCGTAATGAACATAAACCTCAAGAGCGCAAACATAAGCTGTAACTCCATATCGCGTATAGTTTTGTCCGATAAGGCAAATACAGTAAAAATGCCGCTGCTCGTTATGCAGCTTGACCCCACGTTCCTCGGAATGACATTGTTTGAAAACGGTCAGATGGCATTCGCAAGATACACTCCCATATCCGAGGAAGATTATGATTCCGAGGACTACCTCGTAGAGGCTATGTCAGAGAACATCTTCAGAATGTCACAGTTCAACAAGGCAAGAGGCGGCCCGGGTATCTCAAACGTTATACTCTACGGTCAGATCGATGACTATATCAAGTATGCCGACGAAATGGCTAAGATGGATATCTCGGTCTCGATACTCCCCGTTCCTTCGCAGATAACCGGTTATGAAAACTTCGAGTTCACCATATTTGCAAACGCTATAGGTGCTCTGTTCAAGAGAAACAAGCTTACCGAGCGTATAAACCTTCTGGAGATAGATACCGCAACAGGACGTGCTTCAGGAGCAAATAAGCAGTTCTTGCTGATAATGCTCGCCGGTGTAGCCGTTGTGTGCGCAATAGTAGCAGGTATCAAGATAGGTCTCTCCGCATGGAATTCTTCGGTGCGAAAGGACATAGACGACCTTAACGCTAAGATAACCGCGGTGGAGGAGCAGATAAGGCAGGCATCAAGATATGAAACGATGCTTGAAAAGATCACCAGCTACCGTGACGGCGCAAAACTTGCCAATGAAGCGTTCGATACTCTTCCGCAGCTCAGCTCCGAAAAGTATGAAAAAATAGTTAAGCTCGCAGCCGATAACGGCGCTATAATGGGCAAGGACGGCAAGACAGGTTTCTCGGTCTTCGATTATAACATCAACGGTACGATAACTATAAACGAGATACGCTTCAATTCTCAGGAAGATCTGACCAAGTTCGTAAGAGCGGTCGATGAATCCGGCGAGTATTATGCATTTACCTACTCTGGCTGGCAGACGGAAGCTGAGGACGAAGACAGTGATAAGCTCGTATACATCATACCGAGCATGACTGTAACACTTAAAGAAGAAAACTTCGGTCAGGTGACTGAAGATACAACAGAAGCAGCCGACACAGCCGATTCAGGCGAGCAGGCACAGTAAAGGGGGCGGTCTTAGATGAAACTTACACAAAGAGACAGAATAATGCTTACCGTAGTGGTAATAGTATTGATGATCTTCTTGGGCGTATGGTTTATTATCAGACCCGCCTGGAAAGAAGTGCAGAATTCCAAAAAGGAATTGAATGAAGTGCGTTCTACATATCAGGAAAAGCAGGACGAGCTTGAGAAAAAAGAACACGTTAAAGATCAGGTCACCGAGATATATAACGAGAGCGTTGAGCTGAGCAAACCTTTCTATGAAGGTCAGCAGGGCTACGTTATTTCCGAAGAAGTTTATAATTACTTTGTTGATGCAGGTCTGAATGTTACATCCAATACATTCTCGCTCAACTCAAAACAGCTTCAGAAATATCAATACAACCCATCAGGCGGCGTAAATATCCCGATGGATGAGTATGCCAACATCAACGACACCAATACCGGTGCGGATGATGCAAATGCGAATGCTGCCGCCGCTTCTCAGACAGTAGGCTGCTACAGCTTCAACCTGGAATTTGACGGCGCTAAGAGAGAACAGCTGTTTGAACTTATCGATAAGCTGAAGACTCTCGACCATAAGACACTTGTCGTAACGAACGTATCATTCGACGTTGCCGAAGCCGAAGGCGTTGCCGAAGAAGATGATAACGAGGAAGGCTGGCAGGGTTCGGTATCAATGGAACTTTACTATCTGAATCCTCCCGAAGAGCCCAACTTCGATGCACCGCCGGCAGCTGCTGAAGATACCGCAGCAGAAGCAGCAGAATAATTGTATAGTAACGGTTAGGTGAAGGCGAAAAATCGCTTTCACCCAATCGTGTTTTAAGAACATGATACAAACCATGTCAATTTTACGAAAGGACGGTCACTGAAATGGCAAATAATAGTAAACGAAACAGTAACAGAGCGGGCGCGGTGCTTATAACGGTATTGACTGTAGCTTGCTTTGCTGCCATATTGCTGACTGCGGTGCTGACATTTGTCAAACGAGCGCATACCAATGCCTTTAACAACTATAACAGTGAACAGGCATATTATATCGCTTCATCAGCGCTGGGCAGCGTGCATGACTATTTCGAGCAGGAAAAAACTCAGAATTACCCGACGCTGGTATCTTACGCTGAAGCAGGTACCGAGGGAACTATAACCCTCGGAAATGACGCGATAAGCAGCCTGATACCGGGCGGCGACTGCAAGGTAAATATTTCCAAAGTAAACGAAGGTTATATCAGACTTTCCGTAACAGGTTACTATAACGGTCAGGCTGAGACCATCAATGCGTATTATGCTGTTACACCGGGACAGAAAGCTTCCGGCATAGACAACGCACTTTACAGTAACGGTGCTGCCAACTTTAATCAGCAGTGTTCAAACACCGGCTCTGTAACTACCGGCGGAGATTATAACACGACCAACGGTTCAACATCTTCCGGCTCGGTAATATGCGGCAAAGATTTAAACGTTCTTACAGGTTATCACTGGAAGAACGACGCCAACGGTGCGGCAAACAGCTATATCGTAGTAGGTCATAATTTCAACACAAACAATGGTTCTTTTGTAGTTGAACCCCGCTTTGCCAAGACTGAAGACAATGTTACACAGTTTTTGTCTATAGGCGGCAGATTCTGGACTTCTCTTGAAACCCATATAGGTCTGGCAGATAAAGAGTTTGATGTATATTGCAGCACTGCAAAAGTAACATCAACTAACGTTTTTGAAATGTATGGAAACCTCTATGTTTACAAGCTTGATGATTTTGATAAGGTCCATGGTTCGTGCGGATGCGGCATAACTGCGGATGATATGGGCGACCTTGAACTTGCTAACCAGAGCACTCTTGAAATCTATGGTGATGTTTTTGTAGAAGGTGACGTTATTCTGAGTGCCGTGGGCAATTCCAGAAATATTCACGGAACGCTTTATGTATCTCCGACTACCGAATTCAAGGGTACCAAGCCTTCTTTGGATCAGCAAAAACTTACAGTCGATGCTATAAGCGGCGACGGTCTGACGACCGAAAAAGTAAGACAGTGGATAAATGCCGGATATCTCAGGATAAACGGTGTGAGCGGTACTACAGATGCAGATCTGGCAGGAAAGGTGCTGACTGATCCGATAAACCACGGTTCTGCAAGCAGCAGAAACCATAAGCCCGAAGTAGATTTCGATCCTAACTATATCAAAACTTATGAAACTACTCAGGAATTCCTTGATAACCCCGATAACGCTACTATAAAGACCAAGTATCAGAAAGCTTTAAATACTAATCTGAAAGATTACAAAAACGAATTTACCGATTCCGAACTTGGTATTAAATTTGATTACAAAGTAGACGGAAGGCTCGCGAGCGACGGCGGAAACGGCTGTATGATCGATGAAGCAACTCTTGAAGGCGATGGCAACAAATTTGCTAATGGCGGTAAGAGAGTACTTGTTGATATGAACCAGTTCACCGGCGACTATGTAATAAGAGTAAAAGGCGTTCCAATGCACGTATATGAGTGGGATCCAGTATATGGAAATGTTGATTATGATGTTAATCAGATGTCAATGCCTACTATAATAGTTAAAAACGGTATAAGAAATGATGACGGCTCATGGAGCAGCACTAAGAGCGAAGGCTGCTTGTATATCATTGCCGATGAAACATCGCCGAATATGAGATACAGATTCTTCAAGACCGGTATTATGGACTACTATACCTATAAATTCCTTATGAAGAATGACTACGGCTTGAATATAGGCGGTTACGGCAAGGACGGCAACGGCGTTGTAGAGCTCAATGCTACAAGCGGATATGCCGCACCCAACGGTTCTGACCACGGTGTATATACTCCTGATAGAACACGTATATTCTTAATGCTGAAACCGGGCGATTCAATGACTGCCGGTGAGACACAGGACAGAGCAAACGGTAACGATCCTCTTATTGAGGCGGTAGTTTATGCTCCACAGGCATCATGTAATATATCAACATACGGCTGCAACGATCTTCTGTTCCTCAGAGACCCCGGAACAAATCAGCTTTCGTATCTGTCTGTTGATCAGACATATGCACGTCTGACTATATTGGGCGCTATAATCTGTGAAACCTTTACCGGTGACGAACAATTCGGTGTAGGCTTCATTCCTCCTTCTACCGATACAAACCTTGGCGGCGGCGGCGCAGGACAGAGTGTAGGTTCTGTCAAGTTCAGCCATTATGAGTCAAGATAAGGGGGCGGCGAATATGTTGAAACTTTTCAGACGCCGCAAAAACGGTGTAAAACGCACTAATGCCAATAACGATGGCCTCACTCTGGTAGAGGTCATCGTAGGCACAGCTATATTCGGTATTCTCGCAGGTATGATATGTACCGCGGCAAACTTCTCGATGAGAAGCCAGAGCGATACCGAAAAGTGGAACAAGCAGACTGATATGCAGACCGCGTATCTGTCGCAGAACAGAGACGATACTACAATTGCACAGGCTCAGGGCGGTCCGCTCAGTGACGGCGCAGGTCACCCCACTACCCTGAAGATCAATTTCAATGGTACTGTAGTTGATACCGCCGACACAATAGAGTTCTATACGGTAGATACCCAGTATGAGTATAACGATGGCTATCAGCTCCCGACCGATGAGGATCACAATATCAAATTCTTCCGCGTGAATTAAGGAGGTAAAAGCATGAATAAAAAGAATAACCGTTCAGGCTTTACCCTTGTTGAGCTTATAGTGGTAATGTGCCTTATGGGCATTATCATGGGCGCAGTTCTGAATTTTATCCAGCCGACCGCCAAGCTTTATAAGACAACAAATACCTATCTCAATGAGGAAGAAGCCGTAACTACAATTGCTAATGCCCTCGAAGACGACCTTATGTATGCAACGGGCGTTTATGTGTATGCTACTGACGACGAGACCAAAGGACCCGCTGAAATAGAGAATATCATTACGGAGATATTCAACGATAAGGGTATTAACATTAAAGAACAAAACAAAAGTATGTCCAATTGTATAGTGCTCGATAATGTAAACGTCCGCGATACGTCTGTAGCTATAAGCAAAGGCAGCAAGGGCAGAATACTGAAGTATGGCTATAACGGCGCACGTTTTGAAGATGTTTCCGCATCCGGTATGATGGCAGGCGAAAAGCTGTATAACAACGCTTTTGCTCTTCAGGATCAGACCTTTATGGGTGACGATCAGTTTACTTTCAGTATTGAGAACAGCGCGGCTTCGCAAAACAGCATGAATATAAGAATGAACGTTTACCGTCCGTCTTATAACGGTGCTGATTACGAGTACAATGAGCTGACATTCTCGGCAGTAAAAGCTATAGAGTTTTTGAACATAAAAGCAGGCAATGTTACAGTTGATTACAGCAATGTAAACAACGCCGCTGCCGTGACCGATCCTAAGTATATCTACATCTTCTACAACAGGAAGCAAAGAATAAACGCCAACGCTACAAGATATCCGTATGAGTGCTATGTTAAAGATGCATCCGGCGACTACGGCGAAAGAGTTTACTGGTCTGATTACTATGAGGGCGATGACATAAGCGAAAACGTCAGAGACAATGCAGAATCCAGCAATATTGAGATGTATATCAAAGACGGCTATGTTTATCAAAGAACAGGTCTTTATGCAACAGTTCCCGACATAACAGAAGAAACCAATGTAAATGTTGTTGATCTGACTTGTATGCCTCCTGCATCTTCAAATCCGCTGAGACTGTATGCGGTGTACAAAAAAACACATGAATCTGCTATGCCTGCGCTGACCGTCAGGTTTTGGGAAGATAAGGGAATGACCATAAAGAGGGTTGAACATACAGTTCAATTCAACACGGCAGTGTCGTCTGTTCCGACATTGAATTATGAGCCTTCTCCTATGCCATCATTTACTTCGGGAGAAAGACGTCCTTATGAAAGATGGGCAGACTGCACTACAGATGAGCCTGTTACCAGCTTCGAACACATCACGAAAAACCTGGATGTTTATCCGCAGACTTACTATTATAATGCTGTTACATTCCTCGATACTGAGGGCAACAAAATAGACAACGATGTCCTTAAAGACAGCGAAGGCAATGTACTCGGCAATAATATCCCTGTTATTGATGGCAAAACTATTACTAATATACCCGATATTACTCAAAGCGGATTGAATACCGAAAGCGGAACGTATACATGGGCAAATGTTGATGGTACGCCGTTTGATGCCACAGCCCCGATAACCGGTCCGATATCGTTAAAACTCAAGTTTGAACCGGCCCCTACCGAATCATTTACTGCTTCTCGTGAGCCTCTGATGAATAAATGGGGAAATATTTGTCAGCCAAAAATCACAATAAAGGAGACCAATGGTGATCCCATACCTGCCGGAACAGTTTTTGAAGTAACTGTGGAGCTCAATTACCCGGCAGATAAAATAGTCGGCGGTCCTTGGGCAGGCACATTACTTTCTGAGCGCAAATCGGGCAATAATCTGATCTTAGAGATACAAACTACCGAAGACACCAATATTTTCAGTTTTGAATTCCAGGTAAGCGGAACCGGTGCAAACAACGACCTTGATGTAGTTGACGTTAAGGCAGTTAAGAAATAAGCTTAAAATTAAATGTCATCCTGCGGCATAAAACACCGCAGGATGCCTGCAAGAGTTTCCCGGAGCTTGTTCGGGGCGCTCTTGCAGGCACAAAAAATGCCCCTGCTTTTCGCAGGAGCTTTGTGCTTGAATTTTACTGTATAAATCCCGTAAGCCGCAGGTACATATCGCCAAGTTGGTTGCCCCATATCGCAGCAGTGGCAATACCCAAAGACAGCCACGGGCCAAACGCAAACTTGCTGCCGCCCGTTACCTTCTTTATTATGATACCTGCTATAGAGCCGGTGACAAGACCTATCGCGAACGCGGCTAAAACGGCTTTAACACCCAAGAACAAACCTGCCGCCGCCATTAAGTATACATCGCCTCTGCCCATGGCTCTGCCCTTGCTGGCAAGCTCTATTATCAAAAGTACAACGCTTACGGCGAATATGCCGATTATTCTGCTGACTATGGTAACATCGTTGTTTGGCACAAGTTCAAGCTTCAGCTGGCAGCGCAGCAGGTCGAGTATACCGAGCAGCGCTATGAACAGCACCACATAGTTTGAAATAAGCTGTGTGTCCCAGTCCATGAAGAATACAACTATCAGCGCTGAGAGCAAAAGACATACGAGTATTCCCCGAAGCGGGTAGTACATAAAGTCATAGTACAAAAATACAAGCACGTAAAGTATACCGTTCAGCGATTCTACCACGCAGTATCTCGGGCTTATCGGCGCACCGCAGCTGCGGCATTTACCGCGCAGTATAAGCCAGCTGAATACGGGTATAAGATCGTAGCGCTTTATCTCAGCACCGCAGGTCATGCAGTGAGAGTTGCGCTTTATAAGCGATTCTCCCGTAGGCAGACGGTATATGCACACATTCAGAAAGCTGCCTATGGTTATACCGAACAAAAATATGAATACGTAAACTATCAATGAATATACAAGTTCGTTTACAGGCATTTTAATTCCCCCTTTATTTAATTGTAACATATTATTTTAAATTTTACAAGTGTTTTGATCTTGCAAAGCAAATTCATATAAAAAAGGAAGGTTTAGTATGGCTGATACAAGAAATATGCGTATAGGCGACTATCTGGTCGAAAAAGGTCTGCTTACCGAAGAGAACCTGATGAAAGTTCTCGCAAAGCAGAAAGAGTCAAAGGGCAGAATGTTCGGTGACGTAATTATTGATATGGGTCTCATATCCGACAAAGATTTTGCAAAAGCCCTCGGCGAAAAGATGCACGTTCAGTATGTAGATCTCGATCAGGTAAAGTTTATACCAGAAGTTGTAAAGAAGATACCCGAGTCGGTCGCGAAAAAGTATAACCTTATAGCTACCGAGCTCAACGGCAGAAGACTTACAGTCGCTACAAACGACCCTGCAAACTTCTACATTTTTGAAGACGTAAGAATGATAACAGGCTGCGAGGTAAAAGCTGTTATTTCAACAAAATCCCTCATAGCCAAGTACATAGGCCGGATGTATTCCGCAGGAAGCGCCGAGAATATCGCCGCCGAGGCCTCTCAGGCTGCCGAAGACGTTGACGATATAGATCTCGAGAACCTCGATCTGTCGTCTGACAGAATTGAGAACGCGCCTATAGTTAAGCTCGCGAATACTATTATTGAAAACTCTCACCGCCATGAGGCGACCGATATTCATATCGAGCCTTTTGAAACGTACACAAGAATAAGAGTTCGTGTAAACGGCGACCTTGTTGAGCTTATGCCGCCTATCTCAAACCTTATACATGGTCCTCTGATAACAAGATATAAGATACTCAGCGGTATGAATATCGCCGAGAAACGTATACCGCAGGACGGTCGTATGTCAGCAGACGTTGACGGCACCCACCTTGACCTTCGTGTGTCCAACCTGCCTACCGTTCACGGTGAGAAGGTCGTTATACGTATCCTTGCCACCGGTAACGTTGCATCAAGAAAAGTTACCGACCTTGGTATGAACGATACCAACTACCAGAAGTTTATATCTATGCTGAAAGTTCCGCAGGGCGTTATGCTCGTTACAGGACCTACAGGTTCGGGTAAAACTACTACTCTTTACGCGGCTCTCGGTGAAATGGCTAAGCCTAACGTAAATGTTATCACCGTTGAAGACCCTGTCGAAAAAGAGATAGAGGGCATAAACCAGTGCCAGATAAACGAAAAAGCAGGCATGACCTTCGCAGCCGCGCTTCGTTCTATACTCCGTCAGGACCCTGACATCATAATGGTCGGTGAGATGCGTGACCAGGAGACTTCCGAAATAGCCATTCGTGCCGCTATAACAGGGCATATGGTGCTCTCAACGCTCCACACCAACGATGCGGCTTCCACAGTTACCCGTCTTGTGGATATGGGCGTTGCACCGTACATGGTCGCTACCTCGCTTATCGGTATAGTTGCACAGCGTCTTACTAAAGTTCTTTGCCCCAAGTGCAAGAAAATGCGTATGAGCGCCGCCGAGGATAATGAGCTTCTCGGCATTGACCACAGCGTACCTATTTATGATGCTGTCGGCTGCTCCGAATGTTCAAATACCGGTTATAAAGGCCGTACCGCTATACATGAGATCCTTCTTTGTACTTCAAGAATGGCATCGCTGATAACTTCGGGCGCAAAGGCCGACGCTATAGCAGTTCTTGCAAAAGAAGAGGGAACAAGACTTCTGAGAGATAACGTTGCCGACCTCGTTCAGGAAGGCAAGACCTCGATGGAAGAGCTTATCCGTGTAACTTATGCAGTTTAATATACCTTATTAAAATATTAGGAGGAAAACAAAGTGGCTACTGTAGACATTGACAAAATACTCGACGAGGCAAGAGCCTTGGGCTGTTCAGACCTTCATTTTACCGTTGGTATACCGCCGATAGTAAGGCAGGGCGGTAACCTGAGAAAGCTTTCATCTTATACGGAAATGACCGAGATCGACATTCTCCGTATATGTGAGGCTATGTGTAACGAAAGACAAAAAGCTTCTATCAAAGAACATAACGATACCGACTTTACGTTCGTGTCTAAGAGAGGCTTCCGTCACAGAGTAAACGTATATCGCCAAAGAGGCAATACCGCTATTGCGATACGTCTTCTGAGAAACGATATACCTACTCTTTCAGATCTCCAGCTGCCTCCCGTCCTTGCAGATTTTGCTATGCGCCCCCGTGGACTTGTTCTGGTAACAGGTCCTACAGGTTCAGGTAAGTCTACAACGCTTGCCGCTATGATAGACCATATAAACGTCAATAAATCTGTACATATCATCACTATTGAAGACCCTATCGAGTATATGCACGGTCATAAGAGATGTATGGTAAACCAGCGTGAGATCGGTCAGGATATCTCGAGCTTCTCAATGGCTCTGCGTGCAGCGCTTCGTGAAGACCCCGATATTATCCTCGTTGGTGAGATGCGTGACTACGAGACTATCGAAGCCGCAGTTACCGCAGCCGAAACCGGACACCTTGTTATGAGTACACTTCATACCACCGATGCCGCCTCAACTATCGACCGTATAATTGACGTTTTCCCGGCTCACCAGCAGCACCAGATCAGAACACAGCTCGCTTCTGTTTTGGTAGGTATTTGTACGCAGACGCTCTGCCCGACACTCGACGGACTTAACCGTGTTGCCTGCTGCGAGATACTCAACGCTACCGACTCTATAAAAGCTATGATCCGTGACGATAAAGTTCACCTCATCGGCTCGTCAATGCAGACAGGTAAGCAGTTCGGAATGCAGACTATGGATCAGGAGCTTGCGAGACTCGTAAAGAACAAGACCATATCTATGGAAGTTGCAAGAGAAAAGTGCATAAGCTCTCAGGAACTGAAGAGATTTATAGCAATGCAGTAACATATTGATGAAGAAATCAAATAATGAAAGGGTCATAAGCATTAGCTTGCGACCCTTTTTGTTGTATAGAAATTTCAGCTGCCGATCTGTTAATAAAACACGTTCTGTACTTGCGCTGTATGAAACACATCATTTGTACAAAAAATGCTCAATATTTTTTGCATTATTGTGCATTGTTGATAATGCAAACAATTATATAAATAAATTTTTGTTAATAATTATATTGACATTTAGAAATAGTTATGTTATAATTAGTTCATAAATTATTATAGGAAAGGTATGATCATTATGACAGACAATAAATGTTCAGCTCATCGCGGCTTTACACTCGTTGAGCTCATCGTTGTTATTGCTATCATCGGTATACTTGCAGCTATACTCGTTCCTGCAATGATCGGTTACATAACCGACTCCAAGCTCTCGTCCGCTAACTCATCAGCCAAGCAGGTGTTTAATGCTATCAATAACTACTGTCAGAAGATTATTGTCAGCGAACAGGCTATCGGAACTGTTGGCGGAGAAAAGTTTTCTAACGATTGGCCGATAATGGCAAAAGATGCAGACAACAATAAGTTCAAAGACGTGGATTCACCTTTTGTTCCGAAAAAAGATGTTGCCGATAATAATCCATATACAAACAACAACCCGGACAGTTGGGCGCCTTGGATAACCTCTGCCGTAAGTCTTTCTATGGGCGAAGAGGCTGTGGGAACATATTATAATGCGAAGTTCAAAGATGGTTTTCCGTGTGCTTGTATCTGGAAGAAGTCTGAAACCGATTCGTATGTAGGCGGTTATCCTAAGCAGGCCGATGAAAAGAACTGGACTCTTGAAAAAGCAGCCGGAACTTCTTCCGCAACCTGATCTCAGTCGGATAAGCTGAATAATTACTTAAATAAAAAGGCTCACCATACGGTGGGTCTTTTTTGCACTTTTATTGACAAACCATGTTGAAATATGTTATAATAAGTACAGTGCCGGTAAGGTACGAAAACGGTAGCAGGCAACAGCGTCTTCTTGCGAAGCCGCTTGTAAGTTTTATTTCGCCGACAAAAGGTCGGCGATTTTTGCGCGACTTCATAGAAGTCGCTTAAAACCATAAAACTTCCCCTCCCTTTTACCCTCCGTCCGAGGAAGATTGGGGGTGAGTTTAATGGATTATTTAACATTAATACTCATAATTATTATTCTGTATTACATTGATGATATAACTAAGAATAATAAAAAATAACCGCTGAGTCTTCCAAAATGCAGCAGTTATTTTTATATAACAATACATTCGGGAGTTAGCCGCTATCGTACTAAGCCGGCACTTCCTTTTCTAAATATATTATACACCAAACAAACCTATTTGTCAAGCGTTTTTATTGACAAATCATGTTGAAATATGTTATAATAAGTACAGTGCCGGTAAGGTACGAAAACGGTAGCGGTTAGAC
>CANQKD010000012.1 GCA_947624375.1 uncultured Clostridia bacterium | reverse complement strand
GGACGAAAATACAAAATGCTTGTTGGGGACACCCCAAGCCCCGAAATGACCGCACAGCGGTCATAAAAAAATCGGCTTACGCCGATTGAATAAACGAAAGGAGTACCACTATGGAAAATACAAAACGCAAGAGAGGCAGACCGCCCAAGAGCAAGGTTATGGAGTTCGAGGGCATGACCTATGAGGGAGCAATCAACAACGCTCTGGACAAAGAGGTCAGAGCCGAGCTTGACGATACCCTTGCACACAAGTCAGAGGACGAGCTTTCCAACGATGAACGCAAGTACATCAAACGCAAGAGGGAGAAGAAGTCATATACCCTCAATGTTCGTTTCACGGAATCAGAAATGCAGGATATTCTTGCGAAGTGTGAGCAGTACGGCTATAAAAACAAAACGGAGTATATCCGTGACTGTGTTCGGGCGAAGGTTGATCTCGTTCCCGACACCACCGACATATCCGAGTGTAACCGCCTGATGAAACGCATTGGGGCAAACATCAACCAGATACTTGTCCGACTTTACAGCACAGGGCGCATTTATGCCGAGGATATTACCGAGATAAAGAGAGGGGTTAATGAAATTTGGCATACACTTCTATCCATTCAATCAAGGCAACAGACGGGGCGGCTCTCCGATATATCACAAACGGAGATAAGACCGTCAACGGTTTATATGTGCAGTCTTATGCCTGCCGAGCCGACAGTATCGGTGCTGCCGCCGACTTCCGAGCAGTCAGAGCCAACGGAACAGGACGGACACAAATCCTCGCACACCACATAGTCCAGAGTTTCGCTCCTGATGAAGTGACACCCGAACAAGCCTTGCAAATCGGAGAGGAATTGTGCGACCGTTTCTTGCAAGGCAACTATCAATATGTGCTTGCAGTCCATACAGACAAGTCCCATACCCATTGCCACATCATTTTCAATAACACTAATCTTTACAACGGACTCAGCTTTACCTACGAACACAATCAAGGCAAGGTCAAGGACAGGTCATGGGCGCAGTTACGGGCAATATCGGACGAGCTTTGCAAGGAACACGGCATTTCAGTTATTGAGCCGAAAGCGAAAGGCGTTTCCCACTTTGAGAGGGATATGCAGTTGCAGGGCAAGTCGTGGAAAGACAAGCTCCGAGCCAAGATTGCTGAAGTTGCTTTTTATAGCAAGGACTTTGCCGATTTTCTCCGCAACTGTTCTGCCAGCGGTATCGAATATGTTTACAAGCCACAGAACAAGGTCAAGCTGAAGTTCAGACTTTCGGGCGATGGACAGCAGAAATTCACAAGAGCCGAAACGCTGGGCGAAGACTACACCGCAGAGCGAATAGCCGAGCAGATAGAGCAGATACAGAAAGCACAGGCGGTTATGGAAAGGCTTGCTGAAAAGAAAAAGCCCGAAAAGGTTGTTGCACCGCCCAAGCCTACGGTCACTCCTAAGACAGAGTCGAAGCAGACACAGGCAATCACAGCACCAACACCGCCGTCAGAACCCGGACACCTTATCTCTGATCTCATTCGCTCAAAAATGCGGGAAAAGGGCATCTCACAAGTGCCTACATCTACCCCCACGATCACACCGCCGACTACCACAAAGCCCGACACCGACAGAACGGTTATTACAACGGAGGAATTTCTTGCACCGCTGTATGATAAGCCTGCAACTCAACCGCCTGAGCCTACTGAGAATAAGCCGTCTGAAAAGAAAATAGACGAATGGGCAACTATCCGAGGTATGCGTGACAGTGACAAGATCATTGCGGAGCTTGAAGCTGTTGGCATTATGTCACTAAGCGAATTTGGTGGATTTATGCACAATATCCATTCGACCGAAGATCGTACATACGAGGTTGCAGAACTGAAAGAGCAGTACACAGCTATTGACAAACTCCTTGCGATGATGAAACAGCGTTCCGACAATTCCGCTACATACAAGGAGTATCAGGAACGATCAGCATTTACGCAAAAGCACTTTCGCAAGAAAAATGCCGCCTCTATTGATGCCTATGAAGAAGCCGACAAGTACATCACCGAGCATATAAAGGCTTATTATGTTGAGGGCAAAGCACCCAAGCGGAGCGAGCTTGCAGCGCTGTCAAAGCAGTTGAAAGATAAGCGTAAAGCCATTATGCCCGAACACAAGGCATATCTTCTCAAACATGAAACGGCGATGCGGTACACCCGACAGGTGCGCCAGTATCTTAATGAGCAGTACATGAAGCGTGAGAGGGAGAAAAGCCGTCAGAGGACACAGGCGAAACACAGAAATAAAAATGCACTTGAATAAAGAAAGGACGATACTATGAGCAAAATAGGTTATATCCGTGTTTCTACGGAGCATCAGGAAACAGCGAGACAGCAGGAAATCATGTGCGGTTATCAGGTTGACCGCATCTTCTCTGAGAAGCTGTCAGGAGCGAACACAGACCGCCCTCAGCTCAGGGCTATGCTCGCCTATGTGCGTGACGGTGATACCCTCTATATCGAGAGCATCAGCCGTCTGGGGCGCTCCACAAAGGACTTACTGAACATCATCGACACGCTCACTGAAAAGGGTGTCACTCTCATCAGCCACAAGGAAAACATCGACACCGACACGCCTACGGGCAAATTCATGTTGACCGTGTTCGCTGCACTCTCTCAGTTGGAGCGTGAGCAGCTCAAACAGCGACAGCGTGAGGGCATCGAGATCGCTAAGGCTCAGGGCAAGTACACCGGGCGAAAGCCTATCCCCACCGACTGGACGAGGTTCGGGCAGCTTTATGGGGAATGGAAGTCGAAGAATATCACTGGCAGGGATTTTATGCGTAGAATGGATATGTCGGCAAACACCTTTTACCGCCGTGTGCGTGAGTATGAACTCCGTCACGGCATCACCGAGCTGACCTCAGCTTGACAGTCTGGCAAACGGAAATATCCCTCAGAGACGTCCACCATTGCGGAGCGGAAAACTAACCGCTGAAAAGAAAAAGCCCTCAGAAACGCTTACAGAGCGTTTCCGAGAGCTTGTGGTTATTCAGTTTCAATAGGGTTTGTGCCTGTTGTGGTATGCTCCACAATGCTTAATCGGACTTGTGTGGAACGGAAAATAGGTGTGCCAGTAGGCTATGGTTTATGAATTACTATCTCTATCCATACTATACACTATATTTTTTGAAATTCTCAGCCTGTTCCATTACTTTCTCAAATACTTCTTCGTCCCATTCAGGCGGATAGCCGTTTTGGTAAAGAAGCACCGTTAAATCCATATTAAGCAAACTCTTGATTTCGTTGCTTGTAGACCAATTGGCATATTGCAGTCTATCATCAACCAATTCTTTTATCTTCTTTGCGAGTACAAGGCATTTCTCATCTTCATACTTGAATCCATGATCGTCACGGACTTTTACAAGAATATCATAGAAAGCCTTTTCCTCATAGGTGATACCGAGTTTTTCAAAAGAGGATTTATCTTCCTGCAAGTCCTTTAATATCTGAATAAGCTGATCTGAAAGGTCATTCACAAAGTCAGCCACAACTTCGCTCGTAAATATGAGCTTATCTCTGCTGTTATAAGCATCAACCACTTGTTTTAGCCTTTCGTCAAATGCAACTGCCTTAACCTTATTAGTCCTGCCGTATGCTGTTATAGCCTTACGCAATAGCTTTAACAGAGCATTAAACCTTGTTATGGGCATTTTGACCTTTTTCAGTTCATCGAGAAATTCATCGCTGAACAGGTCAACGGACTTATGCTCATCAACAATGTTCTCGACACCCGTACAAGCGATAGCATCACGAACCATATCTTCAACAACACGGTTCATTGTTTCAGCATCAGGGGCATCGCCCTTTGTTTGCTTGTATATGATAGAACGTATCGCAAGGTAGAATTGAGCCTTAGCCGTTTCTTCTTCGGTAAGTTCACCGGACGGGAAACATATTGTGTAGGCACTTTTTAGACGGCGAGAAAGCCCCATAAATCGTGTTTGCAATTCTTTTCCTGATTGAATGTACTCTGCCGCATTGTTAAGGCAATTCAGCCTTTCCAACGGCTCACCATTATAGAATTTCTCCGAATTGAAGTTTACAAGTAGATCATCTATCAGTTTCAGGTGATTGCGGAATATGCCAAGCGAGATATTAAGTTCATCAATAGGGCTTTCTTGTGGACTGCCATAGCGTTTAACGGCTTCCATCATATCGTTCTTGATACCGATATAATCTACCACAAGTCCCTTGTCCTTGCCCTCAAATACACGATTGACACGGGAAATAGTCTGTATCAGCGTATGTTTCTGCAAAGGTTTATCAATGTACATCACAGCAAGTGACGGCACATCAAAGCCAGTAATCCACATATCCACCACGATAGCAATTTTGAAATTGGAATCATTATTCTTGAATTGCTTATCGAGTTTTTTGCGATATTCCTTATTACCGCAAGCATCAAACAAAGCCTTGTTATCGTCCTTGCCTTGTGTAGCTACAAGATTTATCTTCGGCAACGGCAGGAGCTTGTCAAGCTGTTCTTTTGTAAGGGCTTCTTCGTGTTCAGCTTTGCGAGGTATGCCCCAATCTTCACGGATAGCGAGTATCTCTTGCAGTAGGTCATAGGCAATCTGCCTGTCTGAGCATACAATCATTGCCTTCTGCACTATGTCGGGCTTTTCGGCACACAGAGCATCATAATGGTCAGCAATATCCACAGCGAGCTTATGCAGGCGGCTCGGATCACCGAGGATAACCCGCATTTTAGTCATAGCCTTCTTGCTTTCCTCTATCTGCTCAGGGGTAGAGCCTTGTTCCGAACACGCTTCATAATACTTCTGTATCGCTTTTGCCTGCTCATCAGAAATTATGACACGGGCAAGACGAGGTTCATATGCGATACGAACGGTAATGCCGTCATCGCTGGACTCTTTCATAGTGTAGCTGTCCACCACATCACCGAATACAGCTATTGTTTCATCAATCGGAGTACCCGTAAATCCGCAGTAAGTCGCATTCGGGAAACTTGTCCGCAGATAATGGGCAAATCCATATGTGGTAAATACGCCCTTGTCAGTCTTTTTCAGCTTAGAGCCGACACCCGTTTGTGTTCTATGAGCTTCATCAGAGATACAGATAATATTGCTTCTCTCTGATAAAAGCCCCGTATTTTCGCAGAATTTCTGAATAGTTGTTACATAGACACCGCCACTCGGTCTGTCACCGAGCGTTTTTGCCAAGTCATCACGGGTTTCAATGCTCCGCACATCTTCCTCATGGAGATACTTTGTAGCTGTTACAAACAGTTCAGAGGTTTGTGTATCCAAATCCTCTCTGTCGGCTATGATAATGATAGTTGGGTTATTGAATGTTTCATTATCCCTTTGCGTAATCAGACGGGAGAGGAACAGCATCGTATAGGTCTTTCCGCAACCCGTAGCACCGAAGTATGTACCACCCTTGCCGTCACCGTCAGGACGCATATGCAGCTTGATATTCTCAAGCATCTTTCTGGCACCAAAGAATTGAGGATAACGGCAGACGATAGCCTCATTTTTCGGGCTATCATCAGGATAGAATACGAAATCACGGAGCAAAGCAACAACACGGTCTTTTGCAAACGCACCCTCTATCATAGTAAACAGCGAGCTGATGCCGTTTGCAACTGTATCTGTATCATTAGCCTTATTCCAAGCATAGTAATACTCATATGGCGTGAAGATACTGCCCATACGGGTATTCGCACCGTCACTGATTACTGATAAAAAGCAGTATTTCATCAACTTAGGTATATCACGGCAATAGCGGATCGTGATCTGTTTCCAAGCATCGTAAATTGTTGTATCTTCCTCTATTGCTGTCTTGAATTCAAAGATAGCCACAGGAATACCGTTGATAAACAACAGCATATCAGGACGGCGCAGGTGTTCGCCCTGCACCGAATATTGATTGATTACCTTGAAAATGTTTTTGTCAGGCTCATCGTAGTTGATATAGTCAATATGGAGTGCGACTTTTGAAATATCATCACGGGCGAGGTCAAAGCCCTCGTTCACAAGCCTGAATGCTTCACGGTTGCCGAGATACAGCGGAGTTGCATTAATAAGGTTCAGCTTGTTGATGATCTTTTGCATCTCGGTATCGGACAGACCGTTATAACATGAGGTCAGATAGGAACGGAGATCGTCAAGTAAAAGAATATCCTCATACTTGCGGTGCATATCCTCTCCGCAGACATAGGTGTAACCTTGCTGTTCACACAGCTCTATGATAGCTTTTTCAAGCTCTGCCTCAGTAAATTTGCCTTTTGTAAAGTGATAATCCATTTCTTCACTTCCCTTGTGTTTTTTGACTATCAAAAGTGAGAATAATGTCGTTTATGTTCTTATTAAACCAAAACATCTGCATTTTTTGAATATTGTCATACTTATCATATTGCAGTAAAACAGAAATTTTATCGCTTATTTCATTAAGTGCAAATATGTCATCTTCCAGTATTTGTGAATAGTGCTGGTCTCGATATAAATCCATGAACAAGGAGCGCAGCTTGCTTATCTGAGCCGATGAGCAGTTCTTTAACATTTCAACCAAACGATTAATGTCTAATTTGTGGGCGAATCCATTTGAAGCTAAATTTGCTTTTAGCTTCTTTATGTTCTTGTCATAATAATTGATCACTTTTTCAGGATCATATGAGAAGTCAAGGTCATCTAAACTACCTAATGCGTCTTTCATTCTTTGCTTGATATTGGCAAAAGAGGTTATTGCTTCTTCTTTATGCAGCTCATAACCGGAATTGAATAAAGATTCGATATTTATTTCATCGGGAGCATTTTTCAAATTCCCTATAATGCTGCTTTCGATAGGCGTAATATCAAATTCAATCCCTGCTTCATATTTAATAGCAACAAGATAATTCAACAAAACGCCATAATCATAATATGGTATATCACCCGCATCTAATTTCTGGGGTAAGTTCCGAATAGCTTCATTTACTTCTTCATCAGTTTTTATGTTGAACTCTTTTATAGTTCTTAAATCACTATCACGTCCGGAATTCCATTTCCCGTTTTTACGATAATCGGTATAGTAGGCAATTGACTTCTTAATATCATCTTTAGATAGCATCTGGTACATAATGTAATCATAGCAAAATTTAAACAAAGGATACTGATCGTTCAAACCAAGTTTAGCCGATAGATATGCATCTCTCTCAAATTGCAGATTGGCTCCTTTGCTTTGGCGTTGAGTAAATGCAACACATCCATAGAATAATATTTTTTGTATCTCTTCTTTAACAGATATATGATTATCCTCTATGAACATGAAAATTTCTTTGATTTTCTGGCAACAATAAATAAATGCTCTTAAATTGTGCGAGGTCATTAGAAAGAATATGACGCGAATGTCTTCGGCATACTCCGGTGTGCAGTATTTCTGCAAGGATAGTCCGAAAGAGCCTATTATTTGCTGTATAGTGTTCTCATAATCACAATTAAAATAAATTGTATCTCCGATTGTTTTTTCTTTGGCTCGTTTGTAAGCCATAGCAGAATCAGTATAATATTCTGTTGTTTTTCCTTGATCATCACTTTTCTCATATGTGGTAATCAGCTCACTCTCATTTGTAACAAGCAGAACCTTTACACCGTCATTTTCACACATATTATTGATATAACCGAGCAGTTCGATAATATCTATTTGAGTACGTTCTATATCTTCTAATACAATGAGCTTACCTGTCAGGTCAATAGATTCATATAAATCTTGAAAAACCTTGTCATTAGTACTTCCTATATCAAAACCAACTTTGCTTACAAGCCCATTGAAAATTGTCTTTCCTATGATTTCTCCAACTGCTTTAGCAGTATTTCCTACTTCGGTAGAAGGAGATTTGATAATAGTCCGCAGTTCCATATATATCGCTTTACTGATTTCGGAAATATCAGAAAGTCCATAGAGCGACACTATAACACATTTATGCTTGCCGTTACCTTTATCTTCAAGAAAAGGTTTTAGGGTGTTCTTAACATAATAGCTCTTTCCCGAACCCCATTCACCGGTAAGCATGATAGCTCTGCCTGTTATATCGTTTTTAAGATAGTTGAGAATGAAACTGCTCATTTCGTCGTAGGTCATACCTGTTATCTCCTATTTCAAATATTGTATTGCCAAAGCGATCAAGGATAAACACCGATTAAAGAAATAATCATAATGCTTGTAGTCGGTAATATCAATCTTATCCGTTTCATGATGTCGTATGCGATATTTGTTGCCTATGTCTGTCAATGCTTTAAATTCAGCGTTAAACAAGTCGGTAAATGGTTGTTCATTATTGGACATATCATTAACGATTTTCTCAGCAGACTTCTTTTTATCCAAAGATGTATAGTATGTTTTTAACCTTTCAAAAGCATCCCATATCTTTTCTGCTGCATCTTTTGGAGCTTCTGGGTAATGACTTCTATGAAGATCAATTGCTTCACGAAGCAGTTTTTTTGTTTCATTTTCTTGAATAGTATTTATTGAGTTTTCTACTTCTTTAGTAATAGGACTATTCTGTATAATACGTTCAACCTGCTTTTTGTCAGTTAGTATATATAGAATCCCCATTAATTCAAAAATGTCATTTATTTCTTTTTTAAAACTTAAAAATGCAGTGTTTAAGTTATTAAACACCAAATATGAGTGTTCACATTCATTATCGTAATACTTTTCATAATTCTTACAATATAATGCAATAAATTCAATTAAGTCCAAAAGAGAATACTGATCGTAAGAATCATATTTTGTCTTTCTATCAAATACATTGTAACTGCTTGAAGGTGCTACTACACACCCTTCTTTTCTAAATAAGTTAGGTATTTCATGTTTTAATGCTATATCAAAAATCTCTCTATTGAGAGACAATTTGGAATGACAAAACCTACAAGTCTCAGGGTATTTCCAAGCTAAATTATCATAGTATTTCTCACAGCAATTTAAAATCATGGCGTATGCGTCCATTGAAATCTCATATGTAGTTTCTTTAGAGCCTCTCATACCATGTCTCTGAGTATATAATTCCATTATTTAGTTCCTTCCTCCACAGCCCCCTTAACAAGAATAGGGCAAAGGTCTTTTATCTGGGCTTTCAGCTTTTCACATACTTCTCTACGGATAAATAAGGCATCATACATTTCAATAAGGGATTTTTGCTCTTGTACAGACGGTACAGGTATCTCAATTTCAAAAAAACGCTTTTTTTCCATACCGCTTCTTACATTGGTGTCGCACATAAACCAAGCATATCTATCTGTTTCTGTTCGTGAAAGCCACATAAGCAGAAATTCGGGTAATATCGTATCATCTTTGGTGTTGAAAACAATATAGGCAGGAGATACGATTATAGGTTCATCTTTTGAGTTAAGTGCAACAGGTACAGCTACATCACGCCCAACGTGCATTAAGTTACAAGCAAATTGATTATGCTGAACGAGCTTATATTTTGTAAGGTCAGAACCATTGGCAACAGAGGGCATAAAGCGTTTATCTTTATTTACTCCATTAACCGATTGTATCATATCATCGGTATTTCGTTCATCAGACTCAATTACTAAATCTCCAAGAGATATTCTGTTTGTACCATTCTTAAACTTTTCAATAATCGCATCGATTGTCAGCTTCAAATCCTCCAACCCACGCTCATAGCACCGCTGATTAGCAAGCATTGAGTTGTAAATATCCACATACTTCTGCTGAACGGTAATAGACGGAAGGTCAATATCTATGTCGCACATTTCTTCCCAAGAAAATGTTTCTCTCGCACTACCCCAAGAATTAAATCGAGAATAGCGGTCAAATTCAGGGCGGTTGAAAATCATAAACAAAAAGTCAGAGAGAAGCAAGTCTGGACGGCTTACTCTAAACACCACATACGAAGAAGATACTATATAGGTGTTTTCTGTATCATTGTGAGCTATTGTTATTTTTTCACCATTCCTTGAAGTTACAGTTACATAAGCAAAGCTATCAGGTTTTACAAGAATATACGGCTTTAATGAAACGCCTGTCATATCTGCTTTGGTTTCGATAAATACCTTTTGAATAGAAATACCCTTTACATCGTCAATTCCATATTTCAAGTCGGAATTTCGCTCGTCTAACAATTCAAGTAAAGAACCGAGCTTATACTTAGTCAATGCCATAACCAATCCCCCTGAAAGCATCTTCAAGCATTGTCTGGGACTTCTTCTCCGCAGAGATAATATCACGCATTTCAGCCTGAATACGAGCCATTTCTTTCTCGTAGTCTATCTCTAAATCGTGATCTATGAACTCAATGTACTTGCTGGGAGCGAGAGAATAGCCCTTTGCCTTAATATCCTCAAAAGTCGCAGACTTGCAGAACTCAGAAACATCGGAGTAAAGGCTTGTATCAGCACTCTGCCAGTTGCTGTATACTTCCTTGATTTTTGCTATCTGGGCATCGGTCAGCACAGTCTTTTTCTTCTTTTTGCCCTTGTCGATAACGATTTCCTCTATATTCTCGTCCCAACGGCGCAAGTCCATAAACAGCACTTCATGTGTGCGGTCACGAAGCTGTCTGCCGTTTACTGTGCCTGCTTTCTTATTCATATTCACGATCCACAGCGTTACGGAAATATCCGTAGTGTAGAACATATCACGGGGCAGAACAATGATAGCTTCAACACGGTCACGCTCCAAAATCTCCTTGCGGAGTGTACCTTCAGCATCACCGATATTCAGCGCACCATTCGCCAACAGAAAACCTGCAACACCGTGATTTACATCGAGCTTAGACAGCATATGCAGTATCCACGCATAGTTGGCATTAGCCACAGGGGGCATCACAGAGTAGCCGGCTCTCATAAAACGAGGATCGTCCGTCAAAGCATCTTCTGCTCTCCACCCTTTAAGATTGAAAGGCGGATTAGCCATTATGTAGTCAACGGTCATATCCTTATGAAGATCGTTTGTAAATGTAGAAGCATTGGTATCACCGAGGTTATGGGAAATACCACGGATAGCAAGGTTCATTTTACAAAGCCGCCAAGTGTCGGGGTTACTTTCCTGTCCGATGATAGATACCTTTAATCTGTTACCGTCATGACGGTCAACAAATTTCAGCGACTGGACAAACATACCGCCCGAACCACAGCACGGATCGTAAACTACACCGCTGTAAGGTTCTATCATCTCAGCAATCAGCTTTACCACGCAAGCGGGGGTATAAAACTCACCATCTTCCTTAGTACCCGAAGCGGCGTACACTTGCAGAAAATACTCATATACTCTGCCGATAAGGTCTTCTTCCTGAAAACGCTCCTCACTTATCTGATTAACATTGTCGATAAGGTCTTTTATCTTAGACTTGTCCGCACCGAGCGTAGCAAAGAGGTTCAACGGCAGCGCACCTTTAAGCGGAGGGTTGCTGTCCTCAATGTCAGCCATAGCCTGATCTATGATAACTGCAATATCGTTAGCCGAAGCGTTCTTGACGATATAAGACCAACGGGCAGTTTCCTTCAGATAAAACACATTCACCGCATTGTAGAATGATACTTTTTCAAGAAATGCAGGAATCTCACCGTACTGCTCAATCAGTTCAGCACGACGCTTTTCAAACTTATCCCCTGCAAATTTCAGGAATACCAAGCCGATAACGGCATCTCTGTTCTTCTCGGTACTGCCTATACCACGCAGAGCGACACGGCAGTTCCACAGCACTGTTTCAAGGGAAACCTGAACTTCCTTTTTAGTTGATTTAGCCATTTATAGATACCTCTTTCAAGATAATGTACAAGTAAATATAGTTATTAACATTATACCACAATTTGCACAAATAGTCAATCGTTTTAGAACAAAAAATCTATGTTCCCACTGGGTAATTTATCAGAAAAACGCTGGCTGTTACAGGCAAAAACTAAGGGATATGCCCTCGCCGTTCACATCGAAGAACATATCCCTGTTATCTATGCGGTTATTCCTGAATCTCCTTCATCAATGCAATGCCGTCCTTAAAGCCTACCTTATATGCAGCCCTCATCTCATCGGCGGCAGTATCGCTCACGCAGTCGAGTATCTTGTGGAACACATCAATCTGTTCCTCGCTCAGAGAATCCTCAAAGGGAATGCAGAGCTTGTTAAACTCGTCCGAGAACTCTGCGGCGTGAATATCTCCCACACGGAGGTTGTAAATCATATCAATCATTGTAAGCACCCTTTCGGTAATTATTTAGCTTGCTGTACCTGTCTTACAATGTTTGTCTGAAAACTTCTTTATGCCTACTGTCGTAAATGTGTGGGCTTTTCATTTTGCGTGGCGTTCTCTTAGAGAACGCGGCAAAAAAGCGTTGCGCTACAACAAGGAGAGGCTCAGCTGCTAGAAGCAAGATAACGAGAAGCAAGAAGCAAGATGTGTGGGCTTTTCACTTTGCGTGGCGTTCTCTTAGAGAACGCGGCAAAAAAGCGTTGCGCTACAACAAGGAGAGGCTCAGCTGCTAGAAGCAAGATAACGAGAAGCAAGAGGCAAGAGGTGCGTTTTGAAAAGTTTGCACTAAACTATCAAAAGCAGCTTCTTACTTCTAACTTCTCACTTCTAACCTCTAACAGCGGAATATTCTTCCAGCTACTCTTATGAGGGGCTTATGGGAGGGTGGATTTTAGTGGTATATGATTGTTAGAATATGTAAATGTAAGCGTTGAACAGCTCCGCAGGCTTGCGCGTAAGCGCGAATAATACACAAAATAATACAATGCGCAAACGTTGCCTTTATCACATCTTGCCTCTTGCCCTATTAGAAGTTAGAGATTAGATGTTAGAAGTTAGAAATATTTTTCTCCATATAGCATTAAATCACCATGCCTGCGCTCTACCGAGAAGCAAGATGTGCATTTTGAAAAGTTCGCGCAAAGCTACAAAAAGCAATTTCTTGCCTCTTGCTTCTATTAAAACCGCAGGTATGAAAAACTGCCGCAAGAGTTTTAAAGAACGTTTCTTACTTCTAACTTCTCACTTCTAACCTCTAACAGCGGAATATTCTTCCAGCTACTCTTATGAGGGGCTTATGGGAGGGTGGATTTTAGTGGTATATGATTGTTAGAATATGTAAATGTAAGCGTTGAACAGCTCCGCAGGCTTGCGCGTAAGCGCGAATAATACACAAAATAATACAATGCGCAAACGTTGAAGTTACAACTTCTTGCCTCTTGCTTCTAACTCTAAACCGCAGAAGAAAACGGCTTCGCGCAAAAGTCGCAAAACCGTTTCTAACCTCTGACATCTAACTTCTTACCTCTAATAGGTAAAACCGTTTCTAACTTCTAACATCTAAACGGTCAGCCATGCGTGCGCTATATCAAGCGCGCTGTAGAGGCTGTTTTTTTCTGCGCTTTTTACCACGCGGTCGAAGATATCTATACTTTCATCGGTTGCCATTTTATAAAGCGCGACCTTTGTTGCGGCTTTAATGTCGGCTGTATCAGCGGTCTCTAAAATTTGCAGCCACACCACAAACTCGTCACCCATGTTGCCATAGTAGAGCTCGTTGTCCTTTCTCACGAGCGGATAGCCCTTATAAGTGAAAAACTTTGCAGCTTTCTCCTGCTTTTCCTGTGCCATTTGCATTACTTCCTTTCGTTAATATGTTTCGACTATCGCGATGCCGTTTTTGACGTTCTCAAGGTTTTTGATAAGTGTTTCGGCATAGCTTACGGGTATTTTATAGCCGACGTTTCCGTCTATCTCGACTATGATACGTCTGCCGGTGGTCTGATAGTATTTTACTACCTGCTGTGTGCCGTCTTTTCTTGAAATGGTCACGGTACACCACAGCGTTTCCTCGCCTGTGAGAGGCTCAAAATAAGTTTCTGTAGTGGGGCATTCCAGCCAGAAGGTATACCAGTTTTTATAAAGATCCTCGTCAACGTCCTGACCGTCTATAGTTACTTCAAAAACTTCTTCAATGCCCTTGTCTTTATCCTCGGCGACGGCGTTGATTTTTGCTTCATAGGTCTTGTCGGCGGTCTCGATAGTTATGCCGGTAAGATCCATGATATAGTTGCTCGCCATCTGACCGCCTATTATATCGCCGGGAACGACTGTAGCCCATGCGCAGTTTTCGGCAGGTATTATATATATGCAGTCTGTGCCCGGGGCATTTATATAGCAATAGTAGCCTGCGACCTGCTGTGTTTCGTTGCCCTCTTCATCGGTGGCGTATACCTCGCTGCCTATTTTAAGCGTATAGTCTTCGGTATCGCAGTCAAGAATTACGGTGCACTGCGGGTCGCTCAGACCATACTCGGCAAAGTCATCATCGGTGGGGTGCACTACCACTGCGGAAGATGCCGTAAGCCCCCATATTCCGTGCGTTACGGCGGCGGAGTTGGTTATATCAAGACCTGCATAGACGGGTTTTATCATAGCCTGGGTAGACACGAAGCCTACCGGGGCGTTGTCGGGGTCGATAGAGACAAACACCATATCATAGTCTAAGTCTTTGCGCTTGATGGTGAGGCGGTCTATGGTAGGCCATGCGTCATCTGACGGGGTATAGACGAGCGAAAGACCGCAGAAATACTGCTCGTTTTGCAAAAAGTAGTTGATGTTGTTTATCATTACCGTATAGACGGCGCGGCTGCCTTGCTGCACTATATATCTGTAGTCGCCTGTGGGTATCTCATCGCCGATAAGAAATGTGGTATCCGCGGCGCTGTCGGAAGATATCGTAATAGTTGCCGCCGGCTCCTCCAGACCGTATTTTGCAAGATCGGAGGCGTTTTCTTCAACGAGCTCTTTACCCGAGAGAGAGGAGCAGACATTCAGGCAGGCGCTTACCGCTGTGCCGTTTTGCTTTATGCCGTCAAGCTCCTGCACCGACCAATCGGGCTGCTGCGAATTGCCGCTGCGCACGATATGAAGCTCGCCGTATTCGTTTGAAAAGGTGATCTGCGAGATGCTTTCTTTTTCAAGCGTGGTAAGCGGATAGAGATCTTCTTCCTCTACAATGCTTGTGTCTAAACTGCTCGAGCTGCTGCTGTCATCGGGCTTGCCTGTAAGTTCAAGAAACGCCAGTGTTGCGCCGAGGCAGCAAAGAACAACTCCTCCTGCAATTACGCCTTTTAATTTACTGTTCATAAAACATCACCGCCATCACTTATTCTTTCTCTTTTTATAGACTACAAATCCTATTACAAGCACAAGCACGGGTATTACAGCCTGGAAAGTCCATTTTAGTATGGAGGACTGCTTTTGCGTGAGGTCGAACGTATTGCCTGTTATGGTTTTTGTAGCTATTACAATGCCGGTATCTGTCTTGCCGGTCATGCCGTTGAGAAGGCTTATGATATACTCGCTGTTCTGAAACTGCGGCGATTGCAGTGAGCTGTCGGAAACGAACTGGTCGCTGCCGAGGACCAAGATATTGCTGTAAGCCTCGGATTCTTCCATAAACGCGGCTTTTGAAGCTATTGCAACGGAAGTATATACGCTGCCCTTCTGCGAGGTATCTATCTGTGCGTTTTCATCGGTATAGTCAAGAGTCAAAGCAGAATTTGTTGACTGCACGAAAGCTTCGGTGGCGGTCATATTCTGCTCATCAAACAAAAGGGTAATGGGGCGCGCTGCTGACATATACAAAAGATAGTCGCTAGTATTTACGTCTTGCAGATAGTGCTCACTGACTATGGTAGGTATTGTAGAGAAAGGATAGTAGCCGAAGATGTGGTCGGTATTCTGCTCGATTATCATTTCCTGCTCTACCTTAACGCCGTATTCCTCTAAAAATTCGTCAAGGTTGGGGGTCTCGCCCTGAGATACAGATGCGATATACATGGCATCTTTTTCAAGGTTTCCGCCGTTGAGCAGAAAATCTGAAACTTTCTTTATATCCTCGTCAAAGTAATCCACGGCGGGGGCAGGGATAATAAGCAGGTCGGTATCTTCGGGTATTTCATCGGTTATGATGTTTATCTCTGAAAGCTCATAGCCGTTTGCGGTGAGCATTTGTTTGAAATACTCTATCTGTGCTATTTCGTCATGACCCGTAAGGATAGTTACATTAACGGGGTCGGGGTCGGTTATGGTCATTATAGCAGAAGTGAACGCGCTTTCGGCGTTTGAGCCCTCGATATATCCCTGATAGTAGTTTATGAACGTTGCATAGTCACCGCCGCAGAGGTAATCTGCATAGGTCTCAACGGTCATGCCCATATCGGTTACCTGAGAAGTGAAGTCCGCGCTCCATGTGACGAGGTCGGAGAGGTGGACTATACGCATACGGTCAAAAGTTTCCTCGCCCGAAGCTGATGTTGCCACCGTTTCAAATATTATGTCGTTATTGAGAAGGTCAACATCTGTATAGCGCGATTTTACCTCGGGATTGGAGAGCAGATCTACATAGGTAACGCTGATTTTGGGGTTATACTGGGTATATCTGTCCAGAAGCTCTACCGCCTGCACTGTATACTCGTTTACGTTGAGATACACTTCTCTTTCAGCCAGAACGGTTATGCGGATCTCTTTATCTATGCTCTTTACATAGTCGGCAGATTCTTTCGAGATAGAATACTTATTGTTCTCGGTAAGGTCTATGGTAAGGGGGTATCTGTCAAAAATTATAGATGCTATAACGTTGACGAGCACAACAGCCGCTATAAATATAACGGTAAGCACTGTTGCAAGCGTGGTATGCTTGAAGACCTTTGCGTTGCGGCGCTTTTTAGCTCTGGCAACGCCGCTTTGCTCTTTCTTATCCTTGGGCTTCTTTTCTTTGGTATCTTTAGTATCTTCTGTATCTTCGATATCTTCGGTATTTTCGAGATCTTCTTTTTCTTTGATATTATCTGACATCTAAAGCGCCTCCTTTCATCAGCTCCAGCGGCGTTTTTCCAGTACCCTGACGGTAAGGAAAAGAAACACCGCGCAAGCGCTTACGAAAAACAGGACGTTTGAAAGGTCGAAAAGACCCAGAGTAAAGCCTGTATATCTGTCAACAAACGAAAGACCCGAGATAACATCTGACAGCCACTGAACGGGCACAAGAGCTGCAATTGAGCTTAGCAGGTAGCACATGAGCATTGCAGCAAAGCTGATTATTGCTGAGATTATCTGGTTTTCGGTGAGTGACGAAACGAATATGCCTATTGATATAAAAGCCGCGCCCAGCAGCATAAAGCCGACTATATTGCCGATTATCACGAGCCAGTCGGGCTTTGCAAATGCTGACACTACTACAGCGTACACAAGCATCATAGCCACGGCGAGGATATATATCAGAAAGGCTGCCAGAAATTTGCCCATTACCAGCCCAAACAGGCTTACGGGTGAGGTGAGCAGACACTGGTCGGTCTTCTGGTTTTTCTCCTCGGAGAGGGTACGCATTGTAAGTATGGGTATTGCGACGAGCAGAACATATATCATCAGCGTGAACATTGAGGTCATGTCGGCTGAGCCTGCCCTGAGTGCGGTAAGGTTGAAGAAAAGACCCGAACCTGCATAGAACAGCGCCAGAAAGATATAGCCTATCGGCGTTGTGAAATACGCGAGAAGTTCGCGGCGGAATATTGCACCCATTACTGCTCTCCCTCCTTTGCTGAATTTTTAAAGCCCTTTATGCTTTCGCCCATGGTAAGTTTCAAGAATATATCTTCAAGCGAAAGCTCCTGCGTTTTAAGACCCAGCATACACCAGCCGCTCTGCGATATCTTTTCAAACAGCTCGCGGCGTATATCGGTCTTTTCGTCGGTCTCTATAAGGTAGTCATTTACGCCGTCGGGGCGTTCTTTCAAAAGTTCTATCTTCTTTACGCCCTTTATGGTATCTATTGCCTCAAAGACCTGCTGCGTGGGGGCTTCTATCTGCGCTATCAGTTTATGCTCCTGCGAGAGGGCTTTAGAGAGGTTTTCCTCGGTATCGTCAGCTACAATACTGCCGTGGTCTATGACCACGATCCTGTCGCACACCTGCTGTACTTCTGAAAGAATATGCGACGACAAAATAACAGTATGGCTTTTGCCGAGCTTTTTGATAAGCGAACGTATCTCGATTATCTGGCTGGGGTCAAGGCCGACGGTGGGTTCATCAAGTATAAGCACTTTGGGATTGCCCACCAGCGCTTGTGCCAGCCCCACACGCTGCCTGTAGCCTTTTGAGAGGTGCTTTATAATTCTGTTATATACGTTTTCTATCTTTACCAGTTTGCATATATCGGCTAGGTGGGTATTGCGCGGAAGTTTACATTTTTTAAGATCGTAAATAAAGCGCAGATACTCTTTTACAGTCATATCGGGGTAGAGCGGCGGAAGTTCCGGCAGATAGCCTATCTCCTTTTTGGCTTTCATAGGCTCTTCCAGAATATCTATGCCGTTTATCAGCGCTTGTCCGTCGGTAGATGAGATATACCCCGTGAGCATATTCATCGTGGTAGACTTGCCTGCGCCGTTAGGACCGAGAAAGCCGAGTATCTCGCCGTCGTTGGCGGTGAACGAGATATTGTTGACAGCTATCTGGTCGCCGTAATGCTTGCTTAGGTTCTTGACTTCTATCATTTTTTAAGTATCGCTCCTTTACCGTAAAATACATCTTTAAAATATTACCATGCTATTGTGATAGATTTATGATAACTGAGCTATTCCTTTTCTTATTCTGTCAAGGCTGTCCTCTTTGCCTAAAATAGCGCAGAGTTCAACAGCGCCGCCCGGGGTGAACGCCTTGCCCGACACCGCCACTCTCACCGGCCAGAGGATATAGCCGTTCTTTACGCCCAGAGATTCAACGAGGGAGAACAGCGCGCTGTGTATATTTTCTTCCGTCCAGTCGGCAATGCTTTCAAGAACCGGCAGAGCCTTTTGCAGGGCATCGAGAGAGGTGGTCTCATCTGTCTTCATTTTCTTGTGGCAGTAGAGGGAGTTTTCATACTGAGGCAGGGTATCTATAAAATCTACCTGCTCGGGAATGTCAGTGAAAACTTCGGTCCTTGCCTGCAAGAGAGCGGCTATTTTGTTCAAATCAACGTCCTCGCGCTTGACCGACTGCTTTATATAAGGTATGGCATACTCGGCAAACTTTTCGGGCGGCAGTGCCTTTATATACTTGCCGTTTATGGCTTTTAGCTTCATCGGGTCAAAAATGGCAGGGGCTTTTGAAAGACCGCTTATATCAAATTCTTTTATAAGCTCATCAAGAGAGAAGATCTCTTCCTCGCCTTTGGGAGCCCAGCCTAAAAGCGCAATATAATTGAGCACCGCCTCTTTAAGGTAGCCTTTCTGCATAAGATCCTGATAGGAGGCATCGCCGTCACGCTTGGCAAGCTTATGCTGCTTGTCTTTCATAATATGTTCAACGTGTATATACTTGGGTACTTCCCAGCCGAACGCCTTATACAAAAGTTCATACTTGGGAGCGGAGGCAAGGTACTCGTTTCCCCTTACTACGTGCGTTATGCCCATAAGGTGGTCGTCAACGACGTTTGCAAAGTTATAGGTGGGCATACCGTCGGCTTTGAGAAGTATCTGGTCGTCAAGCGTGGAATTTTCAACGGTTATATCGCCGTAGATCTCATCGTGGAAAGTCGTAGTGCCCTCGGTGGGTATCTTCTGCCTGATAACATAGGGCAGACCTGCATCGAGGTTTTTCTGTATTTCTTCCTGCGAGAGGTCGCGGCAGTGGCGGTCGTACATAGGTGTGATACCGCTTGCCTGCTGTATATCGCGCAGCTCTGCAAGTCTGTCTTTATCGCAGAAGCAGTAATAAGCTTCGCCTTTTTTCACAAGTTCTTCGGCGTACTGTTTGAACATACCCATTCTTTCAGACTGCACATAAGGTCCTACAGGTCCGCCTATATCGGGACCCTCGTCCCAGTTAAGACCCACATCGCGCAGGGTGTTATAGATGACGTCTACCGCGCCCTCAACGTAACGTTCGCGGTCGGTATCCTCTATACGCAGGATAAAATCGCCGCCGTTTTTCTTCGCTATAAGATAGGTAAAAAGCGCGGTGCGCAGGTTGCCTATGTGCATATAGCCCGTCGGGGAGGGGGCAAATCTCGTTCTTACTTTTTTGTCCATTTTTATATTACCGTCCTTTCGTTAGTTAGCTATATTAAAATACTCTTTGGCGCGCTGCTTGTCTTTGGCTATCTGCTCAAACAGCTGCTCTCGGCTTTCAAAACGCTGCTCACCCCGAAAAAAACTTTTCAGGCTCACAGTAACGCACTCGCCGTACAGATCGCCCGAAAAATCAAAAAGGTGCGTTTCTATGCAAGGAGATGCGCTGCCTATGGTCGGCTTTACGCCGATATCTGAAACGCCTAAGTATACCTTGCCGCCTATTACAGCTTTTGAGCAATACACACCGAAGCGCGGCAGGAAAAGGTCTTCCGGAAAGGTTTGATTTATTGTAGGAAAGCCCATTTTTCTGCCTATTTCGTTGCCGTGCGCAACGGGCAGGGTATAGCATATATCTTCGCCGAGAAGGGTATTTGCTTTTTCGCACTCGCCGTTTTCAAACAGCTTTTTAATGCGCGTTGTTGAAATTACCTCGCCGCCTGAATGCATAAGATCTAAAGCTGCAACGGTAACGCCTGAGCTGGCGCAAAGCGCTTCAAGCAGCTGTATATCGCCCGAGGCGTTTTTGCCAAAGCGCAGGTCTTTTCCGCAGACTACCGCGCGGCAGTTCAGCGCGTTTTTACTCAGAAGTATATCATTTACAAAGCTTTGCGGCTGCATATCGCGCAGTGATGAAAAATCAAGCGATACCACAGTTTGCGCGCCGCTTTCTTCAAGCCTGCGAAGTTTTTCATCTTCGGTGAGGAGCGGTGTGCCGCCTTTTGTGCTTACAGACCTTGTATCAAATGTGAAAACGCAGCACTGTGCTCCCACACTTTTTGCAAGAGCGGCAGCGGTGCTTATAACGCGCCTGTGGGCGATATGTACGCCGTCAAATATGCCGACAGCCGAGGCTGTGGGGGCTGAAAAGTTTATATTTCTGATGTCGTTTATAACGTTCATATCATACACCTAATACACCCAAAACTCAGTAAAAGTTGCGCAGGCTTACAAGCTCGTCCGTTTCCGCGCTGTACTTAGCAAGACCTAAAAAATTATCTTCGCTGTCGCACACCATAAATGTAACGCCGTCTGCAAGAGCGGCATTTTTTATACCTGCCTGCTTTCCGTGCAGCTTTACGCCGTTTTTATACATTGCCGCCGCGCGTTCACCCAAGGAAAGCTTATCATAGTGGGCTGAAAAAACGCTCTGCACGGGTATTATTATCTGCGAGAGCTTGCCGTCATCTGCAAAGGTTTGAATTTGCTCCAGCGTATAGCACTGCGCCTTTACAAAGCCTGCCGCAGAAAGCCTCTCCAGACTTGTCATACAGCCGCCGCAGCCCAGTTTTTCGCCTATATCGTTTATCAGCGTGCGGACATAAGTGCCCTTGCTTACCGCTGTATACAAAACGCCCTCGCCGGTAGTTTCGTTATACTCGCGCACGGTTATCTTTTCAACGCGGCGCGGTTTTGGCGTGCGCTCGACAGTCTTGCCCTGCCGTGCCAGCTGATAGAGCTTTTTGCCGTCTACCTTAACTGCGGAATACATTGGCGGCAGCTGCATTATATCGCCGAGAAAGCTGTTTGCCGCTTCTTTTATCTCTTCAAAAGAGGGCAAATTATCGCAAGTTTTAAGCACCTCTCCCGTGATGTCCTGCGTGTCGGTGCTTACGCCCATTTTGAAGCCTGCGAGGTAGCTTTTGTTATCAAAGGGGAGCATATCGCAAGCTCTTGTCGCCTTGCCGACAAACACGGGCAGAACGCCTGTTGCCATGGGGTCGAGCGTTCCGCTGTGACCTATTTTTTTGATATGCAGTATGCCGCGAAGTTTGGCAACAACATCGAAAGATGTCCAGCCCTGCGGTTTGTTTACGGGTATTATACCGCAGATGTTATCATTTATATTATTCATAGTTATGACAGATGTTTTTCAGCAGATTTGGTTATCATGCGCTTTACTTCATCAAGAGGGGCGCAGATCTCACAGCCTGCCGCGCGTATATGACCGCCGCCGCCGAACTCTTTGCATATTGCAAAAGCGTCTGCTTTGTCGGTTGTGCGCACCGAGAGTTTATAGCGATCATCATCTTTATAGCGTATTGTAACGCCTACGTCCGTTCCCTCTACCGTGAGGGGCACAGCCGAAAGACCCGATATTTCCGCTTCGTCAGCGCCGGTTTTTTCCAGAAGCTCTTTGGTAACGCACAAAAGCGTGATCCTGCCTTCTGCCGCCTGATCGAGATGTGCCAGAGCCGCCTGCTCGACTTCAATGCGTCTGCGGCTTTTTATATCGAACATCAGGCGGTTTATGCGTGTGTAGTCAACGCCTTTTTCCATAAGCGCCGCCGCCGCGATATGTGCGCGCGGAGTAGTGTTTTCATACTTAAAACAGCCTGTATCGGTGGCTATTGCGGTATAAAGGCACACAGCGGTCTGCCGATCTATTTCTATACCCATATGACCGAAAAGCTCAAAAAGCACAAGCCCTGTGGCAGATGCTTTGGCATCAACATAAGTTTGTTTTGCATACATCTTGTTTGAAACATGGTGGTCTATGCAAAGATCAACAGTGCCGGGGTGGGTATAGTATTCAAGGTTTTTACCCATAAGAGAGGTGTCTGCGATATCTACCGCTATTACCTTGTGCGGCTCATTCTCGCCCCAGCTGTCCTCGGTGTAGCCATCGTACAGAAAATCATATCTGTCGGGAAAGCCGTCGCTGCCCAGAACCTTGACCTTTTTACCCATGTTTTTCAGCGCTCTGCAAAGGGCAAAACCGCTGCCCAAAGTGTCGCCGTCGGGGCTTTTATGGGTGAGTATGATATAGTTTTTTATGCTCTCATCTTTCAGAAAAGCTGCTATTTCATCAAACGTCATCTTCTTCGCCCTCCTCGTCTGAGCCCTCCGGCAGAACGCTTTTCAGCAGTTTGTTTATATGCGCGGAATGCTCCATTGAATCGTCTGCGATAAACTCGAGCTCGGGGCATTTGCGAAGCTTCAATACGTTTGATATTTCGCGCTTTAATATGCCTTTGGCGCTGTTTAAGCCCTTTACAGCCTCTTTCGCGCTGGCGTACCCCTCGAATGACGATATATACGTTTTGCAGTATGAGCCGTCAGAAGATACATCGCAGCGCACAACGGTGAGCATTTCGGCGTTTTTTATACGGGGATCTTTGAGGTCGCGCATTTTTGCGGATATTATCCTGCGTATGTCGCCCGACATTCTGCCTGCTTTAAAATTAGCCATTATTCCTGATATTCCTCCATTACATAAGCCTCGAATATGTCGCCCTCTTTGATATCGGTAAACTTTTCAAGAGTTATGCCGCACTCATAGCCTGCCGCGACTTCTTTCACGTCGTCTTTGAAACGTTTGAGAGAACTCATCTTATCATCGGCTATGACTATGCCGTCACGCACAACTCTGATAAGGTCATTCCTGCCGATCTTGCCGCTGAGTACATAAGAGCCTGCAACGTTGCCCACGCCTGTAATTTTATATACCTGGCGCACTTCGACTCTTGCTGTATCGCTCTCGCGGAATTTGGGCGCGAGCATACCTTTCATAGCGCTTTCTATCTCTTCAATAGCGTCATAAATTACCCTGTAAAGTCTTATGTCAACGCCGTCGTGATCTGCGTTTTCTTTTGCAACGGGGTCGGGTCTTACGTTAAAGCCTACTATCAGAGCGTTTGAAGCAGAAGCAAGCATAACGTCGCTTTCGGATATTGCACCCACGCCGCCGTGTATAACTTTTACTCTTACTTCTTCGTTGGAGAGCTTTTCAAGCGACTGCTTTACAGCCTCAACAGAGCCCTGAACGTCTGCTTTGACTATGATAGGCAGCTCTTTTATCTCGCCCTCTGATATCTGCGCGAACAGGTTATCAAGAGTTACTTTCTGATATTGACTGAACTCTTCTTCCTTGGCTTTATGCTTTCTCTGCTCAACGAGCTCTCTTGCAAGTTTTTCATCTGCAACGGCGTTGAATATATCGCCCGCGGCAGGTGTTTCTGCAAGACCTGTTATCTCAACGGGGCAGGAAGGACCTGCTTTTGTTACCTGCTGACCTTTATCGTTGGTCATTGTTCTTATTCTGCCCACTGCTGTGCCTGCTATTATTATATCGCCCAGATTCAGTGTACCGTTCTGCACGAGCACCGTTGCGACAGGACCTTTGCCCTTATCCAGCCTTGCCTCAACTACAGTACCTTTTGCCAGCTTGTTAGGGTTGGCTTTGAGCTCTTTGACCTCTGCCACGAGCAGGATATTTTCAAGCAGCTCATCGATGCCCTCGCCTGTTTTTGCAGATACGGGAACAGCTATAACGTCGCCGCCCCAGTCTTCAACAACAAGGTCGTATTTGGTAAGTTCCTGCTTTACCTTATCGGGGTCTGCGCCGACTTTATCCATTTTGTTTATTGCAACTATTATAGAAACGCCTGCCGCCTTTGCGTGGTTGATAGACTCAACTGTCTGCGGCATGATGCCGTCATCGGCGGCTACAACAAGTATTGCGATATCTGTAATATTCGCGCCTCTTGCTCTCATTGAAGTGAACGCTTCGTGACCCGGGGTATCGAGGAATGTGATATCCTTGCCGTTCACCTTTACCTGATACGCACCGATATGCTGTGTTATACCGCCTGCCTCGCCGTCTGCCACATTTGCATGGCGTATCCTGTCAAGAATTGAGGTCTTGCCGTGGTCAACGTGACCCATAACTACCACAACTGGGCATCTTTCAACCAGGTCTTCTTCCTTGTCTTCCTCGTCTACTATAAGGCGCTCTTCAATGGTAACGTGAACTTCTCTTTCATACTTAGCGCCCATTTCATCTGCAACCAGCGCCGCGGTATCGAAGTCTATAACTTCATTTATAGATGCCATAACGCCCAGCATCATAAGCTTTTTGATGACCTCGGTAGCGGTAACTTTCAGCCTTGCTGCAAGCTCTGAAACAACTATCTCGTCGGGTATCATAACTTTGAGCTGCTGCTTTCTTGCCTTTTCAAGCTCCAGTCTGCGCATACGGTCTTTTTCGCTTTCCATCTCTTTCTTAGAGTGCTGCTGCTTTTTATACTGCTGCGATCTCTGGGTTATCTTCTGCTTTTTGGTGAAGTTATCCTTGCTGCCGCCGTGGTTTCTGTTGTCTGCAAGGTTATCGTATCTTTCGTTATACTTATCGAGCTCTATATACGAACCCCTTGTATCGACGGTCTTGCGCTTGCTGTCCTTTGTGCCCTCTGAAACGGTATAGCCCTTTGCGTTGTCGTCGCTCTTTCCGCCGAAAAGTATTTTCTGACCCGAATTCTTCTTTTTGGCGACTTCCTTTCTGGGCTTCTGCTTAGGCGCGGGAGCGGCAGGCTTCTCGGTTTTCTTGTCCGTCTTTTCGGACTTTTCGGTCTGTTCCGTCTTTTCTGCCTTATCTGCCTTATCTGCCTTTTCTGTTTTTTCTTCCGCCTTGGGCTTTTCCTGAGCCTTTTCCTGCTCTTTCTTTTTGGGTGAAGCTTTCTTTTCCGCAGGCTTTTTGGAAGTTGTTTTTGCTGCGAAATATTCTTCAAAACCTGTTACCTGTGTTTTTTGTGTATAATACTCGAGGACATAGTTTATCTCCTCGTCGCTCAGCGATGAAGCTGTTTTCTTGCCTGTGTCACCGAACGCGTTTGCAAGAAGCTGAATGACTTCATTGCTGCTGACACATATATCTTTAGCCAGATCGCTTACTTTATATTTTTTGACTGCCTTTGCTGCCATAGGCTAAACTCCTCTCTGAAATAAAAGTCATAAATGGAACGCGGTGGGGTCTATGGGTATCTCACAAAGCGAAGAAGCTGCTTTTTTGTTAAAGCCCTTATCGCACACTGCTAAAATGCCCGACCGTTTGCCTACACTGTCTGCTATCTGCTGCATGGTCATATCTGCATCATAAAGCTTTACGCCGTTTTTACAGCAGACATACTTTGCTTCTTTGAGCGACTTTTCTGATAGATCGCTTGCGACATACACGCCGCACGCCTCGCCGCTTGCACAGGCATTTTTGACCATATCCATGCCCATACACAGCTTGCCTGCCCTGCGGCACATTGAAAACAGACCGCCCATATTTTTTGTGTTATTACTCGGCACTTTCAAGCTCCGCCTCCATTGTATCGTAGACCGACTGCTCTATCTGACAGGAAAAGCTTTTTTCAAGTTTGCGCGCTTTTCTTGCCTTTTCCAAGCACCCGGCATTTTTGCATATATATGCGCCTCTGCCCGATTTTTTACCTGTAAGGTCTATAGATATATCTCCCTCGGGGGATCTTACTATTCTTACAAGTTCTTTCTTCGGCTTCATTTCGCCGCAGCCCAGACACATACGCATAGGTATTTTTCTTACTTTCATAAAGCGCCCCTTACTCCTCTACGGGTGTTTCGGGTACTATGTCTATCTTATATCCTGTAAGGTGGTGGGCAAGTTTGGCGTTAAGACCCTTATTGCCTATTGCGAGCGACAGCTGGTTGTTGGGCACTACCACGCGGCAGCTCTTTATCTCCTCATCAAGAATATCAACACGCAGCACCTGCGCAGGCGAAAGGGCGTTTGCTATAAATTCGGCATCGTCCTCAGAATAGGGGATAACATCGATCTTCTCGCCTTTGAGCTCTTTTATAACAGCCGAAATTCTTGTATGCCTGGGTCCTATGCAGGAGCCTACGGCATCGACGTTTTTATCCTTGCTGCAAACCGCCAGCTTTGTGCGCGAACCTGCTTCTCTTGCCACCGACTTTATCTCTACAATGCCGTCATAGATCTCGGGAACTTCTCTTTCAAACAGCTTGCGCACCATTTCACGCTTGGTACGGGAAATTTTTATCGCGGGGCGTTTTTCGCTGTCTGAAATGGTCTCAACATAGACCTGTATGCTGTCTCCTGCTTTGAGGGTCTCGCCGGGTATCTGTTCGTTTCTTCTCAGATATGCTTCACTGCCGTCTATAGTAACAATTGCGTTGAGCGTTGCGGGCTCTACCTTAGTAACAACGGCTGCTACGCACTCTTCGCGCTTTGAATCGAACTGCGAGAGAAGTCTTTCTCTTTCAATAGTGCGTATATCCTGTTTTATAGACTGCTTTGCGCTGGAAGTGGTAACTCTGTTGAAAGTTGTGGTATCAAGCAGAGTAACATTCTCGCCGCCGACCTGCGCGTTTTCATCAAGAGCTTTTGCCTCTTCAAGACTTATCTCGTTGGCAGGGTCTTCGGGCTCGCCCTCGACTATCTTCTTTACAAGCTTTACATCAAAAGTTTCTTTCTCGGTATCGATCTCAACTCTGATATCCTCGCTGCCGGGGTAATACTTCTTAGCAGCTTTCATAATGTTCTGACCGATGTTGTCGGCAAGATCTTCAATGGCTATCTGGTTTTTCTCGGCAAGCAGTTTCATGCTTATGAAAAACTCCGCTTCACGTCTGGCTCTCGCGCAGTGCTCTGCCAGTTCTTCAAGATAGCGTGCGGCAGACACTTTTATACGCACCTTTTTGTTTATATCCGCAGAGCGTGAGATCTCTTTCGCATCGTCAAGGCTTATCTCGTTGCCGCTGTCTTTAACGCTGCCGTTTGCAACTATAGTCTTTACTATTCTTATATCGACCTTTTCTTTGTTTTCTTCCGCATCGATCTTCACTGAGATATTGCCGCAGTCGGGGTAGTCTGCCTTTACCTTGGCGGCGATGCTGTTTGCTGCCATCGATGCGAGCTCAGAGGGCTGCAAACCGTGCTTTTTTGCAAGAAGTCTGAACCCTTCAAAAAACTCGCTTTTCTGTTGTGCTTTGATCTCGTTTTTCATTTTTCTCAATTCCTCCTTATTCTGTATCGGCAAACAGGTCTTCGTCGTCGTGCAGCCTTACATATGCACAGCTGCTCAGCGGAAGTTCAATATCGCTGCCGTTATCTGTCCGTTTCATATATATGATATTCTTTTCAAAGCTGCTAAGCGTACCTATCAGCTCTTTCTCGCCGCTTTTTTCGTCGGGGCGGATGAGCCGCACTTTTATTTCGTCGCCTATGCAGCACTGAAAATGCTCGGGTCTGCGAAGTTCTCTGGCAAGCCCGGGGCTGCCTACCTCCAGCACATATGACTGCGGTATGGGGTCGCTCTCGTCCAAAAGGGTGCTAAGCGGTCTAGAAACAGCCTCGCAGTCGTCGATGTCCACGCCTTCGTCCTTGTCGATAAACACGCGCAGATACCAAGATGCGCCCTCTTTTTCAAAGCGGACGTCCCACAAAAACACGCCCTGCGCATCACACAGCGGCTGAGCCATTTGCCGCACTTTCTCCGCCGCGTTTCCTCCCGTAGTTTTACTGCTCAAAAAGATACCTCCTTATGATGTAGCATCGGTCACTTTACAAAAGCAAAAGACCGAAAGTCGAGCTTCCAGTCTTTCATTGAAAGATATTGTCAATAGTATAACACACTTTTTGTAAAAAATCAAGGGGTTTTTGAAAATTTATTTAAAAACTTTCTTTGCGCTAAAGTTTAAGAACCTGTCAAGAAAGAAGAAGTTTTCGGTCAAGCCTTTTTCAAAAGGCTTGCGGGGTGTGGGGCAGCGCCCCACAAATACAGCGTGCGCTCCGCTGCTAGAGGTTAGAGGTGAGAAGTTAGATGTTAGAAAAGTCTTTTTCTGTCTTTGTGCAAACTTGTCACTCCTGCGGTTTAGATTTAGAGGCAAGAGGCAAGATACGCGTTTTGAAAAATTTGTAATAAACTGAAAAAAGCAATTTCTTGCCTCTTGCTTCTCGTTTTCTTGCTTCTCAAAGGTGAGCCTCTCCTTTGAGAAGACCTTAGCTCTTTTGTCGCGTTCCATTCTGGAACGCCAAACGAAGTGAAAAAATCCCAACACGTTAAACGTGCAAAAGTATTGGTATACTCAAAATGAGGGGATAACCGAAGTACATGGGGCTTTTTTCTGCACTTGTCCGACATTTATGGCGGTCAGTGTGTGCGCTCCTGCGCTGCGCGTAAGCGCAAACAATAAACTAATGCGTGCGGACGTGATTGTTCACCTGAAAATTATGCTCGTTCTGGGTAAGATATGTAATGCCCTCGATCAGACCGAGCAATGCAGGTATGAAAGCCAGCACGCCGGTAAGGCTGAGCACAAGATAAATTATGCCTAATGTGGTCTTGCCGAGATAGAATTTATGCACGCCGAGCGTTCCCAGCAGTATTGCCAGCACGCCTGCTACGGTCTTGTTTTTCAGCGGCCACGAGGGGTCAACGCCTGCATCTAACGGCTGCTGATAGGGCATCTGCACCTGCGGCTGAAATATACTTCCCTGCGGCACATAGCTTTGCGGCGGTGCATACGTAGGCGGCGGTGCGACTTCTACCGGAGTGCCGCAGTAGGGGCACACGGTCGCGTTCATTTCAAGCGGTGCGCCGCACTGAGAACAGGTCTTTTCTGCCATTTATATCGATCCTTTCGTTATTTCAGTTATTCTTGTTTTTTGCGCCGTTTAATGCTATCGGCAAAATGATCGCGCAGTACACAAAAAGTATTATAAGGCTTATAAGCGTATACATAATAGGGCTTGCGGTCTTATACTCCAAGAACATATACACAAGCTGGACTACGGTATACACTGCCGTCATTCCGGCAACGGGTGCATAGCCGCCCACGCCGAGCTTTTTGGAAAGAGCCCCTCCTGCGCCGTAGACTATTGCGAGCGCGAGCATATTTATTGCCGCGAATATAATTGCCGGCACGCCTGCGTCATAGTCGGTGACTTTCATAACGCCGAGCATGGCAACAAGTATTATAGCGATAAGGAAAAACGCCAGAAACAGTGATATTACCAAAGCGGTAGAAAATCCGCTGTTATTATTTCTTTTCATATTATTCACCGACCTTTGCACCACATTCGTTGCAGAACTTAACGCCCTGAGGCAGCTGCGCGCCGCACTTTTTGCAGACATTCTGTTCCATTTTTGCGCCGCACTCGTTACAGAATTTTGAGCCGACGGGGTTTGCTTTGCCGCACTGCGGACAGGCTATAGTTTCTTCGGCAGCCTTAGTCATAAGCGCGCCGCACTCGTTGCAGAATTTTGAGCCCGAGGGGTTTGCGGCATGGCATTTGGGGCAGAAAGCGGAATCTTTCTCGGGAACGGAAGCTTGCGGAAGGTTTTGCATACCGCCTGCTATGGCAGCGCCTGCGCCCAGACCTACTCCTCCCGCGACTATTGCTCCTGCGAGACCGCCGCCCTCGTTACTGGCTGCGCTTTCGTATACATCGAACGAACGCTTTACTGCATAGCGCGAATCGCCCATGATCTCAAACTCTGCCTTATCTTCGAGTATCTCGTTTATCTTATCGAAATCCTGGTCGGGGAAGTTTATCGACTTTATAAAGAAGTTTATTACCTTGAAGCCGAAAGCTTCAAACTCGGGCGCTAAAATATCTTCGAGCTGTTTTGATATATCGTCCAGCTGTGCGGATATCTCGAGCGCGGAGATCTTATCGTTGATGATGATATCGGCGATCTCGCTCTTTACCTTGCTGACAAGTATGCCTTTATAGTAGTCCATTACCTTGTCGTATTTTACGACATCGGCAGGGTTCATAGTGCCTACAATGGTGGAGATAAAGTTCTTGACGTTCATTATCTTCAGACCCATCTGACCGAAGGCTCTTATTCTCAGTCTTGTATGGTACTTGGGGTCGATAAGCTGTATCGGGTCTGATGTGCCCCACAGCAGGTCGAGCTTTGTTACGGTATTGACATAGTATATCTCAGCCGTAAAGGGTGTTTTGCCGCCGAACGGTATATTTACTATTGAATTGAGTATAGGCAGGTTGCCCGTTGTAAGGGTATATGTACCGGGGGCGAAGCTGTCGCATATCCTGCCGCCCTTTACAAACACTGCCGCCTGACCTTCGCCGACGATAAGCTGAGTACCCGTTACCAGTTTATCGGTAGGATGCTTATAGATTATCCAATCGCGCGAGGCAAGCCCGTCAAATTTTACTCTGTCTATAACTGCCATAAAAACGCCTCCTTAATACCGCGCAAAACCGCGCCTATACACATATAGTATAACATATTCGGCGGCGTTTTGCAACATTTTTTCTTACAAAAAGTAAAATAATTTTTGCAGATGTTGCAAGATATATTACAGGGTGATATAATAATGTATGAATATACCTATATAGTGCAGGTTAAACTATAAATGATATTTTTTATATTTTGGCGAAAGGAGATACGTTTCGGCGTAACGAGGCGTATGACAGCATGAGAGAGCGTAGACTTTGTTTTCACTTAGAACCGCCTGACGGGTGGCTCAACGACCCCAACGGGCTGTGCTATTTTGCAGGGAGATACCATGTGTTTTTTCAGTATTCGCCGAAAAGCCCCGAAGGTGAAACGCCGCGATGCTGGGGGCATTACTCGAGCGAGGACATGATAAACTGGCGGTATGACGGCATAGCTGTGCGCCCTGCCTGCCGATACGACCGTGACGGGGCATACTCGGGCAGTGCGATAGAAAAAGACGGCGAGATGTATTTATACTACACGGGAAACGTTATGCACAAGGGCGACTATGACTACATCACACGAGGCAGAGAGCAAAACGTTCTTTGCGTTCACAGCGCGGACGGGCAGGTGTTTGAGGGCAAGCGGCTGCTTATGACGAACGCTGATTTTCCCGAGGGAATGACCTGCCATGTACGCGACCCGAAAGTATGGCGGCAGGGCGGCGTATACAAAATGATACTGGGTGGGCGCACTGCCGAGGACACGGGCTGCGCTCTGATATACGAAAGTGATGACGGCGTGAAGTGGCGGTATTCATCGCGGATAGAAACGCAGGAATATTTCGGCTATATGTGGGAATGCCCCGACCTGTTTGAGCTGGGCGGCAAAGAGGTGCTGAGCGTATGTCCGCAGGGGCTTATACACTGTGACAGCCGCTTTTGCAATATGTATCAGTCGGGGTACTTTTTTACAGATGACATAACACCTTTTGGCTTTACCGAATGGGACACGGGGTTTGATTTTTACGCGCCGCAGACGTTTTTGTCTCCTGACGGGCGGCGGATAATGATAGGCTGGCTGGGCATGACAGACTGCGGATATACGTCATACGCCGAGGGGTTTGAGAGGCAGCATTGTCTTTCTGTGCCGTGCGAGCTGGTGGTGAAAAACGGAAAAATTTGCCGAATTCCTATAAAAGAACTTGAAAAACTGCGAAAAGAGTGTTATCATATAAATAGCACAGGTGTTTATAATGTGCGCCTGCCGTTTGAGATAAGCGCATACACGCAGGAAAAGTTTTGCATAACGCTGGGAAACGCGCTTCGGCTGAGCTTTGACGGCGGAGTGTTTTTGCTGGAGCATTTTGACGTGAGGGCGAGCGGCGGAAGAACGAGCCGCAAGACTTTGCTGGAAAACTGCCGGAGCATACGCGCGCTGTTTGACACGACGGCGGTGGAGATATATTTAAACGGCGGTGAAGCGGTGGTATCGACGAGGTTTTTCCCCGAAGAAGAGGAGTTTTCGCTGGCGGTTACGGGGGTAAATGGGAAACTGTTTAGCCTCCAAGACACAATGAACGCATCATCGTTCCACAGTACGCAAAACTTTTAAATCTTGTCAGGAAACTAAAAGTTTTCGATCGACCCTTTTTCAAAAGGGGCGCGGGGCGTGGGGCGGAGCCCCACAATACGGAATGCGCTCCGAAAAAGGTGAATTGAAAAACAATCCGGTGGATTGTTTTTCAAGAGGAAAATCCCTGCAAGAGAGGGATTTTCCTATGAAAAGACCTTGACTTTCTTTCCTGCGCGCGCTTGCGTGCGCAAAAGCTTTGTTAAAGTTTGCGCTTACACGCGGCGCAGGAGCGCGTTCAACGCCCTCTTTAGTTCGGTTTTCTTTTCATTTTGAGTGTGCTGATACTTTCGCGAGTTTTACTTGTTATAGATTTTTCACATTGTACGGCGTTCTCTGAGAGAACGCGGAAAGAGAGCGTTGCGCTACAACTAGGGGAGGCTCAGCTATTAGAGGCAAGATAACGAGAAGCAAGAGGCAAGAAATTGCTTTTTATAGTTTATCACAAATTTTTCAAAACGCTCGTCTTGCCTCTTGCCTCTAAATCTAAATCGCAGATATGGCAAACTGCCGCAAAGCCTTAAAAACAGCTTCTTACTTCTAACTTCTCGCTTCTAACCTCTAGCAGCAGAGCGCCTATCGCGTTTTCGGGGGCGCCGCCCCCGTACCCCTGCGACCCTTTTGAAAAAGGGTCGATCGAAAACTTTTCCTTTCTTGACAGGGCTTACAACTTTTGAGATTTAACGCACTCGCTGAAAAAATACAGTTTAATTGCGCAACGTGGTAGCTTACTCAAAATGTGAAGATAACCAAAATAAAATTGGAGCGTTGAACAGCTCCGCAGGGTGCGCGTAAGCGCAAATATAAAAAACAAAAGGCAGAAAAAATATGGAAGAATTTTTATACACGGTATGCGGCACGTGTGGCTTGCACGCTCGGCCTGCCGGGCAGCTGGCAAGAAAAGCGGCACAGTACAAAAGCTGCGTGACCGTCGAAAAAGACGGCAGGGGCGCACAGACTTCGCAGCTTTTCGCTCTTATGGGTCTTGACATAAGGTGCGGCGACAGCATAAAAATAAAGGTAGAGGGCAGCGACGAGAGCACTGCCGCGGACGGAATAAAACGGTTTATGACGGAACACAGCATCTGAAGAGGTGAGCTGTATGATAGTATTGAACGGAACAGGGGTATCTTCGGGCATTGCATACGGGAAGATACGGTTTTTCAGGCACTCAAAATGCGCGGTGGAGAAAATAAGCGTTTCGGACACCGACAGGGAGATAAAACGCTGGAGAGAGGCTGCCAACGATGCTTCCGCACAGCTGCTTGAAATGGCACAGAGGCAGGAGGGCGGCGATGCGGCAGATCTTTTTGAAACGCACAGGCTCATGCTTCGCGACCCCGACTTTGTTGAGGCAATAGAGAAAGAAATAGTCGAAAGCTCTGTAAACGCGGAGGCAGCCGTTGAGGTGGTAGGCAAGCGCTTTTCGCAGATGTTTTCTTCGATGGAAAACGACTATATGCGAGAGCGCAGCGCGGACGTTGACGATGTCAGCAACAGACTGATAAATATCTTGTCCGGCAGTCTGGAGCAGGAGAGCGGTGTGCCGACCTCGCCGGTGATAATTGCGGCTGATGATCTGAGCCCGAGCGAGACGGTTCTGCTTGACAGATCTACGATACTCGGTTTCATTCTTATAAACGGCAGCAAGAACAGTCACACGGCTATTCTGGCGCGGAATTTAGGCATACCTGCTATAATAGGCATTGGCGACAAGCTTGCAAGTGAACTTGACGGTCGTTACGCGGTGATGGACGGCAGCGAGGGCATGGCTGTTATAGATCCTGACGAGCGCATGATGAGGGAGCTTGAAAAAAAGCGGCAGCATGAAAACGCTCAGAAGCGGCGAATGGATGCTCTGCGCGGCAAGCCCGATGTTACAGAGGACGGTAAGAACATCAAGGTATATGCAAACATTGCCTCGCCTGCTGATGTGAAGTACGTACTGGAAAACGATGCGGCAGGCATAGGGCTTTTCAGGAGCGAATTTCTGTTTTTGGAAAGCGGTTCTTTGCCGACGGAGGAGCAGCAGTTTGAAGCGTATTCTTCGGTACTGAAGAAAATGGAGGGCAGGGAAGTTATAATTCGCACGATTGACATTGGTGCGGACAAGAACGCCGAATATCTGGGTCTTGAAAGAGAGCACAACCCCGAGCTTGGCATGAGGGGCATAAGGCTGTGCCTTACTCGTCCCGACATATTCAAAACGCAGCTGAGGGCGCTTTACAAGGCATCGGTCTTTGGCAGGATGCTGATAATGTTCCCGATGGTGGCAGGTTTATGGGAGCTTATAGATGCAAAGCGGATATGCCGCGAGGTGCGCGAGGAGCTCAGCGAAAAGGGCATTGCGTTTGATGAGCACGTACCGATAGGCATAATGGTGGAAACGCCTGCTGCGGCGCTTATTGCCGATGATCTGGCGAAAGAAGCTGACTTTTTCTCGGTTGGCACTAACGACCTTACGCAGTACACTCTGGCGGCTGACAGGCAGGGAAGCGCTCTGGAGCGGTTTTACGATGTGGCTCACCCGGCGGTGATGAAACTTATTCAAGAGACGATAAGGGCTGCACACGCAAACGGTATATGGGCAGGCATTTGCGGTGAATCTGCGGCTGACACATCGCTGACGGAGCAGTTTTTGAAGATGGGCGCGGACGAATTTTCGGTATCGCCCAAAACGATACTGCCGCTGAGGGGTGCGGTGCGCAGCGGAAAGGCATACTAAAAATATACAGAAAAAACAGGTCTGTTTCTTAGGTGAAGCAGACCTGCTTTGTTTTTGCTTGAAATGCTATTATTTTATGGGATATTATTCTTCGCCGAGTTTTAGCGCTTTGCTGATGTTTATCTTTGAGATAAGCCTGCCGAGGACGGCTATGCCGATAAGCAGCATGAGGGCTATTATAGCGTATATCTTATAATAGTCGCTGCGCTGTGAGATCACCTCGAGGCGCGGCACCATTTCCTGTGCGCCGTATACGCTCTCAAACAGAGGTATATACAGCTTGCCTGCATAGTAGCCTACTACGAACGCCATTACTATAGCGACCGCTGAAACTAAAAGCTGCTCGTATATTATCATGGCGATGATCTCTCTGAACTTCATGCCCATAGCACGCAGTATGCCGAACTGGAGCGTTCTGCCCTTTATCGAGAGTATCCAGTATATCAGGAAGCCTATGATACACATTACCATTATGGTGATAAAGCCCAATGTAAGCGCGCCGTTGAGACCTTGCAGCATGGGGTCGTTCTTTTCGTTTATTTTCTCCTGTCTGGCGGAGGTGACTGTTGCTAAGTCTATATCGCTGTCGTCTATAGACTGATAAAATTCCGCGGTGGTAACGCTGTCGTCAAGGTCTGCCCACACTTCATAGGGATATGGCTCGGTATTTGCCGATACATAGTTATAGTTGAACACGGCAAAATCCTGATGCTCATAGGGGTTGAGCGACGGCCAGAACTCGGCAAAGGCTATAACTACCGCTTCAAAGTCGGAATTATCGCCTATCTTGACTGTGACGGTATCGCCGAGCTTTACGGTATATTTATCTCTGAAAGAAGATGAAAGTATAACGCCCGAGCTGCAATTGTTAAGACCGTTGAGATAGTTATTTATATGCACGGGCAGAAGCCTGTCAATAGGCTGCACTACCTTTGCAAACTCGCCGGGCACTACCGCCATTATGTTGCAGTCTGAAACGGTATCCACAGTGGGCTGCTCCATGCTGTCTCTGCCGTATTGTCTTGATCTCTCCACAGGTTTTGCTATACAAGCGCCCGATATAGTTACATCATCGATTTTTAAAACGCGTGCTATGTTATCTACGCCTTTAAGGTCTGAAAAACGCTCGATGACCGGTTCGGTATAAGAAACGGTCTGCACTTCTTCGCCGTCGTCGTTATAGGTAGTTACCGCTTGTGTTTCCCAGTTTTCGCTTATAACGGCATCGCAGCCCATAGAATATGTAACTCTTTCTTCGGCGTTTAAGTTGATAGCTCTTGCGGTATTTGCAAAGAACACGCCAAGCGACACGGTGAGTATTAAAAATACCATGAGAAAACGCTCGCGCCCGGTGGAAGATCTGCCGATGTTATTTAGTGATACATAGGCGGCAGGCGACCACTTTTTCTTGCCGATGAGGTATATCAGCCTTATTATAAGAGGGTGAAGCCTTACTATAAACAGTGCGCAGCCTAGTATAAATGCGGTAGATGCCACGAAAAGCATTGGGTTTACGGTCTGCGAGGCTTCTACCATGCCGTTGTCTACCAGGTTTTCCTGACTGTAATTATAGTAGTACAGCCAGCCGACAGAGCCGCCGATGAGTATTATATCCAAGAAAAGTTTTTCCCACAGGGGGCGCTTTTTCTTGCGTGCCTTGCGCTGTTTGTGCTCTACTATAGAGACCCTTGCGGCAGGGATTATAGGCGCCATGGTGGTTATAAAGAACACTGCCGCCGCCAGCAGCGAATACAAAAAGGCATCTACAGTAAGTTTTATAGGCAGGGCGGTCCTGTTTACAAACTCTAAAAAGCCGTTGGAAGCGCCCAGCACGGTACAGAAGCCCATAGCGAGGAAAGGTCCTATGATAGCGGTAAACACGCCCAGAACAAGGGATTCTAAGGCGTATATCCTGAATATCTGGAATGAAGATGCGCCGCGGCTTTTGAAGACGGCTATCTCGTTCTTTTCCTGCTCGACATTCAGCTGCGACACCATGAACAGATAGAAAACTATCATCAGCATTACGGGTATCTGTATCAGCCAGAGTATCATTTTCAGCTGGTGGGCGCGGCCTTCATAGTCTTGCAGTATCTCCATTGCGGGGAACGAAAATTTTATATTTTTATATGTAAATGATTTTTTCTGCTGCAAGAGCATTTCGTTCAGGCTTTCAAGGTCTGTCATATCCATATTCTGATAGTCTATAGAATATCTCATTGAAAAGCTTGAAATGGTGCAGTTGCGGTTTGCCACGGGACCTTCTAAAAAGGTATCGTGATCCATAAAAACGGTATTGAGATAGGTGCTGTCAAGACCCTCCGACCAGTAGGCATCGTTGTTATCGCCTACGGTGAACATACCGACTATCTCTATCTTCATGGGGTTTGAGCCCTCTATATCAAAAGAGCTTATGACATCATAGACGGTATTTGTGGTAAGCCCCGAAAGTTTCAGCGCCTGCTCGGTGGCGATAACTTCATAAACGCCGTCGCTGCGCCTGCCGGGGGTATACATTCTGCCGTCAACTATGCTGATGTGATCTTCTATATTAGTCATAGAGCCTACCTTTACCGACGACCTGGAGTTGCCCTCGGACGAAACTATAGAAGTAACGTAGTCATAGTCATCTATAAGAACGAGCTTTTCATTCAGCGAAGGCAGACCTAATTCATCGAAGTTTTTCTGTGTGAGCTCTGTGTACTCTCTGACCTTTTCGGCAGCTTCATCTACAGTAAAAGTTAAAGATATTGACGACTGCACGCCGTATATGCCGGGGTAGACGTTCTGCGTGAGCTGAAGCTCCTCCATATCCTTTACCAGCATACGTTTCAGCGAGGCATTCATATAGATAGGTATGGTACTGAGCATTGCAGACGCCATTACAAAGCCTATAAGCAGGCAGAGCACCATCCATTTTGTATTCCGCATTTTGCGAAGAAGCAAAGTAAGCATATCTGTCCTTTCTCAGACGCGCTATCTTACGATAACGGTGTCGCCCTCTTCAACGCCCGAAACTATCTCGGAGAGAGAGCCTGTCTGCAAGCCGACTTCTACCTCTTGTGCGACCTTTTTGCCGTCTTTATAAAGGTATACTATATTTTTGTCGTCTATAGATTTTATAAGATTGTTTGAAATTACCACAACGTCTTTGCGCTCATCGAGCACTAAAATGGTATCTGCAAGAGCGCCTACGCAGTCTTCGGGCGGTGTGCCGGTAAACTTCACATAGACGTGCTCACGGTCAAACTGCATTTCATCGGGGGCATCTTCTTTTGCATCGGGGTCATAGACCTCATAAATGACCTCTTCTTCCTCAAAATCGCTTGCGACCACTTCGTCGGGCGTCATGAAAACTTCGGCATCGTAAAGCTCACCGTCAATGCGTATGCTCATTTTTGTGCCTATTTTATACAGCTTGTAGTTGTCGGTCTCCGGCTGAATGGCAACATAGAGGCTGTTTGTATCAATTACCGTGGCTACCGTATCGCCCTGGTTTACATAGTTGCCTGCCGAAACGCCCATGCCGAGCGCCGAGACCGTGCCGTCTATAGCGGAGTAGAGTTTTGCACTGTCGCGCTGCTCGTAAAGCGCATCGAGCTGCATTTGTACAAGGTCTACTTCGACCTGCGCTCTGTCAATTTCAGCCTGAGATGCGCCGCCCTCCTGCAATATCTGCTTATCAAGCTGTGCTGAGCGAAGTTTCAGCTCTGTTTCTTTTATAGAGTAGGCAAGGTCGCTGGTATCGAGCTCGCAGATGATATCGCCTTTTTTGACTTTATCGCCTGCGTGAACGTATATTTTGGAGATAGTGCCGCTCTGCTCTTTAAAACTGAGGTTATACTGCGTTTGTGATGCAATTATGCCCGTGTTGATATCCTGATCTACTATGTCGCGCTTTTTGGCGGTTATGGTAGAATAGCTGACGTCTGCCTGCTCTACCGAGGGCGCTGCGAGTATGGTTTCCTCGTCCGGCAGAAAGACACAGCCGCTAAAAGAGCAGCAGACGGCTGCCGATATTGTAAGTGCGGCTATTTTTGCCGACAACTTTTTCATAATAGTTCCTCCTTATATAAAACAAAAGATGTTATACATACCTATACATAATAATTGTATCAAATTTATCCGCAAATGTCTATAGGTCGGGAGAAATTTTCATATGTGAAATGCGACGAAATTAAGTTTGTGTTTATGTGCAATTTACCAAAGAGAGATTATCTCCTCGGCGGTGAGACCTTTATGCAGTGTGAGGTTCAGCGAGAGCGCGATGAGCGATGATGTGCGCTCTGTAAGGGTATCGATACTACGCGGAGTGACAAACATACCATTATATAAAGGGCTGTCAGAGAGCGCCTGAGCATCCATGACTGTGGGAACGCCTATGGCAATGGTAGGCACGCCCATAGTTTTTGATGAAAACTCGGCGCGCGCATTTTCTACACCGCTGCCGGGCGATATGCCTGTATCGCAAAGCTGAATGGTGCTGCCAAGGCTCTCATACTCGCAGCAGGCAAGGGCATCGACGGCTATCAGGACATCGGGGCGGACTATGGAAACGACTGCTTTTGCGGTCTCGGCGGCTTCAAGACCCGTTTGCCCCATAACGCCTGCGGCAAGCACCGAAACTTCCGCCATGCCGTCGGTATCTATATCTTTCGCGAGTCGTTTTAAGTGGCGCGTGGCTATTATTTTATCCGCAACAGCAGGACCGAGGCGGTCGGGGGTGATATTGCGGTTGCCAAGCCCCACGACAAGCGCGGAAGAAACGCTGCCGCAAAGGGAAGATATCTCTTTCGAGATTACGGCGGCGCGATCGGCAAAATGTTCAGGAGACGACTGCAAGGAAAATTCCTGCGATGAAATGGTGATATAGCAGCCCTGCGGTTTGCAAAGAGCTTTGGCGGCTTCGTTTGTTTCAACACATATGCGGCTGATGTTAAGACCGCTTTCTTCGCGCTCTTGCTGGGTGATGCCGCTAAGGTGGGGGGAACGGGCGGCGCTTTCAAAGGCTAAGTCGGTGCGTACAGGCATGATTTTAAGCTCCTTTTGAGGTTTTTAGTTGAAATTACACAATTTCCGGCGTTTATTTTATTTGAGATTTTTGCAAAAAACACTTGCAAAATTTTAAAAGATGTGGTATGATAAGACTTGATGCTTGTTTTAGTGTTATTGCATTTCCCTCTCAGTATGCAGATAGCATTGAGAATGAGTGGAAAATTTATGTTTATCGGGAGGTGTAAGGAGTGCCGAATATCAAATCCGCAAAGAAAAGAACTGTTGTCATTGAGAAGAAAACTCTCAGGAACAAGATGATAAAGTCTGACCTCAGAACTGCTGTAAAGAAGGCTGACACTGCTATTGCAGAGAATACCGACAACAAAAACGAGGCTGTAAAGACTGCTATCAAGAAGATAGACATGGCTTGCTCCAAGGGCATACTTCATAAGAATACAGCCGCTAATAAAAAGTCCAAGCTGATGAAGAGGCTTGCACAGAGCAACGGCTAAATAAAATACAAAAATATACGCGCTGATGACTGACCCACATCGGCGTTATTTTTTCTGTCGACTTATTATATAATAAGGTAAGGCTTGTACCCAAGATATTGTAGGTAAGGACAAGGATAAGCACAATTGTGTGCAAGGTGCACAAAAAGGTGTGGAAATCTGGGTGAAAATTCTATAGTGAAGGCGTTAAAAAATGCTTGAAATATCGGGCAGGAAATGTTAAAATATTATTTGCGTGACTGCTATGCGCATTTTATTGATGCGTGAAGCTGTATACTATATATTATATTATGTATGGTGTGCGGCAAAGATATGCGATGAAGCGGGAGGTGGCCGACCAAAGAGTCGGGGAATTTCCGCAGAGTATGTCCGATTTTAAACCGGGCGGCCGATATTTACACATCAAGGCTTTTGCGTTTCTTGCGATGGCGGCATTGCTGCTTTTACGCTAAAGCACGGGCTTTATGTGTGCGCTGTGTAAGCCCCGAAAACAATTCACGGTTTTCGGATATTTTTTCGGCTTACAAGCGAAACACATGGAGTAGTGTAAAAGATCTGACGGGCTTTAAGGCTCGTAAAACAAGGTCTTGCCCCCAACAAATTTTCAAAGTTTTTAAGGAGGCGAATTAAAATGGCAGTCAATGAAAAGATCAGGATAAGGATCAAAGGTTACGAACACGCTGTTGTTGACGCGGCGGCAGGAAAGATAGTTGATGCTGTAAAGCGCTCGGGCGCTAAGGTAAGCGGCCCTATACCTCTGCCGACAGACAAAGAGATCGTGACCATACTCCGCGCTGTTCACAAGGACAAGGACAGCAGAGAGCAGTTCGAGCTGAGAACGCACAAGAGACTTATTGACGTACTCAGACCGACAAACGACACAATGACAGCTCTTCAGGGGCTGGAACTTCCTGCGGGCGTTGAGATCGTAATGGAGATCAAGTAATCTCCTAAAGAGATCGCTAAGGTGATCTCTCAACGGTTTTACGGCAGGTCATGTCGGAAAAATTCCGACCAATAACCTATTTTAGGAGGAAAAGAAAATGCAAAAAGGGATAATCGGAAAGAAGATCGGTATGACACAGATCTTCGACGAGGCGGGAAAATTCATTCCCGTAACTGTTATCGAGGCCGGTCCTTGTGTAGTAGTACAGAAGAAGACGGCTGAGAACGACGGATACGATGCCGTACAATTAGGCTTCGGCGAGATCCGTTCAAAGAACGTGACAAAGCCTTTGCAGGGTCACTTCAAGAAGGCTGACGTTGCGATGAAGAGGACTCTGAGAGAGTTCAAACTTGACGACACGGCTTCGCTGAATGTCGGCGATATCATCAAGGCTGACACATTCGCGGAGGGCGACATAGTTGACGTAAGCGGCACAAGCAAAGGTAAAGGCTTTGCAGGCACTATAAAGCGTCACAACAACCACAGACTGAAAGAAACACACGGTTCGGGCCCTGTTGTAAGACAGGCAGGCTCTATGGGCGCTTGCTCCTCGCCTTCGAGAATTTACAAGGGCAAGGGTATGCCGGGTCACATGGGCGCCGAAAAGGTGACTGTTCAGAATCTGACGGTAGTCAAGGTAGACGCTGAAAACAATCTTATCGCGATAAAAGGCGCGGTACCCGGCCCTAACGGTTCGGTTGTTACCATTGCCGACTGCGTTAAGAAGGCTTAGTGGAAGGAGGAGTTACGATGCCAAACGTTTCAGTTTACGATATGAGCGGCAAGAAGGTCGCTGATACTGAGCTTAGCGAGGCGGTTTTCGGTATTACTCCGAACGTTCCGGCTATGCACGCTATGGTAGTTAATTACCTTGCCAACCAGAGGCAGGGAACACAGTCCACTCTGACACGCACGGAAGTTTCGGGCGGCGGCAAAAAGCCGTGGAGACAGAAGGGCACGGGTCGCGCAAGACAGGGTTCTACAAGAGCTCCGCAGTGGACACACGGAGGCGTTGCTCTCGGACCTAAGCCGAGAAGCTACAGATACGCTCTCAACAAGAAGCTGAGAAGACTTGCTATGAAGTCTGCGCTCTCCACAAAGGTGATAGATGACAACATTGTTGTTCTGGACGAGCTCAAGCTTGACGAGTTCAAGACAAAGACTGTCGTTAATATGCTCGGCGCACTCGGCGTTGAGGGCAAGGCTCTGATAGTTATGCCCGAGGCTGATGCAAAGGTAATAAAGAGCGCAAACAACATTCCCGGCGTAAAGACCACGCTGGTAAACACTTTGAACGTATATGACATTCTCAACTACGATAAGTTTATTGTTGTTAAGGATGCCGTTGCGAAGATCGAGGAGGTATACGCGTAATGGCAAAGACTGCTCAGAGCATTGTTATAAGACCTATAATCACTGAGGCTTCGATAGACAACCTGCAAATGCGCAAGTACACCTTCGAGGTCGCAAAAGATGCCAACAAGTCTGAGATAGCCAAGGCTATAGAGGAGCTTTTCGGCGTTAAGGTAGAAAAGGTCAACACACTTAATGTATACGGCAAAAAAAGAAGAATGGGCAGATACGAGGGCAAGACCCCCGATTGGAAGAAAGCTATCGTTACTCTTAAAGAGGGCGAAAAGACCATCGAGTTCTTCGACAACCTTATATAAGGTCAGCCGCATAAATATCCGCCTAAGAGAGCGGATACCCCGATAGATTTTAGTCGGGCGTATGTATGGGAACGACTTCGCGGGCTGCGAAGCGACGTTCTCGCAAAACTTCAGAAGGAGTGAAATAACACATGGCTATAAAAAGCTACAAGCCTACGACAGCCGGCAGAAGAGGTATGACAGTTACCGACTACAGCTGCCTGTCCAAGGTAAAGCCGGAGAAAAGCCTGCTGGAGCCTTTGAAAAAGACTTCGGGCAGAAACAGCTACGGCAGGATAACCGTTCGTCATCACGGCGGCGGAAACAGAAGAAAGTACCGCGTTATCGACTTCAAGAGAAACAAGACGGGCATGAACGCTACAGTTCAGACCATCGAGTACGATCCTAACAGATCGGCATTCATCGCTCTTGTACAGTACGAGGACGGAGAGAAGAGATACATCATCGCACCGAACGGTCTTGCCGTAGGCGATGTTGTAAGATCGGGCGCTGATGCAGACATAAAGCCGGGCAACGCGCTGGCACTTGCCAACATTCCCGTTGGTACTTTCATTCACAACATCGAGCTTTATCCCGGCAAGGGCGCACAGCTTGTAAGAAGCGCCGGTAATATGGCTCAGCTCATGGGCAAGGAGGATAATTACGCACTGGTAAGACTTCCTTCGGGCGAGATGAGAAAGATCGCTGTAAACTGCATGGCGTCTATCGGTCAGGTGGGCAACATAGACCACGAGAACGTGAACGTCGGTAAGGCAGGAAAGACCCGTCACATGGGTATAAGACCTACTGTAAGAGGTTCGGTAATGAACCCGAACGACCACCCTCACGGCGGTGGTGAAGGTAAGTCGCCTGTCGGCCGTCCGTCACCTGTTACTCCGTGGGGCAAGCCGACCATGGGCTACAAGACCCGTGCTAAGCACAACCGCTCCGATAAATTTATCGTAAAGCGCCGCAACGGTAAGTAATCTGAAAGGAGGCAGTTGTAATGAGTAGAAGTGTTAAAAAAGGACCTTACGTTCAGGAAGTCCTTTTGAAAAGAGTTAAAGCTATGAACGACGCCGGAGAGAAGAAGGTACTGAAAACATGGAGCCGTGCTTCGACGATATTCCCTGACTTTGTGGGTCACACATTCGCTGTTCACAACGGTCAGAAGCATATACCCGTTTACGTTACCGAGGATATGATCGGTCATAAGCTTGGTGAGTTTGCGCCGACAAGGACTTTTAAAGGTCATGCAGGCTCTAAAGTATCTAACAACGGTAAATAGCGGAAAGGAGGAGTTCTGATGGAAGCAAAGGCAATTTTGAAAAATGCCAGGATCGCTCCCCGCAAGGTCAAGATAGTTCTCGATCTTATAAGAGGAAAAGATCTGGAAATGGCATTGGCAATAGTTAATCACACACCAAAGGCTGCAAGCGAATATCTGGTAAAGCTTCTGAAGTCCGCCGCCGCTAACGCGGAAAACAATCACAACATGGACAAGAACAGACTCTATGTTGCGGAATGTTATGTAAGCCCCGGTATTACCATGAAGAGATTTATCGCAAGAGCAAGAGGCAGCGCAAACAGGATCCTTAAGAGAACTTCGCACATAACGGTAGTTCTTAAAGAGAAGGATTAAGCTAGAAGGAGGTAAACTGAATGGGACAGAAAGTTAATCCGCACGGTCTTCGTGTCGGTATAATCAAGGATTGGGACTCCCGCTGGTTTGCAAACAAAGCTGCTTTTGGCGATACCTTGGTTGAGGACTACAAGATACGCAAGTTTATTATGAACGCTCTCAACACAAGATCTAAAAATCCTGAAAGCAAGACGGTCTATGCAGGTGTTCCCACTATCGAGATAGAGCGTATGGCTGACAACGAAAAGGAAAATGGAAAGATAAGGATCCATATCCACTGCGCTAAGCCCGGTATCGTTATCGGCAGAGGCGGCGCGGAAGTTGAAAAGCTTCGTCTTTCACTCGAGAAAATGACCGGCAAGTCGGTCAACATAAATATTGTAGAGGTAGCTCAGCCGGATCTGAGCGCACAGCTGGTGGCTGAAAAGATAGCTCAGGATCTGGAGGACAGAATTTCTTACAGACGTGCTATGAAGCAGGCTATCAGCCGTTCGATGAAGCTTGGCGCAAAGGGTATCAAGACAAGATGCTCGGGTCGTCTGGGCGGTGCTGAAATAGCGAGAGCTGAGAGCTACCACGAAGGCACTATACCTCTTCAGACGATAAGAGCCGACATCGACTACGGCTTTGCTGAAGCAGCCACGACATACGGTCGCATAGGCGTTAAGGTATGGATATACAGAGGCGAAGTTCTGAAGGGTGAAGTTGCTCCTTCACAGAGCAAAGCCCCGGCAGAGAAGTCTGACAAGAAGCGCGGCGGTGACAGGAAGCCGAGAGGAAAGGCTCCTTTCAACGGCAGAAGGCGCGAGGAAAAACGTGAAGGAGGTAACAAGTAATGCTGCTTCCAAAGAGAGTTAAGTACAGAAGAGTTCACAGAGGCCGTATGACCGGTGTGGCTACAAGAGGAAACAAGGTATCGGACGGTGAGTTCGGCTTGCAGGCTCTTGAACCGGCATGGATAACCTCGAACCAGATAGAGGCTGCCCGTCGAGCGATGACAAGATACATCAAGAGAGGCGGTCAGGTCTGGATAAAGATATTCCCGGATAAGCCTGTTACCAAAAAGCCTTTGGGTACTCGAATGGGTTCAGGTAAAGGCGCTCCCGAATACTGGGTAGCTGTTGTTAAGCCGGGACGCGTAATGTTCGAGATAGCAGGAGTAAGCGAAGATGCTGCGAGAGAAGCAATACGTCTTGCGATGCACAAGCTTCCTATCAAGTGTAAATTCGTTAAAAGAGAGTCCGAAGAAATGGGTGGTGAGCAATAATGAAGTCAAGCGAGATAAAGGAACTGAGAGATCTTTCCGCGGCAGAGCTCAGCGAGAAGCTCGACGGTCTGAATAAGGAGCTGTTCAATCTTCGTTTTCAGCACGCTGTGAATCAGCTTGACAACCCCCTCAGACTGAAGGCGGTCAAGAAGGATATTGCTCGTGTTAAGACGATCATTCGTGAGAAAGAACTTGCTGAGTGAGGAAAGGAGGATTACCATGAGCGAGAGAAATCTTAGAAAAACAAGAGTGGGCAAGGTAGTTTCAAACAAGATGGATAAGACCATTGTTGTGGCTATCGCAGACAACGTTCAGCACCCCCTCTACAAGAAGATCATCAAAAGAACTGTAAAGCTCAAGGCACATGACGAAAACAACGTCTGCAACATTGGCGACACTGTTGAAGTTATGGAAACACGTCCTCTGTCTAAGGATAAGAGATGGCGTCTGGTCAGAGTTGTTGAACAGGCTAAGTAATTTGTACGCTAACATTTAACGAAAGTTTGAAAGGAGGAACGTACTGTGATACAGATGCAGACATACCTCAAAGTAGCCGACAACACGGGCGCTAAGGAGCTTATGTGCATTAGGGTACTGGGCGGTACACGCAGAAAGTATGCAAACATCGGTGACGTTATCGTGGCGTCGGTCAAGAAGGCTGCGCCGGGCGGTACTGTTAAAAAAGGCGATGTTGTCAAAGCAGTAATTGTTCGTTCAGCCAAGGGTCTTCGTCGTGATGACGGAACTTACATTCGTTTCGACGAGAACGCGGCTGTTATAATCAAGGAAGATAAGAACCCGAGAGGAACACGTATTTTCGGACCGGTAGCGAGAGAGCTGAGAGACAAGGACTACATGAAGATCCTGTCGCTGGCTCCGGAAGTTCTTTGATGGGAGGTGTCGTAGAGTATGAACAAAATTCACGTTAAGACAGGCGACACCGTTATAATCCTGTCCGGCAAGGACAAGGGCAAGACAGGCAAGGTGCTTCAGGTATCTCCCAAGGAACAGAAGGTCATAGTTGAGGGAAGAAACATTGCCACGAAGCACGTTAAGCCCAGAAGCGCTCAGGAGCAGGGCGGCATAGTTCAGGCTGAAAAGGCTATATACGCCTGCAAGGTACAGGCTGTATGCCCCAAGTGCGGCAAGCCGACCAGAATAGGTCACAGCATTCTTAAAGACGGCACGAAAGTAAGAGTCTGCAAGAATAAAGGCTGCGGCGAAGAATTTTAACAGGAGGAGAGAAAAGTAATGTCTACACTTAAAGAATACTACGACAGCACGGTATCTCCTGCTCTTGTTAAAAAGTTCGGTTACAAGAACGTAATGCAGATACCAAAGCTGAGCAAGGTCGTTATCAACGTCGGCTGCGGCGCTGACAAGGACAACACTAAGGTCATTGAGGCTATTATGAACGATCTTTCGGCTATCACGGGTCAGAGACCTGTAGTGTGCAGATCGAAGAAGTCGGTCGCAAACTTCAAGCTGAGAGATGGTCAGATAATCGGCGTAAAGGTGACACTCAGAGGCGAAAGAATGTATGAATTCGTTGACAGACTCTTTAATGTTGCGTTCCCGCGTGTTCGTGACTTCAGAGGCATAAACGGCAATTCTTTCGACGGAAGAGGAAATTATTCGACCGGTATAAAGGAACAGCTGATATTCCCCGAGATCGAATATGACAAGATCGACAAGGTACGCGGTATGGATATAAACTTTATCACTACAGCTGACACCGACGAGGAAGCAAAGGAGCTGCTGTCACTTATGGGCGCTCCGTTTGCCAAGTAAGAAAGAGGAGGAAAAAGAACATGGCTAAGAAGTCTATGATAAACAAACAGCAGGCTGCGCCTAAGTTTTCTACTCGTGCTTACAACAGATGCAAGATCTGTGGTAGACCCCACGCTTATCTGAGAAAGTTCGGCATATGCCGTATCTGCTTCAGAGAGCTTGCTCATCAGGGCAAGATCCCCGGAGTCAAGAAAGCCAGCTGGTAAAGAGTTTTTAAAGGAGGTTAACAGCATATGCAGATAACTGATACTATAGCGGATCTGCTCACCAGGATCCGCAACGCCAGTACAGCAAAGCATCCGACAGTTGACGTTCCTGCTTCCAACATAAAGAAGTCTATTACTCAGATCCTTGTTGACGAAGGCTATGTTAAAGGATTTCAGGTAATTGATGACGGAAAACAGGGCATCATCAGGATAACGCTCAAGTACGACGAAAACAAGACGCCTGTTATTACAGGATTGAGAAGAATTTCAAAGCCCGGACTGAGAATGTATACAAGCTGTGAGAATATGCCGAAGGTCATGAAGGGACTGGGTATTGCCATAGTTTCTACTTCTAAGGGCATAGTTACCGACAAGAAGGCAAGAGAGCTCAATGTCGGCGGAGAAATTCTCGCATTTGTCTGGTAAGGAGGAAACGATATATGTCAAGAATCGGACTTAAACCGATAACCGTTCCTGCCGGAGTAAGCGTTGATATTGCCGAGGGCAACGTTGTTACGGTAAAAGGACCTAAGGGTACGCTGACCAAAACGTTCAAGCCCGACATGATAATCAAGCACGAGGGCAGCGAGATAACCGTTGCACGCCCGTCTGAGGACAGAGTTCACAAGTCTTTGCACGGTCTGACAAGAACGCTTATCAACAATATGGTAGTCGGCGTGACCGACGGCTTTACCAAGACTCTCGTTATAGAGGGCGTTGGTTACAGAGCCGCAAAGCAGGGCAAGAACCTTGTTCTGAACATCGGCTTTTCACATCAGGTGATCTTTTCCGACACCGACGACATAAAGCTGGAAGTTCCCGATGAAAAGAGAATTATCGTTTCGGGAACAGACAAGCAGAAGGTCGGACAGTTCGCCTGCGAGATAAGGGAGAAAAGACCTCCCGAGCCTTACAAGGGAAAAGGTATCCGCTATGAGGGCGAGCATATCATCCGCAAGGAAGGCAAGGCCGGCAAGGGCGCTAAGAAGTAAGTAAGGAGTGTAATGATATATGGTGAAAAAAATCGACAGAGCAGCTGCCAGAGCTAAAAGACACGCCAGAGTTCGTGCCAAGATTTCGGGTACAGCTCAGTGTCCGCGCCTTAACGTATTCCGCTCCGCTAAAAATATTTACGCACAGCTTATCGACGACGAAAAGGGCGTTACCCTCGCAAGCGCTTCGAGCCTGAAACTCGAAAACGGCGGAAACAAAGAGGGCGCCAGAGAAGTCGGCAAGCTGATAGCTAAGAACGCGGCGGCGGCAGGCATAACCGAATGTGTTTTTGACAGAGGCGGTTACCTGTATCACGGACGTGTTATGGAATTAGCAGAGGGAGCCCGTGAGGGCGGTCTCAATTTCTGATAAGGAGGGTTACTTTTGGCTTTAATAGACGCTTCAAACATGGAACTTGAAGAAAAGGTAGTTGCTATAAACAGAGTATCCAAGACCGTTAAGGGCGGACGTATCATGAAATTCTCCGCACTGGTAGTCGTTGGCGACGGAAACGGTATTGTTGGCTTCGGCACAGGTAAATCGAGCGAAGTTCCCGATGCTATACGCAAGGGCATCGAGGACGCTAAGAAGAACCTCATCAGGGTATCTCTCAAGGGTACGACTATCCCTCACGAGATCGTTGGCGCTTACGGCGCAGGAAGAGTTCTTATGAAACCTGCTGCACCCGGTACGGGAGTTATCGCAGGCGGTCCTGTTCGTTCGGTCGTTGAAATGGCAGGCATAAAGGACATAAGAACAAAGTCGCTGCGCTCTAACAACCCGTTCAACGTTGTAAGAGCCACGATAAACGGTCTGGCTTCGGTAAGGTCGGCTGACGAGGTCGCCGCCAAGAGAGGCAAGACTACAAAGGAAATCTTAGGCTAAGGAGGAAGTTTGCAATGGCAGACCTTAAAATCACTCTGGTAAAGAGCCTTAACGGCAGAGTTAAGGTGCAGGTCGCGACCGCCGCTTCTCTCGGTCTGAGAAAGATAGGCGATTCGACTGTGCAGCCGGATAACGCACAGACTCAGGGCAAGATCAGAAAGATCTCCCACCTTATTAAAGTAACCGAAGCATAATCGCAAGGAGGTGCTGAATAATGAAATTGCACGAATTATCACCTGCCAAGGGCTCGACTAAGGAAGTTAAGCGCATAGGCAGAGGTCACGGTTCGGGACAGGGCAAGACCGCAGGCAAGGGTCACAAGGGTCAGAATGCCAGAAGCGGCGGCGGTGTAAGACCGGGCTTTGAAGGCGGACAGACTTCGCTTGCAAGAAGAACTCCTAAGCGTGGCTTCAACAACATTTTTGCAACAAATTATGCGACCGTAAACGTTGCATCGCTTGATATGTTCAAGGACGGCACGGTCGTTGATACCGAGCTTCTGAAAGCATCGGGACTTATCAAAAAGGAGCTCGACGGAGTAAAGATACTCGGAAACGGCGAGCTTACCAAAAACCTTACGGTAAAGGCTGCTGCTTTTTCTGCGGCGGCAAAGGAAAAGATCGAGAAAGCAGGCGGGAAGGCTGAGGTGATATAAGTTGTTTAAGACTCTTCGTAATGCATGGAGTATTCCAGATTTAAGAAGAAAGCTTCTTTACACACTTCTTATCATCATCATCTACCGCATAGGCGGCGCGATACCCGTACCGTACATCAACAGAGAGGCACTTCAGGTATGGGCTGACACGGCTACCTCTTCGGGTAACTTCTTCAGCTATCTGAACGTTCTTTCGGGCGGTACTTTCTCTCAAGCCACCATACTGGCGCTTTCAATAGGACCGTTCATCAACGCACAGATCATAATCCAGCTGCTGACATACGCTCTGCCGCCGCTTGAAAGAATGGCGAAAGAGGGCATGGAGGGCAGAAAGAGGCTCAACAAGATAACAAAGTACACAGCGCTGTTTATTGCACTGTTCCAGTCGTGGGCTTACTATCTGACCCTTAAAAAGCAGAATGTTCTGGTGTATGCACCCAACACGGGATATGAGAATTTCTCGAAGTCGAAGATGTTCTCGGAGATAATTATCATAGCCTGCTTTACCGCCGGCGCTTCGCTGATAATCTGGCTGGGCGACAGGATAAACGAAAAGGGCATAGGAAACGGCATTTCAATGATACTTTTTGCAGGTATAGTTGCAAGAGGTCCGCAGGCAGTTGTAGGTCTTATATCCTATATGCTGACCGGCGAGGTAAGATACCTTATAATGGTGCCGCTGATACTCGTATTCTTTATCGCTATGATAGCGTTCATAGTATTTATGAACAACGCCGAGAGACGTATACACATTCAGTATGCGAAACGTGTTGTGGGAAACAAGATGTACGGCGGTCAGAGCTCGTATATACCGGTAAAAATATGTATGTCGGGCGTTTTGCCGATAATCTTCGCGATGGCGTTCATGTCGATACCGCAGACGCTGGAGCTGTTTATCGCAGACCCGGGCCCGGGACAGACGGGCATAAAGTGGTTCTACCACGGACTTCTGCACGTATTCAACATGAATCACCCCGTTTACGCGATACTGTATTTCCTGCTGATAATAGGTTTCAACTATTTCTATGTTGCAATGCAGTACAACCCCGTTGAGATAGCGAACAATCTTCGTCAGAGCAACGGCGCGATACAGGGTATCAGACCGGGCAAACCGACTTCCGATTTCCTGCAAAGGGTAATTTCAAAGATAACGCTCGTGGGAGCATTCTTCCTCGGACTTATCGCTATAATACCTATATTCTTCGCAAGGATAACCGGTATGCAGCTTGCTATAGGCGGTACTTCCATACTCATAGTTGTAAGCGTTGCGCTTGAGACCGTAAGAACTATGGAATCCCAGATGATGATGCGTCACCACAAGGGCTTCCTTGAATAACAAAGACAAACAAGTCAGTGAAAGGTACGGTGAAAAAAATGAATGTGATCCTTTTAGGCGCTCCCGGAGCAGGCAAGGGCACTCAGGCTGAAGTCATCAGCGCAAGACTGAGCATACCTACCATATCTACGGGCAATATGCTGAGGGCGGCTGTCAAAGAGGGCACCGAATACGGTCTGAAAGCCAAGGCGGCTATGGACAGCGGCGCACTCGTTTCAGATGATATCGTTATAGGTATACTGAAAGACAGGATCGCTCAGGACGACTGCAAGAAGGGCTTTATTCTTGACGGCTTCCCGAGGACTGTTCCTCAGGCGGAGGCGCTTGACGCTATGGGCGTTAAGATAGACAAGGTAATAGAGCTGGCGGTCGATGAAGAACTCATAAAGAAAAGACTTACCGGCAGACGCGTTTGCCTGAAATGCGGCGCTACCTACCATGTTACAAACAAAGCTCCTAAGGTAGAGGGCGTTTGCGATGTTTGCGGCGAACCGCTTGCTATACGCAAGGACGATGAACCTGCAACAGTTATCGACAGGCTGAAGACTTATCACGAAAAGACAGCTCCCCTGAAAGACTACTACGAGGCGCAGGGCAAACTTGCGACAGTAGAGGGCACTAACGACATTGAGGGCACGGCTGACATGATGATAAAGGCTTTAGAGGGCTGATATGATAATCATCAAGACAAGCTCTGAGATAGCAAAGCTCAGAAAAGCAAACAAGCTGACTCACGATGCGCTTGACGCGGCTGAGGAGGCTATCAGGATAGGCATGACGACAAAAGAGCTGGACGAAGTTATAAGAAAGTTCTTTGCCGCACATGGTGTGAAGTCAGGATTTTTAGGCTACGGGGGATTCCCTGCGAGCGCGTGTATCTCGGTAAACGAGGAAGTTATACACGGCATACCCGGCGACAGAGTGATACAGGACGGCGATATTGTTTCGGTAGATACCGGGGCATACTACGAGGGCTACTACGGCGACTCGGCAAGGACATTCGCTGTCGGTAATGTATCGCAGGACAGACTGGAGCTTATGAAGTCTACCAAAGAGAGCCTGGATATTGCGCTCTCTATGGTGAAGGCGGGCGTAAGGCTGGGCGACATAGGTCATGCCATACAAAAACACAACGAGGACAGAGGATATTCCGTCGTAAGAGAGTTTGTGGGACACGGGGTAGGCAAGGATATGCACGAAGAACCCGAAGTGCCCAACTACGGAAAACCGGGTCACGGGGTAAGGCTGGCGGCAGGAATGGTGATAGCCATAGAGCCGATGATAGCCATGGGAAAGCCCGATATAAAGGTGCTTTCAAACCAGTGGACGGTGGTAACGAAAGATCGCTCTCCGGCGGCACATTTTGAACATTCTGTGGCTGTGACGACGGACGGCTGCGTTGTTCTTTCGGCGGAGTGAGAAGTATGAACTGTCCGCAAGATGAAAGATCCATCCTTGGCACGGTGGTAATAGCTACAGCAGGCAGAGATGCCGGAAGGATGTTTGTGATAGTGGGTACGCAGGGAAAAGATGCTTTGATAGCCGACGGCAAGACGAGGAAACTTGAAAAACCTAAGCGGAAAAACATAAAGCACCTTAAAGCGACAAACACTGTATTGCAGACAGAAGACCTTACCGACAAAGGGCTGCGAAAGAAGCTGAGCGCCATGCAGGAGGAAAACACGACTAACCGCCTTTGATCGAAAGGGGATCGAAGTATGTCAAAAGAAGACGTTATAGAGCTGGAGGGCACTGTTCTTGAAGCCCTTCCAAACGCAATGTTCAAGGTGGAGCTTGCAAACGGTCACCAGATTCTGGCGCACGTTTCGGGCAAGCTCAGAATGAACTACATTCGCATCGTTCCCGGTGACAAGGTAAAGGTTGAAATGTCGCCTTACGACCTTTCAAAGGGAAGAATATCATGGAGGACTAAGTAAGTCTTTCACAGTAAACACGAACAGCGGCGGAAAAGACCGCCACAATTTAAGGAGGTATTTATATGAAAGTAAGACCTTCAGTTAAGCCTATGTGTGAAAAGTGCAAAGTCATAAAGCGCAAGGGCAAAGTAATGGTCATTTGCCAGAACCCCAAGCACAAGCAGCGTCAGGGCTAAACTAAAAATAATGGAGGTGCAGCTAAAACAATGGCACGTATTGCTAGTATCGACCTGCCCAGAGATAAGAGGATAGAGATTGGTCTGACTTATATCTACGGCATCGGTCTTCCGACATCTAAGAAAATACTTGAAGCTACGGGCGTTGATCCCGACACGAGAGTTAAGGATCTTACCGACGAAGACGTGGCTAAGCTTCGTGAGTACATCGATCACAACGTTATGGTTGAGGGCGACCTGAGAAGAGAAGTTGCTCTTAACATAAAAAGACTTGTTGAGATCGGCTGCTACAGAGGCGTTCGTCACCGCAAGGGTCTGCCTGTAAGAGGTCAGAGAACAAAGACTAATGCAAGAACACGCAAAGGTCCTGTAAAGACCATAGCTAACAAGAAGAAGTAAGGAGGGATATGAAGTATGGCTCAGGCTAAGAAAACGACGGTTCGCCGCCGCAGAGAAAGAAAGAACATTGAAAACGGACAGGTTCATATCCAGTCTACTTTCAATAACACTATCGTTACCATAACAGATATGCAGGGCAACGCTATTTCGTGGGCTTCCGCAGGCGAGATGGGATTCAGAGGCTCTAAGAAGTCTACACCGTTCGCAGCGCAGACAGCCGCTGAAACCGCTGCAAGAGCTGCAAAAGAGCACGGACTGAAGACCGTTGAGGTCTATGTAAAAGGTCCGGGAGCAGGCAGAGAAGCAGCTATAAGAGCATTGCAGTCTGAGGATCTGGAAGTACGCCTTATAAAGGACGTAACACCCATACCTCACAACGGATGCCGCCCGCCCAAGAGAAGAAGAGTTTAACTTATACGCACGGACAAAAAGGTCCGGAACAGACCGAGTTACCCAAAGTTTGCTCGGTGTCGGATAACAGGATCCGATATTATTTAAAAACGGAGGAACATTTTTATGGCAGTAAACAAAGAACCGATCATCAAAACTTGCAGAGCGCTCGGCATAAGCCCGGCAGTTATGGGTGTAAATCCGAGAGTTCCCGATAATTACAAGGAAAAGCTCAAAGAGGATCTTGAGGACAAGAGCAAGAAGAGACCCGATGCGAGAAAGCACAACATTTCCAGCAAGGTAGAGTACAGAGATCCCTCGGAGGGCAAGAGAAAGAAAGTTTCTGAATACGGTATGCAGCTTAAAGAAAAGCAGAAGCTGAAATTCATCTACGGCGTACTGGAGAAGCAGTTCCGTCACTACTTTGAGATCGCTCAGAAAATGGAAGGTCAGGCAGGTACCAACCTGCTCACGTGTCTTGAATCAAGACTTGACAACATCGTCTTCAGAATGGGTCTTTCAATGACGAGAAGAGAAGCCAGACAGCTTGTAGTTCACGGTCACTTTGACGTAAACGGCAGGAGAGTGGACATTCCGTCATACAGAGTTAAGGTCGGCGACGTTATCTCTCTGAGAGACAAGAGCAAGCAGAGCCCGAAATTCAAGGAGATAATCGAGGCTTCCGAGGGAAGACTTGTACCCGCTTGGATAGATATGGACAGAGAAAAGCTTGCCGGTAAGGTACTCAGACTTCCCGTTAAGGAAGATCTCGATTACGAGATAGAAGAGCATCTCATCGTTGAGTTGTACTCCAAATAATAACACCCCGCGTGGGCGCGATCTTTGGGCGCTCATGAAGGTTAAGCTGGGCGGGGCGGTAAGAAGCCTTGCCACATTCGTAAAAACTAATCGAGGTTTGGACACGGGAGGGTTATAAATGCTTGAAAAAATTGAAAAGCCGGATATAGAAATAGCTGAACTTAAAAGCAACGGAACTTACGGTAAGTTTATTCTTGAACCGCTTGAGAGAGGCTATGGTACGACTCTTGGAAACAGCTTGAGAAGAGTATTGCTTTCCTCTTTGCCGGGCGTTGCCGTTACATCTGTAAAGATTGACGGCGTACACCACGAGCTTTCCACTATCCCCGGAGTTAAGGAAGATGTCACGGAGATCGTTCTTAACCTGAAAGGTCTGACTGCAAAGCTTTATTGCGACGGACCCAAGACGATATATATAGAGGCAGAGGGCGAGTGCGAGGTCACCGCGGGCGACATAAAGACCGATTCTGAGGTCGATATACTTGTTCCCGATATGCACATTGCGACACTCGGTGTTGGCGCGAAGCTCTATATGGAGATCGTTATTGACAGAGGCAGGGGCTATGTTACTTCCGAGAAGAACAAACAGCTGATGGCAGGCAACGCTCCGATAGGAGTTATTGCTCTGGACAGCATATACACCCCTGTACTGAAAGTAAATTACACAGTTGAAAACACCAGAGTAGGTCAGATAACGGACTACGACAAGCTTATTCTGGAAGTATGGACGGACGGTACTATTTCGGCAAAAGAAGCCGTTTCACTGGCGGCTAAACTTTTGACAGAGCATCTGAATCTGTTCATCGACCTTTCGGAAGAGGCTAATATGCCTGAGATAATGGCTGAAAAGGACGACAAGGGCAAGGAAAAGATCCTTGAAATGACTATTGAAGAACTTGACCTTTCGGTACGTTCGTTCAACTGTCTGAAGAGAGCCGGTATAAACACCGTAAACGACCTTATCGGAAAGTCCGAGGAGGAAATGATGAAGGTCAGAAACCTTGGCAAGAAGTCGTTCGACGAGGTCAAGGAGAAGCTGAGGTCTTTAGGTTACGATCTTAGCTCAGAAGAAAATGATTAAAGATAGGAGTTGAATATCTATGCCGGGAACAAGAAAGCTGGGCAGAGCGAGCGATCACAGAAAAGCTATGCTCAGAGCTATGGTAACTTACCTGCTTGAAAAGGGTAAGATAGAAACTACCGTTACCAGAGCTAAGGAAGTAAGCGCGATGACCGATAAGATGATAACACTCGGTAAGGCAGGCGACTTGCATTCAAAGCGTCAGGTTCTGGCTTATGTTACTAAGGAGAGCGTAGCTAAGAAGCTCTTTGATGAAATTGCACCTACTTACGCTGAGCGCAAGGGTGGTTACACTAAGATAATCAGAACGGGTCCTCGCAGAGGCGACGCTGCTGAAATGGCTATCATTCAGCTTGTTTAAGATCTGATAACTTGAAAACGGTACGGCTTTGGCTGTGCCGTTTTTTTCGCGCCGAAAATTGTTACCGCTTCACGGGGAAACCCCGAACTTGTTCCCCCGTGTGCCCCTTCCTGCATCGGCTCCGTTACCCTCACGCTATAATAATTCGCTTATAGAAGCTCATTATTATAGCTGCGCCGATAGTGGTGTAAATTGAGGGAAATGAATTCCCTCAATTTACTTTATTTTTAAGGTTGCTGAACGCTGCTGCTTTTGTGCATTTTATTTTGCTTGACGGGAAGGGCAATATGTGGTACAATAATTATGTATGGATATTTAAAAATGAACGGAGCAAAATTATGATAACTGTATCTAACGTGAGCCTGCAGTTTTCGGGTACGTATCTTTTCAAGGACGTTGATCTGAAGTTTTCTGACGGCAACTGCTACGGCGTTATAGGCGCGAACGGCGCGGGAAAGAGCACTTTTCTTAAAATACTGTGCGGCAGTTTAGAGCCGACAACAGGCGAGGTAGCTATAACAAAAGGGCAGAGAATGTCGGTGCTGAAACAGGATCACTTTGCTTTTGATGAATATGACGTTTTGCAAACGGTAATAATGGGCAACGAGCGGCTTTATGAGATAATGCAGGAAAAAGACGCCCTTTACGCAAAGGAGGATTTTTCTGACGAGGACGGCGAGAGAGCCGCGGAGCTGGAAGGTGAGTTTGCTGAGCTAGGTGGCTGGGAGGCGGAATCTGATGCCTCAAAGCTGATACAGGGGCTTGGGCTTCCCGAAGATATACTGTACTTAAAGATGTCGGCGCTTTCGGGCAACGAGAAAGTCAAGGTGCTGCTGGCGCAGGCGCTGTTTGGCAACCCCGATATAATACTTCTTGACGAGCCGACAAACCACCTTGACATTGATGCGATACGCTGGCTGGAAGACTTTCTGGCGGAGTATTTCGGCACTGTTATAGTTGTATCTCACGACAGGCATTTTCTCAACAACGTATGCACGCACATTGTTGACATAGACTACACAAAGATAAAGATGTATGTGGGCAACTATGAGTTCTGGTATGAGTCATCGCAGCTGATACAGAGAATGATAAAGCAGCAGAACAAAAAGGCTGAAGAAAAGATAAAAGAATTGCAGGAGTTTATAGCGCGGTTCTCGGCGAACAAATCAAAGTCGCGGCAGGCGACCTCGCGGCGCAAGCTGCTTGACAAGATAACCGTTGAGGAGATGCCTGCATCATCGCGGAAGTATCCTTATATTGAGTTCAACATGGACAGAGAGCCGGGCAAGGACATATTGCAGGTAAGCGGCATTTCAAAGACGGTTGACGGTGTACAGCTTTTAAACAACGTATCGTTCACGCTGGGCAGGACTGACAAGGTATCTTTCATAGGCGAGAGCGAACAGGCGATAACCATGCTTTTCAAGATACTTGCAGGGCAGGAACAGCCCGATGAGGGCAGCATAAAATGGGGCAGCACTATAAGTGTTTCGTATTTTCCGAAAGACAATTCGCAGTTCTTTAACGACTGCGATCTGAATATTGTTGAATGGATAAGGCAATACTCAACGACTGAGGAAACGGAGACGTTTCTGCGCGGCTTTTTAGGCAAGATGCTGTTCACGGGGGACGATATATACAAGCCTGTTAAGGTGCTTTCGGGCGGCGAGAAGGTGCGGTGTATGTTCTCGCGAATGATGCTGTTTGGCTCTAACTGCATAATGCTGGACAGACCTACTAACCATCTTGACCTGGAGAGCATAACGGCGGTGAACAATGCTCTGCGAGATTTTAAAGGCGTTGTTATACTGGCTTCTCACGACCACGAGATAATGCAGACGGTATCTAACAGAATTATAGAGATAACCGAAAGCGGCTGCATTGACAGGGCAGGCACTTATGAGGAGTTCTTGGAATTTCGGCGCGAAAGAGGAATGAAGTCGTTTATTCAGTAAGCATATCATACAAGGAGTTGGTATATTATGTCGTATGTAAGCGCAGGCGCAAAGAAGATAGCGATACTCGGCTCAACGGGTTCAATAGGCACGCAGGCTGTTGAAATAGCGAAAATGCACGGTCTGAAAGTTACTGCGCTGGCGGCAAATGCAAACGCAGAGATGTTAGCTGAGCAGGCAAAAGAGCTGGGCGCTAGGCACGTATGCATATATGATGAAGAAAAACTGCCGGCGCTGGAAGAGGCTCTGGCAGGAGAGGATATAAAGATACACAGCGGCATGGAGGGGCTTTGCGAAATTGCAAGGCTTGAAGAAAACGACATGGTGCTCAACAGTGTGGTAGGCATGGTGGGGCTGAAGCCCACTCTTGAAGCGATTGAAGCAGGGAAAGATATAGCTCTTGCAAACAAGGAAACGCTGGTGGCAGGCGGTGAGCTTGTAACAAAAGCGGCAAAAGAAAAGGGCGTTAAGATATTCCCCGTTGACAGCGAACATTCGGCGATATTTCAGTGCTTGCAGGGAAATAAGAGGGAGCAGATTTCAAAGGTGATACTCACTGCGAGCGGTGGGCCGTTCTTTGGCAGGACGAGGGAGGAACTCAGAGGCGTTACGGTGGCTCAGGCGCTTTCGCACCCAAACTGGTCTATGGGGAAAAAGATAACCTGCGACAGCGCAACGCTTATGAACAAGGGTCTGGAATTTATAGAGGCCATGCACCTGTTCGGGCTTACCCCTTCGCAGATAGAGATAGTTGTGCAGCGCGAGAGCGTGATACACTCGGCGGTGGAATTTAAAGACCATTCTGTAATAGCGCAGATGGGCGTACCGGATATGAAGATACCTATACAGTACGCGCTTTTGTACCCCGAGAGGGTAGATTGCCCTGTAAAGCCTTTGTCGCTGTGCGATTATGGTGTGCTGCACTTTGCTAAACCGGACACAGATACTTTTGACTGCCTGAAAGCGTGTATTGAGGCTGTAACGGCAGGGGGAGATCTGCCTGCGGCTGTAAACGGCGCGAACGAAGAGGCTGTAAGACTGTTTTTAGACGGAAAGATAGGCTTTTTGCAGATAGGCGAGGCTGTTCTGGCGGCGGCGAGAGAGATGCAAAGGCATGAAATACATAACCTCAGCGATGTTCTTGCGGCTGACAAAGCGGCGAGAGAGTTTGTAAAAGAAAGATACAAAGCATAGACAATAAGGAGTAAGGTAATTTGAGCATTATTATAGCCATTTTAGTATTTGGTGTCATAATAGCGATACACGAGGCAGGGCACTTTTTTGCCGCGAAGGCGTGCGGCGTTAAAGTGAACGAATTTGCGCTTGGCTGGGGCCCTGCGATATACAAGTTCAAAAAGGGCGAGACGACATATGCGCTGCGTATTCTGCCTTTAGGCGGATATTGCTCGATGGAGGGCGAGGACGACGACAGCAGTGACAGCAGGGCGCTTGGCAACAAGCCTGTATGGCAAAGAATGATAATAATGGCCGCAGGCGTGGTAATGAACCTGATACTCGGCTTTATACTGCTGATATGCATGGTGACATCTGATGATGCGATAACTTCTACCACGATACACAGCTTTGAAAGCGACAACGCGGTGTCGCACTCTACCGGTCTTGAAGCAGGCGACAAGATAGTAAAGATAAACGGCATGAGGATATTTTCGGCGATGGATATTTCATATCAGCTGCAAAATGACAGTGACGGTATTTTTGAAATGGTGGTTGAGCGCGGCGGCGAAAAGGTAACTTTGCCGAAAGTGCAGCTTGGCAGGACCGACAATATGATACACATAGACTTTATTGTGGTGGGTGAGAGGATAACGTTTGTATCCACAATAAAAGAGACGGCGGCGCAGTTTTGCACATACTCGCGGCTGATATGGATAAGCCTTGCTGACCTTGTGCGCGGAAAGTACGGCATAAACGACCTTTCGGGTCCCGTTGGCATAGTTGACGTTATAGGCGATGTGGTGGAGAGCCAGCGCGACGAGGTGACACACAAGATAGACTGGGGCGCTCTGCTCACGCAGATACTCAACATTGCGGCGTTCATAACGATAAATCTTGGTATATTCAATCTGCTGCCGATACCCTCGCTTGACGGCTCACGAATGGTGTTTCTTATAATAGAAGCAATACGCAGAAAGAAGATACCTGCCGAAAAAGAAGGCATGATACATCTTATAGGTCTGGGGCTGCTTATAATACTGATGATAGTTATTACGGTAAAAGATGTTATACATTTGTTTTAGCCTTTTGTTGGGGGAGTGACCTTTCTTCAGAAAGATCTTGCCAAAAAGTAAAGGCAAAGGTAATGAGCATAGGTAGATCATATAGTGAATAATATAGATGGATATATTGAAAATAAAGGAGCGGTAAATATGCTGAAATGTGCGGCAGTATTTTCAAACGACATGGTGTTGCAGAGGGGGAAGAACATCTCTGTCTGGGGAATGTGCGGTGAGGACGACGTAGTATATGTTTCGATATCGGAGCGCGGTGTTAAAGTAAAAGCCGAGAACGACAACGGAAAATGGCACGCCGCTCTTCCGCCGCAGGAGGCCTGCGAAAACTGCACGGTGAAGGTTGAAAACGGCTCGGAGACTAAGACATTTTACAACGTTGCGATAGGCGAAGTGTGGATATGCGGAGGGCAGTCCAACATGGAACTTGAGATACAAAACGCGAGGGGCGGAAAAGATCTTCTGAAAGAGCTTTCGCCGACTTGCAGGGTACGCTTTTACTACACGCAGAAAAAACCTATGCTGTGCGAGGAATTTTACCGCGATGAAGAAAACACCTGCTGGCAGACGGCTTCGGAGCAAACTGCGCGCGCGTGGTCGGCGGTGGGGCTGTATTTCGGTCTGAAGCTGGCTAAAGAGCTTGGCGTTACCGTGGGGCTTATAGGCTGCAACTGGGGCGGTACTTCGGCAAGCGCATGGATGAGCAGAGAGGCTCTGGCGGAGGACAAGGACACCGCGTTATATCTTGAAGATTACGACAAGGCTGTTGCAGGAAAGACAGAAGAGCAGTGTATAAAAGAGTATGATGAGTTCAGCGAATATGATGCGAAGTGGTATCAGGATTACTCAAAGCTTCTGGAAGAAGAACCAAACATCGGCTGGGACGAGGCGCAGGAGAGAATAGGCAAGAATCTCTTCCCGGGACCTATGGGGCCTAAGAACCCCTACCGCCCGTGCGGACTTTATGAAACTATGCTGATGAGGATATGCCCCTACACCATAAAGGGATTTACATACTATCAGGGGGAGAGCGACGACCACCGCCCCGACACATACTACAAGCTGTTTTCGCGCCTTATAAGGCAGTGGAGAGAAGACTGGCAGGACGACACTTTGCCGTTTTTAATGGTGCAGCTGCCGATGTTCAAATACAAGCACGACCCCGACTACAAGCACTGGGCGAAGATACGCGAGGCGCAGTACAGGGTATTTAAAACGGTGAAGAACACGGGCATTGCTGTTATACTTGATAAGGGCGAGCTGGACAACATTCACCCGACGGACAAAAAGCCTGTGGGCGAGAGGCTGTGTTTGCAGGCTGAAAAGCTGGTATACGGCATGGACGTCAGTGCTTTCGGACCTATGTATAGAACGCTTATATACAAAGACGGCGGTATAGAGCTTTTGTTTGACCACGCGGAAAAGGGCTTTGACATACGCGGCGATATATGCGGTTTTGAGATAGCAGGCGCGGACAAGAAGTTCTATGAAGCGAGTGCAGATGTGCGAGGCGAGCGGATATTTGTTTTCAGTGAGCAGGTGAGCGAGCCGAAGTTTGTAAGATACAACTACATAAACTACGGCGATGTGAGCGTATTTGGCAAAAACGGCATACCGCTGGCGCCTTTCAGGACATCGCTGAAAGATGAGTGACAAAGGTTTAGAAAATATTCACAAATTGTGCATTTATATTACTTGAAATTTTGCAAAGTTTGTTTATACTTAAAAGGACAGGTCTATTTTGAAAAACGGGACGGTGCTTAGATAATGGCAGTAGACAAGGATCTTATGTCAAAGGACGAATACAAGGCGTATATGAAAGGCGTTTACAAAAAGCGCCTGAAGATACTTATTATTGTGGCGATAATAATCGCTGTGATATACGGTATAATGACGCTTGTGGGCAATCTCAGCAAGAAGCAGCAGAGCGACAAGATGAAAAATCTTCTGGACAGCATAAAGAACGATTCTTTGGAGCTGGAGGAGGACTTTCACATTTCCGATGACGACGACAACGACGGTGTGACCAACGGCACGGAAGAAGAGATGCTTACAGACTATCAGGAGCGCGACACCGACAGGGACGGCATTTGCGACGGTGACGAGGTGACGGCAGGCACTGACCCGACAAAGAACGACACCGACGGCGACGGCATACTGGACGGATATGAGCTTATTATGGGTCTTGACCCGAAAAAGACAAAGAGCGATGATTCGCAGGAGGACAGTCAGAGGATATTTGACGTTGAGAGAGAATATAACAATGCGCATCTTCTGGTGAGCGGCTCTGCTAATCTGAGCGACACGGTTTTTGATAATCTCGATCTGGTGGGATTTAAAAACAACATGGGCATACTTACCGATGCGATGAGCTTTTACACCGATTACACTTTTGCAGATGCGCAGATATCGTTCACTATGGACAAGGACGACCTGAAAGAGAGGAAAGTAAAGGCACAGGATCTTTCTATATACAAGTTCAACGCCGACACGCAGGAATTTGAAAAGATAGATTCGCAGACCGATGAGAGCACGCTGACGGTATCTGCAAAGATAACAGAGTGCGCTACATACATGGTGGGCAACACGAAGATAATAAGCGAGCCGCCCACGATGAGGGTGCAGCTGCTGATAGATAACTCGGGTTCGATGTACCCCGAGGAAATGTGCGCAGGCTCGGAAGAGAACGATGTAAACTTCAAAAGGCTTGATCTTTCAAATAATATTGTAGATATGGTATCTGACGGAAGTTTAGTGGGAGTAAGCAAATTTACCGCTACATACACCGAGCTTGCGGATTTTACTACCGACAAAAGCAAGCTGAAAAGCGTTATAGGAAAGATAAAGACCGACCCCGAAGTTTTCAACGGAACGGACTTTCAGAAAGCGATAATGGGCGCGATAGGGGAGTTCAAGGAGTCTGACGGAAATTACAGCAACATGATAATAATGCTGTGCGACGGCTACTCTACAAAAACGCTGGAGGTAAACCAGGACGAGATAATAAAGGCTGCGAACGACAACGACATTATTGTGCTTATGATAGGTCTGGGTCAGGAAGTAAACGCAAAGAGAATGCAGGAAATTGCAGAAGGCACGGGCGGAAGATACTACACCGCAGCCAATGCCGATGCCCTTGACGAGGTATTCAAAGAGATAGAAACTACATTCAACTATGATATAACCAGCTACGGCGAAGAGGGCAAGGCAGGCTACTCGATAGCGAACACGGGCTTTGTGCCTGCAAACAACGGCTTCAGCTTTTCAAACTTCAGAACGACTTCTTCAAACGGCACCTGCTTTGGCATGGCAATGTTTGCAAGAGACTGGTATACCGGTGAGCTGGCGATATCGCAGGAAGAATACAAACCCGATTATTCGAGTATGCTGGTATATACGGGACCGAAATACGACCTTACGGGCACCAAGGCAGGCGATACATACTCAAAGAGCGGAAACCTGCATGATCTTAGCATTACAGCTGTAAACAACAATGAGTTCAGCAAGCCTTCGGAATACCTTGACTACAACAGCGGCGGCACTATGACGTTGCAGGTAAAGAGCGATATTATGAAAAAGGCTCAGGAAATGGGCTTTGGCACTACCGACTATGATATTGAAGATCTGGGGCTGCAATGGAAGTACGCGCAGCTGCTGGCACTGGACGTTATAGGAAACTCGGCTGCGATAGAGGCAAACTACGGCAAGGACGAGGCGGAGCTTTACAAGGCGCTGCTGAGATACCACATTCTGCGGTGGGACAACATTGAGAACTGTACATACAAGCTCTCGGACGGCAGGGAGTGCTTTGACAGGATAGAGGCAGACCTGCTGGACGGCAGACCTTCGGTTATAATGCTAAACAACAGGCACGCGGTGAACGCTATTGCCATGATACAGGACGCGGACTGCCCGAGGAGGTTCATATTGCAGATATACGACAACAACTACCCCGGTGAGATACGCGAGATAATTGTTGAAAAGATAGTGACGGGCACGTTTGACCAGAGCGGCAGCAGTACGGGTATAACATATTCTTACATAGCGCTTTACGACAGTGAGAATATTTCGCTGACGCTTTACGACACGCCGACAAAATAAATCACAAAGCGACAAAAACGCCTTTGCCAAAAGCGGCAGAGGCGTTAAAATTTATATGTTGAAAACGACTTGTAAATGAGGTCTGCACAGATACGGTGTTCACATAATATTTACTTGTGGTTAATACTTTATTAAAGATATTTTAACCGTGAGTTTACACTTTTTCTGCTTGATTTTCGCTGTCAGGCGGTAGTTTGTAACAGCAAGGGATATGTGGAAAATCATGCTAAATGCCGCTTTCAAACGTGAAAGTGTTGAAAACTTGGTTGAAAACTAGTGAAAATGCGGTCGCGATTGTTGAAAACTCGGTTGAAATCTTGTAAAAGTGCCTGTTTTGCGGCGGTTTTTCAAACTGTTGAAAAGAACATTCAAAAACTTTGCGATTTTAAATGTTGTAAAAATGTATAAAAAACTTATGTTTCACGCAAAAAATATTATGAATAAACTGTGAACAAATATTACATTTTGGAACACTCCCAAAACAGGGGCGAAAACAGGGGCTTTCGAGGGTGCTGATTTTGTTTTGAAAAGTTTGCGGAAATTGTTGGGAGCTGTTGATTAAATCGGCTTACAAAAGAAATATTTTCCGAAAAATCGACAATGGAAATGCTGCTGTACAAAAAACATCTCTTTTATACATTTTTGAAGACGACAATACATTATCTTGTGGTGAGAAACTTGATAGCACGCTCTATGCTGTCTTTGGAATTGCCCCAGTCGGCATCTTTGCCGGTGTTGCGGTAGTCGTACATATCGCAGTAGTGAGCAACGTCCTCGCACAGGGTGTGCAGGTAGTTTCGCACAAGCGTTTCGCACTCCTTTTCAAACTGCTTGGCGGTGGGTCTATCCAGCTTTTCGGCGCTGAGAGAGCAAAGCAGCTGAAAGTGGGGCAGGCAGATATACTCCTGCTGAGAAAACAGCGTGCGGAAAGATGAGTCTTTTGAATACATCTCAAAAAGCGTTACCATAAAACGCTCCATGCCCCAGTCTATCTTGGAGCAAACGAAGCAAGACTCGTTTATCTGCGATATTTTGCGCTGCTTGGCGTTTTTGCCTGCGAAAAGCGGCTTGTGCTCAAAGGTGTCAAACTCCAGCTTTTTCAGGTGCGTTGACAGCATAAGCGCTAAAGACAGGCGGTTCTTGCACTTTTTCATCTGCTCAAAATGGGTATGGCAAAAGCCCTGCGCGTTGGTCTCGATGCGCACATCGGGCTCCATCATAGCCGCGCCCATTATGTACTCAACGCAGCGCTGCTCTAAAGTATCGCGCATGGAGCAGATGGGGCAGCCGCATTTGGGCTCGAAGACCTCGTTTATAGGTATTGTAAGAATGCTCTCTCGCATAGTTATCTTCCTTTCAGAATATTTTATGTTGCAATTTGCCGTTAAAACAAGTATAATGTAATATGACAAAAAAGTCAAGGAGGGCACGCATTTTGGAATACAAAAAAGACGGACGTGACATACTGCTTTATCAGCAGGACTTTGATTTAGACGAAACGCTTGACTGCGGACAGGCTTTTCGCTGGCAGAGGGATAATACACAAAAGAATGTGACATACGTGGGGGCATACCTTAACGTGCCGCTTACCATATCGCAGGAGGGCGAGGGTGTTTTTCGTCTGAAAGATACCGATGAGGAGACATTCAGGAGCGTTTGGTATGAATATTTTGATCTGGCTACAGACTACGGAGAGATAAAAAGACAGCTCTCAGAAGACTGCACTATGGCAAAGGCGTGTGGATACGCAGGCGGCATAAGGCTTCTAAGGCAGGACAGCTGGGAGGCGCTGTGCTCTTTTATAATATCGCAGAACAACAACATACCGCGGATAAAGGGCATAATAGGCAGGCTGTGTGAGCATTTCGGGGGATTTCCGCCGTATGAAAGGCTTGCAGACCTCAGCCCCGAAGACCTTGCGTTTTTAAGGGCAGGCTTTCGCGCAAAGTACATAATAGATGCGGCGAAGAAGCTGCGCAGCGGTGAGGTGGATCTTGAAAAAATAAAGAGAGAGCCGATAGAGTGTGCGCAGAAAGATCTTATGAAAATTTGCGGTGTGGGGCCCAAGGTTGCGCAGTGCGCGCTGCTTTACGGTGTGCACAGGACGGAGGCTTTTCCCGTTGATGTGTGGATAAAGAGGGTGCTTGAGATGTGGTATCCGCTGGGGCTGCCGGAGTGCTGCGAGGGTATAGAGGGCATAGCGCAGCAGTATCTGTTTCACTACATACGCACGGGAAAATAGAAAAAATTCGCCGTTTGCACTTGTAATTCGACGGCAGATGTGCTATAATTAAAAGTGTATATTTTAAAATGGAGCAAACTGCATATTTATGGCAAATGATAACATTAAAAACACGCACGATGACAGGCAGCTTATCGTAGGCAGAAACGCCGTTACCGAGGCACTAAAGTCGGGTATGGCGATAGACAAGCTGTATGTGAACCCTGCCTGCGGCGGCTCGGTGAAGAACATAATAAGGCTTGCAAAAGAACGCGGCATACCGGTAAAGGACACGCAGGAAAACAAGCTTTCGTTTATGTGCGGCGGCGCGGCGCATCAGGGTGTGATAGCCTCGGCGGCGTGTGCAGAGTATGTTACGGTTGAGGACATACTGGAAAAGGCAAAGCAAAAGGGAGAAGACCCATTCATAATTATATGCGACGAGATAGAAGACCCGCACAACCTGGGCGCTATAATACGCACGGCTGAGGCGGCAGGCGCACACGGTGTTATAATACCGAAAAGGCGGAGCGCATCGCTGGACACCACAGTTTACAAGACGTCGGCAGGGGCGGCAAGCTGGCTGCCAGTAGCAAGGGTGGCAAATCTGCCCTCGGCTATTGACAAACTGAAACAGTGCGGCGTGTGGATATACGGCACTGACGGCGGCGGCGAGGACTACACAAAAGCAGACCTTAAAGGCGCGATAGGCTTGGTAATAGGCTCTGAAGGGTTTGGAATGGGCAGACTTGTGAAAGAAAAGTGCGACTGCATTGTAAGTCTGCCGATGAAAGGAAAGATAAATTCGCTCAACGCATCTGTGGCGGCAGGTATATTTATGTACGAGATAGCGCGTCAGAGGACGATGAAACAGTAAATTACAGGAAGGGAAGGATACCCGATATGTCAGATAAATTTTCGCTTGATGATATTCTTCAGGAATATTCTGCGAAAAAGGCAAACGGCGCTGCTAAGAATACCGAAAGCAGCGAGGCTGAGCTTGAAAGCATACTGAGCGGCGCAAAGGCTGAAAAGGCAGAGGCAGAGGCTGACAATTCTGCACAGGCGGTCTCGGCGGTGATCACGCCAAAGAGCGTTGTTGAGGCTGCTATGGAGACTGCCGATGAAGGCGCTGAAGAAGAGACCGTTGAAATGAGCCTTGACGATGTAAAGTTTGATAATTCGAAGAAGAACACCGACAAGAAAAAGAACCGCATAAACACATCGGTCATTGAGAGAATGGTGATGGAGAAAAAGAGCGGTGAAGGCTACACCCCTACAGGCGCTATACCGCCTGTAAACAGGGCAAGCGTCAAGGATATCGATATGGATCTGGAGGGGAAGATAATACCCAAAACAGAGCAGATCGAAATGGGTGAAGACCTTACCGACGAGCAGAAAATGGAGATACTTGAAAAGCGCCGCGAAGAAAAGGTACAGAATTTTGTGCTTGACAACGACCGCAACGACGAGGAGCAGAAGACCCGTGCGGCGGCGAATGAGGCAAAAGAGGCATTGCCTATAGATGAATTTACATCGTTTGAGCAGTCGCAGGACGTGCTGGCGGACATAATGCAGCTGAAGAGCAACATTGTGGTAAGACTGTGCGTGCTGGTGTTCACATCGCTTTTCTCTGTATATCTGACGGTGGCGAACGACTTAGGGCTGCCGATAGTTTCTATGTTCAGCCGCAACTACAGCCCCGAGGCTTTTGTGTTCACGCTGACGATACTGGGCATAATTTCGGCGTTCGTATCATACACGGTGATATTCAGCGGACTGAAAAAGCTGTTCTCTTTCAAAGCCGACTGCGACAGTATTGCAGCCATAGGCTTAGTGGTAACGATAATTACGGGCATTGTAAATCTGTTTGCGCCCGAATCTATACAGACGGGAAACTACCACATATACACGGCGGCTGCTATTCTGGGCATGCTGTTCAACACGCTGGGCAAGCTTTCAATGGTGAACCGCGCGGACAGGAATCTGCGTTTTGCGGCAGGGGAGTTTGAAAAGCACGCTTTCGCAAAGGTGGAAGACGACGATGTTGCGTACAAATTCACCAAGGGAACGCTCGATGACTTTGCGGAGCTTGTTACCACGCGTGAGACGGAGTTTGTTGATGATTTTCTGAGAAATTCGTATTCTTCGGATATTTCCGATGAGTACAGCAGAAAGGCAGCCCCGATAATGGCTATTGCAGGTGTTGCGGCGGCGCTGATAAGCCTGCTGCTCAATCGCTCCGATGCCGGCATAGCGGAAAAGATAGTTACGGCGCTGAGCGCGATGTGCGGACTTGTAACGCTTTGTTCATCGTTTGCGCTGATGCTTATTGTAAATCTGCCGCTTGCAAGGGCTTCAAAGAAGTATTTGCAATCTTCCGCGGTGCTGCTGGGTTATTCGGGTGTTGAGGAATATTCCGACACCAACTCGGTGCTTATAGATGCAGAGCAGCTGTTCCCGGACGGCATGGTAGATCTGGTAAACCTGAAAGCTATGTCTTCAACTCTTATAGAAGACTGCATACTATACGCTGCGAGCCTTTCCTGCCAGGCAGGAGGCATTATGAAGCCGACATTCTACAAAATGCTTCGCGGAAAGACGGAGATGCTGTACCCTGTAGAAAGCTACATCTATGAAGACGGTCTGGGGCTCTCGGGCTGGATAGAGCACAAGAGGATACTTTTCGGCAACAGGGAGCTTATGCAGAACCACTCGATAGAGGGTCTGCCTACGCTTGCGAAGGAGTCAGAATACTCAAAGGGCAACATACCGATATATCTTTCGATATCGGGTGTGGTAGCGGCGATATTCTTTATTCGCGTAAGCCCCAACCTTACGGTGAGCAAGTGGCTGCAAGAGCTTACAGACAAGAATGTTACGGTGGTTATAAGGACGGTAGATTCGTTTATATCTACAAAGTTTTTGTCGGAGCTGTTTGATGTTGACACTGCCAAACTAAAGCTTGTGCCGTTCCGTTTCCACAGCGAATACGCGAAAGAGACGGCATACGTGCCGAGGATATCTTCTCCGCTTATATGCAGCGGTCACTTCCATTCGATAGCCATGCTGATATGCGGTGTGAAGAACATACAGTCGATGGCGGTAATGGGCATGATGCTTCAGCTGACAGCCTCGGCGCTGGGTGCGCTGATATCGCTTATTATGGTGATAATAGGTTCGCTGGGACAGCTTTCGGCAACTGTTGTGCTGGTATACAACCTGATATGGCTGGCGGTAACGCTATTATTGCAGCAGATGAAGAGGGTATAGCATACTTGACCGCCACAAGTGTCGGTCAAGTGCCGAAGAATCCTCTGCGAGGATTCTTCCCTATCAGAGGTTAGAAGTGAGAAGTTAGAAGTAAGAAGCTGTTTTTAAGGCTTTGCGACAGTTTGCCATATCTGCGGTTTAGAGTTAGAGGCAAGAGGCAAGACGAGCGTTTTGAAAAATTTGTGCTAAACTGTAAAAAGCAATTTCTTGCCTCTTGCTTCTAATATTCTTGCTTCTAAAAGCTGAGCCTCCCCTAGTTGTAGCGCAACGCTCTCTTTCCGCGTTCCATTATGGAACGCCGTACAATGCGAAAATTTCTTCACAAGTAAAGTGCAAGTTTTTTACAAAGTTATTGCGCACGCAAGCGCGCGCAGAAAAAAGAGATATGGCTTCTCAAAGGAGAGGCTCTCTCTTGCAGGAGCAGCGTTCCCGTTGGGAACGCTCGAAGAATTATTTCGCTTTTAATTTTGGGGGCGAAATAATTCTTCCCGCGGTCGCTTGCGACCGCTGCCCTCTTAGAAAACAGTTCACCGAACTGTTTTCTAATTCACCTCTTGCAGAGCGCACGTTGTGTTTTGTGGGGCTCTGCCCCACACCCTGCAAGCCTTTTGAAAAAGGCTTGACCGAAAACTTTTAGTTTCTTGACAGGAATTTAAAGTTTTGAGCATTGTGGAGCGTTGCACAGCTCCGCAGGGTGCGCGTAAGCGCAAATATAAACACAATATATGCAAAAAGCTGCGGCGTTTTGATGCGCCGCAGTAGTTGTATTTACACAATATTCACACGAAGATTTCAGAAAGCTATCACGAGTTTATCAAAATTTCGGAATATAATGGTATCAGTCGGTCGGTGTGCCCGGTATCCGGAAAAGACGTTTTGCGTTCTCCGCTGTGATGTCCAGCACAGACTGCGCATCAACACCCTTTACCTCGGCGACCTTTTGCGCAACACGGTATATCATGGCGCTTTCACTGCGCTGACCGCGGTAGCCCTCGGGCGCCATATAGGGGCAGTCGGTCTCAAGAAGCAGCCTGTCCATCGGCACTGCCTCAAGCGCGCGCGAAGCCTTTTTGTTGTTCTTGAAAGTAAGCGCGCCGGTAAAGCCTATATACATACCCAGCGAAATTACCTCGCACGCCGTTTCATACGAGCCCGAAAAACAGTGCAGCACGCCTGTGGGGCGAAATTTTCGCAGAAGCTTCATGGTGTCTTCGGTGGCATCGCGGCTGTGTATGATAACGGGCAGGCGGTGTTTGGCGGCAAATTCAAGCTGCGATGTAAAGAGCTCCAGCTGCTTTTCCCGATCGTTATCGTCATAGTGATAGTCAAGACCTATCTCACCGACGGCGACTATCTTTTCACTGCGCGGCAGCATTTCTTCAAGCCTTTGTATATAGTCATCGGGCATATCGTATATATGCTCGGGGTGAATGCCTATGGCAGTATAATAGCGCGGATATTTTGCGCTGTACTCAATGCCATACTCGCAGGAGGGCAGATCGGTGGCGCAGTGTATTATGCCGCTCACGCAGGAGGAGAACATCTCTGTAAGAAGCGTGTCGCGGTCGCAGTCAAAAGAATAACCGTCGTAATGGCTGTGGGAATCGAATATGTTATTATATAAAGTCTGTTGTATCATGGGTAGACCTCCTTTGATACGATTGTAACACAAACTAAAGTTTATGTCAATAAAAAAGAGGTGGAAAAATGGCAAAGCCGCTTGGCGTTTTCAAGCGCTATGAAAAGAAATATATGCTTACTAAAGAGCAGTTTGACATGGTACAGAAAGCTCTGGAGGGTCATATGCTTCTGGACAGCTACGGACTGAGCACGATATGCAGCATATACTTCGATACAGAAAACAACGACCTGGTGCGGCGCTCGGTAGACAAGCCGGTATTCAAAGAAAAACTGCGGCTGAGGTGCTACGGCAAAAGCGTTACAGATAGCGACAACGTTTTTATAGAGCTTAAAAGAAAGTATGATGGAGTGGTATACAAGCGCAGGGTGGCAGTGACGTACTCTCAGGCGAGGGAATATTTATTGTGCGGCGGTGAGCTGCCCTCTGACAGCCAGATAGGCGAGGAGATAAAGTGGTTCGTGAGCTTTTACAAGCCCGTGCCTGCGGCGCTGGTGTGCTACGACAGGCTGGCATATTACGGCATTGAAGACGGCGAATTCCGTGTGACGTTTGACCTTAACGTTCGCTGCCGCGGCGATCGGCTCACACTTCAGGACGGCGATGACGGCATATGCATAATACCGCAGGGAAACGCCATAATGGAGGTAAAGACCATTACCGCAATGCCTGTGTGGCTGTGCGATCTTCTGAGTGAAAACGGCATATACCCGACATCTTTTTCAAAGTACGGAACTTTTTATAAAATGCAAGCGGCGAAACAGACCGCTGACATAAAGTAAACCATAGGGGGCAAAAGTATGTTTCAGAGTATCTTTAACAATTCAACGGCGGTGCTGACATCAATATCAGACAAGCAGATGCTTATATGCACGGCTGTATCGCTGCTGCTGGGCGTTGTTATAGCGGTGGTGACAAAAGTGACGAACGGGCACTCATCTAAAAGCATACTTACAACTCTTATACTGATACCCGTTATTGTGCAGCTTATTATAATGATGGTAAACGGCAACTTAGGCGTGGGAGTATCGGTAATGGGTGCGTTCAGCCTGGTGCGTTTTCGCTCGGTGCCGGGCAACGGAAAAGAGATAGTTTCTATCTTCAGCGCGATGGCAATAGGTCTGGCGACGGGCACGGGTTACATAGGCATTGCGGTCGCTGCCACGGCTGTTATAAGCATAGTTTTGCTGATACTTGGGTTTATACGCTTCGGCGAGGACGACAAGGGGGCAAGGCAGCTGAAGATAATAATTCCCGAAGATCTTGACTTTACCGAGATATTTGACGATATTTTTGAAAAGTATGTAAAGCAGCCCGAGCTTGAAAAGGTGAAGACCACCAACATGGGAAGTATGTTTGAGCTTACATATAACATAATACTAAAGGACGCAAAAAACGAAAAGAAGCTTATTGATGAGATACGCTGCCGCAACGGCAACCTGACTGTTACCCTCAGCCACAGAGAGCACACGGGCATGGAGCTGTAGGCAGCTTTGGAGGCGTTGGTTTTGAAAAAAATATCTAAACTGAAAAAGGCTCTGGCTCTTACAGCGGCGGTAATGCTGACTATGACGGCGGCAGGCTGCGCGGACAAGGAAAGTTCTTCGGGAGATAAGAAAAGTTTGGAAAGCGGACAGGTAAATTCTTCGCAAGATAATGTAGGTGATGTTCACGAAGTTACCGGCGAGGTGCAGCCTGTGGTATCTGACAAAGTTAAAGACAAAGATCTGGACGACAGCTACAGCGATCCCACAGCGAAGATAACCTTTGGTGACAGTGTGCAGACAGAGGGCAGCGGCGTGACGGAGAGCGGCGGTGTTGTTACGGTTACGCAGGAAGGGACGTATATATTCAGCGGCAAGAGCGATAACGCGCAGATAGTGATAGCGGCTGACGAAAAAGCCGATGTGAAGATAGTGCTTGACGGGGCGGATATAAAGAGCACGAGCGGCAGCGCAATATACGCGCAGACGGCTGACAAAGTTATTGTAACTTTAGCGCCCGAAAGCTCAAACAGCCTTACAGACGGCGCAAACTCGGAGGCGTGCATTTACGCTGAGTGCGACCTTACTATAAACGGCGGAGGAAGTCTTTCTATAACAGGCGGTATAAATGACGGCATTGTTACTAAAGATGACCTGGCGCTGGTAGACGGTGAGGTATCGGTAAACGCGGTATCTACAGGAATAAAGGGCAAAGACAGCGTTACTTTATACGGCGGAAAATACAGCGTTACCTGCGGCGGTGACGGGCTGAAATCTACCACTGCGGACGACAGCGAAAAAGGCTGGGTAGTTGTAAGCGGCGGTGAGATAGCTATAGAGAGCGGCAGTGACGGCATACAGGCTGAAACGTCGCTGACATTCTCGGGCGGAAAGGCTGATATAAAGACCGACAGTGCGCTTTCTGATACCGGCGAGACGGCAGGCAAGGGGCTTAAAGCTGTAACAGGCATGAACATCAGCGGCGGTGAGATAGCGGTATCTTCGGTAGAGCACTGCCTGCACTGCGACGGAGCGCTGACAGTTGACGGCGGCAAAATTTCGGCAGATGCGCAGCAGGGTGACGGCATTTCGGCTGACGGTGATGTTGTTATAAACGGCGGCGATATTACAGTTACGCGCGGTGATGAGGGCATTGAAAGCAAATCGGCTCTTACGATAAATGGCGGCAATATCGACATAACCGCAAGTGATGACGGCATGAACACGGGCGGCAGCGATATGGCAACCGATGTTTCGCACGATGTATCTATAAGCGGCGGCAATGTGCGCATAAACGCAGAGGGCGACGGTATAGACTCAAACGGAGATATAAATATATCGGGCGGCGCGGTAACGGTGTTCGGACCCACGGGCAGCGGTGACGGACCTTTGGACTGCGGCGACATGGGCGGCAAGATAGTCATAAGCGGCGGCACGGTTATGGCGGCAGGCTCGGTTGGCATGATGCAGCTGCCGGATGAAACGGCTTCTCAGAACAGCATATACACCACAATGCTCAACGCCGCGCAGGGTGATACCATTACTCTGGCAGATGATGAGGGAAACGTTATTGTAACTTTCACGGCTGAAAAGCAGCTGGCAGGCATTACGATCTCTTCGCCCGAAATAAAGAGCGGCACTACGTATCATCTTTACAAGGGCGGCAAGATAGAGAGCGGCGAAAACGGCGAGGCGTTCACAATCGACACCGAGGGCGCACAGGAGATAGCTTCGGGCGAGGCGGCGCAGGTGAATACTTCGTTCGGGGGAAGCGTTCAGGGCGGCTTCGGCGGCGGTAAATTTGGCGGAGGTTTCGGCGGCGGTCAAAGACCCGATGACGGTCAGATGCCGGGCGGCAGATCCGACGGCGGCAGAGGCGGCATGGGCGATATGAATGGCACGCCTCCCGAAATGCCCGACGGCGAAAGTCCTGTAGTTTAAGCCTTTCAGCGAAAAATAAAATATAAAAAATGTTGACATTGCAATTGACAAACGGTCAAATGTGTGGTACTATATATAATAGTACAATATGTTGGGGGAGCTTGCTTGACAGGCTGAGAGGGGAGTTGTGCTCCCGACCCCTTATCTGATTTGGGTAATGCCAACGTAGAGAGTATTATGCGGAGGAGTACCTGTGTGCTTTTCCGCATTTTTGACAGGGTGATCTTATGGTAAAGATAAACGGCGAGTTTACTGAAGCTGACGGCATGACGGTGGAAGAATATCTTTCTTCGGCAGGGTATGACAAAAAACGCGTTGCCGTGGAGCTCAACGGCGAAATACTGCCAAAGTGCGCTTATGCAGATACTATACTTAAAGACGGCGACAGCGCGGAGGTGGTAAGCTTTGTCGGGGGCGGTTGACAGGCAGGCGCTTCACCGCGTACTGGCGCAGCGTTACGGCGAGGAAACGGCTGCGAGGCTTGAAAATTCAACTGCGGCGGTGTGCGGACTTGGCGGACTGGGTTCAAATATCGCTGTTGATCTGGCGCGCGGCGGCGTGGGCAAGCTTATACTGATAGACTTTGATGCGGTGGATATTTCAAACCTGCACAGGCAGCAATATAAAGCATCGCAGGTGGGTATGCCCAAAACCGAGGCTATGGCTGAAAACATACGCGAGATAATGCCGTATACTCAAATAGTTACATATAACGTAAAACTTACCGAAGAAAACATTTGCGAGTATGTCGCAGATGCAGATGTTGTGTGCGAAGCGTTTGACGCAGCCGTAAGCAAGGCTATGCTTATAAATACGGTTTGTGAAAAGCTGCCCGGAAAGTATATAATATCTTCTTCGGGAATGGCAGGCTTCGGAAGTGGAAACGAAATAAAAACGCGCAGGATAACGGAGAAGTTCTTTCTGTGCGGTGACGGCAAAAGTGATGTAGAGAGCGAAAAAACGCTGGTCTCTGCAAGGGTATCGCTTTGCGCCGCGCATGAGGCTCTGGCAGCTTTGAAAATACTGGCAGGGAAAATATAACGACAACTTTTTTGAAAAGAGGCTATACATATGAACAACGATGATAAGCTTATACTGGGCGGTCATGAATTTGATTCGAGATTTATTCTAGGTTCGGGAAAGTATTCGCTCAGGCTGATCGAAGCTGCGGTGCAGCACGCAGGGGCGCAGATAATCACCCTGGCGGTGCGGCGCGCGAACACAAAAGAGCAGGAGAGCATACTCGACCATATACCGCAGGGGGTAACGCTTTTGCCGAACACCTCGGGCGCGAGAACGGCGCAGGAAGCGGTGCGCATTGCAAGGCTTGCAAGAGAGCTTGGCTGCGGTGATTTTGTAAAGATAGAGATAATGAAAGACTCAAAATATCTGCTGCCCGACAATGCCGAAACGGTCAAAGCTACAGAAATTCTGTCAAAAGAGGGCTTTGTGGTAATGCCGTATATGTACCCCGATCTGTACACTGCGAGAGACCTGGTAAACGCGGGCGCGGCTGCGGTAATGCCGCTTGCCTCGCCGATAGGTTCAAACAAAGGGCTGGCAACGAAAGACTTCATACAGATACTTATAGATGAAATTGACCTGCCGATAATCGTAGACGCAGGCATAGGAAGACCCTCGCAGGCGTGCGAAGCTATGGAAATGGGCGCGGCGGCTGTTATGGCAAATACCGCGCTGGCTACGGCAGGCGATCTGCCCGTTATGGCGAAGGCTTTCAGGCAGGCTATTGAGGCAGGCAGGAGCGCTTATCTTGCTGGGCTTGGCAGAGTTATAACGCGCGGTGCGAGCGCATCTGACCCGTTGACGGGATTTTTGCGCGACTAATTGGACTAGGGGGCGGCACAGATGGACAACAGTTTTTTTGTAGACTCCGCACACCTTTCTAAAGAGGCGCTGGAGAAAAAGCACAGGCTTGAAAACGACCCGTCTTTCAGGAAAAACCACATGGAGTATCTGGAGGGCATGGAGGTGCTGCAGTCGGACATCTGCCAAAAGGTAATGGCGCAGATGAAGTCATACGACTATGCAAAATACACGGCAAAGGACGTCAAGGCGGTGCTGGAGCATGAAACTTGTTCTATAGAAGATTTCAAGGCGCTGCTCTCACCTGCGGCAGAACCTTTTTTGGAGCAGATGGCTCAGCGGGCGCGGCTTGAAACGAGCAAGCATTTCGGCAACACGGTGTATATCTTCACGCCGCTGTATATAGCAAATTATTGCGAAAATTACTGCGTTTACTGCGGCTTTAACTGCTATAATGACATAAACCGCATGAAACTGAGCGAGCAGCAGATAGAGCATGAGATGAAAGTGATCGCTGACAGCGGCATGGAAGAAATTCTGATACTTACGGGCGAGAGCCGCGCGAAAAGCGATGTCAAGTACATAGGCGAGGCGTGCAAGTTGGCGCGAAAGTATTTCAGAATGGTGGGGCTTGAAATATACCCCGTGAACACCGATGAATACAAGTATCTGCACGAGTGCGGCGCGGACTATGTTACGGTATTTCAGGAAACTTACGACAGCGACAGGTATGAGCAGCTTCATCTTTTCGGGCACAAGAGGGTGTGGCCTTACCGCTTTGATGCGCAGGAAAGGGCGATCCTTGGCGGCATGAGAGGGGTAGCGTTCTCTGCTCTGCTGGGACTTGCGGACTTCAGAAAAGATGCGCTTGCAACGGCTATGCACGTATACTACCTGCAAAGAAAATATCCGCACGTTGAGATGTCGCTTTCATGCCCGAGGCTGAGACCTATAAAAAACAACGACACCATAAACCCTCTTGAAGTGCATGAAAAGCAGCTTTGCCAGATAATCTGCGCTTACAGGATATTTTTGCCGTATGTAGGGATAACAGTTTCATCGCGTGAGAGCGCGAGGTTCAGAAACGGCATTGTGAAGATAGCCGCGACGAAGATATCGGCAGGGGTATCAACAGGCATCGGCGACCACGAGAGCAAGTACACCGGCAAAGAAGCCGATGCGCCCGAGGGCGACGAGCAGTTTGAGATAGACGACGGCAGGAGCCTTGGCACTATGTATAAAGATATAGAGGGCGAGGGGCTTCAGCCTGTGCTGAATGATTATCTGTATGTCTGAGATAATTTGCGTAACCAACCGTGCGCTGTGCAGAGATGATTTTTTCAGACGTGTGGAAGAGATAGCACAAAGCTGCGTTAAAGGCGTTATTCTTCGTGAAAAAGACCTGACCGAAGAAGAGTATACGGCTTTAGCGAAAGAGGCGCAGAAGGCGTGCGGCGATAAGCTGATAATTCATACACATATAAATACCGCAATAAAGCTTGGTATAAAAAAGATACATATGCCAATTACCGCGCTTGAAAATATGCACATTGACAGGGCGTATTTTGACGAGATAGGTGCTTCGTGCCACAGCGTGAAAGAAGCCGAAAAAGCGCAAAGAATGGGCTGCACATACATAACGGCAGGGCATATTTTTGCTACCGACTGCAAAAGGGGGCTGCCGCCGAGAGGAACAGGCTTTCTGAAAGAAGTGTGCGGGGCGGTGAGCATTCCCGTTTACGCTATAGGCGGCATTAGTATTGAGAATATGCAGCTTGTAAAAGAGGCAGGCGCAAAAGGTGCGTGCGTTATGAGCGGCGGCATGGTTTGCGAGAATGCAATAAAGTATTTTGAAGACTTGGGGCGATAGTATGGAAATAAAGACAAGGCGTGCTACAGAGCGTGATCTGGAGCGGATAAACGCGCTTTTGTATCAGGTGGCAATGGTACACCACATAGGCAGACCGGACCTTTTCAAGGCAGGGGAGAAGAAGTACACCGACGAGCAGCTTATTGAGATACTGCACGACGATGACAGACCTATTTTTGCGGCGGTCGATGAAAACGACGTTATGCAGGGGTATGCGTTTTGTGTTATGCAAAAAAGCGGCGGCGGTGTGCTGACGGATATAAAAACGCTTTATATTGACGACATTTGCGTTGACGAGGCGCAGAGGGGCAAGCACATTGGCACGAAGGTCTATCATGCCGCGATAGAGTACGCAAAAGAACAGGGCTGCCACAACGTTACGCTGAATGTGTGGGAGTGCAACCCACCTGCTATGGCGTTTTATAAGTCGCTGGGCATGAAGCCTTACAAAACGGGCATGGAGGTAATACTTTGAAAGCTCCGGACGTTACTTTGTATGTGTGTACCGACAGCGGACTGATGTCGAGCGAGACGGTTGAGCAGTCGGTGGAGGAGAGCATTAAAGGCGGCGCGACTGTTATTCAGCTGCGTGAAAAAAATGCGGCGGGCAGGGAGTTTTTCGAGCTTGCAAAAAGCGTGAAGAAAATAACCGATAGCTATGGCGTGCCGCTTATTATAAACGACAGAGCTGACATAGCTCTTGCGGCTGACTGCTCGGGCGTGCATGTCGGGCAGAAGGATATGCCGTGCGCTGCGCTTAGAAAAATAATGGGTGATAAGCTCATCGGCGTTTCTGCTGCGACTGTTGAAGAAGCTGTGAAAGCGCAGGCAGACGGCGCGGACTACATAGGCGTGGGGGCTGTTTGCCAAACGGGTACAAAGACCGACACGCGGCCTGTGAGCATTGAAACGCTGAAAGAAATAAGGGCGGCGGTGCGCATTCCCATGGTGATAATAGGCGGCGTTAATGAAAATACGCTGGGTCGCTTCAAGGGGCTTGGCATTGACGGTATAGCTGTCATCTCGGCTGTAATAGCGAAGAAAAATATTGCGCAGGCTGCCGCAGATATAAAGAAAATGTGGCTGGAGTAGTTGGGGTAAATTATGTCGGATATGATAAAAACGGCGCTGACCATAGCAGGCTCTGACCCGAGCGGCGGCGCAGGCATACAGGCGGATATAAAGACAATGACTGCGCTCGGGGTGTACGCCATGAGCGTTATAACCTCGCTGACGGCGCAGAACACTATGGGCGTCAGGAGCATACATGATGTGCCGAGAGATTTTCTTAAAGCGCAGATAAACGCGGTCTTTGAGGATATTTTCCCCGATGCTGTGAAAGTTGGTATGGTATCGTCGGCAGAACTGGCGGAAACTATTGCTGACAGGCTGAAATACTACGGCGCGAATAATATTGTGGCAGACCCTGTTATGGTATCTACCAGCGGAAGCGCGCTTGCAAAAGACGATTGTGTAAAGAAAATGGAAGAAAAGCTTTTTCCGCTTGCCGCGCTCATTACACCCAACATACCCGAGGCTGAATGGCTGTGGGGAAAACATATTGAAAACCGTGAGGATATGCAAAAATGCGCTGAAGAGCTTTCTCAAAAATACGGCTGCGCAGTGCTGCTGAAAGGCGGTCACTTTGAGGGCGGCGCGGACGATATTCTGGTATGCGATAAAGCGATATGGCTTACGGGCGAGAGGATAGACAACCCCAACACGCACGGCACGGGCTGCACGCTTTCAAGCGCGGTGGCTTCATATTTAGCTAGGGGAGAAGCTCTCGAAGAAGCCGCAAAGAAGGCAAAAGATTATCTTACAGGCGCGATAAAGGCAGGGCTCGATCTGGGCAAAGGCAGAGGTCCGCTCGATCATGCATACGCGCTGAGAAAACATATACAATAAGGAGAGGTGCGAAAAATGTCAGAATACACGACACAAATGGACGCTGCGAAGAAAGGTATCATCACAAAAGAGATGAAAGCGGTGGCGAAGAAAGAATACCGCAGCGAGGAAGAGATCCGCGAACTTGTGGCGAAAGGTCAGGTGGCGATATGCGCTAACAAGAACCATAAGTGTTTAGACCCAAACGGCGTGGGCTCGATGCTTTCAACGAAGATAAATGTAAACCTCGGGGTATCGCGCGACTGCAAGGACTACGACATTGAGATGAAGAAGGTAATGCAGGCGGTAGACCTCGGCGCACACGCGATAATGGATCTGTCCTCGCACGGGAACACACAGCCGTTCAGACAGAAGCTGACGGGCGAATGCCCTGCTATGATAGGCACTGTGCCTGTATACGACAGCGTTATACACTACCAGAGAGACCTCTCTGAGCTTACCGCGAAAGACCTTATAGACGTTGTAAGGCTGCACGCGCAGGACGGCGTTGATTTTGTTACCCTGCACTGCGGAATAACGCGCAAGACGATAGAGCAGATAAAAAAGCACAAGCGCAAGATGAACATAGTATCCAGAGGCGGTTCACTTATTTTTGCGTGGATGTGCATGACGGGGCAGGAGAACCCGTTCTATGAGTATTTTGACGAGATACTTGACATATGCCGCGAGTATGATGTGACCATCTCGCTCGGCGATGCCTGCCGCCCCGGCTGCCTTGCCGATGCAAGCGACGTTTGCCAGATAGAAGAGCTTGTGCGCCTGGGTGAGCTTACCAAACGCGCATGGGAAAAGGACGTTCAGGTGATGATAGAGGGTCCGGGTCATATGCCGCTTGACCAGATAGCCGCGAACATGAAGATACAGCAGACCATCTGCATGGGCGCGCCGTTCTATGTTCTCGGACCGCTTGTTACAGACATAGCCCCGGGGTATGACCATATAACCTCTGCGATAGGCGGCGCTATAGCTGCCAGTGCAGGTGCGGCTTTTTTGTGCTATGTAACGCCTGCGGAGCACCTTGCTCTGCCGAATGTTGACGATGTAAAGCAGGGTATAATAGCCTCAAAAATAGCTGCCCACGCGGCCGACATAGCTAAGGGCATACCCCACGCGAGGGATATTGACGATGCAATGGCAGACGCACGCAGGACGTTTGACTGGGAAAAGCAGTGGGAGTGCTCGATCGACCCGGAGACTGCCAAGAAGATACGTGCTGACAGAAGCCCCGAGATAGAAGAAAGCTGTTCGATGTGCGGCAAATTCTGCGCTGTGCGGAGCATGAACAAGGCTCTCAGCGGCGAGTATATAGATATTCTGTAAAGACCAGCTATAAAAAGTCAATAGGAAAAGCAAAAAAATTTTCATAACCCCAGAAAAATGAATAACACATTTTTT
>CANQKD010000011.1 GCA_947624375.1 uncultured Clostridia bacterium | reverse complement strand
TCTGAATTATTCATATTCTGAATGACTTTTGCGGTGCGATAAATCCCTTTGTGCTTTTTTATCCATTCTTTTATCATGTGACACCTCTTTTTATTCTTTGGCACAATTATTGCTTTTTTCAAAATCATTTGCTATCCAACATACCCAATAAATGAACATCATACAAATTGTTGTAGATGTATTAGAAAAGATCTGAGTATATATTGAGAATACTATGATAGTGATGAGCGCTATAATATTCAGATTAGTTCTGATATTCTGTCCAAAAGATTTGTATACTATCAAAAATAATATAAACATATAAACGATTCCGCCTAAACACAGGTATGTTCCGAAATCAGCTAATCCAAAATGAGGGAATCCCAGTGAATATGCGGTAGGTGAATAGTTGCCTAAGCCGTGACCCAACAACAACTTTGATGGCGTTGATATCATAAAAACGATCATTCCCAGTCTTTCGCCGCCTCCGTGTACATCCTTTCCCTGCGAAAGACCCTCATTTATTTTTCTTAATAACAGATCCGCGATGTTTTCCCGAAATTCGGGCGAAATCTTATATAATACAAATACTAATAATGAAACAATGACACCGATCAATATCATTTGTGCAATTATTTTAAATATTGCATTTTTGAGGGCGCCAAAACGTTTGATTATCTGGGCTTCCTGCAAATATAAATACATCTGTATAACCATAAATGCAAAAACGATATAATGCCCTTTATTGTCGTTTTGCGTAGACATTGCCAAATTAAACACAAGCAGAAAGACGTTGTAAATAGTAAATATCTTTTTATATCGTTTGTTGATCCAGAACCTTCCGTATATATAATTATAAAGTGCAATAAAAACAGCATAGAAAGCAAGACACGGGGTGCCATACCGACCAAGCAGACCGCTCATCAAATCCTGGGGAAAGTAAAGTGAGATCGGTCCCATATCATAAAAAGCTGCCAATGAATAATGACCATTGAGCTGAAGCAATAAAACGGGAATGTTTATAAGCATATATATATTGAACAGCCAAAAATTTTTTCTCAAAAATTCGGTGCAGAAATCACGCTTTTTATACGCCAGAAATGATAAATAAACGATAAAAACAACGGATTTTACAGTCCTGTATCCGCTCCTCATCAACAGTCTTATCGTACCACCCAACACTAAAAAATTTAAGACCTGATATATTCCGAAAACACATAATAATATAGCTACAGTATGTCTGAACGACAGAAAACGGTTTTTTAAAAATGATAGCAGTATCAGAAACAGAAGTATCACATTAACAAAGTCATGTAGGCCTAACCATCTGAATATCATCACTTGAAACATCATAATGGTGAGTATTATATTATCCAAAAAATTATCTTTGGCAATTACTATTTTCATTTCTGACCTCTTATCACTTATTATGAATGGAGTTGTAACAGACAAAAGTAAACCGCGTCTGGCTTAATAACAACGGCAAACACATTATATTTCAAAAGATGATCTGTCAGGAAGTATAGTATCAAACGCATTGTACAATTCTGTTTTCAACAAGTCGAAGTGCTCCTCATTTCCATCGTTGGCACAAACCATCTTATATTTTCTGCTTTTTATAGCATTTGCGGTATTATATATATCATTCAATGTTTCAATAGCACCATAATAACCGTCATGAGTATCACGCGGCATAAAGTTTCCCGTGCATACTTGCCAGTTCTGAAACAGCCATTGATTGCAATCTGTAAGTATGCGGAATTTATGACTGCTGGTCCTGTCAAGCAGCTCAGGTTCTTTCTCCCATACTTCCTCAAAAGTAGATCTCAGATACGAAGCAGGCAAATGAAAGTACTTGAAACCCGGGAACCATTTACCGCCGATAAACTGAATGTTTTTTAACAGGTATTTATGATATTTTAATGTGAACAGCTTTGCAACCTGTTCTTTCATGACTTTCTTCTTTACAAAATTTCTGTTGATCGCTGCTATATTGACAAACGGAACAAGGTTCAAAGGCTCTTTTCTCGGGGCAAGATAATTTATAACTGCTGTTTCAAGCGGAAGACCGTTTTTAAAAAAATCATTCGGCGTAGTTTCTTTTGTTATAAAAGTATCGTCATTGAAATACACAAAATGTTCGCTCAGATCTTTGATTCTGTGAAGATTTACCTCGATAGCGTGACTTGAAAATGTCGGCAGGTATTTTTCGGGAATAAAATCTTTATGATCGACACATATCAGTTTCGGGTGGTTTGTATTCAGCCATTCCGGCTTCTGACCGCATGTTACAAAGTATATTTTATTGACCCACGGAGCAAATTTCTCAACTCCGCGAAACCAATATTGCAAAGTACCCATATCTCTGAAACGATATTCTCTTTGATCACCTATGCTATCCCGATACAGAGCTCTTGTCTTCTGCCATTCTGGATCATTTCCGTCCACCCATGTCAGCACAAAATCTATCGGGTAATTTTCTTTACTTTTCATATGTATCTATGATTTCTGCCTTTCACTATAAAACTTTTTCCACAGTTTGTCGGGATCATTTTCGGGTTCGGCGTTCCGGGCGCGGGCGGCTATGAAATCATCAAAATTGCCAATGCATCGGGCGGGCGTACCCCCCCAGACTTTTCCCGCCGGAAGATCCTTGGTCACGACAGCTCCTGCTCCTATCACAGAATTGTCTCCTATCTTTACACTGGGCAGCACTATAACGTCAGCCCCGATGAACACGTTGTTTCCTACCTCAATGCAGTCATAGTATTTTGTATATTTCCTGTCATACATCGCAGAGAGCATAATATCTGCACGATCGTGGTTCACAAACCTTACATTTGTTGCGATGACAACATTGCTGCCAAGTTTAAGCAGTTTGGGGTCTGCCGGCAATATCCTGCTGTAAAAATATACGTTTTCTCCAATATAGCGAAGTATATCATGCCTGCGCAGAAAATCAGCCCTGGTAAATCCGTTCCTCAGCATCATGAATCGCAGCTTCTGCGCCAGATAGATATATCTTTTTATCAAGCCCATTTTATCAACTTCCTATAAAATAATACGCTGTTCAGATCACCCTTACATCGGTGTCAGCTGCGAAATTTTCCATTACCTCAGAAATCTTTAGCGATACATTTCTGCCTATAGAAAAATCGTTCTGACCTCTCTCAACAGATTTGACAAACGTAGCAAGCTCGTTTCTTATGCCTTCGCCGTCCAGCTGATAAAAATATCTTTTGTTATCTGCCGGATTTTCATATCGCACCTCAAAATAATCGGTTTTCCACCATGGTGCCGGAACATATACATACCCTTTAGTGCCTGAGATGATAAGTTCGCTTTCGGATTTTACACCGTTGCCGACTTTCATAGAAGCCACGGCTTTGGGGTAATAAAATGCAGCTTTATTGAATATATCGAACCTGCTTGTTTCATCTATGTAATGAGATGTCAGATCTTTGTGGACAAAATCTGTTCCGAGAAGTTGAAATATCGGCAGCATGGCGGTAGGCCCCCATGCCGTGATGCTATTCCACAGAGAAGAAAGGTCCTTCTTTTGCAGATCTGTATGGTCTTTAAGGCTGGTGCATACAGAATCTACCGAAATAATGTCGCCGATGCAGCCGCTTTTTATTACCAGCAACAGGCGGTGATATGCGGTGGAATATGCCGTGCGAAGCGCATCTGTAAGTATCACGCCGTTTTTATCTGCAAGATCGAACAATTCACCGCACTGCGCTTTTGAGAGCGCTATGGGGGACTCACAAAGCACGTGCTTACCTGCTAAAACAGCTTTTTTTACAAGCTCGTAGTGTTTTTCGGGAAGAGCGTGTACATATATTGCGTTAGAACTATCGAGCAGCTCGTTAAAAGAATCGGTTATAAGCTCAGCTGCGCCGCTGAATTTTTCGGGCTTCTTGGTGCATACTCCCGAGAGCTTCAGACCGTTTACGTACTGTGACTCGTTGATAATTTTATGAAGATAACCCGAATCACCTACAAGACCAAGTTCTACCATGCAATCTTTTTCCCGTATCTCGGTACTTGATATTCCCACAGTCCGGGGCAGATAGACAACGTCACAATACTCTTTCAGATAATCAAAGTAACCTTCCCAGTCCGAACCGACGGTAAATATATCAACACCGTAATTTATGATATCGTCTATTTTCTGACCTTCATATTGTTCTATTATTATCTTGTCGGCTATACCTAACCTGCGAATCGCTTCTGTGCGTTCTTCCAAAGGCTGGCGTACATTTATCTTCCCACGTGACTTGTCAAAATCATCGGCAGTAACGCCTACGATAAGATAATCACCCAGAGCTTTTGCCCTTTCAAGGAGGCGTATATGACCGTGATGAAGCATATCATACGTGCCATATGTGATAACTGTTTTCAACTGCATATCCTCCTTGTATAAGTTTTATCTTATGTAGAGATCCTTTAACTGATCGGCATTCTCTATGCCAAACAGCTGATGGACGGCCGTTTCGTTGATGTCTTTTCCAAATGAGCCGTCTTTTAAGAAATACTGCTTGCCTGTCATACGTTCATACCAGTCAAGAATAGAATCAATGACCGGAGTTTTAACCTTTGCTATCAATGCAAGTCCCTTTAGTATACAAACTCCGAACGGAATATCTTCGGTATAAAATCTTGACCCGAAATCAGGAATAAATCCTTCATCGTCGTGTATCATAGGTAAAGTAAGCGGCTGAAATGAGGGTATAGAATGAAACTTTTCTGTAAGCGCTTCGGGAGTAGGCGCTTCATAGTATTCCTGGATAGATAATACTTCTGACAGATCTATCGGGAGAGAACGGCATATTGCCATCATCTCATCACTGAAATCGCATATAACACGTGAACACTCATCTGTCCACGAGCGATAATAATATATCTGCTGCGGAAAATGATACCCTTTTACATAGTCTTTCAGGTAAACATATGAGCCGCTTGTATGCAGCAAAGGATTACCGGGAAGAAGAGTTGCTGCCATATAATTTTTTAAAGTACACGTTTTTATCAGCAGCATATCTTCAATAATTTCAGCTATTTCTCCAGTTCTTGAATATGGCAGCGCCGCAATATAAAGGCACGGTTTTCTTGACATAATACCGGCAACCTTTCCTGCGACCTTTGTACGAGATACATATGGGACTTTCTGAAACGCAAAAATTGTTACGCCCTTTTTCAAAAGTTCAGCGCAATACATTTCAGCGCCGCCGTATCCCGGCACAAATCCGAGTGATGAAGTCGGATTGAGCAAAGGAGTTATATCTTCTATGACCCTTTTTCTCATAAAGGCAGGAAATGTGCACAGGACAATATCGGCATCTGAAACAGCCTTGCCGATGTCGTATGTGGCAGTGAACTTTCCAGATCTGAAAGTAATGTTTCTTTCGTCATCGGCAACACTTATACGCTCATCAAAGATCTCAGGTCTTGATGTAAAAAGCGTAACTTCATGATCTTTAATTCTGGATATCTCGCCTGCCAGGCTCATTCCTATATTTCCGCCGCCTAAAATCGCTATATTCATTCTGCTACCCTCCTGCTTTGTACGTTTTCACAGTAATTCACCAGGGCAATATACATAAATAAGCCTTGGATAAAGCTGCAACAATATAAAGTAAGAGGCAGAATAAATACTACCCTATGTTTTACCCCCCCGAGGTGTTTTCGGCATTTTGCAGCCAGTAACGGCTTTTGGGAGATAATGTGTCAACAGAAATACTGTCAACGCCTTTTTTATCTAACAGATCATATATCTGCTTGGCTGCATATATATCGTGAACAGACATACCGACATTATATGACAATATCTTTTCTTTGATGTGTTCACGACCCGGAGCTTCTCCGCGCAGCACCTCCGAAGTTTCGGCAAAAAAGCGGAAACGGGAAAAATATTTGAAACCGCTGACCTGCCCACGGTCATCACCGTATACCTTATCAAAAAACAGGTCGCAATTCTGAAAACCGCGCAGATGCACAGGGATCACCAGACAGCCCTCTTTGAACCAATCATCTTCACCGAGCAATTGATCTGTATATGTAATACAAGATATAACTACATCGCTGTTTCTGATGATATCTTCTACGTTATCTGCTATTACAAAATCAACATTTGTATATTTTCTGAACTGAGAGATCATTTTTTCTGCATGGTCTTTATACCGAAGCAGTTTCAGTTTAAATTTATGATCCTTGTATATATCAAGCATTATCATCAGACAAGCTATCCCGATATTGCCAAAGCCCATTATACCTACTTCGGAAAAATCAGGATCTGCAAACTGTTCCATCGCATGAACAGTCACAGCACCTGTACGCATAGCAGTTATCAGACTTGCATTCATAAGTGCAAGATTTTCGCCTGTACTATGATCATACAGCAGCAGCTGACTATCCAGTGAGGGTATACGTCCGATGTATCTGTTTACGATCTTTGTTCCCATGACATTTTCAGGTGGCAGGATACTCGGCATGGTATTAAAGTAAGAAGAGCCAAAATGTAAACTTGTTTTCGCCGGCATTATGTACAGATGTTTGTTCCGCAGTACATGATCTGCCCATCTGACCCAGACATGAGGCTCTATATTCAGATCCATTATCTGCTCATGTGAAATGATCTTCATTTTGTGTACCTCTTTTCATTTTAATTAAGAATGCCCCTCACTTGCAGATCTTTAAAAGCATTTACCAGAGTTGTGTTATCTTTATGTGTCAGGGCGCCGATATGTCCGACCCTGAAAACGGTGTTTTTCATATTTCCGCCATTCGGGCAGATCCAAATACCATATTCATTCTTTAAAAGCTCAAATATCTTATAGGCATCTGCATTGACAGGGTGCAGTGATGTGACCCCGTTTGCAGGCGACTGAGAAACATATTCAAAAGGCAGATCTGTTATCTTACTGCGAAAATCTGCTGCCTGTGCGGCTACTCTTGCTATCTCTGAATCTGCTCCGCCCACTTTTTCAATTTCTTTAAGTCTGGCATTTATCTGCAGCAGAATGCCAACGGCAGGCGTAAATGGTGTCTGACCGCGCTCCATATTTTTCAGCATATCTGCTAAATTGAAATACATCGTTTTTACTTTTGCGTTGATAACTCTCTCGGTTGCCCTTGGTGAAAGAACTATTATCGACACACCGGGAGGACAGGCAAGTACCTTTTGCGAACCCGTTATCATAACATCGGCACCGCAGTGGGTCATGTCAAAAGGATCGGCAAGAAAAGATGAAACACAGTCGCACACATAAAACAAATCGTTCTTTCTGCAAAACTCACCTATCATTTCAGAGTCATAAAGAACACCCGTGGAAGTTTCATCTATATTCACCAAAAGTCCCGTAAAGGCTTGTCCGTCATATTCATAAAGCTTCTCTTTTGTCAGCTTTTTGCCGCATTCCAGTTTGAGCGCAGCATAAGGTATGTTATGTATCTCACAAAGCTCTGCAAAACGATGTCCGAAGCTTCCGCCGTCGATAACTAAAACCTTGTCAGACTCCGAAAAGCAGTTCATTACAACTGCCTCCATCGAGCCTGTCGATGAATTTGTCATAAAAACTGCTCTTGAACCTTTTGAAGCATTGGCAAATTTCAACATAAGCCTTTCGTTTTCCAGCATTACTTCGGAAAACTCAGCAGTTCTGAAATACGGAACGTCCTGTGCACCTATTTCTTTGACTATATCATCAGAGTGGACAGGTCCGACTGTGAAATTTAGCATATTATATACTCCTTTGCTGATACTTCCCGAGATCCAGTTTTGAATAATACGAACGAACACGATTTTCTTCCGAGGGTATCTTCATGTAATCTTTATAGATACTTTTGAGATATTTATCATATCCTACGGGAAGGTAAAATTTCTTGCCCTCAAATTCTTTTTCTGTAAGGCGGCACAATTCCCCGCGTTTTCTGAGCCCTCTGAAATAATGTGGACCGTCACTGGGTATCGAAATATACTCCGAGTCATCATTTTTACAAAGTGAATAACAGCGCTCTGTCCATTCTGCCCACTTTGACAATGATGCAAAACTAAAAAACATTCCGATAAAAGATCTTATCCTGATCTCAATATCATCCGAATTTTTCAAAAAGAAGGAACGGCTCTCATATATCCTGCGGCAAGACAGAGCAAATCCCATTGCCAGACAGGCGACTCCATGTAGCTGCCGCAGTATAAGATTATCAAAAATGTTCTCTATTACGAAAACATCCGCGTTTATTTCAGCATCTTTCGGATCAACATCAAGAAAAGTGCGGTAAACTGTTCCGTTCAGACGCAGCTTGGGTATAACTTTTCCATAATTATTCTTATGAATGGCATCTGTTAAAGTGTATTTGTAGCTGTACTTTTTTGTTATGATATTGTAAAATCTGTTGTAATCTTTCCGGGGCATAGCAATGTCAATATCATCGTCCCACGGAATAAACCCTTTATGCCGCAGCGCACCTATAGCCGTACCGCCGATAAGAATATATCTCAGACCATATTTGCGGCAAACAGAATCTATATCTGACAGCATATCAAACATTATCTTGTGAATCCCATCAAGCTGTTCGCTGTTTAAAACTTTCAGATCGCTTTCTTTCATCTTGGCCGCGCTTTTACCGATCGAATGCAAACGCATCTCCTGATCACCTCTGTATATATATCTCTCTACACCTCTTTAAATTCCGACAAGTGATAATTGCGCTTGTCCTCCGGCGGCAGCTGCATATAATCACCATACATAAGATGCAGATAATATTCCCCCTTAACGGGTCCGTTAAGTACAAGATCTTCAAATTGATACTTTCTGCCCTTGCCCCAACAGTTCAGTTCCATAGTTTCCTTGAAAGGAATAGTGCTTCCCATAAAATTCATGAGATACTTAGGCTTCCTTTCAGAAGAAGTTTTCAGTATCTTATCTATCTTGTCAAGATAATATTTGCTTTCTTTTTTTATCTTGAACGGCCATATCATATATAAACGGATAATTACCTTTTGCGACAACGGTCTGTTCGGCCGGTTTATATTTACTTTATCGAAACTTGCAAGATGATATAATAATTTATAAAAAAGCAATTTTATTTTGTCTGCCTGACGTATAAAGAAGTTTTGGGAAAGACCATCAAGAGGGAAAATATCTATCCACAGTTCCTCCTCTCTTTCTTTCAGACTTCCTAAACGAAGGATATGATACCTTGTGTCAACGATACGTGAAAAATAGTAATGATGATAGCTGCTATCATCATAAGTTCTGACTTTCATATGCTCAGGAAACTGCTTCCTGCACAAATCAAGATAAGTCTGATAATATTTTCGAGGTATTGCAATATCAAGATCATCGTCCCAAGGTATGAAGCCCTTATGCCGTACTGCACCAAGAAGTGTTCCGCCAATAATATAATACGGAATATTGTTTGTTTCGAGTATTTCCAGCATGATCTTCAGCATATCCATCATATGCGACTGTACTTCGCTCAGTGTTTTATTATTGTTGATCTTTTCCAGTTCTGCGTTGTTGTCAGAAGCCAACATATAAAAACATCCTCCAGCCCTTACCGTTAATTTGTTTTATACAATATTCAACTGTTCTTCCCTCTGAAAATAGCGGCGATAGTTTTACATATTATGACAATATCCGTCCTTACCGACCTCTCATTTATGTACCTGTAATCAAGCTCGAGTTGTTGCTCATCAGACATTTTGGTGGTATCTTCAAGCTGCCAATAGCAACTGAGACCCGGTTTTACCAGAAGCCTGTCCTCAGGCAGCTGCGCTTGCTCTGATGGCACAAACGGGCGTGGCCCTATTACTGTCATGTTGCCTGTCAGCAGATTTATTGCCTGCGCGGTTTCATCTAAACTTGTGCGACGGAGGAACTTACCGACCTTTGTTATTCTCGGGTCGTTCTCCATCTTGAAATGCACGCCGCGGCACTCGTTCTGCTCTTTCAGCTCTACCTTTATCTGCTCGGCATCCATTCGCATAGTGCGAAACTTTACCATTTTAAAGACTTTATTGTTTCTGCCTACGCGTTCTTGAATGAACAGGGGATTGCCCGGGTCATCTATAATGATCGCAAGTGCGATGATGAGATATACGGGCAGACCTACGGTAAGGCAGAGGACAGATACAAAAATATCGAAAGCGCGTTTAATGAAATCATAGACGGGTTTCTTTTTATATTCGAGCCTGACAGGAGCATGGGTAGTGGTTTCGATGGCTTCGGGAGCATCTGCCAATGCTACGTTTCCTACAACATCTTCGCTCATATGTACATTCACTCACTTTTCTTTGTTTCCTGACTTTTGCGTACTCTTTTTCTGTTTTTTCTGCGATTTTTACCCTTTTGCTTCTTATAATCGTATTTGTAGGAACATAACGCAAAAAGGCTCGAATAATCGAATGAAATTTGCACGGCATACCTCGAAAAACCATAAAATCGCCCCATTTTTGCTCAAAAAAATCTGAAAAATATTTCATAAAAAGCGGTATACATACAAGCAATTACAAACAAAAATGCCCTTATCTGATAGGAAAATCACCTTTCAGACAAGGACAAAAAATAATTTAAGATATTTTGCAAAAACATCTTGAAAAATTCATAAATATGTTGTACAATAGAATTGTAGGCGAACGGGCAGGTGAGTGTGTTTATCAAGGAAGTGGCGAAAATGTATTTCAAGGAATGGATATTAAAGCGTTATCAGAAGAACAGCCCGTATGCCGAGCTTGCGCAGTTCGTGCATGACGACGCCGACTTTCCCGAGTCAAATGCAAAAGTTCTTGTCATAGCGCATTTGAGGAACATGAACGTCTACGATAAGTTCAGCGAAGTTTTTGAAAAAGCGTGGAAAATGTTCCGCGCCGCTGAGCGCAACAGAACGCTTCCGTACTATATGCCGAAAAAGTGACACATAAAAATTCAGCGTTTGCCGAGATGGCGAGCGCTGTTTTATTTTGCCGCTCAGGCGAATAACTATATATTGCATGATTATGTAATGATAGGTAACTTATTGACAACGCCGACCGGTTGTGATAGAATTATAGTATATGCATTGCAGAATATGTAATAACATAAGCTTTAGATGATTGGAGAGATTATTATGAGCAATACCGCAGACCTTTCGCTGCTCCAGCCCGTTCTGGACGAGTACGCAGGCGTTAAGGGCAGCCTTATTACGATCTTGCAGTCTGCGCAGGAGATATACGGTTATCTTCCGCAGGAGGTAATTTATCACGTCGCGCAGGCAACAGGTTCAAGCCCCGCGCACGTTCTGGGAGTAGCAACCTTTTATACGCAGTTCCGTTTCAAGCCCGTAGGCAAGTATCTTATACTTCTCTGTAAGGGTACGGCTTGCCACGTAAACGGCAGCGACATGATCGCAAAAACGATTTATGAAACTTTAGGAATAACCGACGGCGAGACCACCGAGGACGGTCTGTTCTCGCTTACGTTTGTGGCGTGCCTCGGCTGCTGTTCGCTTTCGCCCGTAATGCTTATAAACGATGATACATATGGTTCGCTCACGCCCGAAAAGGTCAAGAGCATAATCAGCGAGATACAGGCAAGGGAGGCGGCAGTATGAGCTATACTATTATAAATGTAGGGCAGGGCAGCTGCGGTATAGCGGCAGGCGCAGGAAAGGTAAAGAAAGTCCTCGATGAAAAGCTTGCAGGCAGCGGCATAAATGTCGGAATCGTAGGCTGTATAGGTATGTGCTGGCTCGAGCCTATCGTTGATGTTTACGAAGACGGCAAGCTCCACAGGCTTGTAAAAGTAAACGAAAGCAGCGCAGAAGAAATTGCAACGGCTGTTTTTTCGGGTAACTTTGCAGCTCTTTCTAAATATGAAATAACCGCCGATGATAAAGATTTTCTCGACCAGCAAACAAGAATTGCTCTTCGCAACTGCGGCGTTATCGACCCCGAAAGTATCGAGGCTTACATAAACGCAGGCGGCTATAAGGCTCTTGAAAAGGTCGTCACCACCATGACTCAGCAGCAGGTGATAGATGAGATAAAAACTTCGGGTCTTGCAGGACGCGGCGGCGCTGGCTTCCCGACATGGTTCAAGTGGAATGCAGCGAACCAGTCGGCGGGGGAGACCAAGTACCTCATTTGTAACGCAGACGAGGGCGACCCCGGCGCCTTTATGGACAGAGCCGTTATCGAGAGCGATCCCCATACTCTTATAGAGGGTATGCTCATCGCCGCGTATGCCATAGGCGCTTTGGAAGCCGTGGTTTATGTAAGAGCCGAGTATCCGCTGGCGATAGTGCGCCTTAAAAAGGCAATAGAGCAGGCTAAGCAGGCTGGCTATATCGGCAAGAATATTTTCGGTACTGACTTTTCTTGCGAGTTTACTATAAAAGCTGGCGCAGGCGCGTTTGTATGCGGTGAGGAAACAGCCCTTATCGCATCGCTTGAGGGCGAAAGAGGTATGCCGAGGCTAAAGCCCCCGTTCCCTGCGCAGAAAGGTTACTGGCAGAAGCCTTCAAACATCAACAACGTTGAGACCTTTGCAAACGTTGCGTGGATAATCAACAACGGCGGCGCTGCCTTTGCAGCTATGGGTACGGAAAATTCTAAGGGTACAAAAGTTTTCGCTCTTACCGGTAAGATAAAGCGCGGCGGATTAGTTGAAATACCTATGGGCAAGACCCTGCGCGATGTTATTTTCGGCATCGGCGGCGGTATCAAAGAAGACAAACAATTCAAAGCCGTGCAGATGGGCGGCCCTTCGGGAGGCTGTATTCCGGAGCAGCTTCTCGATACCGTTATAGATTATAAAGAACTTTCCGCAACGGGCGCGATAATGGGCAGCGGCGGAATGGTCGTTATGGACGAGACCACCTGTATGGTCGGCATGGCGAAATTCTTCCTTGACTTTACCGCGAAAGAATCCTGCGGCAAGTGCGTTCATTGCCGTATAGGCACAAAGCGTATGCAGGAGATACTTACTAGAATAGTTGAGGGCAACGGCAAAGAGGGCGATATCGAGCTTCTTGAAGAACTCTGCTCCGCCGTTAAAGAGGGCGCGCTGTGCGGTCTTGGTCAGACTGCGCCCAACCCCGTGCTTACTACGATAAAGTATTTCAGAAACGAGTATGAAGCGCATATAAACGATAAAAAGTGCCCTGCGCACGAGTGCCGCGATCTTATCAGCTACAGCATAGATGCGGACAAATGTCGAGGCTGTACTCTCTGCGCGAAAAAATGCCCTGCAAAGGCTATCAGCGGAGAGGTCAAAACACCGCACACTATCGACCCGAATGTTTGTATCAAGTGCGGTCAGTGCGCGACGGTCTGCCGCTTCGGCGCAGTAAAAGTGGATTGAGGTGAATAAGATGATTACTATAACTATAAATGGAAAAGTATGCAAATGCAATGAAGGCGAGTATATTCTCAAAGTCGCTCAGGATAATGGCATTGATATTCCAAATCTCTGTAACGATGAAAGCGTTGCGGTGTATGGCGCGTGCGGTCTGTGCCAGATAGAGGTGCTCGATGACGGTCACGGCAAAGCCCTGCCGAAGCTGATGAGAGCCTGCGCTACTAAAGCTCAGGACGGTTATGTCGTAAGCTATGATACCGAAAGAGTAAACAGGTCAAGAAAAGTCGCGCTGGAGCTTCTGATGAGCGACCACGACGGCGATTGCGTTGCACCTTGTCATCTCAACTGCCCGGCAGGAACGGACATTCAGAAGTATCTGAAACAGATATCGGGCGGCGACTATCACGGCGCGGTCGAGACCATAAAAGAGGCTTTCCCGATACCTGCATCTATAGGCAGAGTATGCCCCCACCCGTGTGAGAAAAACTGCCGCAGAGCCAACGTTGAGCAGCCGCTTTCAATAGCTTTTCTTAAAGCGTATGCCGCAGATAAAGACCTTGCAGACGGTACATATAAACCGCAGTGCAAGGCAGAGAGCGGCAAAAAAGTCGCAATAGTCGGCGGCGGCCCTGCCGGACTTACAGCAGCATTTTTCCTCAGAAGAAGCGGTCATAGCGTTACAGTTTATGATGCCATGGCAAAAATGGGCGGTATGCTCCGCTACGGTATCCCTGCCTACAGACTTCCCAAAGATATTCTTGAAAGAGAGTGTCAGGAGATAAAGTCGCTGGGTGTAGAGTTTGTGAACAACTGCAAAATAGGCAGGGACGTTACCTTGGAGCAGCTTCAGAAAGACAACGATGCGGTCATAGTCGCAAACGGCGCGTGGAAAAGTATGAATATGCGCGTTGAGGGCGAGGAGCTCGAAGGCGTTGTCGGCGGTATAGATTTTCTCAGAAATATCTCTTCCGGCGAGGGCACAAGGCCCGACCTTTCAGGGCTCACCGTTGCAGTGTGCGGCGGCGGCAATACCGCTATGGATGCCTGCCGAAGCGCGGTAAGATGCGGAGCGGATAAGGTCTATGTCGTTTACAGAAGAACAAGAGATGAAATGCCTGCCGAGGATATCGAGATAGAAGAAGCTATCGAAGAGGGCGTTGATTTCAAATTCCTTACCAACCCTGCTCAGATCATAGGCGAGGACGGCAAGGTAAAGCAGATGAAGCTTCAGGTAATGCAGCTCGGCGAGCCCGATGCCAGCGGCAGACGTTCACCTGTTCCCGTTGAGGGCAAGTTTGAGTATATAGATGTAGACAAGGTAATAATGGCTATCGGTCAGAGCATTGAAGCAAGCGGTTTTGACTGCCTTGAAAAGACAAGAAAAGGAACTATCGCAGCCGATGAGAACACGTTTATGACCTCGGTTGACGGCGTTTTCGCTGTAGGCGATGCTACAAACAGGGGCGCATCTATAGCAATAGAAGCAATAGGCGAGGCAAATAAGTGCGCCGCAGTGGTAGACAGCTATCTTAAAGGCAGCCTTACAGCCTACAGAAAGCCTTTTGTTTCCAAGAGAGACGTCAAGGATATAGATTTCAGTGTGTACGATAAAAAGGACAGAATAAAAATGCCTGCACGCCCTGCCGAGGAGAGAAAGCACGACTTCAATGAAGTGTACCTAGGTTTTGGCGATGAAGAAAAAGTGCAGAGCGAAGCAAAAAGATGTCTCGAATGCGGCTGCCACGACTATGGCGACTGCCGCCTGATAAAGTATGCAAACATATGCGAGATAGACCCTGCCAGATTTGCAGGCGTTAAGAACAACAATCCTGTTGAAAGAAAGCTCGTTTCTATAGAGCGCAACCCCAACAAGTGCATACTTTGCAGCCTTTGCGTAAGGGTGTGCGACGAGGTAGCAGGCAAGGGAATCTTAGGTCTTGTCGGCAGAGGCTTCGGCACGGTGATAAAGCCCGAATTCAACGATGAAAGTGTAATAGAAGCGTGCGCTCAGTGCGGCAAATGCGTTGAGGCTTGCCCGACAGGCGCACTGAAACTGCTTAAATGACCGATCGGGCGAAGAATAAATGATAGGGGTGTTTCGGCATAGCCGGATAAAATGATAGGATTTTATGATTATACCGTTGTCCTGACATATATAAGCCTGTTCATTTCCGTTTCGGGAATATTCAGCGCAATGGATGGAAATTTAGACGAAGCAGTTGTATGCCTTATGCTTTCGGGTATGTGCGATATGTTTGACGGCAAGATAGCCAGAACCAAAAAATCCCGCACCAAAGAGGAAAAGCGTTTCGGCATACAGATAGACTCGCTGTGCGACCTTGTCTGCTTCGGCGTGCTGCCTGCCGCAATAGGCTACAGTCTCAACAGCTCAAGCAAGCTGTACCCGATAGTCGGCTGTATGTTCGTGCTCTGCGGTCTTATCAGGCTCGCGTATTATAACGTCACCGAGGAAGAACGCCAGGACGAAACGGACGAGAACCGAAAATATTTCAAAGGTCTGCCGATAACCTCATCAGCGCTTATCATGCCGCTTGTCTACTGCCTTATAAAGTATGCGCCAATACCCAATTTTTCGCTGCTTTATACCGCTGTCGCCTTTGTTACCGCAATAGCGTATATCTCGCCGCTGCGTATCAAAAAGCCTAAAACCAAGGGCATGGTGGCAATGTCAATAATCGGTCTTATAGAGTTTTTTATGGTGCTTATCGACTTTTCAAAATTCTGATGTGGAGCGGTTTTTATGAGCAGTAAAGTTTTCAGGGTCGGCATAAAGGCAGACTATAACAAAAGCAATGTCTTTCTTAGGTTTTTGTATAAAACACCCATCGGCAGAGCGCTTCTTTACCCTCTGACGATGCCGTGGGCTTCAAAGGCAGCAGCAGTTTTTCTCAGCAGCCGCCTTTCCAGGCCTATGATAAACAGGTATATCAAGAAGTACGACATCGATATGACCTATGCAAAAAAGCATCATTTTTCTTCTTTTAACGACTTCTTCACGCGTGAGCTTTATAAAGAGGCCAGACCTTTTTGCACAGATGAAACAAAGCTGTGCGCCCCGTGTGACGGCAAACTTACCGTATTCAAGATAGACAGCGACAGCGTTTTTGAGATAAAGGGTACGCCCTATACGCTCAAAGAACTTCTGCACAGCGGTAAACTTGCCGATAGATTTTGCGGCGGCTGGTGTTTTATATATCGGCTGGAGCCGTGCAATTACCATAGGTATGCGTATATAGACGACGGCGCTAAATCGGATAATTTCTATATAAAAGGCGTGCTGCATACCGTCCAGCCTATAGCTATAAACCGCTGTAAGGTGTTTAAGAACAACTGCCGCGAATTTACGCTGATGAAGACAAAAAACTTTTCCGAGGTCGTGCAGATAGAAGTCGGCGCGCTGTGCGTGGGCAAAATAAGCAACCGCCACCAGCGCGGCGTTATACACAAAGGCGATGAAAAGGGAATGTTCGAGTTTGGCGGCTCAACAATAATACAGCTTTTCAGAAAAGACGTTATATCGCCCGACTATGACATACTGATAAACACCGAGAGGGACTGCGAAACTCCCGTGCTCATGGGCGAAGCGGTGGGCTATAAACTGCCCGGAAATAAGTAACTCCATAAAAAAACTAAGCCACATCGTAAAAAAACGGTGTGGCTTGTGAATTAAATGCCAAAATTTGCCATAGACTAATATAGAAAGGGGGACAAGCCATGAAAAGTATAATATCAATAGCCTTTGCGATTGTAATATTTGTATGTCTATTGTTTCATAGGCAGAGCGTTCTGCCGGGCAGTGGGGGAAAGGCTGTAAAACAGCAGAGAAGCTCGTTTGGCAGCATTGCAATGTTTAAAAGCTTAGTGCATGACCATAACTTTCCCAAAAGTGATTATCAGGCTCTCAACTATGATGAGCAGATAGGCGTGTGGATATCATATATCGACCTCGGGGCAATGATGAGCGATGCAACAGCCGAGCAGTTTCGTGAGAGTATAGCGCAGGCGTATAAAAATATTGTCTCCGTCGGCGCAAATACCGTCTATGTCCATGTCCGCGCCTTTGCAGATGCCTATTATCCCTCTGTTATGTACCCTTACACCACATCTTTCGGAAGTACAGAACCTTATGATGCTCTTGAAATAATGGTCGAAGAAGCCCATAAACTCGGGCTTTCATTCCACGCATGGATAAACCCTCTGAGATGTCAGACAGAAGAAAACTTTGAAAGCATGAGCGATGACTATCCTCTTAAAGAGTTTTATACCGGGCACTTTGGCGAGTATATAAATTCAGCGGAAGGCAGCCCGTTTTTGTGGCTAGACCCCGGCGCCGAAGAGGTGAGGGAATACGTCGCTGATGCGGCGGCAGAAATAGTCTCACGCTATGATGTTGACGGCATACACATCGACGACTATTTTTACCCCACTACAGATGAGGCATTCGATAAGCAAAATTTTGAAAAAAGCGGCGCTGAAGATCTATCTCAGTGGCGTATGAACAATACCACAAAGCTCGTTCTGCAAATGAATATGTCTATAAAAAATATCGATCCTACAGTAATTTTTGAAATATCACCGCAGGGTAATATAAACAACAACTATCAGCAGCTTTATGCAGATGTCGGCAGTTGGTGCGCAAGCCCCCTTATCTGCGACTGCATAATCCCGCAGGTCTATTTCAGCTATGGCAGTACATCTCCTTACCTTGAAACGATAGGGAAGTGGAGCGAAATGACCTCCGACAGCGGCGTTAAACTGGTGATAGGTCTGGGCGTATATAAAATTGCCGAGGAAACAGAATTTCTGGAGACCGAAAATATCATAGCCAAGCAAATGGCAGACGCTTTCTCGCTTGAAAACGTCTGCGGAGTGGCGCTTTATAACTACTCAACACTTTTTGAATGCGATGAAACACTTGCAGATAAAATGTCCTCCGAGCGCGAAGCCATTACTGCTTGTGCCAATTCGCATACCGAAAAAACAGACAGCTGAAACACCACGGGCAAGGAAAATTTATTAAATTTTAAAGAAACACTTGCCAATCGGCAGATTTTGTGGTACAATACTATTTAGTGAAAACTGAAAGGAAGTTGTTTTAATGAATATGTTTATCACAATGCTCGCCGATGAAGCAGCAAATACCAATACAATGGGCTATTTTTCAATAATATGGCTTGTAATTATTCTGGTCGTATTTTATTTTCTGCTCATAAGACCTCAGAGAAAAAAGGAAAAAGCCGATGCGGCAATGCGTGAAAAGCTCGAGGTAGGCGATGAGATAGTCACCGCAGGCGGAATAGTAGGTCTTGTGGTATCTATCAAAGATGATACGGTTGTTGTAGAAACAGGCGGCGACAGAAGCAAGATAAGAGTAATGAAATGGGCAATAGCCAAGAACAATACCGAGCACGACGAGTAAAGGCGCATTTCGCATAAACTTTAAGTTTCCCGAATAAAATGGTGTATAGCATCATTTTAGGAGGGATCTTTTTTGCCCAGATTTGTTCGCCGCCGCAAGCGCAGGATGTCTGATTCAGGGCTGTATACCATGCTGGTCTCGGCAGTAATGGGAATAGGAATGATAATAATATGTCTTATGGGGTTTGCCTTTATCCTAAGCAGAATAAACGCCCCTGCCGTAATGGTGTCAGTCCTCGCAACCGTTGCCCTCGGCATAGGCGGATACTTCGGCGGCTACTTCTGCGCAAGAAAACGCCGCAGAAACGGTATGCTAATGGGGGTAATGTGCGGCGTGCTGATATTCATGACAGTTCTGATATTCGGCGCAGTGTTCGCAAAAGCCGCCCTCGGCATATCTTCCGCAGGCAAGCTCATGATAACCATGCTGTGCGGCGCAGTCGGCGGCATAGTCGGCGTGAATACCAAAAAGCACAGATACTGATAAAAATTAGAGCTCTCACTTTTTCGTGAAAGCTCTTTTTCCTTTTAGTATAGCCCTTTGATATACTTCGCCGTGAACCTCTGCATTTTGCTCATCTTTTCATAGCAGATCTCGCGCACCTTTTTCAAAAGCACCATCATCTGCTTGTTTTCCTCGGGCGTTATCTCGCCGCCGCTCATGCCTGCCTCAACTGCCAGAGCGCACGCCGCCCTGAGCTCATCACTAAGTCCTGTGATTCCTGCCTTTTCAAGCATCTCGCATAGCCGTTCGCACCTGTCCTTGTCCGAGATGTTCTCACCGCACCTTATGCCAATGCACGCCAGGTACATTAGCACAATGTCGTAAATGTTCACAGCGCGTTTGTTTTGGTTTTCCTCATTTATGCTGTCTTTCAAACCGCGCCTTATCGCGCTTATGCACGCCAGATACGCCAGCGCAAACATCACAATAACAAGCACCGCCGCGCACACCGTCAGAAGAATGCCCTTTGCCTTCGTTTCACCCTTGCCGCCTGTGTTTGAGTTAGCGCTGCCTGTAGTATTTGTCTGGCTTACGCCACCCTGCGGAGCGGTCGTGACCGAAGTTTCGCTCGGTGTTGTCACAGAAGTGGTGGTAACCGTCGTAGTCGTGCTTTCCGATGTTTCTTCTTCGGAAGTAGTCGTCGTTGTCGTTGCCAGTTCGTCCATCTCCTGCACAGCCAGTGTGAAGTCAACGGGCAGCCAGCCAACCCCGGGCATAAATACTTCCACCCATGCGTGCGCGTAGTTGTCCAGAATGTCCATTTTGTATCCGCCGTTTGCAGTGTCGGGTGTCGATCTTGCTTTCAGCTCATCAAGTGGTATCATAAACCCTTCGGCGTATCTCGCAGGTATGCCGAAATACCTCAGAAGCTCTACCGCCGCGCTTGAAAAATATGTGCATGAGCCCGTGTCCATCTCATTTAGAAAATACTCAATAAAGTCCTCTCCGGCAGGCGTTTTCGGGTTTTGCAGAGAGTAAGAGTAATTCTGTGAAAAATACATCTTTATATTTTCTATTATAGTTGTAACGCGAGTTGCGTAATTCTCTGCAAAAGTAAAGTCGTCAACAAATAGCGCATTATTCGGGTCATTGAAAGGATAATCCTGCATTATATTTGAGTATATGTTTCCTAAAGCTTTGTTGTCTATATCCAGATCTATATCAACATTCAGATAATTTTCAAAAACGTGGTCAATATACAGCGCATCTTCAATAGAGCGGTCATGGTTTGGTATTTTTTCAAATCCTTCGTATGCCAGTTCTATCAGCTGGTTGAAGGTTATTTCCTCGTTCGGTTCATACCCTCCGCTGCTGTCCATATGTTCCAGAAATATCGTGTATCTGTCCGCAAGCGAAACAGCGTCTGTCGGGTCTTCAATGTAAGCATATAAATAAGCCTGATCCTGACCGTAGTTCAGATACATGTTTATGCCGAATATCAGATCTCTCATAAACCTATCTTCCAGACCCGTAATGCTCAGCACACGGCTTATAGCCATATCTTCCAGAACATCGCGCGGCATGACAGAAGGGTCAGCGCTTTTGCGCGCCTGATAAACAGCCATAAAATATCCCGAAATATCAAAGCTGCTTAGGCTGCTCAATAAACCTATGTTTTTATATACTACATCGGGCGTATCATCTAAGCTTTTGTAACTCAGGCCGTAAGAATCTTTTCTTGTCTTCAGATAGTCATATGAAACATCGCCTATGTCTTCAAGACCTGAAAATGTCGAAAAATATGGCGAGAACAATATGCCGCTCTTTGTCAGGTCTTTTATGCTTATCAGCCTGTCGTATGTGTTTTCGTTAGAAGCATACGCAAGCGATGAATATACACTGCCCAGCGTTCCCGACACACTGAAGTCTCTTTCGCTTTTGTCTGCAGAAGTATTGTACCAGTGGCTGTCGGAATATCTTCCTGCCGCATATCCTCTCAGATATAATGTAGATGAGGGCTGCGAATCCAGCGTTATCTCCATAAGCTTTGCGCCCCTGAATCTTATGTCGTTTACCTTGCTCAGATCTCCCTTTGCCATTCCGCCCGAAACAGCCGCCGAGCCCAGTTCGCTCACCGACGGAAAATCTATAGGCAGGTCTAAGCCGCTCAGCTCTTGCAGCGTGTTTACAATAGTCTTTACCGAAAAATCATAGGTGAGTTCGCGCCGCATCACGTTTATCCTGTCACTGCGCTTGTAGCCTGCAAACGTCGACCCTGCAACAGCCAGCAGAAGTGCCGCCGCCATAAATATGCACAGCTGTACACACAGCTGCCCGAACGCCGAGTTTTTCATGCCGCGCTCGGTCATGTAAAAAACGTTCTTCCTCTTTTGCCGCGTAAAAACGTTCTTTTTGCCTGCACGGTTCGCGTGGTAGTCATTAAGCTGCATGGCAAAAACGCATACCCACGCAGCCACCAGCATAAACGCCGATAAATAGTTGGGCACATCGCCGTTGTAAAGACCTATCTCAGGCATAATAAAGCTTACCGCAAACGTAAAAATAAAGTTTTTGGTAATAAATACACTGTAGTATAAAACAAGCAGCATCAGCAAAAGATACGCCGACAGAAAAAGCGTTACAGCCGCGTAGTCGGTAAGTACAGCCTCCGATCTGAAAGGCGCTTTGAATGGCATATCCAACAGCTGCGCGTACTCATCTATAAGCAAAAACGCACCTTTTATAATATCGTTTCTCAGCCATACAAGCAGCAATGCGCAAGCCGAAATAACGACCGTTTTTGTTATATTGCTTTTTGAAAAACAAAGGATCACGCTTATAAGCAGGCTCTCAAACAACAGCATAATGACAGATGTATGTATGTCTATGTAGCTCAGCCCCGTGATTATGCTGCCAAGCGCAATAACGTTAATAAGCAAAAACTGTATAAGCCCCTCCGCGAACGGACGGTCTTTTTTCGTTATCATGCCGACATCGGGCTGTATGCTTATCTTTGAAGGACTGTCAAGATCCAGCTTTTTGGTCCATTTCATTTTACGAAAACCTCTTGAAAATATATCATAATATCATATCGGAAAGCGCCGACATCGAGCGTTCCCCTCCGACGAAAACAAACTGCGTGCCCGTGCTGTCCTCCTGCGGCTGCGGCAGCTTTTCCGACTGCGGCAAGCAGCATATCACAGTCTTTTTAAGACCGTGCTCATCACCGCCGAGACATTCATAAAGATGCTCGTCCACACCGTCGGTAATTATAATAACGTGCGAGAACCGCGGCATCTCACCGCTGCCCAGCTGCGAAAAATACCCATATATCGCCTCATACGGCTTTGAAGTATCCATTTTGTAAGAAAAATTCATCGACAGAAAATTTAAATAACTCTGCGTGTCAGTCACCGTCGCGGCAGCGTTGCTCTCTCCTGCACGCCATATAAACGTGTGAAGCGCATCATTTTCAAGCATCGCAAAACTCAGCGATGCCGCAGCGCACATTATCCTGCTGTAGCTCTCTGCAATGCCGCTGTCGTTTTCCTGCGCGTGCGAAGGCGGACAGATTATGAACGCAATGTCGTTGGATATAGGCTTTGAAAACTCTTTTACAATAAGCTCGTCCTGCCGCACCGATGCCTTCCAGTGTATGCGGTTCATCTTGTCGCCGGGGCGGTATTCGTGCAGCTGAAATATCTCCGAAGGGTCATCGCCTGCCTGCCGCTTTGAGAACCTGTCGCTCTCGCTGTCAAAATTTTGGTATAGCGCCAGCTGCGGCTCTATCGGCGTAATTTTGGGACATACCAAAACGCTTGTGCCAATGTTTTTGCAGCGCAGCCTTTTTGAAAACAGCCTTATCATGTCGTAAATACGCGCTTTTATCAGCCTTACCTCAATATTTCCGCAAAACTCTGCCGATATCTTCAGGCATATCTGCTGCTCGTTTTTGGCGTAAATGGGCGTGTGTATCTCCAGTCTCTTTTCAACGCCGTCCAGCGTGCTTTTGTAACCCACCGTCACTTTTATGCAAGATACCGCCAGCAGCGAGTCGTTCTTTATGGTAAGCACCACAGGAGCAATTTCGCCCTCACTGCAACTGTGTGAAAGGCTGAGCATAGACATTTTTATCTTCCTTGCAGATACCAGCATCGCAATAAGCAAAAGCACGGGCGTAATTATCACCGTAAGCAGCAGATAGAACGAAAAAATATCAACATACAGCACATAAAACAGCGCGCAGCCTATAAGTATTATCAGATAAAAAATACCTATTATAAGCATATCATCTGTCCTTTGAAACGCGCGGCACCGGTATCTGACCTATCACCTGCGAGAGCACATCGGAAGCAGTCGCGCCGCTTGCCTTAGCACTCGTGCTTAAAAGTATCCTGTGCGCCGAAACGTTGTTGAATACGTATTTTACATCGTCGGGCGTTACGTAATTTCTGCCCGTGAGCAGCGCAGTCGCCTTTGCAGCCCTGCACAAAGCCAGAGAGCCACGCGGGCTGAGCCCCAGCTTTATAAGCGGATGATTTCTCGTCGCATCTGCCAGATGTGTAATGTACTGAAGAATAGCATCGTCGACATAAATGTTCTCTGTCACCCTCTGCGCATCTATCAGCTGTTCTTTCGTAATAACAGGCACTACCTTGTCCAAGGGGTTCTCGTTCTGCCTCGCTTTGAGCATATCAACTTCGCTCTCAACGCTCGGGTATCCCATGCTGAGTCTCTCTAAAAACCTGTCCAGCTGAGATTCAGGCAGCATCTGCGTTCCCACCGAGCCTATAGGGTTCTGCGTTGCGATAACGAAAAAAGGCTTTGGTATCTCACGCGTAACGCCCTCAACGGTTATCTTGCCTTCCTCCATTATCTCAAGCAGCGCCGACTGCGTTTTGCTCGAGGTACGGTTTATCTCGTCCGCCAGAAGAAGATTGCACAGCGCCGCGCCCTCCGAATACTCAAAAGTGCCTTTTTCCTTGTTGTATATTGAAAATCCCGTAATGTCGCTCGGCAGAACGTCAGGCGTGAACTGCACACGCTTGTAGTCCAGCGAGAGCGCCTTTGAAAACGCCAGAGCCAGAGTCGTCTTGCCTACACCCGGGTTGTCCTCCAGAAGAATATGTCCCTTTGAAAGTATGGCAATAAGAACGGATATTATAATATCGTCCTTGCCCACTATAACTTTTTTTACCTCATCTACCACCGCGCGAGAGCGTTCCAGAACCGCCGCGTGTTCCTGCGAAACCTTGTTCATCGGTATCATTCCTTTCGTTATTCCTGCTAGTATTTTTATATAGAAAAGAAGTGCATAATTTCCAAACAAACAGAAAAATTATCATACATATATAATTATACTATTTTTTCGACAGAAATGCAAGAGTAAAATATTCAAGTCATAACGCCGTATATTGCAACATATTATTATGTAGGACGACCCCTTATGTTAAACTGAAAGGATCGAGAATATGGAAAAGCAGATAAGCAAAATAGACGGTGTTTTAGGGCTTTTGCCGGACGAGCTGTCGCAAAGCGTGCGGCTTGTGCCCGAGCTTGAGCGATACCGCATACAGGAAATAAGGCTTCGGCGTGATAAATTTTTATCCTGCACGGTGTTTGATAAAGAGTATTTTATCCGCGCCGACGGCAAGCTTGTAAATACCCCCGAGCAGGCGGTAAAAGTCAGCGGCGATAACATAGATACCACCATGAAACGCGCCCTGCAATGCTCCGTGCATAGCTATGCAAAAGAAATATCCGATGGTTATATGACTGTAGCAGGCGGTTGCAGAATAGGCTTTTGCGGTACTGCGGTTCTCAGCCGCCCCGTAAATTATACAGTAGAAACGGTCAAAAATATATCTTCGGTCAATATCCGTATCGCGCGTGAGGTAATAGGCTGTGCCGATGAGATAATGCGCAGCGTGTTTGCTACAGACCTTAAAAGCCTCCTTGTAATAGGCGTGCCCTCCAGCGGCAAAACAACGGTGCTTCGCGATATCTGCCGCTCTCTGGGTAAGAAATACCGCCTTTCTCTGATAGACGAGCGCAACGAGATAGCCGCGGTCTCAGACGGCAGAGCGTATAACGATGTCGGCATACTTACCGATATTTTCACATCTTACGATAAGTTTGACGCCATAATGACCGCCGTCAGAGTAATGTCGCCAAACGCTCTGGTCTGTGATGAAATAGGCTCTAAAGAGGATATGAAAGCCTTGGAATATGCCGTAAATTCGGGCGTAAAGCTTATTGCCACCACCCACGCCCCCGACTACGACAGCGCCAAACGCCGCAGCGGTGTCTCAAAGCTCATCAAGGACAAGGTGTTCGACTATGCCTGCGTTCTGGGCACGGGCAGCCTGTGCGGCAAGGTCACGCGCCTTGTAAAGATTACCAATGATTAAGCTGCTCGGTACGGCGGCAGTGGTAATGTGCGGCGGCATACTGGGTACGCGTAAGTCAAACGAATTGCGTGAAAGGCTGCGGCAGCTGAAACTTTTGCAAAAGGCTTTTTGCGATATCTCCATAGCCTTGCAGTATGGCAGCGCCACCACAAGCGAGATAATTTCCATGCTCTCGCGCGGCGGCAAACTCTCATTTTTCGCAGAGCTTGACCCGCTCGATCTGCCGCACTCTCTCCGGACCAGCGAAAGCTTTGAAGCCTTGTGTATAAACGCCGAAGAACGTGCTATAGTCTGCGATGTTTTCTCGCAGCTTGGCTGCACCGACCTTGCCACCCAGCTTTCTATGATAGAGTTTGCCAAAGCAAGGCTTTCCTCTGCCATAGCCGCCTGCGAGGAAGAGTGCGGCAAAAAGTGCCGTCTTTATGATACTTTAGGCTTTCTCGGCGGCATATTTGTCTCGCTGCTAATAATCTAGAAAGGTCATCAGTGTAATGGACATAGATCTTATTTTCAGAATAGCCGCAATAGGCATAATAGTCGCGGTGCTGAATCAGCTTTTAAAACGTGCCGAGCGCGACGAACAAGCGCTTATGACAACGCTGGCAGGTCTGATAGTGGTGCTTTTTATGATAATCACCGAGATAGGCGGCTTGTTCGAGAGCATAAAGAGCATTTTCGGTATATACTGATGAGCATTTTCAGCATCTGCGGCCTGATACTCTGCGCCTGCGTTATAGCAAAGCTCATCGGCAGGCAAGACCCCGATATGAGAGTGCTCCTTTCTCTCTCGGTGATAATTATTTCAGCCGCAGGATATATGGACTACTTCAGCAGCGTTGCAGACAGGCTGAGAGAGCTTTTTGAAACAGCTGATATAAACAGCGAGTATGTATCTATCCTTCTGCGCGCGGTCGGCATATGCATAGTAGCTCAGCTTTCCGCCGATTGCTGCCGCGACTGCGGTGAAAGCGCCCTCGCCTCGCAGATAGAGATAGTCGCAAGGGTGTCGCTGCTGGTCATCTCACTGCCGCTCTATACCGCGGTAATGGAGCTCGTAACAGCTCTTATAAACAGTTAGATTTGGAAGATAAAAGTAAATGAAATTATCAGTATATTTGCGCTTTTTTATATTGCTTCTCACCGCGTTTGTATTTGCCGTATTTGTGCCGCCGCTGACCGCCTTTGCAGACTATGCCGAAGATATTTCCGATCAGCTGGGCTCTGCCGAAAACACCCTCAGCGATGAAGCCAGAGATGCCCTAGAGCAGAGCGGCTTTGATGATATAGGTTCTTCCACAGCGGACAAGCTCACCTTCGGCGGTGTAGTAAAGTACATAGCAAAAAGCATCTCGGGGCAGGTGTCGCTCCCTTTAGCTCTTTTGGGCAGACTGCTTGGCATCATACTAATATGTACCATGTTTTCGTCGTTTTCTGATGCCTCGGGCGAACTTAGCGGCGTGCTGGGCATAGTGGGTACTCTTGCGGCGGCGGGCGTGCTTTACGAGCAGATAAACACCGCTTTGTCGGTCGTGTGTATAATGCTCGGCGAACTCAACGCCTTTATGATAGCCTATATACCCGTGTTTGTCAGCCTGCTCACCGGCGGCGGTTATGCCACAGCGGCTTCGGGCTACTATATCTCGCTTATGGCGCTGTGCGAAGTCATAAACATAGTCTCCGAAAGGCTTATAGTGCCACTTTGCAGCGTTATTCTCGCTGTTTCTGTCGCCGAGAGCATATGCCCTTTGTATTCTTCAAGCATATCTTCAATGATGAAAAAAGCCGTCCAGTGGTCGCTCGGTGTGGCTGCCACAGCTTTTGTCGGCGTGCTTTCAATAAAGAGCATAATAGCCTGCGCCGCCGACAGCGTGGCAGTCAGAGCCGCAAAATTCACAGCCTCCAGCTTCGTGCCCGTAATAGGCAGCGCAGTAGCAGATGCATATACCACCGTAAGCGGCAGTGTTGCGCTCATACGTTCCGCGGCAGGCAGCTTTGGCGTTATGGCAGTCTTTTTCACCGTTATAAGACCCATAGCCGCAGTGCTGCTTCTGAGCGCCTCGGTAAAAATATCAGCCGCAATTGCAGATATCTTAGGTCAGAAAAACGTTGCAAGGCTGCTTTCGGGCGCGGCAGATGTCTTTTCAATTATCCTCACCATTGCAATACTTATGAGCCTTGTATTCATAATCGCCACCGCCATAATGATGCTCATGTGCATAAACGCAGTATGACCGGTGTAAAAGGAGCGTGAAAAAATGCTGAAAGCCGCAATACTGGCAGGGTGCGCCGTCGGCATAGCGGCATCTCTTGCCGATATTACCGTAAGTTCAAAATACCGCACGCAGATACGCACAATAATCGTGCTTATTCTGATAGTCGTCATCTCGGGTCCTTTCATGCAGACCGACTTTGACTCGTTTATCTCGCAGTATATCGAAGAAATGGACACCATAAAAGAGCAAAACCTCTCCCAGCAGGCTATGGCGCAAAACGTTATACAAACCGCTGAAGATAACCTTTCGCAATATATCTTTGCAAAACTTGTTTCAGCCGGAATAAAACCACAGTCTGTCAGCATAGAATTAACTGTAACGCAAGACGGGCAGGTGCAGCTTATGCGCACAAACGTCGTTATAGACAAAGAAGATATTGAGTTTTATGATGACATAAAGCGCATAGTTACAGATGAGCTCTTGCAGGGAGAGGTAAATGTAAGTTGGGAGGATAAAAGTGCTGAAGAAACTCAGAAATAAGCTCTGCGACCCCAAAACGGGCAAGCTGAAAACGGGCGTTATCGTCGCCGCAGGTTTAATAGGCATAGCGCTGATCTTTTTGTCATCTCTCGATCTTGGAAGCTCCCGCGCTCCAAACGAAACTGCTGAGCCTGAAACCACTGCAAGCGCGGAGGTATTCCGTCAGCAGCAGGAATCGCGCCTTAAAGATATCCTCTCAAAAATATCGGGGGCAGGCAAGGTAGATGTCATGATATCGGTCGAAGGCTCGACTGAATATGTGTATCTTCAAAAGTATGAGAATAAGTCTGATACCGCCGATGGTGAACAAAGTACCGACTACCGCAGCGAACCCGTAGTCATAAAAGACGGCAGCCCCGTTATTTCAAAGGTCGTCAGTCCCAGAGTCACGGGCGTGCTTATAGTCGCAGACGGCGCAGGCAGCGCAGCCATAGATGAAAAGCTCATAAACGCCGCAGCCGCAGCCTTGGGTATATCAACAGCTAATATATGCGTCGCACGCCGATCGGGCTGATATAATATTTGAAAGAAATATATAAATATTTTACATAATTTGAAAGGAATGTTTCTTATGAAAAAACCACACGTTGTTATCGGAAAGCAGCAGATAATCCTCGCAGGAATGACGCTTATACTCGGTCTTGCCGTGTATGTCAACTATGTCGCATCGCAGACCGCCCCAGAGCTTAAAGCTACCGAGGTCATAGCAGGCGGCACAAGCATAGCCTACGGCGATACACAGTCGGTAAACGGCGCAGCGCCCGATAATGCCGAGTATTTCGCTCAGGCAAGGATAGACAGAACTCAGTCGCGCGACGAGGCAATAGAGACCCTCTCGCTTATCATGAACGGCGGCGACTCCACCGCAGAGGAACAGACAGTCGCGACTGAAAACGCAGTCGCAATGAGCAAGCTCATAGAAGCCGAGAGCAAGGTAGAAAACCTTATAATCGCCGCAGGATATGAAGACTGCGTGGTCTATCTTGACGGAGAAACCGCGAATATAGTGGTAAAATCCGAAGGTCTTACAGCCCAGCAGGCAGCGCAGATAAAAGCCATACTCCTCGGCGTTGTTGACGTTAAAAATGAAAATATCAGAATTTTTGACGTAAACTAGTTGTACTTATTGAAAATATGTGCTATAATAGAAGTAGCAGTGCGGCATAGCGCCCACAAGGCACAACTTCTATACAGCAGGAGGTATTTTCATGGAGAAAACTGAAAAGGACGTTAAGGGCAGACTGATGATAAGTGAGGACGTTATTTCCACGATCGCGGTAAACGCCGTCAAGGATATAGACGCAGTGCAGGATATAAAGCCGCAGCCAAAGTCTGTCATAGATATAATAACCCAGAAGCCCGAGAGCCGCCGTGTAAAAGTAGGCTATGTCGATGACGTGGTAGAGCTTTCGATAAGCATCACGGTAAAGAATACCGCAAAGGCAACAACGGTTGCAGAACAGGTGCAGGAAAAGGTAAAGTCCGCCGTGCAGTCAATGACGGGGCTTACCGTGGCAAGGGTGAATGTAACGGTCGCTGATATAGCTTTTGACTGAATAATAAACGTGGTCGAGCCTGCTCCCTTACGGGGGTGGGTCAGACTGCTTTTGTGTTAATGCGCTAAAATACATAAGGACGGTAAAATTATGCCTACAAGACATGAAATAAGAGAAACAGCCTTTATAATCTGCTTTGAGGAATTTTTTGTCGGCGGTGATATCGAGGAGATATTTGAGATAGCCGAAAGTTTCGCAGGGCTGCCTGTGAATAAAGATGTAAAAAAGCTTGTTAAAGGCGTTCTGGAAAAGAAAGACGAACTGGACAGCATGATAGCTAAGTACAGCGATAAAAGAACGGTAGAAAGAATACCCCGGCTCGACCTCGCTATTTTGCGTATAGCTATCTATGAATCTCTCTATAACGACAGAGTGCCCGTGAACGTTGCTATAAGCGAGGCGGTGCTTTTGGCGCGCGCCTATGCATATAACAGCGATGTTTCGTTTATAAACGGCGTTCTCGGCTCGTTTTCAAGAGATCTGGAAAAGAAAGAAAATGGCTGAATATATCCTCGGTATAGATACCAGCAACTATACCACCTCGTGCGCTCTGCTCAATACGCAAACGGGCGAAATTTGTCAGGAAAAGCTGCTCCTCCCCGTCAGAAAAGGTGAGGTGGGGCTCAGACAGTCCGATGCGGTGTTTCACCATACCAAGCAGCTGCCCCCTCTTTTAGAAAAACTCTTTGAAGAGCAGGAGAGACCCGAAATTTGCGCCGTGTGCGCTTCTTCACGTCCGCGAGGGGTCACAGGCTCGTATATGCCGTGTTTTCTCGTCGGCGAGGGCGCGGCAAGGTCGATAGCAGCCACAACGGGCTGTCAGCTTTGCTTTACCACCCACCAGACGGGTCATGTTCTCGCGGCGCTCTATTCCGCGGACAAGCTGGGTTGGCTTTATGAAGATCAACCGTTCATAGCGTTTCATGTCAGCGGCGGAACTACAGATGTTCTTTTGTGTACGCCTGACGAGAACAACTTTCTTGATGTACAAACCATTTCCTCCTCGCTCGATTTAAAAGCAGGACAAGCTATAGACAGGGTAGGGCTTATGCTCGGGCTTGATTTTCCCTGCGGCAAACAGCTTGAAGAGCTTGCAAACCAAGCCGACAAACGTTATAAATGTAAAATAGTTTTGAAAGACGGCTGCTGCTGCCTTTCGGGTATAGAAAACCAGTGCGCTAAAATGATAGACGGCGGCGAAACGCGCGAGAATGTCGCTATGTTTTGCCTTGATAGTATCGCAGATGCCCTTCTGGGAATGACAGAGTATGCGTATCAAACTTTTGGTAGATTGAATACCGTCTATGCAGGCGGCGTAATGTCTGATAAACTTCTGCAAAAAGCAATTTCACAAAAAACAGCGGCGGCGTTCTCGGCGGCTGAATTTTCGTGCGATAACGCGGCAGGCATTGCAATTTATGCCGCAGCTGAAAGAGGATGTGTAAAATGGCATCTACATTAACTGTATCACAACTGAACAGATACCTTGCATCGAATATAAAGCAGGACAGAAAACTCAACAACATAGCCGTAACAGGCGAACTTTCCGACCCCAATATAAACGCGCGCAGCGGTCATATGTACTTTACCATAAAAGACAGCGATGCAAAAATAAGCGCGATAATGTTTTCTTCCTGCGTTGAAAGGCTGCGTTTCATGCCCGAGAACGGTATGCAGATACTTGCACTGGGCAGCGCTGAATATTACGAGCGCGACGGCAAAATGCAGATAAAATGTACCGATATGACACCGCTGGGTGAGGGTGCTCAGAAAGCCGCCCTTGAAAGAGTGAAGAAAAAGCTTTCGCAAATGGGCGTTTTCAGCGATGAGAATAAAAAAGTTCTGCCCGAAAGCCCCCGTAAAATAGGCGTTATAACATCGCTTGACGGCGCGGCAGTGCATGACGTTTTAAAGACCATAAAAGGGCGTTTCCCGTCTGCTAATGTAGTTATTTCGCCGACCTCGGTGCAGGGCGCTTATGCCGAGCAGGATATCTGCAATGCCATAAAACGCGCCGATGACTGCGGCTGTGATGTGCTTATTTTAACGCGCGGCGGCGGCTCGGGCGAGGATCTGAAAACCTTCAACGCCGAAAGCGTTACAATGGCGGTGTATAACTGCAAAACGCCTATAATTTCCGCAGTCGGGCACGAGATAGATACCACCCTTTGCGACTATGCCGCAGACGACAGAGCCTCAACGCCCACCGCAGCGGCAATGAAAGCAGTGCCAGAGACTAAAAATCTTTCCAAAACTCTGGCGATATACGAAAATTCCATAAATACCGCCATGAAAGCCATGCTTGATGTGTACTACAGCCGCTTTGAAAGGCTCAGCGGCAGAATGTTGTCAGTTTCTCCTTTTGGTACTATAGAAAAATATGAGACCCGTCTTTCGCAGATTGATAAGCGTATGAATATCGCTGTAAACTCGGCAGCCGCTTCTCGTTTTCATACCCTTGAAAGAGAGTATTCGCGCCTTTGCGCCCTTGACCCTCTTGCAGTGTTAAAGCGCGGTTATGCCCATGTTACAGATGAAAACGGCAAGACCATAACAGCAGATACAGCGAACGTCGGCGATAACGTAAATATAAAAACTTCAGAACTTGAAATGACGGCAAAAATACTTACAGTAAACAAAGAACAGTAAAGGGGCTGTAAAAATATGAACACTGATATGACAGTTGAAGAGGCACTCAAACGCCTTGAACAAATAAACGCCGCGCTTGAAAGCGGCAAACCCTCGCTTGATGAGGCAATACAGCTTTATAAAGAGGGCGTGGAGCTTTCGGCAATGTGCAAGAAAAAGCTCGATAACGCCAAAATGCAGATAACTGTCCTCGGCGAGGACGGCGCAGAACAAAACGTAAGCGGTGCGGCATATGAAGACTGAACTTGAAACTATCTGCCGCAAAATAAATGACAGACTGTGTGCCTTGGTGCCGAGCGATAACGCCCTTACCGGCGAGGTCTCACAAGCGGCTGTGTATTCGCTCTCAGGCGGCGGTAAAAGGCTTCGCCCCGTGCTGATGATGAAATTCTACGAGCTGTGCGGCGGCAAAGAAAGCGGCAATCTTCTCGATATTTTCTGTACTATAGAGCTTGTGCATACATTTTCGCTGATACATGACGACCTGCCGTGTATGGATAACGACGACTACCGCCGCGGCAGGCTTTCCTGCCATAAAGCATACCCCGAAGCCATTGCGCTCCTTGCAGGCGATGCCCTCAGCGTGCTGCCGTTTGAAATAATATCGCAAAGCGCAAAAAACGGCGTTATTTCGTATGAAACAGCGGCAAAGCTCACCTATGCTCTCAGCCACGCTATAGGCATTGAAGGCATGATAGGCGGTCAGGTCATAGATATGCTTTCCGAGAATACGCAGATACCCGAAGAAACGCTCTATGAGCTTCAGAAAAAGAAAACAGGCGCGCTTATCTCGGCGGCGTGCGAAATGGGCTGTATTCTGGCAAACGCAGACGACAAAACTATTTCCCTTGCAAAAGAATATGCCGATAAACTCGGTCTTGCATTTCAGATACGTGACGATATTTTAGATGTCACGGGTACTTTTGAAGAACTCGGCAAGCCGATAGGCAGCGATAAAGAGCAGAATAAATCTACCTTTGTAACGCTTCTGGGGGTAGAAAAAGCCGAAAAGCTTTGCAGAGAACTTTCAGAGCAGGCGGCTAAGATCTTGTCACAGTTTGAAAACAGCGAATTTCTGACCTCTCTTACCGAAATGCTCATCGACAGGCGCAATTAACTTTTGAAACGAGGACGTAAAAATGGGCAATACAAATTCTGTAGACCTGTATAAGCTTGATCTCCCGCGCGAGCTTAAAAAACTCACGCCCGAGCAGTGCAATAGCCTCTGTGAGCAGATTCGCAGGCTGCTTGTGGATACGGTATCAAAAAACGGCGGTCACCTTGCCTCAAATCTCGGCGTGGTGGAGCTTACCGTCGCCATTCACCGTGTGTTTGATTCGCCGAAAGATAAAATAATCTGGGATGTCAGCCACCAGGCGTATACTCATAAAATTCTGACAGGCAGACTGAAAGAGTTTTCAACACTTAGGCAAAAGGGCGGTATTTCGGGCTTTTCAAGACCTAGCGAATCTCCCCATGACTGCTTTGTATGCGGTCACGGCTCAACTGCTGTTTCTGCGGCTCTCGGCTTTTCTACCGCTATGCGGCTCGCAGGCGATAAACGTCACTGTGCTGTGGCAGTGGTGGGCGACGGCGCGGCAACAGGCGGTATGTTTTATGAGGGTCTCAACAATGCCGGAAAAAGTGACACAAACACAATAGTCATACTCAATCATAACGAAATGTCCATTTCAAAAAATGTCGGCGGCTTTGCAAAATATCTGTCCACGCTGCGTACAAAAGACAGCTATATAAAAACCAAAGGCGCGGTCGAAAGCGTCCTCAACAAAACGCCTATCGTAGGCAAACCGCTGGCGAATACTATCCGCGTTTCAAAAAATGCCATTAAAGAGGCAATTATACACAGTACCATTTTTGAAGATATGGGCTTTGAATATATCGGTCCCGTTGACGGTCATAACATTGCCGAGCTTGAATTTGCGCTGAAACAGGCAAAGGCTATGAAAAAGCCCGTTATCGTCCATGTAAATACAGTCAAGGGCAAGGGCTATGCGCCTGCCGAGGCAAATTCGGGCGAGTACCACGCAATAGGCTCTTTCGAGGTCGAAACTGGTCACCCCGATATTGAGACCAGCGACAGCTATTCTCTGCGCTTCGGTCAGAAGATCTGCCAGCTTGCCGCAGATAACAAGAAGATCTGCTGCGTTACCGCCGCCATGAAGTACGGCACGGGTCTGCAATATTTCGCTGCTAAATACCCCTCGCGATTTTTCGATGTCGGTATCGCAGAGGAGCACGCAGTCACATTCTGCGCAGGTCTTGCAAGTGCAGGGCTGGTGCCTGTTTTCGCGGTATATTCGACCTTTTCACAGCGTTGTTTCGATCAGCTCGTGCACGATGTTTCAATTGCGGGTCTTCATGTTGTTCTGGGTATTGACAGAGCAGGCATAGTTCCCGGTGACGGCGAAACGCATCAGGGCATTTTCGATGTGCCTATGTTTTCATGTATGCCCGGTGCGACCGTGTATTCGCCCTCGTGCAGCGAGGAGCTGGAGATGTGCATTGAAAAAGCTGTCAACGAAGATACAGGTCTGTGCGCCGTAAGATACCCCAAAGGCGAGCCTTATGAAAGCGCAGGAAAGTACGATCTTTCTACAGAATATACCTATACAAAAAACGGCAGCAAAACGCTTGTAGTCACCTATGGCAGAGTTTATAACAACGTTTTGACAGCCCTTGAAACTCTTTCAGAAAAGGGCATAAAGTGCGATGTTCTGAAACTTGTAAAGGTCTTTCCGCTCAGCGAGGAAGTTACAAAGATAGTTAAAAAGTACAAAAAAGTGTACGTTTTTGAAGAAAGCTACAAAGAAAATTCCGTTGCCGAAAAAATAGCGGCAGTAAACAAAAACACCGTGCCTGCGTGCATAAACGGTTTTCTCCCTCATGCGGATGTTGACAGCCTTTTGGACGACTGCTCGCTTTCTGCCGAAAAAATCGCCGAGCTTATAGAAAGCGGCGAACCCCATGCGAATTGACATCGCCGTGGTGCAGCGCGGTCTGTGCCCCTCCCGTCAAAAAGCCAAGGAGCTTATATTAAGCGGCTGCGTTTTTGTAAACGGCAGACAAGTTTTAAAACCCTCATTCGAGGTGGCAGACAGCGATACTGTCACCCTCACGGGAGGCGAGATGAAGTATGCCTCACGCGCAGGTTATAAGCTGGAGCACGCCGCTAAAGTCTTCGATATTTCTTTTGAAGACATGGTTTGTGCCGATATTGGCGCATCTACAGGCGGTTTTACAGACTTTATGCTTCAAAGCGGCGCAAAAAAGGTCTATGCGGTAGATGTCGGTCACGACCAGCTTGCTGAGAAACTCAAAAGTGATAAACGCGTAAAAAACATCGAGGGCACGAATGTAAAACAGCTGTGCCAAGGCTTTTTTGACGAGCGCATAGATGTAATGACCGCCGATCTTTCGTTTATATCTCTAAAAACTGCGCTGCCTTTCATGCTCTCATCTCTTGAAAAAGGCGCGAAACTTCTGCTTCTTGTAAAGCCCCAGTTTGAGGCAGGCAGGCAAGCGGTAGGCAAGGGCGGCATAGTCAAAGATAAAAAAGCCCACGTCCGCGCAATATCAGAGGTCTGTAACGCGGCGGTGCAGGGCGGCTGTGCGGCAGTTGGCGCTGCATTTTCGCCTATAAAGGGCGGAGACGGCAACATTGAATATCTTCTGTATGCCGTGTATGACGATACCGCCGACACCCACATTATAGACATAGAAAGAATAGTAAAAAATGCGTTTGATACGCTTAAAGATATATAGCATATACGAAACAAAGTTAAGGTGAACGTTTATGAACAAACAAAATGAGAAGATAAAAAAAGTCTACCTTTCGCCCAATCTTGAAAAAGAAAACTGCCTTGAATATACCAAAAAAGCCTGCGAAATTCTTGCCAACAACGGCTGTGCTGTTTTTGCAGATGAAAGTTTGAAAGACCTTTTTGAAGGCATAGTTTTTGGCAAAACCGAAGAGCTTTTGCCTCAGTGCGATATAATTTTAGTTTCGGGCGGCGATGGCACGATACTGAAGCACGCTAAAAAATATTCTGCGTATGATAAAGCTATCCTTGGTCTTAACTGCGGCAGGCTGGGCTTTATGGCAACGCTGGAGCACGATGAACTTCACCTGCTTAAAAAGCTTTGCGATGGCAGTTACAGAATTTCCGAAAGAATGCTCATACAGGCAGATGTAACTTCGTCTGGCGAGAAAAAGACGTTTACCGCGCTCAACGATATAGTCTTCATGAAAAGCGAGGGCTGCAAAATTGCCGATTTTTGTGTAACCAAAGAAGATGCCGTAGTTTCATCTCTGCGCGCCGACGGACTTATATTTTCGACCCCCACGGGCGCAACGGCATATTCTCTTTCGGCAGGCGGACCGCTTATCGAACCTGAAATGCAGTGCATAGAATTTACGCAGATATGCCCGCACTCGCTTTTTGCAAGAACCATGATATTCACGCCCGATTCATCGCTCAACGTGACGTTTTCGTCAAAGGGCAGCGGCAAGGTAATACTCACCGTTGACGGCGTTGACGAAATGCACATAACAGAGAGCGACAGCGTTCAGATAAGTAAAGCGCACGGCAGCGTAAAACTTGTCGATATAACGGGCAACAGCTTCCACAATTCAATAAGCAAAAAACTCATGACACCCATGAAAGGCGTTTGAGCCTGAAAGGAAAAAACTATGAAAAAAGAGCGCCAGCAGGCAATAAAAGAACTTATAGAGCAGAAAAACATCGACACGCAGCAGGGGCTTAAAGCAGAGCTTGAAAAACTCGGCTTCAAGGTAACGCAGGCAACCGTCTCGCGCGATATAAACGATATGGGGCTTGTAAAGGTGCTGCGCGGTCAGGGGCAGTATCGCTACAGCGTTATGCCGCAAAGCAAGCGCCGCCTCTCACCGCTGGAGGAGCTCTATTCGCTGATGAAAACACTTACGGTTTCTCTTGATTATGCAGGAAATACCGTGGTAATAAAGTGCCAGACGGGCATGGCGCAGGCGGTTTGCGCTAAACTTGATGCCGCAGCCCTGCCGCAGGTCGTAGGCACTCTTGCAGGCGATGATACCATTTTTGTTCTTGTAAGAACTCATGAAGATGCCGCGCGCCTTGCAGATGTTTTAAGCGGCGAGACCGCCGAATAATCGGCAGAAAGGTGTACATTATGAAAAAAGCAGCATTGTTTTTGGCTGCCCTTATGGTTATCGCAGCATTTTCAGCCTGCGGACCGCTGGAAGAAGAACCCAAAAGCGCCGGCAGCAAAGAAAGCACGACTACTTCCGTTACCAAAGTCACTACCGAAGCCGCGCAAACTACCGCCGCAGAAACTGCGGTTGACGAACCTGCCGAAGAAAAAATACCTGCGCGCGCTAAGATAGGTGAAAATGGCGCAAAGGCAGTTACAGAAGCAATTTTGTACCCCAAAGACGGCGGCGATATTTCAGACGATGTGTATTTTGAAGACCTCTACGGCAGGCACGTTCTGCATAGCGGTGTTGTCGGTCTGGTCGGCGCACCCGTTGAAGTAGATTTTGACAGCGAAAAAGTAAAAGGCGGCACGCTTGTTTTTGTGTATGACCCTGACGAGCTTAAAGGCGTTCGCCCCGATGCGCTTATGTTTTTGTGGTATGACGAAGAAAACGGCTATTATGTTGAGCTTGAAAGTGATCTGAATGCCGATGAGCATACCGTTTCTGTAGATATAGATAAGCCCGGCTGCTATATGCTGGTAAATTATTATGAGTGGTTCAATGCGTGGGGCGCAGACCTCGATGACAACGGCTTAGAGCCCGGCTACGACCCCTCACAAGAGACGATAAGCAGCGAGATGTGGGAACTTAACTGCAATGTCGGCGATATACCTTCTCTTTCAGATGAAGATTATATAAACTCCTGCCGCCAAGATGACGGAAGTTATCTGTTCAATGTTTCAACCCCCGGGCAGCTTGCTAGCGCGGTGTATTTCAACAACTGTGCAAACAAAGACGGCAAATATTCCATTACCATAAATATTGAAGAAGATATAGATCTTGAAGATTTTGACTGGGCGCCTATGGGCTGGTATGCCGCAGGCGTTGGCTATGATTTCACAGGCACCGTCAACGGTAACGGGCATACTATAAAAAATATGCATATAGACTGTCTTGACTATGCAGGTTTTATAGGCAACGGCACAGACTGCACGGTAAGCGATCTTAATTTTGAAAACGCGTATGTCAAGGGCAGAAACCCCGGAATAGTCATAAGCTATGCAAGAAACTGCGGCGTTTCGGGCTGCACCGTTCAGGGCGAAGTAAAAGGCTTGGAGGCAGGCACGGTCGTTGGTATAGACCAAAGCTCTTATATAGAAAACTGTAAAGCAAAAGTAACTTATGACGGCGAAGATATAAGCGAGTATCTTTCGGGTACCGAGCGAGGCAAAGCAGCCGCCGCTGAGAAAAACGGCATTACCGAAAAAATATGGCTTGATGATAACAGCCGCCCCTGCCGTGAAGAAGACGTTATCGAAACATATGACAACCTGGTTTGGGAAATAAAGCGAAACGGCATTGTAATTCTGGATAGAAATGCCGATAACGAAACCACCCTGCCTTGGCAGGAATTTGACGTTCTGACTGTTCCCGGTCACTATGAAGTAACTCTTACGGCTTATGTTGACGGCTACTATGTGCCTGTAAGCAATACTGTTGAATACGATGTGAAGTAATACATATATATCTTTAACAAGGGAGGTGCGAAAATGCTAAAGGAGCTCTATATCGAAGATCTCGCGGTAATTCAAAAGGCTGAAATTCAGCTGGCAGGCGGTCTTAACGTCTTTTCGGGCGAAACGGGCGCAGGCAAGTCTATACTTATAAACGGCATAAATGCGGTACTCGGTCAGCGCATGACAAAAGATATAGTCCGCGGCGGCGAGAAAAAAGCCGTTATCACCGCAGTTTTTGACGATATAACAGAGCAGCTTTCCGCAGCCCTCAAAGAAAACGGCATCGAGTGCGACGATGATCAGATAGTCATAAGCCGTGAGATAAACTGTGACGGCGGCAGCGTTGCAAGGCTCAATTCGCGCCCCGTAAGCGTTGCTCTTTTGAAGAATATAGCCCCCTTGCTCGTGAATATCCACGGTCAGCACGACAGCCGATCTCTCCTATCAGCAGAGCGGCACTTGGAGCTTATAGATATTTTCGCCGCAGATGCAGATGTCTTGGAAGACTATAAAAAGTCGTTTCGTCAGCTGCAAAATGTATCGCGTGAGCTTAAAAAAGCAAGCGCAGATTCTCAGCAGAAGCAGGTGCGCACCTCGCAGCTTGCCGCTATCGTCAACGATATAAAACCGCTTGAACTTTTGTCCGATGAGGATACCGATATTGAAAAACGCTTTGAACTTGCCGACAGTTCGCGCGAACTCTCGCAGGTGCTGTCAGAAGTTGTGACCGCGATATACGGCAGCGATGAGCAGTCTTTTAGCGCAAGCAGCAGCGTTGCAGATGCATCACAAAAACTTGCCGCTTTTCAGGAAGAGTTTTCAGACCTCGAGCCCATAGTGCAGCGTCTTGACAGCGTAAGAATAGAGCTTGACGATATTTCAACGCTTCTTATGAGATTTATAGGCAGCGTAGAGATAGACCCTGCCGAGTTTGCACGCCTCAGCCGCCGCCGTGACGAGATACTACAGCTAAAACGAAAGTACAATACCGACGTCAACGGGCTTATACAGCTTTGCGAAACTTCGGGCGACGAGCTTTTGAAACTCACCGGAAGCGAGAGCAATATAGAGCAGCTTCAAAAAGAGCGCACCGATCTTTTAAAAGAGGTCTCTCAAAAAGCCGCAAAGCTTTCAGATATAAGAGAGAAAGCCGCCAAGCGTTTTTGTGAAAGCGTGGCAGAGCAGCTCGAATTTCTCAATATGCCAAATGTCACACTGAGTTTTGAGCATACCAAAGGCAAACTTACCATCAGCGGTATGGATAGCATTGAACTTCTTATCAGCGCAAACCTCGGCGAACCGCTCAAACCGATAGCTAAAATAGCCTCGGGCGGCGAACTTTCAAGAATAATGCTTGCTCTCAAATGCGTTATCGCCGACCGCGACGACATACCCACGATGATATTTGATGAGATAGATACGGGCGTAAGCGGCAGAGCGGCTCAGAAAATAGGCATAAAACTCAGCGAACTTGCCGCGCACAGGCAGGTAATATGCGTAACGCACCTTTCGCAGATTGCCGTTCAGGCTGATGAGCATATACTTATAGATAAGCACACCGAAGACGGCAGAACAACTACAGCCGTTACAGTGCTTGACGAAAAGGGCAGGGTAGACGAAATAGCCCGAATCTTAGGCGGCGAGAGCGTTACCGAGACCACCATCAAAAACGCCGAGGAACTTATAGCCGAAGCGGCAAGTCTTAAGTTAAAAAGTAAAAAATCTTAAAAAATTATTAAATCTGTTGATTTTTCTTGCATGGATATGATACAATATAGCAGTGGAGAGACAGTCATCGCTGCTGCATAGAAAGGGGCAGCCGCTTGTTTGGATATGTAAAAACGTATAAGCCGCAAATGCGCATCTGCGAGTATGAAACGTATAAAGCGGTGTATTGCGGTCTTTGTAAATATATAGGCAAGCAGTATGGGCTTGTCCCGAGAATGGTGTTAAGCTACGACTTTGCATTTTTAGCTCTTTTAGACCTTTCTTTGAAAGGCTGCCGACCCGATGTAAAACCGTGCAGATGTATCGCCCACCCGATAAAGAAAAGACCCTGCGCCTTTTGCGGCGAGGGGTATGAGTATTCAGCCGCCTCAGCACAGATACTTATATACCATAAACTGCGTGACGATGTCTACGATAAAGGCGGCATAATGAAAAAGCTCGCGGCAAGGCTGCTTTTGCTGTTTATGAAGAAAGGCTATAAAAAAGCCAAGGGTATGTACCCCCAGCTTGCCAAAAGCATAGAACAGCAGATGATATTGCAGCAGCAGACCGAGCGAAAAAAGGGTATTAGCATCGATGAAGCCATACAGCCCTCCGCCGCCATGATGGAAAGTATAGCGGAAGGTCTTTCAGGGGGCAGCGATAAGCAGCAAGTTTTGCGTAAATTTGGCTATTTTATCGGCAGATTTGTGTATCTTTGCGATGCCGCCGATGATCTTCATGACGACATAAAACGCGGTAGTTATGACCCTCTGATAAAAGAACTAGACCTGCATGGCAGCATCAGCGAGAGCGACTGCGGCAGAATAAAAGAGTATATGATAAACAGCGTGAATATGACGCTTTCCGCACTGGCAGACTATTACGTGCAGCTGGAGATAAAAAATTTCAAGCCCATACTTGATAATATCGTGTATATGGGGCTCAAAGCCTCCTTTGAGGCAGTGCTTGAAAAGAGATTTTCTATAGAAGAAAAGTAAAATATACATAAAACAGAAAGGAAAATAAAATGACAGATCCTTACAAAACTTTGGGAGTTTCTCCCTCAGCAAGCGACGATGAGGTAAGAGCGGCTTACAGAGAGCTTGCAAAAAAGTATCACCCCGATAACTATGCAGATAATCCCCTCAGCGATTTAGCCAACGAGAAGATGTCCGAGATAAACGAAGCATATGACCGGATAATGAATATGCGCCGAGGCGGCAGCAGCACAGCAGGAGAGAGTACCTCATACGGAAACGCGAGCTATAACCACGTCCGCGAACTTATCCGCAGCGGCAATGTTTCAGAAGCCGATAATATCTTAAACGGCATACCCGAATATAACAGAAACGCCGAGTGGTATTTCCTCAAAGGCAGCGTTGCCTATTCAAGAGGCTGGCTTAACGATGCCTATTCAAACTTCTCGCGCGCCTGCTCGATGGATCCTTCCAACAAAGAGTACAGTGCCGCAATGAACCAGATGAACCAGCGCCGCAGCGGCTATATGAACGGCGAGGGCTCTCAGCACTATAATATGGGCAGCGAAAGACCCGGCTGCGGCCCGTGCGATATGTGCCAGGCGCTTATCTGTACCGACTGCTGTTGCGAATGTATGGGCGGCGACTTCATTTCCTGCTGCTGAGAAAAGCGTGTAAAATATGAAAAAGAAAAGCTATAAAATAGCCCTCGGCGGCGTGGTGTCCTCGCTGAGTCTGGTCGTCATGCTGCTGGCATCCGTTATCCCCGGGCTTGAATATACTATCCCTGCGCTGGCAGGCATTCTGCTTATAGTAATAGTTATCGAGATAAACCTGCGGTGGGCGCTGCTTTCGTATGCCGCCGTCGCACTGCTTACGTTTTTCATCGTGCCGAATAAAGAATCAGGGCTTTTGTATATCACGTTCATGGGCTATTACCCTATAATAAAATCGGTATTTGAAACAAAGATAAAGCCGCGCGCAGGGCAGTGGGCGGCAAAATTTGCGCTGTTCAACGCAGCACTCGTGGTGTATTATCAGCTTGTAAAAATACTGGTAGTAAGTCAGGAACTTACCGAGTCACTAGGCAAATACGGCAAATATTCGCTGATAATAATGCTCGGTCTGGCAAACGTAGTGTTCCTTGTGTACGATGTAGCCCTTACCAATATAATAACCGCCTATATGAAGTGGTTTCGCAAAAAGTTCATAAAACATATAGATAAGTAGAGAAAGAAAAGGATAACAATGGGAGAATACGATAAGTATCTGCTTGACAAAAATTCGTCAACGTATAAACGGCGGATCATAGTAAGAGTGATAACCCTGGTGCTTGTCCTCGCAGTTTCAACATACCTCGTGTTCAAGCTCTACCCCTATGCAGAGTTTATAAAAACACAGGAGGGCAGAAAATACCTCAAAAGCATCGTCGATGACAATATGCTCAAAGGCGTGGTGCTGTTTACAGCCTGCCAGGCGCTTCAGGTCATAATACCCGTCCTGCCGCCGCTGCAAATCGTCAGCGGTATGCTCTTCGGCTCAGTGCTCGGCACGTTGCTTTCAATACTCGGTATAGTATTGGGCTCAACGGTGGTGTTTTTTCTCGTCAAGTGGCTGGGCTATTCGTTTGTGCAAACTATGCTTGACGAAAAAAAGCTGCATCGCTTCAAATTTTTGTATGACGAAAACAAAGTCGTCACTATAATGGCAATAATGTTTCTTGTGCCCGGCTTCCCGAAAGATATGCTCACATTCGTGCTGCCGCTTACAAAAATGTCAAAGAAAGACTTCTTTTTCGTGATAATGCCTGCGCGCGTGCCTGCATTGGTGCTGTCGTCGGTCGTCGGCGGCTGTATACGCAGCGAGAATTATATCGCAGCAGGAGTGTTCTCGGTCTGCGTGCTGGCGCTCTCCGTCATTGGCATACTCTACCGCGATAAAATAGTCGAAAAGTTCCATAGAGAGCATTCTAAGAATAAGTGATTATTATTATATTTTGCGCTTACGCGCGGCGCAGGAGCGCGTTCACCGCCCCACCTTTGCGCCGCACATTATCTGTCCCTAACTCCCCCATACTTAAAACAATGCGCCCCGGCAAACCGAGCTCTGAAAGGAATATATTATGACTGATTTTAGCATCAATGAAATGTTGGATATGCAAAAACGTCTTCAGGATAAATACAAGGATAAATGGGAAAAGCTATCGTGCGAAACGGGTAAAAACAAGCTGCTTTGGATGATAGGCAAAATTGGCGAAGTGATCGATATTGTCAAAAAGAACGGAGACCTTGCGGCGTGTGAGGATGTTGAACTAAGGAAACATCTCGTTGAAGAAATGGCAGATGTTTTGATGTATTACAATGATGTTATGCCATGTTATGATATATCTGCCAACGAATTAAAGCAGGCATATACTGAAAAGTTTGAAAAGAATATGATGCGTTGGTAAATACATGTTTTTCTGCCTGTATCAAAATCAGCGAAAACATAGACATCACCTTGCACAATTTGCTGCAACACCGAGTAATGCATTAAAAATAGCACCTGAGGAACCCCATATGTCCACAACTAAAGAATATCTCAGCTTCCTGTCCGAGCAGCTTTCCTCTCTCGATGAAATATCCTTCCGCCCGATGATGGGCGAATATCTGATCTATTACCGCGGCAAGACCGCCGCCTATGTCTGTGACGACCGACTTCTGGTAAGACCCACACCGTCAGAAGTAAAATTGCTGCCCGATGCCGAATATGATTCAATGACCGCCGGCGGCAGAAAGAAACTGCTCCGTGTCGATAACAAAGAGATTTTAACAGAGCTGTTTACTGCTATGTATGACGAACTGCCACAGCGGGGGAAGACCAAGTGAGCATACCCCGAAAAAAACGCACTTTTACAGTGAGATATAAAACATATAAGGCAGATACTTCAGGTGTCTGCCTTTCATTTTGCAAACGCCTTGCTTTTTCGACACAATTATGCTATAATGTGTGTGTACTATTTTGTGCAAGGGTCGGAGGCGGCAATGTATGAGTAAGAACAGCAGCGCTTTATATATGGCTTTGAAAGATCATCCTCGCAAGCGTATCACATTAGAGGAACTTAGTCAATTATGCCATGATCATGAACAGTTAGCAAAGCAGATAACCGAGCTTGCCGATCAGGGTATTTTAGTGCCTATAAAAAGCAGCAAAACAAACGGCAACCTGAAAACCCCGTTATATATGCGCTATACGATCTGCATAAAACAAACCGTGCAAATATCATCGGAAGAGATAGATTCGCTTCACCCAAGACTTACAGCGAACAGGTATCTGCTGCGCCATCGAATGCAGTTTGAAAATAACAAAGCGTTTTTGTGCCGCCTGAGCGAGTGGCTTACCGATCACAAGGGCAGCGATGTTATGTCGCGGCGTGAACGCTCTTTTTCTATTTTCGGCGATGAAAAAGAACTTGACAACCACTTAAAGCTGCTGGAATGTATGGGCATCTCGGGCGAAATGCTGGGGTTTTATGAAACGCCCGAGCAATGCTTCTCGGATTATATCCCCGTCAGGAAGAATAAGATGACACTTCTTATCTGCGAAAATAAAGACATCTGGTTCAATATCCGCCGCCTTATGTATGAATGCGGCGCTTGCTCGTTGTTTGGTACTAAGCTTGACGGCGTGATATTTGGTCAAGGAAACGATATAACAGGAAAAGAAAAGTTTAGTTCTTATGCTCATTATCTCGGGGCAGATGAGGTCAGCTTCCTCTATTGCGGAGATATCGACAGAGCAGGTTTTGATATTTATCTGCGCCTTTGCAAAGCTGCAAAAGATCTGCATATTGAACTGTTTCTTCCGGCATATCAAAAAATGCTGGAGCTCAGCCGTAACATTCAGCTTCCGGAAAGCAGCGACGGAAGATGTATCATTCCCAAAATGGGCGAAATACTGCCTTTGTTTACATCAGATGAACAAAAACAGATCACACAGATACTGCAAGACAATAAACGGCTGCCGCAGGAGATACTTTCCTATCCCGTGCTGGCAGATAATATGAGGTAAGACGATGATTTCAGCAGGCTCCAAAGAATTATTGCAGGATTTTGAGAAACGTATGCGATTCGTGAATCTGATAAAATACTGGCTTCAAAGAAGCAAACCTACAGAGATCCGCGAATTACTGCATAACGATGATGACAAAACAGATAACCTGATACTCATGGTAATGGTCTATATCATGGATAGTACACTTCGCTACGGCGAGCGCTGTACCAAGCAGGATATTACAGAATTTCTGCGCGAATTAGCCGATGTTTACGGATATGCACCCGAAGATGCAAAGATACTGACCGATCATATCGTGACAGATGTGCTGCAAAGCTCGGGAAAAGTGCGCAGATTTGATACATTTGACAGCAATGACGAACAATTCAGGGAGATGGGCTCTCTGATCTTGATCGAGCAGCAAAGCGGCAGCTATGTTCTGACAAATGAAGCCTATGAATTTCTTTTCAGAACGAAAGAGGTCGACAGCGAGCTGGATTTCTCTGTCAACCGTTTCAAGCTGCAAGAGTTCATAAAACGCGGCAACTATGATAAAGCGCTTCGGGAAAGCCGTGAATTAGTCAGCCGAGTCAGGAATCTGAAAACGAGAATGGATGACTTCATGCTTCGTTGCAGAACAAATATATCCGAAGTTTCTATTGATGAATATGAAGAGATCATCTCTCAGGTCAAAGATTCATTTGAAGACGAAAACAAACAGCTCAGCGATATACGTACTCTCGTATCAGCAAAGCTTAACGCCATTGTAGATGCTGAGATCAAAAAAGACGAAAATATCGCTCGTACAGAAAGAGAGATACGTGAGATACTCGAAAATATCGATACTGTAATAAGCGAACAAAGCCGTGTCTTCAATCAGAAATTCACACTTTCCGAACTTTATTCCACCCTTCTTGATGACAGCTTTTCTTACTTGCAGGCAGGTCGGTTTGATATTGAGCAGGAACTGTTGCTCCCGTTGCAGAAAATGCGGCTTGAAGATAGCTCAAATGTCGGAAAACTGTTTACTCCGCTTTACCGCCCGTCATTTCAGCATCTGTTCGGTATTGATTTTTTCTATCAAAGGCAAAGCGCCGTCAGAGAGAGCAGCAGATATGACGGTATCGATATCACAAGCGAAAATACTGCCGAAAACACAGCAGAGATCAGAAATAAAAGATATGTTGACATTATCCGTTCGCTTTTGTCTTATGCGGAAAACAAACCGCTTTTCTTCTTCAGCGAATACATAGATTTTGCGCCGAAAGAACATCTGCAAGAGCAGCTAGAGGAAAAATCATTGCCCGATGTCATGTTAAAGCTCTATGGCTTTGGAGAGATAGATGTTGCACTCTGGCGGTCACAGCGGCGGGATATCATCGTTCCCTCTGGTGAATTTGATCTTTCCTATTGCCTTAGCGAACTTCCCGAAGAATCATCGCAGATAGAGTCGATAACGATACAAAAGCTGAAAGAGATAATAACTATATCTGATAATGCCGGCGGCAGTATCAAGATGAATGATTTTAAGATAGAGGTGAGAAGATGAGACCCGAGAGCCTGAAACTTTTCGCAAAACTTATGGAAAAAGGATATATTACCCGCGAGCAGGAACCTACATATTATGACTATTACAATGACCCTGAAATTGCCTCTGAGCTTGCGATCATGGAGCAGGAACTTGATTTTACGCTTTACAGAACAAACGGCAGGCTTTATCTTCTGCCTGATACGAGCAATGAACTTTTCTCACAGAACAACAGTGATTTTCGCCGCAGCGTCGGCGGCAAGACAAATCTTGAAGATCTGTATCTGCTCAATTATATGGCGATCTTCCTGCTGCATGAACTTTACGGCGGAAAAGGAAATACATTGCAGACAAGATATTATATCAAAGAATCCGACTTTATAGATGATTTTACAAAGCATTGCGAACAGGTGCACTCAGAGGGCGAAGCGCTGAAAAATGCATCTGCGCGGTATAGTATAGATTTTCTGCGCCTTGCCGACAGTTGGCTTGCCAAGCGCGGTGATGAATCCGATTCACTAGATACAAAACACGGCTGCTTTATGAAGATAATCAGAAAATTCCGTGATGAAGATCTTTTGTACGATGCAGACGGTGTCTGGAAACCGACTGTCAAGCTTAATGACCTGATGCCGTATTATTTATCTCAAAACCGCATCGCTGAAATACACTCTATTCTGAAAGGAGGAAGAACAGATGCCGGCGATCCGTAAGATAAGAATTGTAAATTTCAGATTCAATGACGGCGCAAAGCTTATCCCCGATGAGATCTTTTGTACCGAAAATTCTGATGGAAAGCCTGTTGATACCCTGCTGAATCTGGATAACGGCGGCGGTAAGTCTGTTATTGTTCAGCTGCTTTTGCAGCCCATCTGCCCGAAAGCCAAGGTGCAAAACCGTAATATCAGCGATTATTTTCAGAAAGGTACCGATCATGCATTTGTTCTGATAGAATGGGCGTTGGACGGCTCTTCTAACAGTCTGCTTACAGGCATTGCTCTGGCAGCCGCTTCCACAGCAGATGATGAAAATGAAAGCAAGACCGTCCGCTATTATACTTTTTTGCACGATTATATGGCAGCCGGCGATAAACTCGATCTGATAGATCTCCCTCTTACCGAACGTGCAGGCAGTCATATACGCCCTATGTCATTTGATGATCTGCGCAAATATTTGCGGAACAGAAATGTAGAGATATTTTCTTCGGATTCGCTGCGCCGCTATCAGAAGCGTTTGGAGGAGTACGGTATTCTCCATACCGAATGGGAAAACATTCTCGTGCGCATAAATGCTGTAGAGGGTGGTATCACCAAATTATTTGAAGAATACAAAACGGCTGACAGATTGCTCGATAAGTTTATCATTCCCGGGGTCATGCCAAATGATGCAGCTTTGGCAGAAGATATGGAAGATATGTTTATCAACTATGCTGACAGTTATGCAGGGCAGGAGGAGAATCTGCGTTTACAGTCGCAGATAAAAGCCTTTACCGAAAAACTTCAGGGAATACTTCCTTTGATGAAGAATATGTGGGATGCCGAAGATAAAAGAATACAGGCGATACGTCTGTTGGCTGACCATTTGTACACACTTGAATATAAGATCAGACTGGATACGGAAAAACAGCAGCAGCTAGAAAAAGAGATAACCGGCTTAATGGAAAAAATGCAGCATATCAAAGCCGAGCAAGCCTCGCAGGCATTTTATCTTGCACAGGAAAGCCTTGACAGAGAAGAAAAACTGCTTGCAGAATGTAAAGATAAAAAAGAAGAAGCTCAAAGGCAGCGTGACAGCGCCGAGCATACAGTCGCGGTCTTGAATGCTGCCAAAGAATATGCAGAACTGCTTGTTCAGCAAAATGAAGCGAAAGCGCTTACAGCAAAGATCTCAGAGCTTGATAAGGGAACAGGAGATAGCAGGATACTTTCTTTAAAATATTCGCTTTCTTTGTCATCTGCCAAGTTGGCAGAGCAGACAGAATTTGAACTGAACCGGCAAGAAGAAGCAAAAGAAAAATATTCCGATGCTCTTAACGATACAAAAGAAATGATCGAACTACTCACCAAGCAGCTTACTGATAAAAATAACAGCTTTAATAAGGCAAATGGTGTAAGAGACAATTTGCTCGAACAGATAGATAAAGGTCTGACAGAGCTGGCTTTGCATATTACCGTTATGCTTGACGGAAGTTATTCTGAGGAAGATATATCAAATGCCTACGCAGAGTACGACAAGCGACTGACAGCTGCTGATGAGGAGATCAAAAAATACATCAGCGAGGAAACTTTGCTTGATCAGGAACTTGACACTCAGGATATACAGCAAGAAAAACTTTTGCATTCTCAGGCAGAAAACAAAGCTTGTTTGCAGCAGCAGAGATCTGCGCTGGCTAGGTATCAGGAGGAGTACAAAAGGGTCATCACCGTGCTGGAACATTTGTCGATACCCGAAAGCAGACTGTTTACAGATGAACCGAAAACAGCCCTTGATCGGATACTTTCAAAGCTAAAAGAGCAGCAAAAGCAGACCGAACGTCTGGCTGAATTGCTTACCGAGCAGGTAAAAAGTATAGAAGAAGGGCATCTTCATATATCAAAAGCAGCAGTCAGCTTTTTGCAGGGCTCGGGCATCTCTTATCAGACAGGCGAACAATACCTTAATTTGCAAAACTCAAAGATACGGGAGACTATACTTTCTGTCGCACCGCTTGCTGCTTATTCTGTTATTGTCGATTCTGAAAAGGAGAAAAGCAAACTGCTGTCGCAATCGGTCGATACATGGCTTCCTTCAATTGTTCCTGTATATACGCGCTCTGAACTTGCGGATATGGCTGACGGAAATTGGAGCGAGCTGAAGAGTTTTCTTTCATCGTTTGATAAGGAATACTTTAAAGATGTTTCCGTTTATAAAGAGAATATACTTAAAAAACGTGACGAGACATTATCGGATATAGAAGATCTGCATCATCAGATAGGCGAATGGCAGTCGGAACAAAGCATACTGTCACAGTTTACATACGCCGCCGACCATGAGCGTTTGCTAAGGGAAAGTATATCTTCTTACCAAGAGGCTCTGCAAAAAATACAAAACGAATTGACAGACCTTGTTAAACGAAGAAACGAGATCAAAGAGCGTAAAAAGCAGCTTCTGCGGCTCAAAGAAGAGCAACAGAAGATCATACGCGATATAGAAAACAGCAAGAACGAATTTAACCGTGTCTGCGATAATATATCACAGTATGAAAATATCAGCAAACAGATCGAGAAGCTTATAGCCGAATGTAACCGGTTGACTGCCCGAAAAGAGGAACAGAACAGGGAAGAGCAGCGCCTGACCGGGCTTATAACGCAGTGTGATGATAAGATAAAGCATCTTCGTGATAAGCTGGCAGAGTATCACAAACTGATAAATGAACTGAAAGATACACCCAAAGCAGAAATACTTTCAGATGAACACGGCGTAATGCTCGCTGAATATCGGCTTTATCAGGAAACCTATTCGTCAGACCGCAAAGCACTGAATGAAAAGCTGAAAAAAGCACAGGACGCTATCAGCAAAAAAGAGGCAAGTATCCAAAGATTTCATGTTGAGCCGACAGAATACGAAAACACAGTATATTCCGATGATGCCTATCATCATGCGGAAAATCAGCTTGCTATGGCAAAACAAATAAGTGAACAGGCTTACGGGCAGTATGAGGAAGCCAAAGCTCGTCATGCCAAAGCTGAAAGCACACTGGAGCAGGCTAAAGAAAGGCTTGCAAAACTGCATACGGAGCTTCTGCCGCGCTCTGTGGTCGGTTCTGATTTTGAAAGACGTATACAAGAATGTGCATCTGAACTGGGCAGCCGTGAAAATATCATGCGTGATCTTAAAGATCGCTTGAATAAGCTTAATACCGACTGCAATTACGCTGACAGATGTGCTAAGAAATATGCATCTCAAACATCGGAGTATACCCCAAAGAAATTGGAGACCGAGCAGGATACGAACCTGTTGTGCGACTCAATAGATAATTGCATAGAACGCCTTAAAAAAGCGGAGGACGAAACGAAGAGTTATCATCGCCGTGAGCTTGAACCGTTCAGAGATGCGCATACTTTGTTTGCAGGCACACTTGACGGCATTTTGTCGGTCATAGACAATAATATCACGGGGGATAAATACTTTACGCTTTATGAGCGGACTGAAGGCGATATCAAACGCTATCGTGAGCGGATCGCTCAGCTTGATGTTCTGCTCAAAGATGTTGAAGACAGCCGAAAACAGCTTGTTACAAATTGTCTCCAGCGTGTAGGCCGTTTGTACGAAAATCTTACCGTTCTGTCAAAGAAGTCAACAATACAGTTTGGCAATACCAAAAAGCAGATGATACGCATCGAACTTCCGCCTATAGAACCAACGAGTGGGCAGCCTGCTGAAAGGATCAACGATCATATAACAGAGCAAGTTAAAAAGTACCTTTCTCAGCAGGAGAATACAGCAAAGTCACATCGCGCTCATCTGGATATAAGGTGTCTTCTGAATTGCTATATCGGCAGGGAAACCATTCCGATCATTGTGTTCAAGATCGATAAGAATATCAAAAACAGCTGCTACCGTTCATGGCAGGATGCCCTGAAAGAAAATTCGGGAGGAGAACAGTTTGTTGTGCTATTTTCGCTTATCGTATCGGTAATGAATTATTCAAGAAGTCTGACAAGCGGTCTTGGCTCTACAAGCGGCGTGCTTATTCTTGATAACCCGTTCGGACCTATCTCTTCACCGCATCTTCTCGAACCGATGTTCCGCATAGCAAGGCAATTCCATATTCAGCTTATATGCCTTACGCATCTTGGCACAGCTGCGGTAACAAGCTTCTTTGATATGGTCTATCAGCTGCGCTTCAAAAATCTTCCGCTCTCAGATGTTGAAATACTTGAATCTGAAGCAATGCAGAATATGGAGCACGCATATTATTTGTCTGAACAGCTGTCTATTTTCTGAATATTCAGGGGTATTGCCATATGTTTGCAATGCCCCTGTTTTTTATTAAAATAAAAAGGCTGCATGACCCACACAGGTCTTTGCAGCCTTATCTTTATATCATTCGCCTACAAACGTGACCACTTCATCAAGCGGTCTGCGCTCTCTCGCACCCTTGTCGTATTTGGGTACGCCTATCGTGATTATTGCCGCAGGCGTGTGATGCATCGGTATGGAAAAATGCTCCCTGCACTTGTCAACGTCAATAGGTCCTATCCAGCAGCCGCCAAGACCCATGTCAGCAGCTTTGAGCAGCATATGGTTCGCAGCCCCCGCAGCGTCCTGATACGCAAACAGCTTTCCTCGCTCCTCGCCAAACTGCTTCTGTAGTTTTTCAACTACCTCATTGTCAAGGCATATCACCACAAGAAATGGTATGTCACCAGCCCAAGGTATGTTTGCCGCTTTCTGGTGTACGTCAGCAATAAGCTTCCTGTCAAGTGTTGCGTAAAACCTCCACGCCTGATAATTGCATGAGTTCGGCGCCCTTATCCCTGCATCGAGGATCTCCATTGCCTGCTCTTTCGTAACGCCCTCACCCGTATAAGAGCGTATGCACCTGCGTTTTTTCAAAAGCTCATCAAACTGCATATCAATCACCAAACGAAATGCCTATGCGCCGCGCCGCAAGCACCATCTGATCGTCTTTGTCAACAAACTTTGTCTTGCCTGCAATGTCTTCCAGCTTGTTTTCGGTTATCTCTCCGTCAACCATAGCCACCGTGTAGCCAAACTTCTCTTTGAACAAAAGCTCAGCCGCGCGTGTGCCGAACTGTGTCGCCAGTACCCTGTCATAAGCCGATGGACTTCCGCCCCTGAGCATATGTCCCGGTACGCAAACTCTCGTCTCAATTCCCGTGTTTGCCTCTATCGTAGCCGCAATCCTCGCCGAAGCTGTCTTTTCTCCTGCCTCAATGCGCTTTTTGGCTCTTTCTTTCTTCTTCATCTTCGCTTCTTCTGTATCAAACGCACCCTCAGCTACCGCCATTATCGAAAACGCCTTGCCTGCCTTTTCGCGCTTTTCGCACGCCTCGCACAGCTTGTCAATGTCAAACGGTATCTCGGGTATAACTATCATGTCAGCGCCGCCAGCAACACCTGCATACAGCGTCAGCCAGCCTGCCTTGTTGCCCATTATCTCAACGACCATTATCCTGCCGTGAGAGTTCGCCGTCGTGTGCAGCCTGTCAATAACATCGGTAGCAATGTCTACCGCCGTGTGAAAACCAAACGTAACGCTCGTTCCGAAAATATCGTTGTCGATAGTCTTGGGCAGCCCGATAACATTCAGCCCCTCGCTTGCCAGCAGGTTCGAGGTCTTGTGCGTTCCGTTGCCGCCCAGCGTGAAAAGACAATCCAGCTTCTGCTTTTTGTAGGTGTCTTTCATCGCCTTTACCTTGTCAACGTTGTCCTCTTCAACGACCTTCATCATCTTGAAAGGAGTCCTCTTAGTGCCGAAGATAGTTCCTCCCATAGTCAGTATCCCAGAAAAATCCGACGGCTCCATTTCCTTGCACTCGTTGTTGATAAGTCCCGAATAACCGTCGTTTATACCAACGATCTCAATGCCGTCACTGCCGAATTTTTCATAGCACGCCTTTGCAACGCCGCGAATGGTAGCGTTCAGCCCCGGGCAGTCGCCTCCGCTGGTGAGTATGCCTATTCTTCTTTTCATAGTTGTTACAACTCCTTTGTGTGTATTTTAGTATGTTAGTATGTGTAAAGTTTATCAGTATTTGTCGTCCTCGTCGTCAAGAACTATCTTTATCGCGCCGTCCTCGGGGTCATCGCTCGGATATGCGTATTTAGACATAAACGTAGCAGGTGTTTCGGTATCCGACTCAGCCGCCGCTGCATCATTATCGTAATAATCATACTGCGAACCCGAAGAACGTTTGTCCGAAAGCTTGAAGCGCGCTATCATGTTCTTCAGTATAAGCGACTGGCTCGAAAGCTCCTCGCTTGCAGATGCCGAGCCTACCGCGGAAGAAGTGTTTGCCGCTACTACAGCAGATATCTGATCTACCCCCGCGTTTATCTGTACAACCGCTTCCGACTGATGCTCCGAAGCCTCCGAAATATCCTTTACAAGCTTCTTTATCTGCGCGGAATTTTCAACTATAGTGTGCAGCGAATCAGCCGTTTCCGTGGCAATTCCCGAACCGCGCTTTACCGCCGCCGTGGATTCTTCAATAAGCGATGCAGTCTGTTTTGCAGCCTCCGCGCTCTTAGCCGCCAGACGTCTTACCTCGTCCGCAACAACGCTGAATCCCTTAGAGCCCTCTCTTGCCGCCTCAACAGCCGCGTTAAGAGCCAGAATGTTCGTCTGGAACGCTATCTCATCTATGACCTTGATTATCTTCGAGATCTGATCCGACGACTCGCTTATCTCGTTCATAGCCGCCAGCATATTCGTCATCTCGTTGTTGCAGTCGTTTATAGACTTGGTGTTGTCGTGTACTATTGTGTAAGCATCTTTCGCAGCATTCGCGTTGTAGGTTATCTGCGCCGCAACATCTGAAAGTGTCGCAGAAAGCTGCTCTATAGAGCTTGCCTGCTCGGTAGAGCCCTGTGAAAGCGCCTGTGCCGCGTTAGATACCTGCATAGCGCCGCTGTTTACCTGTTCCGCAGCCGTATTTATCGAAGCAAACGTGTCCGACAGCGACTCTAAAATAGTGTTGAACGTGCTCTTTATTTTGCTGAAATCACCCTTGAAAGTGCCTTCCATTCTGTGGCACAGGTTGCCCTCGGAAATGTTGGTCAGCGCAACGGTTATCAGGTTTATATACTGCCTCAGTGAAACTATCGTCTCTTCCAGAGATTTAGAAAGTACACCCAGCTCATCGCGTGAGTAGTGAACATCAACAGGGTCGGTAAGGTTTCCCTGCGCCAGAGCCCTCAGACGGTTCGTAGTGCTGGTTATAGGCTTTGTGAACGTCTTCGCAAACAGAATAGTGAAAACTATAACAGCAACTACTAAAATAGCGCAGGCGATTATCACAGTGTTCATCGAATCCGCCGTGTATCTTGAAAAATCATCGGTAGGAACCGCGATTATTATCGTCTGTTCTCTGCCGTTGAGCTCCGCAAAGCCTGCCACATATTCTTCTTTTCCGTATTCAAAAACGCCGTAGCCGCTTGGGTTCTTGGCAGCCTTTGCAGCAAATTCCGCTATTGACTCATTCTCTTTTTTGTTGGCAGATACTATGTTCTCCTCGTTGAAAAAGTCGGCGGTGTTCTTGCCCTTGTAAGCGAAAGTGCCGTCGTTGTTTATAACAAAAGCTAAGTTGCCGTCGCTCACATCAATACCGTTAAGAATGTTGTCAACGTCGGTGTTTCTGTTGTCGTCTTTTATCATGGTTATCTTGTCAGCGGTCTGTGTAGCCAGCGGCAGAAGGCTGTTTTGCAGCACCGCCTTTGTAGAGCTGTTTATCGCGCTGAGGAAGATAATTGACACTGTAATAATGATAACAAACGCCACGCACAGCATCGAGGTCATGATCTTTGCACGAATAGTTTTCATTTATCTCACCGTTCCTAATCCCCGAAATCGTTCGGAAGTTTTTTATAAATTTCATACACTTATATTCTATCATATTTGCACAACTTTTTCAATAGTGTTTTTTGATTTTTGAAGTATTTTTACAAAACGAGAGCAATATATTGTTATATATCAACAAAAACAGGCGGTGCTTTAATGTGTTAAAACATAGTTTTTCAACATCAAAAGTAAGTAATGTAAGTAAAATATGCATTGTCATCTCGCTTCTCACAGCCCTTGTGCTGCTTTCGATACCTTTAGCTTCTCATTTTGGCAGAGGCAGAGAAGCTGAACTTCCCACCGAAGTCAAGGTAGAACAGGTATTCGTCCCCGTCATTATGTACCACAGTATACTGCGTGACGAAAGTCAGTGGGGCGATTATGTCCTCTCTCCCGAGGTCCTCGCCGAAGATATCCGCTATCTTAAAGAAAACGGCTATGAATTTATCCTCACAGCCGATCTTATAGATTATGTTCACAGCGGCAAACCCCTGCCGAAAAAGCCCGTTATTCTTACCTTTGATGACGGCTGCTATAACTTTCTTTCCTATGTAGAGCCTATCCTTCGCGACTCCGGCGCAAAAGCAGTGTTGTCGGTCGTTGGCAGCTTTGCAGAAAATGAAAACGGCAAGCAGCAGTATTCAAGCTATTCTTACTTAAATTACGAGCAGATACGCCTGCTTTCAAAGTGCGGCTATGTCGAAATTGCCAGCCACAGCTATGATATGCATAAACTCGGTCTGCGCCGCGGCGCTCTGAAAAAAGAAGGCGAAAGCGACGAAGACTACCGCAGCGCTTTCATTTCCGACCTGCTGCTCAGCATTGACGGCTTGGAGCAAAACTGCGGCATTACTCCGCAGGTCTATACATATCCATACGGTCTTGTCAGCGAGGAAAGTAAAGAGTATGTAAAGGCTTGCCACTTTACAGCCAGCTACGGCGTTGAAGAAAAGCCAAACTTCATCACGCGCAACTCCGAATGTCTCTATTGCATGAACAGATACAACCGCCCCAGCGGCATCTCTACCGAAGATTTCATGAAACGCGCGCTCTCTACAGAACAGCTCCCTTAAACTTTCTGCAAAATTCGCTTTTGTATTCTTTTCCTGCGCACATCGCCAGCGCACGGCACGAAATATCGTCTAAAAATGCAAGTCTTTTATCACTAAGCTGTGAAAGAGAAGTGTACACTTCTATCTCGCGCGAACGTTCTTTTATCTCTTTCAGAAGCCCTTGCCCCTTTTCGTTGAATGCCAGCACTCTCGCTTGAGGTTCACGCTTCATATCTTCGTAAGTAACACCTAAATACGCATTTACAAACGCCCGCGCCGCCTTTGCATATGTAAAGCTTTTGCACTTTACAGCCTTTATAAACCCGTCAAACGTGGTGTATTCTTGTGTAGCAGATGCAGCCGCAAATTTTGTGACCCTCTGTGCCAGCTCATAGTCAAGATCGGGTACATTTTTGTACTCTCCGCTTTGTACCGTCTGCAACAGCCGCAGAATTATCGCACCGCCTATTCTTTCAATGTCGCACACTGCGCTTTCTTCACCCGTGTAAGGCAAAAGACCCGTTGTGTCCTGCCCCGCGCGCGCCATTTTGCGTATCTGCGTACCGCTCGCTATCCCATCGCAGAAAGTCTCCCCACCATGCGGCGCGCCAAAGCGTGTCACAGCAAGCGGCGTAATACTGCTTTCGCGCTTTTTCAGAGCCTTTATGTATTCTATCGCAAGCACATTGTTCGGCTGCCCGAATATGTCAGCCGCATCTTTCCCGTGCTTTTGCAAAACTGTTTCCGAGAGCGCCGCAGGGTAGCTGTACCCCGAAGAAACAAGTGCCGCAACGTCCTTGTCATCTGCCAGAGAGCGCGATATATCAGCGCATTTTTTTAAAATATCCACATCACCGCACTCGCACCCGAACGACAACTCATCCACCACGCCCAGCCTGTCCGCAATGCTTATGGCGCTGCCTGCAAAAACTTCTGCGCACGAGCAGCAAAAAGGGTAGGGCAGCTCTATCACTAAATCAGCGCCGCCAAGCACCGCCTGCCTCGCCCTGAAATGCTTGTCGTGCAGGGCAACATCACCGCGCTGCGTGAAAGCTCCGCTCATTATCGCGATTATGTGAGTCGCACCGTTTTCGCGCGTTTTTTCTATGTGGTATCTGTGCCCGTTGTGAAAAGGGTCATATTCTGCGATTATTGCCGCAACTTTCCTGCCGACTGCCATTACTTTTGCCGCCTTTTTAAAAAATATTTGAAGAAAATTCTCGCAAAACACTTGAAATTTTCGTCATAATGTTATAATATAATAAAGATAGGGCATTGTCAAGTAAAACTTTGCCAAAGGACAAAATCAAATAAACGTAAGGAGAAGTACAATGAAAATACTTGTAGTAAACGCAGGCAGCTCATCACTCAAATATCAGCTTCTTGATATGACCAACGAAGAAGTTATAGCAAAAGGGAACTGCGACAGGATAGGCATCGGCGGTCACATAGTTGCTAAAACGGGCGACGGCAGAAAATTCGAGGCAGACTGTGATTTTCCCACCCATACCGAGGCTTTTGAAAAGCTCGTTGAGGTGCTCACAAGCGGCGAGACCAAGGTAATAGACTCCATGTCCGAGATCTCAGCGGTAGGTCACAGAATAGTACAGGGCGCCGATATTTTCGATCATTCCTGCCTTGTTACAGATGAAATAATCGACCAGATAGACGACCTTGCAGAGCTTGCACCCGTGCATAACCACCCTCACGCGCTCGCTTTAAGAGCCTGCAAAAAGGTCATTCCCGAGGGTACACCGCAGGTAGTTGTTTTCGATACCGCATTCCACCAGACCATGCCCCCCAAGGCGTTTATGTTCGGTATGCCGTATGAGTGTTATGAAAAGTTCCATGTAAGAAAATACGGCTTCCACGGCACATCTCACAGATTTGTAGCTTCAGAGCTTGCAAGAGCCATGGGCAAGGACGTCAAGGATCTCAAGATAGTTTCCTGCCACCTCGGCAACGGCTCTTCAATAACCGCTATAGACGGCGGCAAGTCGGTAGATACATCTATGGGCTTTACACCGCTTGACGGCGTTATAATGGGTACCCGTTCGGGCGCAGTTGACCCCTCGGCAGTTACCTTTGTAGCTAAAAAGCTCGGTCTTTCACCGTCCGAGATGAGCGATTACCTCAATAAAAAGTCGGGCTTTTTAGGTCTTACAGGCAGCAGCGATAACCGTGATGTTCAGTCTGCCGCCAACGAGGGCGATGAAAAAGCCCTGCTCGCAGATGATATGCTCAATTACGAGATACAAAAGTATATCGGCTCATATGCAGCGGTAATGAATGGTTTAGATGCAGTGCTGTTCACAGGCGGTATAGGCGAGAACTCGTGGGAAGTAAGAGAGGGCGTCTGCACAGGTATGGACTATTTCGGCATCAAGATAGACAAGGAACTTAACCGCAGCACCAGGGGCAAGCTTGTTAAGATCTCCACACCCGATTCAAAGACAGAAGTCTGGGTAGTGCCCACCAACGAAGAACTTCTTATCGCAAGAGATACGCTTGCTATCGTTAACGAGGGTAAGTGATATATTGATTTTATTCGCGCTTACGCGCAAGCCTGCGGTATTTCTTTAGCACATAATTTTCGACAATTTTCGAGATTTTATTCGCGCTTACGCGCAAGCCTGCGGAGCAGTTCACCGCTCCGGCGTAATTTGGCTATCTTCTCATTTTGAGCAGGCTGCCACTTTTGTACATTTTATGCGAGGGGAAAACCATAGGGATATAGGGAGTGTATCTGCAAGGCAGGGCGCGCGCTCCACTCCCTTCCCTAAGGTTTTCCCCTCGCGCTCTCTTTAAGCGGTCGCTTGCGACCGCTGTACCCGACACCTACGACCACGCGCTGCGCCTTGGTGAAATGTCGCGACCTCTTCGCACGGAACTTCGTAGCTTTGTGGAGGAGGCTAAAGAGAGAAATACGCATAGGTTTTGTTTACAAGGAAAAAGAGGTCAGTAGTGCAGGAAATTGATTTACAACGTACTGCGGAATATCCGCAGTACAGATAAGTCCAAACATCTTGCCTCTTGCTTCTATCTGAACCGCAGAAAGAACGGTTTTGCACAAAAGTTGCAAAACCATTTCTAACCTCTAACATCTAACTTCTTACCTCTAATAGCGGCGCGCCTGCCGTTAGGGGCTTTCGCCGTGCTGCGGTAGCGTTCGCAAGCGACCGCAGGCGACAATGGGCTTTCCGCCCGGCGTATGCTTGCATACGCTATGACCCATGATGACCCTTTTGAAAAAGGGTCAACCGAAAACTTTTCTTTTCTTGACAAGACTTAAAACCTTTGTGTGTTGCTGCGGCGTTTTTTGTCAAAAAATATGTCTTTCAGGTCTTGCAATGCGTGCGCGTTTGTGATATAATAATACTATATGTGATAAAAAAGGGGAACTCTTTTGAAAAATCTTTCTATATCTTGTGTGCCGAGCCTTTCGGAAGAAAAACTTCGCCAGCTTCTGGCAGATACATATCCAAATCAGCCTGCCTGCTATATCCATACCTACGGCTGCGCCCAGAACGTCAGCGACAGCGAGAAGATAATGGGCATACTCAGCGGCTGCGGCTATACGTTTACCGATAAGCCCGAAAACGCCGACCTTATAGTCTTAAATACCTGCGCCGTCAGAGAAAACGCGCACGACAGAGTCTTCGGCAACCTCGGTATCTTCAAAAAGCTCAAAGAGCAAAACAGCGATCTCATAATATGCGTGTGCGGCTGTATGACTCAGCAGCAGCAGGTAGTCGATACCATAAAAGAAAGCTATAAGTTTGTTGATATAGTTTTCGGCACATACGGCGCAAAAATGCTGCCCGATATGCTTTATAAAGTCATTGCGGAAAAAAGCCGCGTGCTCCGCCTCTACAGCGAGGGCGACCTTATTTCCGAGGAAATGAAACAGTATCGCAGCGATAAGGCAAGGGCAAGCGTGCCTATAATGTATGGCTGCAATAACTTCTGCTCCTATTGTATCGTGCCTTATGTCAGAGGCAGAGAGCGCAGCAGAGAAGTAACGGCTGTCTGCGATGAAGTAAAACAGCTTGTTGAAAACGGCTGCAAAGAAATAACGCTTCTCGGTCAGAACGTCAATTCCTACGGCTATGGCTTTATATCGCTGCTTGAAAAAATAAACGCCATAGACGGCGATTTTCGCATACGGTTTTTAAGCTCCCACCCCAAAGATGCCGGGAAAGAGCTTATAGATGCTGTTTTGTCGCTCGATAAGGTCTGCAAGCATCTGCATCTTCCCGTGCAGTCCGGAAGTGACGAGATACTTAAAAAGATGAACAGGCATTATACCGCGCGCGATTATCTGGATATAGTTGATTATGCACGCTCGAAAGATCCCGATTTTTCGTTCACTACCGATATTATTGTCGGATTTCCCGGCGAAACTTATGAGCAATTTTGCGATACAAAAAAACTTTTGCACCGCGTTAAATTTGATAATATTTTTTCGTATGTGTATTCTAAACGCTCCGGTACAAAAGCAGCCGAGCTTGAAGATAACGTTTCCGATAAGCAAAAAGGTCTGCTGCTGCGTGAGCTTTTAGATGAGCAAAGGGTAATAACAGAAGATTGGCTCAAAAGGTTTGTAGGCAAAACGCTCACAGTGCTTCCCACCGAAAAGGGCAGAACAGGCGAAAACCGCCTTTCGGGCAAGTCTGACGAGAATATAATAGTGGAGTTTGACGGCGGCGAGCGGCTTATAAATACGTTTGTAAAGGTAAAAATAATAAAGTCTATGAACTGGGCGCTTCTTGGCGAAGTGCTCTGACCATAGCATAAATAAATTTTCAGAGGAGTAATATTTATGACAGTTATCGAACTTACAAGAGAATTGGGCAGAGCTTTGCAGTGCGACGACAGATATATCGCGTATAACCTCGCAAAGCAGACAAACGACCAGGACACAGAGCTTCAGAACCTCATCGGCGAATTTAATATCGTCAGAATGAAGTATAGTCAGCAAATGCAGAAAAACGAGGTTGAGCAGGATAAAGAGCTTATGAAAAAGCTCGATGAAGATATGAGGGAAATATACGGAAAAATAATGAAAAATGAGAACATGGTGCGCTTTAACGATGCCAAGGATGCCATGGATAAACTTCTCAATTCCATCAACTTCATAATAACCATGTCAGCCAACGGCGAAGACCCGATGACCTGCCCCGAAGAGCAGCCGTCATCATGCGGCGGAAGCTGCGCGACCTGCGGCGGCTGCCACTAAAAAAGCACATTAAACAGCGTTTGGAGGTGTTTTCTTGTTAAGACTTGCAGATGTAGATATAGAACAGCTGTCGCCTATGATGAAGCAGTACGCTATAATAAAGAAAAAGTATGAAAAGCATATTCTTTTCTACCGCCTCGGCGACTTTTATGAAATGTTCTTTGAAGATGCCGTGACCGTCTCTAAAGAGCTTGATCTTACCCTTACAGGGCGTGACTGCGGTCTTGACGAGCGCGCCCCCATGTGCGGCGTGCCTTACCATGCCTGCGATCTGTATCTTAAAAAGCTTATAGAAAAAGGCTTCATGGTAGCTATATGTGAGCAGATGGAAGACCCCGCGCTTGCAAAAGGTCTGGTAAAGCGCGAGATAGTGCGCGTTGTTACCCCCGGTACTCTTATAGAAAGCAGCCTGCTTGACGAAACCAGCAATAACTATCTCTGCTCTTTCTATGCAAAAGCCAAAGAGTGCGCTTTGTGTTTTGCAGATATCTCAACGGGCGAAGTGCACCTTTTCAACTTTTCGGGAAATGATATGGCGAACGAGATAATCAACGAATTTTCGCGCTTTTCCCCGTCAGAGATACTTATAAACGACTACTATCTTGCAATGAAGTCCGTCAGCGACTTTGTTAAAGATAAGCTGAAAGCCGCAGTCTCTCTTTTAAGTGAAGATGATTTTTCTATAGAGCGTGGGGCAGAGAGTACAGCAAAGCAGTTTTCTGTAAATAGTATAGAAGATCTCGGTCTTAAAGCCGATACCATAGCCGCAAAGTGTGTCTGCGGCCTTTTTTCCTATATAGGAGAGACCCAGAGAGCCGCGGTCGGCAGGTTTTCATCTATCACCACCCACGACAGCGACCCCATAATGACAATAGGCTTCACCGCAAGGCGCAACCTTGAAATAACCGAAACTCTGCGAAATAAGGAGAAAAAGGGAAGCCTTCTCTGGGTGCTTGACAGTACCAAAACTTCAATGGGCAAGCGCCTTTTGAAAAGCTACCTCGAGCAGCCGCTTGTGAACCCTGCAAAAATTATCGCAAGACTAGATGCCGTCGAAGAACTCACCCGTTCGGCAGTAGAGCTCGGAGAACTTACCAGCCAGCTCAGCGGCGTTTATGACCTCGAGCGCCTTATGACAAGAGTAATGTATAAAACAGCCTCGCCGCGCGATCTGAAAGCATTGTCACTCACCGCGCTGCGTCTGCCTGCTATAAAAGACATGCTCTCCGGCTTTAAGTCAAAACTTCTTTGTGAGATAAACGGCGGCATTTCAACTTTAGAAGCCGTTTCCAATCTTGTAGAGAACGCCATAGTCGATGAACCCTCGGCTAATATCAAAGACGGCGGAGTTATCAAAGACGGCTTCAATCAGGAGCTTGACAGCCTGCGCAGTATTATAGACGGCGGCAAGGACATCATAAAAAATATCGAAAACAAAGAAAAAGAGGCCACAGGCATCAAGAACCTTAAAATAGGCTATAACAGAGTTTTCGGCTATTATATAGAAGTCACCAGGTCTTACTATGACTTAGTACCCGAGCATTATATTAGAAAACAGACCCTTGCCAACTGCGAGAGATTTATAACAGACGAGCTGAAAACAGCAGAAAATACGATTCTCGGCGCAAGCGATAAGGTGCTTACCATGGAGGGCGAGATATTCGCCGAAGTGCGTGACTTTATCGCAACACAGCTGCGGCTGGTGCAGGAAACCGCATCTTCAGTCGCCGCGCTTGATGTGCTTTGCTCCTTTGCGAATGTCGCGGTCAAGAACAACTATTCAAAGCCCGAGATAGCCATAGACGGCATAATCAATATCAAAAACGGCCGCCACCCCGTTGTAGAACTTATGCAGCAGGACGAAGTTTTCGTGCCCAATGACTGCTACCTCGACCGCTCCGACAATAGAATGCTCATCATAACAGGACCCAATATGTCTGGTAAATCTACATATATGCGGCAGGTCGCAATAATAACGCTGATGGCGCAGATAGGCTCGTTTGTGCCTGCCGACTATGCCAAAATTTCGGTGGTTGACAGAATATTCACAAGGGTCGGCGCAAGCGATGACCTTACAGCAGGTCAGTCGACTTTTATGGTAGAGATGACCGAAGTCGCCGAGATCGTCCGCCATGCCACCAAAAACAGCCTCGTTATTTTAGATGAAGTCGGCAGAGGCACTTCAACTTTTGACGGCATAAGCATCGCCAGAGCGGTATGTGAGTATATATGCACCTTGAAATCGCTCGGCTGCAAAACGCTTTTCGCTACCCACTACCATGAACTTATAGGTCTTGAAAAAGATCTTGTAGGAGTTAAGAATTTCTCCGTTGCCGTCAAGAGGAGCGGCGATACTATAAAGTTTTTGAGAAAGATAGTCGAGGGCGGCGTTGACGAAAGTTACGGTATAGAGGTCGCAAAACTTGCGGGTCTGCCGCCGAAGATAATCAACCGTTCGCGTGAGCTTCTGGCAGAGCTTGAAGAAGAAAACCGCCGCAAGAACGAGCTTGCCGAAAAGGCGCGCCGAAGCGAAGAAGAAAACGGTCAGATGGAACTTAGCAGGATAGGCGAGGGCATAGTTATAGATAGGATAAGAAAGACCAGTATCGACGAACTTTCCGACAGCGAACTCAGAGAATTTTTCAAGGATATAAGCAGGTATCTGTAAAGCAGGTGTAAGGCAAATGGGCAGTATAAACGTACTCGGCAAAGAAATTTCGGAGCTTATCGCCGCAGGAGAGGTAATAGACAGACCCTCGGCTATTGTTAAAGAGCTTACCGAAAACGCCATAGATTCGGGCGCGAGTTTGGTTACAATAGAAATAAAAAACGGCGGCAGAACGTTTATCCGCGTTACCGATAACGGCTGCGGCATTGCCTATGAAGACGTTCCTACCGCGTTTCTGCGCCATGCTACCAGTAAAATATCACGGCAGTCAGACCTTGACAGTATAATGACACTCGGTTTTCGCGGCGAGGCGCTGGCATCTATATGCGCAGTCGCAAAGGTAGATGTGCTGACAAAACGCGCCGAAGACAGCCTCGGCTGTAAGTACCGCATATGCGCCAACGTGCAGGAAGAATATGAGCAGACAGGCTGCCCCGACGGCACTACTGTGATAGTGCGCGATATTTTTTATAACGTGCCCGCGCGCCTGAAGTTTTTGAAGAAAGACGTCACCGAGGGCAACGCAATAGCTGCAATAGTCAGCAAACTCGCGCTTTCTCACCCTGATGTATCGTTTCGTTTTATCAGAGATAACAAAAACGATCTTCTCACCGCAGGCGACGGCAAACTGCGCTCGGCGGTATATTGCGTTTTCGGCAAAGAGTTTGCATCATCGCTTCTGCCCGTAGATTACAGCTATAACGGCATAAAAGTGACAGGCTTTACCTGTAAGCCGCTTATGGCAAAGGCCAACCACTCTTTTCAGAACTTTTTTATAAACAACAGGTATGTCAAGTCAATGACCTGTATGCACGCAGTTGATGAAGCCTATAACAATAGCATAATGACCGGCAAAGTGCCGTCCTGCGTGCTTTATCTGGCGATCCCTCCCGAAATTATAGACGTGAACGTGCACCCTACAAAGATTGAAGTGCGCTTTTCAAACGAGAAGCTTATATACGACAGCGTCTATTTTGCAGTAAAAAATGCCCTGATGACCGAGGATAAAGAGCATGAAATGAATATCCCTCAGCGCAAGTTTACAGATGCCCAGCTTCACCCGATGTTCAAAGACGAAAAGGCCGAGCAGCTGAAAATGACAGCGCCGAAAGTAGAGCAGGTGGCATTTCAGCAGACAGAAAGACCTGCGTATACACCAACTGCACCGCTCAACAGCCGAGTTATTCAGCGCCCCGAGCCTGTTGAAGATATTCAAGATGATAAAGATGTTAAAGAATTTTCGGAAGATAGCGAACAGTTTCAGTATATAAGCCGATCTTCCTTTGAACGCCCTCAGCAGCCCGTAAGCGTGCCCGTTGAAGACAGTGAAACAGAAGAAATAGTCCCCACCGTTATCGGTGAGGTGTTCAAAACATATATAATAGTGCAGGCAGGCGAGGATATATATATGATAGACAAGCACGCCGCCCACGAAAGATTTATCTTTGAAAAGCTCAAAAGCGATGTAAAAAGCTTAGATACCCAGATGCTAATCGAGCCCGTAATGGTGCAGCTTTCGTTCGAGGAGTACGATGCAATAGCGCAAAACCCCGAAAAAGTGCAGAAAACTGGCTTTATCATAGAGCCCGACCTTGCCCCGACAGTCGCGGTAAAAGGCGTGCCCGTTATGATAGCCGATACAAACCCTGCCGACCTAGTGCCGCAGATAGCACAAAACCTTATAAACTCCAAGGTAGACCCCCAACTTGATATTTTCGATGAGCTTTTCCATTCAATAGCCTGCCGCTCCGCAATAAAGGCAAACGACGACAGCTCGATAAGCGAGCTTGAAGTGATAGTCAAAGCCGTTTTCAACAGCGATAATTTGAAATATTGCCCTCACGGCAGACCGATAATGATAAAGCTTTCCAGAAAAGATATAGAAAAGCAGTTCAAGCGTATAGTCTGAGGTCAGCATATGAGTAATGAAAAAATACCTCTCGTGGCAGTCGTAGGACCTACAGCTTCGGGCAAAACAGCGGCAGGTGTTATTCTTGCCAGGCAGTTTGGCGGCGAAGTCGTTTCTGCCGATTCAATGCAAATATATAAGGGCATGAGCATCGCCACCGCCAAGCCCACCGCGCAGGAAATGCAGGGCGTAAAGCACCACCTTGTTGACTTTTTACAGCCTGACGCAGATTTTTCCGTTGCCGATTACGTCACCCTCGCGCAGGGCGTTATCGCAGACATCACAGCGCGCGGTAAACTGCCTGTACTTGTCGGCGGAACAGGGCTTTATGTCAATTCTCTTGTAGATAATATAACTTTTGATGATACCGAAAAATGCCCCGAGCTGCGTCAAGAGCTTTTTGATTTTGCAGAAAAAAACGGTGTCCATGCCCTGTGGCAGCAGCTTTTGAAGCTTGACCCCGACAGCGCCGCCGCTATACATGAAAATAACGTCAACAGAGTTGTGCGTGCAATTGAAGTCTGTAAGATCAGCGGCGAAAAAATGTCGGTAAGGCAGATTAAAAGCCGTGAAAATGCCTCGCCCTATAATAGTTGCATCATAGGTCTTAACTTCCGCAGCCGTGAGGCGCTGTATGAAAGAATAAATAAACGTGTCGATGTAATGATAGAAAACGGTCTTTTGCAGGAGGCTGAGGAGTTTTTCAAAAGAGAGAACGTCTCCACCGCCGCGCAGGCAATAGGCATCAAGGAATTAAAACCGTATTTTGACGGCGAGGATACCCTTGAAAACTGCGTTGAGAAAATAAAACAAGAGACACGCCGCTATGCAAAAAGACAGCTTACATGGTTCCGTAAGCGCAAAGATATCAACTGGATATACCTCGACGACATAAATTTGTTAAATTTTAATGACGAGTTCACAAAAATTTTAAAAATAACTGTAGCCAAATCGAATATTTTATGTTATAATTATAATATGTAAGTATGAACAGACAGAAACATAATGCAGAAACTAAATTAAGGGGACATAAAAAATGAATAAGAATCTCAATCTTCAGGACGTGTTTTTGAATCAGGCAAGAAAGGACAGGATACCCGTGACATTCTTTCTTGTCAACGGCTTTCAGTTCAAGGGAGTCGTAAGAGGCTTTGACAGCTATATCGTCATCGCCGACTGCGACGGAAAGCAGTATGTGATCTATAAGCACGCCATTTCTACTATAGTACCAGCCAAGGCTATCAATATCCTTGATTCCGGTTCGCAGACCGAGTAAAAGTTATGTCAAGGACGTTAAAGGTAGTCGGCGTTTTGCTGTCTTTATTTCTGATAGCGACAGTGTGCAGCCAGATATACTTTGTCACTAACGATAGGTGTACATATAACGTCGCACTGAAATATTCCGTCTCGCAAAGCCTGTCGTTCAAAGGCGTTATCGTAAGAAACGAAACGGTCATAACATCTCCCTCGGGAGGGGTAGTGGACTATTGCTACAGCGACGGCAGCAAAATTTCCGCAGGTGCAGTTATAGCCAACTGCTATGCATCAAAAGCCGAGATACTTTCAAAGCAGAAAAAAGAAAGCTATGAAAGCGAGATAGCTGGTCTGAAAGAAGCGCAGAGCTTTGTAAATACCGAGTATTCCGATGCCGACAGCGTAAGAAGGCTCATAGACGAAAAGTACGGCGAAATGGCTGACTATATCCGCCTTAAAGAGTACGAAAAGGCTAAAGAGAGCGAAGCCCAGATGCGTGTTCTTATGAATAAGTATAACGTCATCACAGGGGTGGAGAGCGACTATAAACAGCTTATTTCTTCTATTGAAGATAAAATAGCGCTGGTAGATCAGGTATATAACGAGCCCACAAGCTCAGTTGTCTCTAAAAGCGGCGGATATTTCGTATCTTCTACCGACGGATATGAGCAGAGCCTCAACTATGAAACTATATATGACCTTGATAAAGAGGGCATAGAAGAAATAGTCAGCGCTGTCCCTCAGCCCGTAGCGAACGCCATAGGCAAAACGTTCGATTCTTATAGCTGTAAGATAATAGGCGTTATAAATACCGATAACCCGTTTTTTGCAGATACCTATGTAAATTTCAAACTGTCTTCCAGCAGCAATGTGTACAGCGCGTATGTTGAGAAGATAGATAAAATAAACGATAAAGGCGACTGCATAATTATCCTCGACTGCGAAATGATAGACGAGTTTATAATAAAGAACAGGGTAGAGCAGATACAGCTGATGTTCGATGATTATGACGGCATAAGAGTGCCGCGTAAGGCAATAAGGTTCAAAGATAACCAGAAGGGCGTATATATCATCTACGGTGAGGAGTATGTGTTCAAGAAAATAAACGTTATTTATGAGGGTGATGATTTTGTCCTCTCGGAAATAACCGATGACGAAGACAGCCTTATGATATACGACCAGATCGTTATAGACGGCCGTGGGGTCGGGGTGTAGAAAATGACCGAAAACGAAAAATATCTTGTTGAAAATTATAAAACAATATGCTATAATGTAAATGAAGCCTCGGCAAAGTATGCAGACGGCAGAAAAGTGCGCATAATGGGCGTTACCAAGACCGTTGATCCGCAGCTTGTAAACCGATCGATCGACCTCGGCGTTGACCTGCTGGGCGAGAACAGAGTGCAGGAGTATCTTTCTAAAAAAGATATCTATAAACCCTGCGAGGTGCAGTTTATAGGCAATCTGCAAACCAATAAAATAAAGTATATCATAGACAGCGTTTCTATGATACAGTCTGTAGGCACGCTGCCTCTCGCGCAGGCTATAGATAAGCAGGCTGGGAAGCACGGCAAGGTGATGGATATACTCGTGCAGATAAATATCGGCAGTGAGCTTACCAAAGGCGGCTTTGAAAAAGAGCAGACCGACGAAGCCATATACGCCATAGAGCAGCTTAAAAACGTCAGAGTGCGTGGACTTATGACCATTCCGCCGCCGGGCTGCGGTGAAGATGTGTTTGACAGTATGCATAGGCTTTATCTTGATATGAAAGAAAATCATGACCATAGCGGCTGTTTTGATACGCTTTCTATGGGAATGTCGGGAGACTATGTGACCGCGGTAAAGCACGGCTCAACTCTCGTAAGAGTGGGAACAGCTCTGTATGGAGCAAGAATATATAAAAAATAGATCTTTGGAGGAAAACAAAATGAGTGTATTGAACGGATTGAAAAGTATGTTCGTTGGCGCCGATGACGATTACGAAAACGAAGATGCGGGCTATACAAGAGAAACACAGCCTGAGCGTTCTTCAGCAAGAGAAACAAGAGAATCTAGAGAAACAAGAGATGGAAGGAGCAGAGAAGTTAAAATGATCGAGACAACAACAACATTGCAGATAGTTCTTGCAAGACCTAACGATTTTTCTGAGGTAAAGTCAATAGGTGACGACCTCAACGACCAGAAAACAGTCCTCTTGAACCTTGAAAGCGTAAGGGGCGAGGATGCAAGAAGAATACTTGACTTTCTTTCGGGCGTGGCGTATGCAAACGGGGCCGATATAAAGATGATGGCCCAGAAAACATTTGCAATTATGCCTAAGAATGTAGGTTTTCAGGGCGTTGACCTCATGAGCGAGCTGGAGAATAACGGCTACAGCTTCTGATGAGCGAAGAATTTTCGTTTCTGCACGGGCTCACTCGTGAAGAAGAGGTCTTTGCACGCAATATAGCTGACAGGATTTCGGCAGCCGATAAGGCAGGCTATTGCAGATATACCATGTTCCTCGGCGAGAGGCAGAGAGATATAGCGCTTGTAGTAATGAAAAGTAAGCGCTTTGAAAGGTATTGCTTTTTTGGCGGATACAGCAGCGAGGAGTATGAGTGCTCAAGAAAAATGCTTGCCGTATTCGGTGAGTATGCACAGCCGACGTTTGAGGATTTCCCCATAAAAGCCGTGTCTTTTCGCTTTAAACCGTGCTATAGGCTCACGCACCGCGACTTTCTCGGCGCTTTGATGTCGCTTGAAATAAAGCGTGAGTGTATAGGCGATATTTTGGCAGGCGAGGGCGCTTGCGTAGCCTTTCTGGCAGAGCATATTGCGCAAGATGCTCTGCGTATAGATAAAGTCGGCAGCGTCGGCGTTGAGGCGCAGCAGGGCGTTTCTGCCCTTTCTGAAATAGATCTTTCGCCGAAGCTGAAAATCATCGAGGGTACAGTTTCATCACTTCGTGCAGACTGTATCGTGGCAGCGGCAGTCGGCGTATCGCGTGAAAAAGCGCAGAAGATATTGGCATCAAAGAATTTTGTCGTGGCAGGCAAAACGGTGGAAAACTGCGATCTTCATATCGAAGAAGGCGCGGTGTTCTATATAAAAGGTCACGGGAAATTCAGGCTTTCACAGGCAGGTAATGTTACGCGCAAAAACAGAGTGCGTATCGTGATAGAAAAATTTGTGTAAATAAATAAAATTAAGGAGGCATTTGTACTATGCTTAGTCCAAGTGAGATCAGAGGAAAGGTTTTTGAAAAGTATACATCAGGTTACAGACCCGAGGACGTAGATCAGTTCCTCGCACAGGTGGCTAATGACTACGAAACGCTTTATAACAACAACGCAGACAGCGAAGAAAAAATAATGAAGCTCGTTGATAAAATAAACGAGTACCGGGAGGACGAGGACGCAATAAAAGATGCGCTTCTCTCCGCCCAGAAAGAAAGCAAGAGAATACTTGCCGATGCAAAAGCGCAGTCAGAACAGATGATAAACGAAGCTGTTGCAGAGCGTGAGCGTGTTGAGAAGGAAAGCGAAGTTGAGTGCGAACGCATTATAGCCGAGCATAAGGAGTATTGCGCAAAGGTCATCTCCGAGAACACCGCCGAGACCGAGAAGAAAATTCAGCAGGTCAAGGACGAGTATGCACAGCGTTCTAAAGATCTCAAAGAGCTCAAGCTCAACGCCGCCAAGTTCAGAGAGCAGCTTACCGAAATATACAGCCAGCAGATACAGCTCGTTATGCAGCTGCCCGATGAAGAATCGCTTGAAAGCGAAGAAGCAGCAGCCGATGACAGCGATGAAGCCCCTGCCGCAGTTATAACCGAAGAAGCAGCCCCTGCACAGGAAGAACCCAAGGCTGAGGAAGCTGCACCTGCCGCGCAGGATATCCCTGCTCTTAAAGATGAATCGGTGTTTACCCACCATAAACCAAGAGAGGTCAAATTCTCCGATCTCAGATTTGGCAACAGAAAGTAACGCACCTTGCAATATATCATATTTAAAATAAAGTAAACTGAGAGAATTCATTTCTCTCAGTTTACACATTTATCGGCGCAGCTTTAAAACGAGCTTATATAGCGAGTTTTAAAGCGTGAGGGTAACGAAGCCGATGCAGGAAGGGGTACACGGGGAAACCAGTTCGGGGTGTCCCCGTGAAGTGACGACATCGTCGTCGCGCGTTAGTTGTCATTCACCGCGATGGCAGCTTATTTTCTTTGAGGAGTCATTTTCATAATGATGTTGTTTGTATCTCTGGCAGCCGCCGCGCTGCTGATCGTCATAGATCAGCTCAGCAAGCTGTATATCACAAACCACTATACTATAGGTCAGATAAAAGAGCTGATCACGATCGCCGGGCACAAGATAATTTCGATCACCCATGTGCGCAATTCGGGCGCAGCGTGGAGCATTTTGCAGGGCAGCACCGTGTTTCTCATCGTCCTGCCGATACTGCTCATAGCCGCCTTGATAGTGCTTATGGCAATGGGCAAAGTGCGCTCAAAGCTCGAGTATGTGTCACTCTCGCTCATAATAGCAGGCGGCGTGGGCAATCTTATCGATCGCATACGCCTGCATGAAGTCGTTGACTTTATCAAGTGGGAAGTGTTTGAGTTCCCCGTATTCAATTTTGCAGATATCTGTGTGGTCTGCGGCGCAGTAATGCTGTGCGTTTACTTTGTTTTCTTCGATAAAAGTGACAAAAAACCTGACAGCAAACCTCACGATGAAAGCGCCCCAAAGGACGATAACAATGTGCAAGAGCAGTGAGTTTGAGTTATCCGTTTGTGAGCAGCACGAGGGTGTGCGCCTAGATGTATTTATCGCCGAAAACTGTGATGTCACACGCTCTGCGGCGCAAAAACTAATTGCAGACGGCAACGCTTTTGTCAACGGCTTACGTGTAAATAAAAGCTGTAAACTAAAAAGCGGCGACAGCGTAAAAGTCACCGTTCCGCCTGCCCACGAGCTCGAAGCAGTTCCCGAGAATATCCCAGTGAATATAGTCTATGAAGATGACGATCTGCTTGTGGTAGATAAGCCAAAAGGTATGGTGGTGCACCCTGCCGCAGGAAATGAGAGCGGCACTCTGGTCAATGCTCTTTTGTACCACTGCAAAGGCAGACTTTCAAGCATAAACGGCGTTATAAGACCCGGCATCGTCCATAGGATAGATAAAAATACCAGCGGTCTGCTAATGGTCGCCAAAAACGACCGTTCGCACAATTTCCTCGCCGAACAGATAAAACAGCATTCATTTGTCCGCGAGTATAAAGCGATAGTCTGCGGCAGTTTTAAAGACGACGAGGGCACTATAGATGCCCCGATAGGCAGACACGCAATTGATCGAAAAAAGATGTGCGTAACTCAGAAAAATTCCAAAAATGCCGTAACGCATTATAAAACGCTGGAGCGCTTTGGCGGCTATAGCTATGTGAGCTTCAGGCTCGAAACGGGCAGAACGCACCAGATTCGGGTACACTGTGCCTATATGCACCACCCCGTGCTGGGCGACGATGTCTACGGCAAAGCGGTAAAATATTTTGATGGGCAATGCCTCCATGCGTGCAAACTCGGCTTTGTCCACCCTGCGACAGGGGAGTATATGGAGTTTGAAAGCGAGTTGCCGCAGTATTTCAGCAAAATTCTCAGTAAACTCAGGGACGGCGAAAATATATGAAAGCAGTATCTGATGTAGTTCTTTTAATGGATATGGACGGCACAATCCTGCCGCCCTCTAAAATACCATCGCCGCAAGACCTTGCATCTATAAAAAGATTTACAGCGGCAGGCGGAAGATTTTCCGTAGCCACAGGCAGAGCCTTGCAGTCAGTAGCGCAGTATTTTGACGAGATAGAGGTAAATTTCCCTGCTATAATGTGCAACGGCGCTCTGGTATACGATATCAACGAAAAATGCGGCAAAATGAATGTATACCTGCCCACATCAACTAAAGATATAATTGCTAAAATTCTTAAAGATAACCCGAATATCGGCTGCGAGATACTAACTATTGATCACGTCTATGTTCCGCAGCTCAACGAAGCCGAAAGCACACATATTTCTATAGCAAAGGTAACGCCCGACTACATACCTATTGAAGATACCCCACCCGATAAGTGGTATAAAGCGCTTTTTGCAGATAAACAAGAAAGAACCGATAAGCTTGTTGAGTATGTCGCACAGCAGAATTTTGAGGGAGTAGATTTTGTCCGCTCCAGCAAGCATTATTACGAGATACTCCCCAAGAATATCTCAAAGGGCAGCTGCGTTGATTTTATACGCAAGCATTACTGCACAGATAGAGATGTTATCATCTGTGCAGGCGATTATCATAACGATATCGAAATGCTAAAAGCCGCCGATATAGCGGTGTGCCCTGCGAATGCGGTCGATGCCGTCAAGGAAGTGTGTGATATAGTCCTTGAAAGCTCCTGTGAGCAAAATGCCGTCACCGAGCTTGTAGATATGATACTCGGCGGCAGAATAAATTTGTAAATAATCAATATTTCTATATATCTGGAGGTAAAATTTATGGACGAAGCTTTGAAAAAACAGCTGCAAGTAACAGCCTGCAAAGTGCGTATGGGCATTATTGAGGGCGTGTACAACGCAAAATCGGGTCACCCAGGCGGTTCGCTCTCAATTGCAGATACGCTGACTTATCTGTACTTTGCAAAAATGAACATCTACCCCGATAAGCCCGACCTTCCCGACAGGGACAGACTGGTGCTTTCAAAAGGTCATACCGCCCCTGCGCTCTATTCAACTCTGGCGCAAAGAGGTTATTTTGACGTCGAGGAACTCAAATCGCTGCGCCATGTGGGTGCGCTTTTGCAGGGTCACCCCTGTATCCATATCCCCGGCGTAGATATGTCTTCGGGTTCGCTCGGTCAGGGTATATCGGCAGCCGCAGGCATGGCTCTTTCGGGCAAAATATCCTCTCAGCCGTATAAGGTGTATGCAATACTCGGCGACGGCGAAATAGAAGAAGGTCAGGTGTGGGAAGCAGCAATGTTCGCCGCCCACTATCAGCTCGATAACCTCGTAGCTATCGTTGATAACAACGGCTTGCAGATAGACGGCAAAATAAGCGACGTCTGCTCACCTTACCCCATAACCGATAAGTTCAAGGCTTTCGGCTGGCACGTTATAGAAATGGATGCCCACGACTTTGATTCTATAGAAAAAGCCTTCAACGAGGCTGAAACAGTCTCGCAGATGCCCGTAGCTATCATACAAAAGAGCGTTAAAGGCAAGGGCGTTTCGTTTATGGAAGATCAGGTTTCATGGCACGGCACAGCCCCCAACGCGGAGCAGTACGCCGCCGCTATGGAGGAGCTTGAGAATACTTTGAAAGGCTTGGAGGGTTAATATATGTCAGATGTTGTAAAAATAGCCACAAGAGAAAGCTATGGCAATGCTCTTGCTGAACTTGGCGATAAATATGAAAACTTGTATGTCCTCGATGCGGATCTCGCAGCCGCCACAAAAACGGGCATATTCAAAAAGAAGTTCCCCGATAGATTTTTTGACTGCGGCATAGCCGAGGCAAATATGATGGGCGTAGCGGCAGGCTTAGCAGCCACAGGCAAAATACCTTTCGCATCGTCGTTTGCAATGTTCGCAGCAGGCAGAGCCTTTGAAATAGTCAGAAATTCCATAGGCTATCCGCACCTTAATGTAAAAATAGGCGCTACCCACGCAGGCATTTCTGTCGGCGAGGACGGCGCAACACACCAGTGCAACGAGGATATCGCCCTCATGCGCACCATTCCGGGCATGACCATCATCAACCCTGCCGACGACGTCGAGGCAAGAGCGGCAGTCGCAGCAGCAGTTGAGTATGTAGGCCCCGTGTATATGCGCTTCGGCAGACTTGCAGTTCCCGTTTTCAACGATAAAGATAGCTATAAATTCGAGCTCGGCAAGGGCATACAGCTTCGTCAGGGCAGCGATATAACTATCATTGCCACCGGTCTTATGGTGAATGAAGCCCTCATAGCCGCCGATACCCTCAAAGAGCAGGGTATAAGCGCGCGCGTTATCAATATCCACACCATCAAGCCTATCGACCGCGAGATCATTGCAAAAGCAGCCGCCGAAACGAAGCTTATCGTCACCGTTGAGGAGCATAGTATAATAGGCGGTCTCGGCAGCGCGGTAACGGAGGTCGTCTGCGAAGAATGCCCTTGCAAGGTGGTGCGCATCGGCGTCAATGATGAGTTCGGCTGCTCTGGCCCTGCCGTAGAGCTTCTCAAAAAATTCGGCCTTTCTAGCGAGAATATCATAAAGACCGTAAGGCAGCTTCTCAATAAATAACCAATTTTCGATATTTTTCGATATAAAAGTCATCGCTTTAGTGCGGTGACTTTTTTGCTTTTTGTCGTTCGTATTTTATTAATATAATATTTACAAAATATTTACAGGAAAATTTGTAACATTTTGCGTGTTTCTTGTGTACTTATTAGTGAAAGCTTTTTTTATAAAAGAAATTGTCGAATGATTTTTTAAGAGCAGAAAATTTTTACAGCGCAAATTATATCCCGTTTGGCGATATGATATATATTTTAAAATTACAGGAGGAATAAAAATGAAAAAAGCAATCGCAATTTTTACCGCATTGTCCCTCGCACTTGGCATGACCGCCTGCCAAAGCAGTGAAAGAGAGACCTACTTTGAGGAAAACTCCGCAGGCGAGATAGTTGACAGCTCGCTTTTAGAGAAGATCGAGCAGGATGCGCAGCCGCTGAATACCCACATCTCAGGAGACTTCAAGCAGCATACAGTCAGCGGCGGTCAGACAAGCAATATTACGCTGAGCGACAAGTATGCGTATATATTTTGGTTTATGGGGGATATGGGGTACATAAAAGTAGACCTGCAAACAGGCGAGGCTATACCGCTGTGTGATGTCGCAGGCTGCACGCACGATTACAATCAATTCCCCGGATGTGTAAACAACAGCTATTGGCTGGATCCGACTGCGGTAGGCGATGCGATATGGCATACCGAAGAAAATAAACTGCTGGAGAGCAAAGACGGCGAAACCAAAGTGCTGTATGAAAACAGCTTCTGCAACGAGTTTGAAAAAGCCACTTTCACAGAATATAAAAATGAGATGTATTATATCTTTGACCTGCTAGTAGATGATGACTATGTTTATCTGTTCGGCGGCGCGCACGTTACGCTGCTTGACAGAAACACTCTGGAAGAAGTGAAAACTATCGATCTTACTGTAGATTCGAGGCTATACGACTTTAGCGTTTACGGCGGCAAGATATATTTTACCGATGATCTGTACGAGCTTTATACCGCCGATATAGAAAGCGGCGAGATCACAAAAATTGCTGATCAGGTGTACGGCATTCTGGTGCAGGAAGGCGTGCTGTATTATGTGACCTATGTTGACGGTGGTCACGAGCTTTACTCAGCCGACCCTGACTTCAAAAACCCAAAACTGATAGCAAAAGGTTTTTATATAGACCAGTGCGCTATCAAAAACGGCAAAGTGTATTATATACCGCGCTCTGATGAAACCGTCATAATGTGCCATGATATTGAAAGCGGCGAAGAAACAAAGATCTACGAAGGCGAAAACAGTATTCTGGGCGTAGGATATTCAGACTTCTGCGACAGAATATTCTTCACGACCGAAAGCGTGCCTGATAAAGAAACATTAGAACCTTATAACCTTTTAATATCAATACGCACCGACGGGAGCGACCTGTGGGTAAAACGCTTCGACGGCGAAACATGGAAAAATTAAAAGGAGGATATTATGAAAAGAATTGTTTGTATGCTTACAGCAGTTATGCTTTCGGTAAGCCTGCTCACCGCCTGCCAAAGCAAGGAAAAAGAGACCTACTTTGAGGAAAACTCCAAGGGCGAGATAGTTGACAGCTCGCTTTTAGAGAAGATCGAGCAGGATGCGCAGCCGCTGAATACCCACATCTCAGGAGACTTCAAGCAGCATACAGTCAGCGGCGGTCAGACAAGCAATATTACGCTGAGCGACAAGTATGCGTATATATTTTGGTTTATGGGGGATATGGGGTACATAAAAGTAGACCTGCAAACAGGCGAGGCTATACCGCTGTGTGATGTCGCAGGCTGCACGCATGATCCGAACGATTTCCCTGACTGTATAAATAATCGGGTCTTATGCAACGATACAGCCGTTGGTGATGAACTATGGTATAACGACTCAAATAAGCTGATCGCAATAAAAGACGGCAAAGAAGAAGTTATATATGAAAACAAGTATTGCACTAAACTTGAAAAAGATGCTTTAAAGGATAGTTCCGACCAGAAGTACACTATATTTTATTTCATAGTAGATGATAATTATGTGTACATCTTCGGTTATGCATATGTCGTGCAGATAGACAGAAACACCATGAAAGCGGTAAAGACCATAGACCTGCCAACAGAAGCTATGTTGCTTGATCCGTTCATATATAACGGCAGTATATACTTCCACAACGTAATGTGCGAAGCTTTCAAAACGGATATAGAAAGCGGCGAAACAACCAAACTTGGCGACAATATGTACTGTATTTGTGTAAAAAACGATACCTTGTATTATTGCGCTATCAGCGACATCGAAGATCCCTCACTTTACTCTGCCGACCTTGACTTAAAAAAGCCTGAAAAGCTTATTGAAAACTGTTATGGTGATTTTGTAATAAAAGATAATAAAATATTTTACCACGAATATCGCATCACACAGCCTGATGAACAAAACGACATAATGTGGTGCTATGACCTTGATTCGGGTGAAAGAGAGACCGTGTATGACGGCTTCAGCGAAGCTGACTGTATAGTGGCGGCAGACTTTTCAGACAGACTGTTCTTCATAGGCGACTATGTGAACCCTGATGATACTAGTGAGCAATATGATGTAATAGCTTCTGTGCGCAGCGACGGCAGTGACCTGTGGGTGAAAAAGTTTTAGGGGAGTTGAAAATGTATATTTCAGAACTGAAAAGAATTTTAAGGAGCAAAGTTTTCCTTATCTCGATGCTGCTGCTTGCGGCATACTTTGTGTATATTACAGGCTTGCACTTAATACGCAGCAGAAACGATATAGATTATAAACACGAAGAAGCAAAAACGTTCAACAGCGTGTGCGATGAGCTTATGGCAAATTACCCGGGTGATGTTCCTCTGAACGCATGGCTGCAACAGGTGCTCACGGAGAAAGAAGCCGTCATGAACGAAGCTGTGGATAAATTTGATGCTCAGTTTGACGACGACGAACCTCATGAGTTTGATGAAGTGACCGCAAATGCCGTGAACGATTATTTCTCAACGCTGTCGGTGTGCAATACGCTGAATTATACTCTGTATGATTATCAGGCGGCTATGAGAAAGAACGTTGAAAAGGCGGTCAAAATGGTGAACGACCCCACACAGAGCGCCTACACCGTAAGGCTGAACACAAAGGCTGCTGAAAAATATAACAGCATAAAGAATTTCTCACTTATCGATAGTTCACCTGCTTCATCGTGGTACGGCAGGTTCACCATGGAAAGATACACCTACTTTTACATTATGCTGTTTATGGTGTTCATTATTATTGCAGCAGATACATTCTGCTCCGAGAACACATATTCAATGGAGAGCATGGTTTTTACATCAAAATACGGGCGCAAGCGGCTGTTCGTTTCAAAGACTGCGGCGCTTGTGAGTATATGCATTTTTACCATGCTGATACTCACTTTTATCGATGTTATGATCGCGTGGTACATAATGGGCGACGCACTTATGTTTGAGCCATTGCAAACGCTGCCAAGATTTCAAAACAGCACCGCAAACATCAGCTTTTTCGGTCTTTTGCTAATATCAGACCTTTTGCGAACGCTGGCGCTTGTGTTTGTGGTAAGCATTGCAGCGGCGGTCTCGCAGCTTTCAAGAAAGGTGTTTATTTCGCTTATCATAGACTGCCTTGTGATGTTCTCGATGTTCGCCGTTTATATGTATTCTTCGGGTTATATGGTCAACGAACCCGATAAGTTTGAATCTACATTTGATGCTGACAGGTTTGTTTTGTTTGAAAATCTGCGCGCATTTTTGCCGACAAGCTTTATAAGACCTTATGTATACTTTGAAAAGTTTGACTATATCAACGTCGCGAACTTCCCGTTTTTAAGGCTGACTACCTGTGTAATAGTTACCGCCGCCGCAACAATGTTACTGCTGCTTTTCGCATATTTCAGGTTTGGCAATGTTTTCTCTGTTCGCCGTAAGATAAAAGTGCCAAAAGCAACAGCCGCAGCCGCGTAAAGTGATCATTATTGCATGGTGCAGTATTGAAATAAAATTAAATTATCGGAGGAAAATAAAATGAAAAAAGTAGTTACAATTTTAACAGCACTCACCCTCGCACTCGGCATGACAGCCTGCGCAGGAAAAAATGACAGCAGCAGTACCCTGAAAGCGGCAGATGTGACCGTCGCTGCGCCTTTGGGCAATGTACAGGTCAGTAATGAAGAAACCTCGGACAATAATTCAGATAAGTTTGGCGAGAGCGGCGATATCACAGGTTTTGTCTGTGGTTACAACGTTCTGTACCAGACAGAAAACGGCGGAGTTATATCTGCTATCTCTGAGCAGATGACAAAGCCCCTGAACATAAACGAGGGGCTGGATCTCACGCTCTTTATCAATGCCGGCTTTGCCGAAGATTGTCTGGGCAGTGAGTATGAGAGCCTCGCAGCTGAAGACGGTATAAAAGCCGATGTCCGTCTTTTCTGTAACGGCAAGGTGGTCAAACATTCGCTTGACAAAAACGAGCAAGCTACTGAAAAAACCACTATGACCCTTACTTCGGACGGCGAATTTGAGATACCAATATACGTTCCGCCAACCGATATAGGCAGCACCGACAGCGCGCTGCTTTGGGTATGCGTTGAATTTGTTCCCGATTATATCCCCGATTCAGGCAAGGGAGAAGTTTCTTTGTCGATAATGCGCCCCGCATGGGTATCATCTTCGGGCACAAACGAAGAGGCATCTGTATATGAAGCGCAGGACAGCGACTATGTCACAGGTGATATAGTTACGTTCAACGGCTATAATACCGATGATCTCTTTGCTGTAGAAATGGGCAACTATGATGCAGACCTGCGCAGGCTTGAGGCATTAGCCGCGTGGGAGACCACCACAGTTACAGCGGATTCCGACTTTGCCGTTACTGCGTATTTCAAAAGCGACAAAGACTACTATCTTGCAGTATTGCGTGACGGACAACCTGTAAACGCATTTAACGGCAAGATGTTCATGAAAGTCAACTGTCAGGGCGGTAAGCGCATGGTGAAGTATTCGCTTGATACCGACGATGTTTCCGGCGAGCACGCCTACAGCGTTATAGCCCTGCCGGCAGATAAAGACGATGTTCTTAATGCTACTGAAAGCAAAAGGTATCTCGTAAATATCGCCAGATAACACTCCTGACTTAAATGCAGCACAAAAAAGAGAGGCTTTATTGCCTCTCTGCTGCATTGTTCAGTATATACAAAATTCCGACATCGTTTTGTGTATTCCTACAAACTTTAAAATTTTTTGTAACATTTTCGCCGTTTGGTGTGTACTTATTTATGAAAGCATTTTTTAAAGTCAGAATTTGAAACATCTTTGAATGTCCTTTATATCTCCTATGACAAAAACATTGTCGCCCTCCTGCATCTGCGTATCGGGCGAGGGTATAAACACTTCACCGTTTCTTTTCAGCGTCAGAATGTTTATGTTGAACTTCTTGCGTATGTCTATCTGCGAGAGCGTCTTTCCGTACCAGTCTTTCGGTATAACAAGCTCGTATATTGAGTAGTTGCTGTCCAGCTGTATAAAGTCAAGTATGCTGTCAGAAGCGTACCTTGTAGCAATGCGCAGCGCCATCTGTTTTTCGGGGTATACAACTTCGTCTGCGCCGTTTCTCAAAAGAAACTTCATCTGTATGTCGTTCGTCGCGCGCGAGATAACTTTCTTCGCACCAAGCTCTTTCAGAAGCGAAGTAGCCTCCAGCGAAGACTGAAACAGGCTGCCAAGCGCCACAAAGCACAGGTCAAAGTTATCTATCCCCAAAGAGCGCAAAAATTCTTCGTTTGTGCCGTCACCGATGTTCGCAACCGTAACATACGGCAGCACCTCGTTGATGCGCTCTTCGTCGGTATCTACCGCCATTACCTCGCACCGCAGCTCCGACATTCTCTTAGCTATAGTGCTCCCGAACTGTCCCACACCTATTATAAGTACACTTTTCATTTCAAACACCTATCCTACAGTAATATTTTCAAGGGGCAAGCGCGAATTGTTGCTTCCCGAAGACGAGAACGCCGCGTAAATCAGCGTAAGTCCGCCCACCCTGCCAAAGAACATAAGAACCATGAGTATTATGCGCGATGCCAGCGAGAGGGAAGTTGTAATGCCCAGCGTCAGCCCTACCGTTCCTATCGCCGAACCCGTTTCAAATAAACAGTCTATCAGCGGCAAGCCCTCAACAGTGCTTATTATAACGCCGCCCACAAAAAACAGCGATAAATACATAAACAGTATCGCGCCGGCATTTCTCACCGCCGTGTCAGCTATCCTGCGCTTGAAGCACTCAACATCGTTCCGCCTGCTGAATACCGTTATCGCAGATAAAAACAGCACCGCGAACGTAGCAGTCTTCAAACCGCCTGCTGTAGACCCGGGCGAGCCGCCTATCAGCATGAGCACCATCATAACAGCCTTGCCCGATTCGCTCATCTGCGAAAGATCCTGCGTGTTGAAGCCTGCCGTCCTCGTAGTAACCGACTGAAACAGAGAGCTCAGCACTCTGTCACCCATAGACATATCCCCGTATTCAAATAAAAAGAAATATACCGCAGGCAGCACCACCAGTATCAGAGAGGTCAGCAGGACCACCTTGCTCTGTAAAGAGTACCTGCCCAGCCTGTGCTTGTGAGTTTTAATGTCGCGTATCGTTATAAAGCCTATGCCGCCCACCGTTATAAGCAGCATTATCACTATATTTATAAGTACGTTTGAGCCGTATGTGCACAGCGACGAGTATCGCTCCCTTATCCCCATAAGGTCAAAGCCTGCGTTGCAAAATGCCGAGATAGAGTGAAATATCGAGTACCAAATGCCTTTAAGTATGCCGAAATCGCTGCAAAATACCGGTGCTAAAAGCACAGCCCCCACAAGCTCCGCAGCGGCAGTAGCTTTAAGTATAAACCCCGTCAGACGCACAATTCCGCCAACATGCGGCGCAGAAATAGACTCCTGCATAGTGCTTCTCTGCCAAAGACCGATCTTCTTGCCGGCAGCACGCATAACAGCAAGGCTCACCGTAATAACACCCATTCCGCCGACCTGTATCATCATGAGTATCACTGCCTGCCCGAACATCGACCAGTAGGTCGCCGTGTCGTGAACTATAAGCCCAGTAACGCAGGTAGCCGAAACCGCCGTGAACAGCGTGTCGCTGAAAGGCGTTACTATCCTGTCTTTCGCCGCTATCGGCAGCATCAGCAAAAGCGAGCCCGTCAGTATTATAATAAGAAAGCTGAAAATTATTATCTGAAAAGAAGACCTGCTCTTGTTGCTTTTCAATTTGTTTTTGTGAAACATACCGCACTCCTATATTATAGTGTATACATACATTTTTAATTATAACATATTGCCCCTGAAGTTGTTGTTGAGATTTTTAATGATTTGTTAATATTGTGTTAATACTTTTAAATTTGTAAATTCTTAAACTTTTATTAAACTTGCTTTCCGTTATTTCCAAAAGCATTGACATTTGTCATAATGTGTATTATAATGAATTTGATCAGTATTACGTTGGGTGCGATCATCAGCACTTTATGTGATAAACAAAATTTTTACAGAAAGGTAAGGTAAACAGTATGGTAAAACTAACCAACATCAAAAAGGTCTACAACCCCGGCAAATCAAATGAGTTTGAGGCTCTCAAAGGCGTTTCCTGCGAGATCAAGGACGGCGAACTTGTTGCAGTTATCGGAAAAAGCGGCGCAGGCAAGTCAACAATGCTGCATATCCTCGCTTGTATCGACAGCTATCAGGACGGCGAATACACTATCGACGGCGAGACCGTGAAGAAGCTGTCCGAAAAAGAGTATGCCCGTATCCGCAATGAAAAGATCGGCATGGTAATGCAGGATTTCGCCCTTGTCGAGGACTTCACCGCCCTTGAAAATGTCATGATACCTCTTTCATTCTCTAAGAAGAAAGTTGATAACAAAAAAGAGAAAGCTATGGCAGCACTCAAAGCAGTAGGCGTTGAAGACCTCGCCAAGAAGCCCTGCAATAAGCTCTCGGGCGGTCAGAAGCAGAGAGTAGCTATCGCAAGAGCTATAGTCAACGAGCCGAGCATGATCCTTGCAGATGAACCTACCGGCGCTCTCGACAGCAAAACAGGCGCGGAGATAATGGAGCTTTTCAAGCAGCTTCACGAGCAGGGAAGAACGGTAATAATCGTAACGCACGACCCCAAGATCGCCGAGCAGTGCGAAAAGGTCATCGAGATATCCGACGGAGAGATAATCAAGACTGCATAAACTACAAAAATAAACCGTCCCAACACAGGGACGGTTTTTTGTAGTAAATGAGGAAAAAACATTATCTATAGATATTTCAGTCCATCGCAAATCCCTCAGGCGTATCCGAGGGAGCGCCAACAAGCTCATTAAAAAGGATAGAATATTTTGTGCAGCTGTCGTGAGTCAGCTTTACCGCCCCTGCGCGCAGGCTTATCGGGAGCTCAGTGCCGTCGCAGTTTACCGTTTCGCCGTTGTGAGACATTACTGACAGCGCAATGCTTTTTACTTCTTCCGGCTCAGAGCAGTCGGTCACAAGCACGTATTCATCGCCGCCAATGCGGAACATGAACATATCATCTCCGCACACCTGTTCAATGCGGCTCAGCGATTCCCTTATCGCGGCATCGCCCACCTTTCTGCCGTAGGTCTTGTTGATGCTGTCTAAGCAGCAGGTGTCAAAGCATAAAACATACTTGCCCTCTTTTGAACGAATACGGTCGTACAGTTCGGTAATATCAAACCTGTTTTTCATTATTGGTTCACCTCCTCGTATAATAAAGATGTATTCTAATTGCCTTTTAAAGACAAATAGGATATAATACAAGTATCGGATAGGG
>CANQKD010000010.1 GCA_947624375.1 uncultured Clostridia bacterium | reverse complement strand
TGATCTATGTTGGCATTGATATTGCAAAGGAAACTCACGTTGCGGCAGCGGTGAATACCGATGGAGTTATACTGCTTAAACCTTTTGCATTTCAAAACAACCACGACGGTTTTCAGTTATTGAAAACAAACCTCGACTCTCTTAACAAGAATGATCTTATCATCGGTCTTGAATCCACCGCTCATTATGCGGAAAATGTGATCTTTTTCCTTCATTCACTGGGATACAAGCTTGCTGTTATCAATCCTGTTCAGACCGCCGCTGTGCGGAAAACAGGCATTCGCAAGACCAAGACCGATAAAATTGATTCTCTGCTTATCTGCAAAACCATGGCGTTGAACGCTTTTCGCCTTTACACCGAAAATGATGTAAAAACGCTTCAGCTCAAATCTCTTTGCCGATTCCGTCAGAATCTCAAAAAATCCAAAGCACGCTTGAAAATTCAACTCACTTCATATGTTGACATGATATTTCCGGAACTCCAATTTTTCTTCAAGTCCGGTCTTCATATCAAAACCTGTTATGAGCTGTTGAAAATGTATTCCTCACCGGACGACATCGCTGCTTTACACTTAACCAAACTAAGTAATCTTCTCTCCAAAGCTTCTCGTGGTCGTTTCGGAAAGCAGGACGCTAAGTCCCTCAAAAGTCTTGCGGCATCGTCCGTTGGTGTGAAGAATAGTTACATATCTATTCAAATAACTCAAACGATCGCTCAGATCGAGTTAATTGAAAGCCAGATAAGTGAGCTTGAGCAAATCATCTGCAAAGCTATGGACGAGCTTGATTCGGTTATCATGACCGTGCCGGGTATCGGCAAACTCAACGGTGCAATGATCCTTGGCGAGATCGGCGATATACACCGTTTTTCTCAGCCTTCAAAACTACTTGCGTATGCAGGTCTTGACCCGGTCGTGAACCAATCCGGAAAGTTTAATGCCAAACGTACCAGAATGTCAAAACGCGGCTCAAAAGTGCTTCGTTATGCCCTGATAAACGCTGCATGGAATGTTTCCCTTAATAACGATACTTTCAAGCGTTATTACGATTCAAAGATCGCTCAGGGACATTCTCATTACGATGCTCTCGGGCATACTGCTCATAAGCTTGTCAGAGTCCTTTTTAAGCTGCTGACAGATAATATTGCTTTTGCTCTTCTTTAAAAAAATTTAAAATTTTTTCTCTCCTGTTTTTTAGGTGAGTATCTCTTTTTGTCTCTTGTTAACTTTCTGTTAATTCTACTTTTTTACTATTGACTTTTCATAGCTGGTCTCCTTATATTACTTTCTGCACTAATTTTACCACTCACGGCGGCGAATGTCAATACTGTATAGAAGCAGATGCCGCTGAACAATAGCGCGGCGTTCTCTGAGAGAACGCGGAAAGTTTGATATATCTTCTCAAAGGAGAGGCTCAGCTATTAGAAGCAAGATAACGAGAAGCAAGAGGCAAGAAAATGCGTTTTACAGTTTAGCGCAAACTTTTCAAAACGCTCATCTTGCTTCTTGCCTCTTTCTAAACCGCTGGCATGAAAAGCCGCCGCAAAGGTCGTAAAAGCCGTTTCTAACCTCTAACATCTCACCTCTTACCTCTAATAGCGGCGCGCACGCTGTGTTTGTGGGGCTCTGCCCCACACCCCGTGACCCTTTTGAAAAAGGGTCAATCGAAAACTTTTATTTTCTTGACAAGAATTACAGCTTTTGCGGTTTAACTCACTCGCTGAAAAATTACAATTAAGATACGCACAAAGTTTGTTAGCATTGGAAAAAGCCCGTCACACCGCAAGGTGTGCGCCGCCGACCGTTTTTGGCGGCGAGGGATTTTTTCTGCACTTGAACGACTGCTTGCAGGCGGTCAACGTATGCGCTCCTGCGCTGCGCGACAGCGCAAATAATACGCAAAATAAAAAAACAACGCACGAACGTTGCCTTGATCACATCTTGCCCTATTAGAGGTTAGAGGTTAGAAGTTAGAGATTAGAAATGGTTTTGCGACCTTTGCGGCAGCTTTTCATGCCAGCGGTTTAGAAAGATGCAAGAGGCAAGATGAGCGTTTTGAAAAGTTTGCTCTAAGTTTTAAGAGGCAACTTCTTGCCTCTTGCCTCTCGTTATCTTGCTTCTAATAGAAAAAAGTGGCAGGAGTTTTTCCTGCCAAAAATAAAATGAAATATGTGTAGAACAAAAGAAAGGAGACAACAAAACGAATGTCTGCCGATAACATATCGGTTATCAGACACCATAGTTATTATATTATGCCGACGGCAAAATGTCAAGAAAAAAGCGCTCTGTTTTTGCAAACAAGCTGTTTTTTCAGCATAGTGCACATAATTTGGCAGGACTTATTGGTGAAATTTACCCGATATTTTACCCATCTTATGCTTTTGCTGCGGCATATGCGGCAGACGGTCAATTGTAAGTTATCAGTAGTTTTTTGAAGAACTTGTCTCTTCTACCATTTCGTTGTCCTTGAAGAACAGCGACACGCACCATATTGCGGATATTGCTACCAGTGTGTAGATTATCCTGCTGACTATCGCTGCCGAGCCGCCGAAAATGAACGCCACAAGGTCAAACTGGAATATTCCCACCAGCCCCCAGTTTATGCCGCCTATTATCAGCAGAAGAAGCGCTATTTTATCAAGCATATTTTCACTCTCTTTCTTTAAAATTTGCGGCGTTTTCTTTTGCCGCCTGTTGCTATTCTTGCCTGTTTGCTCCCTTTTATACGCCGCGATGTATCTTATTTATAATAACGGCGCGTGCGATTAGTTTAATTTTCACAAAAATATGATTGAAATTCAAAAAATCACTGGACAATTTGATGTGTGTGTGTTATACTTTTAATATATGAATTTATTGGAGGAAAATAAAATGTCACAAGCTGTTTGCAACGAAACTACTTTCAAAGGTCTTAAAGCGTATGAGCTGAGAGCCGATAAATATTCATGCGTTGTTGTGCCTGCTCTGGGCGGTGATGTTATGCGCATGAGAGACGAAAAGCTGGATATGGAGATCTTCCGCTACAGAGAGGACTGCACGCTGGATAAGATCAACGATTCGCGCGTGCTGTGGGGTCTGCCGACACTGTATCTGCCAAACAGATTTGACGGCGGCGTGCTGAAGACTTCCGACGGCTGCTATAAGTTCCCGATAAATGAGCCGAAGCTGGGCAACTGCATTCACGGCTGGGTGCATGAGAGGGAACATGAAGTGGTATCTGTAAGCGCCGAAAACGGCAAGGCTGTTATAGTGCTTGGCTACACGTTTGACGAAAGCGACGAGATGTTCAAATCAATGCCGCTGAAGTTCAGGCTCACCTACACTTACACACTCTCGGCAGAGGGGCTGAGGCAGGATATCGAGCTTGAAAATCTTTCGGACAAGATGCTGCCTGTATCGCTGTGCACGCACACCTGCATAAACGCGCCGATAGTAAACGGCAGCAAGCAGGAGGATATGCGCCTGCGCGTACCTGCGGAGAAAAAGTGTGAGCTCAATGACCGTTCACTGCCGACAGAGAGGCTTTTAGATCTTGACGAGAGAGATATGCAGTATAAAAACGGCGATATGCACCCCGTTTTGCAGGATATTGACAATGATATGTACACCGCCTGCATGAACGAACTTGACGGCAAGCCTTTCAACGGCGCTGTAACAACTGATGTCGGCACGGGAAGAATGATCATAAACGAAGTTTCGCCCGAGTATAGATTCTGGAATATGTGGAACGATAAGGGCGTGAACGGCTACTTCTGCCCCGAGCCCATGACAGCTATGATAAACTGTGCAAATCTTAGTCTGCCGCGTGAGGTGACGGGATATACAGAGATAGCAAAGGGTGAAAAATACACCTGCTGGCAAAGTTTTGCCACAAGATAGATATACAGATATACAAAAAAGCGAAAGGAGAACAATATGAAAAAGATAACAGCTATTTTTACCGCGTGCGTTTGCCTGTGTTTAATACTGGCGGCGTGCAGCGGCGACAGTTCGTCTTCCTCAAAGGCTGAAACATCTGCGACCGATGCTGCGGTAGAAAGCTCACAGGCCGATGAGAGCTCTGAAACCGAAACAACGCCTGTCACCACGCCCGAAGAGAGCAGCGAGCCGGAAGAAACAAGCGGCAGCGGAGAAGAAACTACAACTGCCACCGCGCAGGAAGAAAGCTCCTCGCAGGAAGACAGCAGCGAGGAAGAAATAAAGCTGCCCGGCGCTGAGGATATTCACACGATGGCTATAGATATTATCTCTGATGCGCACAACAACCACGCGACTATTAAAGACGGCGTTTACAAAAACGGCGATGGCAGCAATCTTTCAAACGCTATAGATGCAAACCTTGACGACCGCGGATATTCAGATGTTGACTACGAAGTTGAAGTGACGGGCGAAAAGGTAACTAAAGTATCTATAAACGGCGAAGAAACGCTGTACTGAAACTACGTGACTTTTAAAATCTAATAAACACAAAATACGAAAGGTGGAATTTTAATGAAGAAATTCGGCTACTTCGATGACGTCAACAAGGAGTACGTCATCACCGACCCGAAAACTCCCTACCCGTGGATAAACTATCTGGGCACGCAGGAGTTTTTCTCGCTCATCTCCAACACGGCAGGAGGCTATCACTTCTACAAGGATGCAAGACTGAGGAGGATAACGCGCTACCGCTACAACAATGTTCCCGTTGACATGGGCGGAAGATACTTCTACATCAATGACGGTAAGTGTGTATGGTCGCCGGGCTGGTCGCCTGTAAAGACAGAGCTGGACGCGTATTCCTGCCGCCATGGCATGGGCTACACCATTATAAAGGGCGAAAAGAACGGGATAGAGACCGAGATAACATTCTTTGTACCGCAGAATTTCAACGGCGAGGTACAGAAAGTTATAATCAAGAACAAGTCTGACTCGCCAAAGTCGTTCAAGCTGTTTTCGTTTATAGAATGGTGTTTGTGGAACGCACAGGACGACTCCACGAACTTCCAGAGAAACTTCAACACGGGCGAAGTTGAGATAGAGGGCTCTACCATATTCCACAAGACGGAATACAAAGAGCGCCGCGATCACTTTGCTTTCTACACCGTAAATGCAGACATATGCGGCTATGATACCGACAGAGAAACGTTTATGGGTCTGTATAACGGTTTTGAGAATCCTCAGGCTGTTATGGCAGGTAAGCCTAACAACTCGTTTGCTGACGGCTGGTCGCCGATAGCTTCACACTGCCTTGATATGACCCTTGCGGCAGGCGAGATGAAAGAGCTTGTTTTCCTGCTCGGTTATGTTGAGAACGGCAAGGACAAGTGGAACGCTGACGGCAGCATGAACAAGTCCAAGGCGTATGAGATGATAAAGGCTATGGACACCACCGAGAAGGCTGACAAGGCTCTGGCTGAGCTTAAAGATATGTGGAACGCTCTGCTTTCTAAGTACACCGTAAACACCTGCGATGACAAGATGAACAGAATGGTAAACATCTGGAACCAGTATCAGTGCATGGTTACATTCAATATGTCGCGTTCGGCTTCGTACTTTGAGAGCGGCATAGGCAGAGGCATGGGTTTCAGAGATTCCAACCAGGATCTGCTCGGCTTTGTTCACCAGATACCCGAAAGAGCAAGAGAGAGAATACTCGACCTTGCTGCTACACAGCTGGAAGACGGCGGCTGCTATCACCAGTATCAGCCTCTTACCAAAAAGGGCAACGATGAGATAGGCGGCGACTTCTCTGACGATCCGCTGTGGATGATACTTTCTACCGCGCAGTACATAAAAGAGACGGGCGACTACACCATTCTTGATGAAATGGTGCCTTATGACAATGACGAGAGCCGCGCTCAGACACTTATGCACCACTTAAAGCAGAGCTTCTATCACGTATGCGAGAACGTTGGCCCTCACGGTCTGCCGCTTGCTATGCGTGCCGACTGGAACGACTGCATCAACCTGTCTTGCTTCTCCGATACCCCCGGCGAGAGCTTCCAGACATCAACTTCACCAAAATACGGTGAGGACAAGTATTCAAAGACTGCGGAGTCTATATTCGTAGCGGCGCTGTTTACGTATGCAGGACCTAACTATGCCGAGCTTTGCGCTCGCAGAGGCGACACCGCCGAGGCAGAGAAAGCTACAGCCGAGATAGAAAAGATGAAGAAGAACATCATGGACTTCGGCTTTGACGGCGAGTGGTTCATAAGAGCTTATGACGACTTTGGCAGAAAGATGGGCTCGAAAGAGTGCGAAGAAGGCAAGATATTCATCGAGCCGCAGGGCTTTGCAGTTATGGGCGGCGTTGGCAAAGAGAGCGGCGCTGACATAAAGGCGCTTGCAAGCGTTGACAAGTACCTCAACAGCCAGCACGGTCTTGTGCTGAACAACCCTGCATTCACAAAGTATTACATAGAATACGGCGAGATCTCGACATATCCGGCAGGCTATAAAGAGAACGCAGGCATATTCTGCCACAACAACGCGTGGATAATCTGCGCCGAGGCGTTTGTAGGTCACGGCGACAAGGCATACGAGTATTATTCCAAGATCGCCCCTGCCTACAGAGAGGAAAAGTATTCCGACCTGCACAGAACAGAGCCGTATGTATACGCGCAGATGATTGCAGGCAAGGACGCCAAGCGCTTCGGCGAGGCTAAGAACTCGTGGCTGACGGGCACTGCGGCGTGGAACTTTGTTGCGGTATCGCAGTACATTCTCGGCGTTATACCAGACTTTGACGGCTTGAAGATAGACCCGTCTATCCCTGCCGCGTGGGACGGCTTCACGGCATCGAGGAAATTCAGAGGCTGTACATACAACATCAATGTTAAGAACCCCGACCACATCAGCAAGGGCATAAAGAGCGTTGTCTGCGACGGCGTTAAGGTCAACGGCAATGTACTTCCCGTATTCGCTGAGGGCACGGAGCACGAAGTTGAGGTAGTAATGGGATAAACACAGGCTAATAAAGACCGCTGTCCGTAAAGGACGGCGGTTTTTACTAGATATATCAGAAGTGAGATGTCAGAGGTCAGAAACGGTTTTGCTATGTTTGAGCGAAGCCGTTTTCTTCTGCGCTATTAGAGGCAAGAGATTCAGAAGCAAGAGGCAAGAGGTGGGTAAGGCATCGTTTGAGCGTTGTTTTCTTGCGTGTAATATTCGCGCTTACGCGCGGCGCAGGAGCGCAGTGGATTGTCGGCTTACGCCTCCAAGCCAAACCTGACACACATTGATACTTCGTATCAAGTGCAAATTACTTTGGCGACATTATGGGTCGCGATTTTGACGCGGTTCTGCGAACCGCTGAAAACCGTAATTCTTTTGCATAGTACGTTTAATATCAATAGTCGTAAATCCTGTCAAGAAACTAAAAGTTTTCGATCGACCCTTTTTCAAAAGGGTCGCAGGGGTACGGGGGCGGCGCCCCACAAACACAGCGTGCGCGCCGCTATCAGAGGTTAGAAGTGAGAAGTCAGATGTTAGAAATGATTTTCTGACGTTTGCGCAAATCCGTTATTTCTGCGGTTCAGATAGAAGCAAGAGGCAAGACGAGTATTTTGAAAAGTTTGAACAAAGCTATAAAAGCATTTTCTTGCCTCTTGCTTCTAGTTTTCTTGTTTCTAATAGGTGAGCCTCTCCTATGAAAAGACCTAGCAATTTTTCCTGCGTGCGCTCCTGCGCTGCGCGTAAGCGCGAATATTAAAACAACGTGCAAAAGCTGCAATCAACACGTCTTGCCTCTTGCCTCTGAATCTTAACCGCAGAAACGGCAAGCACGCGCTAAAGCCGTAAGACCATTTCTCAACTCTAACCTCTGGCGGCTCACCTCCGCACCACACCAACTTTCCCAAAATCAAAAGGCTCGCCCACCCCTCACGTCGCTGGAAGAATATTCTTCCAGTTACGTGGAAGGGCGAGATTTTTTGGGGGGCGATATATAGGGTGGGTAATATGTAAGGTATATTTTCAGCTGTACAGACAAACCAAAAACTCTTGCCTCTTGCCTCTATCTAAATCGCAGGAGTGGAAAGTTTGTGTGAAGACAGAAAAGACTTTTCTAACCTCTAACCTCTCACTTCTAACCTCTAGCAGCGGCGCGCACGTTGTGTTTGTGGGGCTTTGCCCCACGCCCCACGACCCTTGGCAGTTGCGAAGCAACTGTAAAAAAGAGGTCGATCCAAAACTTTTAGTTTCTTGACAGGGATTACGACTTGTGAGGTTAAACGCACTCACTGAAAAATTATGTTAAATTACGCGCTAAGTTGGGATAGAACAGGGAAAAAGCCCGTCACACCGTAAGGTGTGCGCCGCCGACCATACATGGCGGCGAGGGCTTTTTAGATACGCACAAAGTTTTTAGAGATCAGGAAGAAGCCTCGAAGAGGGTTCTTCTGCACTTGCCAGACTGTTCACAGTCTGGCAATGTGTGCGCTCCTGCGCTGCGCGTAAGCGCGAATATTAAAACAACGTGCAAAAGCCAAAATCACCACGTCTTGCCTCTTGCCTCTGAATCTTAACCGCAGAAACGGGCAAGCACGCGCTAAAGCCGTAAGACCATTTCTCAACTCTAACCTCTGGCGGCTCACCTCCGCACCACACCAACTTTCCCAAAATCAAAAGGCTCGCCCACCCCTCACGTTGCTGGAAGAATATTCTTCCAGTTACGTGGAAGGGCGAGATTTTTTTGGGGGGCGATATATAGGGTGGGTAATATGTAAGGTATATTTTTCGCTGTACAGACAAACCAAAAACTCTTGCCTCTTGCCTCTTAATTTCTTGCCTCTAAAAGGTGAACGGCTTCACGCAAAAACCGTGAAACCGTTTCTTACTTTTATTCCTTGACCTCTTGCTTCTGATAGCACTCGAAAACTTTCTCAATCTTCTCCTTGTCGGGTTTTGGTGTTATGAGGCTCACCAGCGGCACTACCACAAGACCCAGCAGCATTGCGAACGCGCCTGCGTTTATCGGCGAGGCAAGACTGAGCTTTCCTATCGTCATAGGCAGGTCAAGATCGCCTATCTTCAGCGTGTACAGACACATATGCACTACCGTTATGCCAACGCCGCAGATGAAGCTCGCCCATACCGCAGCTTTGGTAACGCCTTTCCAGAACAGACCGTACATGAACGGCGCTAAGAATGCACCTGCCAGCGCGCCCCAAGAGATCGACATCAGCGTTGATATTATCGTCTGGGGATTATCGAGCGTGAATATCGCCAGCACTACCGAAACCGTCAGGAACACCGCAATGAATATCCTCATTATCAGTACCTGCTTTTTCTCGTCCATCTTTTCTTTCATAATGGGCTTTACAAGGTCTAGGGTAAGTGTTGACGAAGAAGTCAGCACCAGCGAAGAAAGCGTAGACATAGATGCCGAAAGCACCAGAACTATTACTATACCGAACAGTATGTCTGGCAGTGTTTCCATCATAGCAGGAACTATCGCATCAAAGCCGCCTGCGGGGCTGCCGTCAACGTTCTCAACAAACAGCCTGCCGAAGCCGCCGAGGAAGTAGCAGCCGCCTGCAACTATCACAGCAAAAACCGTCGATACGATAGTGCCTATCTTTACGGCTCTGTCGTCTTTTATCGCGTAGAATTTCTGGACCATCTGTGGCAGACCCCAGGTACCCAGCGATGTAAGTATCACAACGCCCAGCAGGTTCACAGGGTCGGGACCCAGAATGCTGTTGAACAGCCCCGTCTCGCCGCTGTCGGTGGGTATATCGCCCATAGCGTTTATTGAAGAAGTAAGTCCTCCGTGCTGATCGAGCACCGCAAGCACTACCGCAACAATACCTACCAGCATGAACACGCCCTGAACAAAGTCGTTCATTGCAGTTGCCTTGTAGCCGCCTATAATTACATATATAGCGGTAAATACAGCCATGCCTATTATGCAGTATTTGTAAGGTATGCCGAAGCCCTTTTCAAACAGCCTTGAAAGACCGTTGTAGACCGAGGCGGTGTAGGGGATAAGGAACAGGAAAATTATGACCGCGGCGGCGGTTTTCAGCGTGTGACTGAAATAGCGCTTTTCAAAATAGTCGGGCATGGTTTTCGAGTCAAGGTGTTTTGTCATAATGCGCGTGCGCTTGCCAAGTATCAGCCACGGCATAAGCGAGCCGATAATAGCGTTGCCCATGCCTATCCAGGTCGAAGCCACACCGTAGCTCCAGCCGAATTTGCCGGCGTAGCCCACGAATATAACCGCCGAAAAGTACGACGTTCCGTATGCAAAGGCGGTGAACCACGCGCCGATGCCTCTGTTGCCGAGAACGAATTCCGACACGCCCGAGGAGAGTTTTCTGCAATAAACGCCTATGCCTATCATTATTACAAGATAAACAGCAAGCGTCAGCCAGATAGCCAGATTCATAAGATCATTCCGTTTCTGTATGTAGTATGTTCTTTATCGGTTTAATGCTTTTATGCTTTTACACTTTTAAACGTTAAAGAACAATACTATTATACACGGCTTTTGTATTTTTGTCAAGATGTTTTTATACTGCCACCTGATGAATTGCATTCACCGCCTGGGGACTTTGCTTTCCCGAGCGTTTAAGTATCTTTTTTGTCTGCCTGTCGTGATGTTTCATTACCGCCGCCAAGCCAAAGTCGGCAAGCTTCTTTTTAAAGCGGCTGTACACCATGTAAAACTCCCCTGCGTATGATACCACCTCGCCGTTAAAACCCTTTTTGAACTTGTAAACGCCGTAGTTTGGGTGGGTCTTGTCATAATAAAAAGGTATGCCCTGAAAATCGTATATATCGCAGCCGCCCTCTAAAGCCCAGTTTATCATGTTCCACTGCATAAGATAGTTGGGGTAAAGATTGCGGTTCTCATTCGATGATGCCCCGTAAACATAGCAGGTCTTGCCTGCATACTGCGTTGCCACCGCCCCAGAGAGCGGTATTTTTTCGCCAGTTTCGCTGTCACTGACAAAGCACATGAACAGCCTGCAATGCTCGTGCCCTAAGCTTTCAAGCATACGCACAAAATAGTCTTTGCTGCGTATAGAAAAACCGTCGCGCTTGCCCGTCTGCTCCATAAGAGGGTAGAACATATCAACTCCCTCGCTGCCCATGACCTCGCAGTAAACGCCCTTGCGCACAGCCTTTCTTATGCGGTTGCGCCATTCGGGCTGAAACGTCATTATCAGCTCATCGGGCGTTTTGCCCTTGATGCCGAGCAGCATATAGTTGTTGCGCGCTTGTATCGTTGTAAGCTCCGCAGGCTCGACTTCATGCTCAAAACCCATGCCCAAAAGCGGCTGTACGTACTCCCTCTGCGCCTCGGTAATGCACGGGTCGCACATGAACTGATACGCGCGGTATTTCTTCACCAGCGAGCGCACGCCCTGCATTATCTCCGTGAGTACATCTTTGTCGTCATAGTCGCATACAGGCCCGTGCGGAGCGTACAAAAATCCCCATTTTACAAACGGTATACGCCGTATGATAATTGTGCAAACTCCTGTCAGGCAGCCGTCGTCGCCGCGCACCGCGACCGCCTCCCATTCCCAGTTGTTTTTTACTTTCGTCCATTTCAGCGACTGCATAAAGCAGCCGTTTTTGTGGTGTGATACAAAGTATTCGTATTCGTCGCAAGCGGCGGCGTTTGTTTTGTCAAGTATTTCAAATTTGTACATATATAAAGCCTCTTTCTTTTGTCTTGTATTTTAGTATTAAGTGTCATATTATATAGAATATGGCAGCTTTCAGGGTAAAAAAGGGTGCAAAAAGGGCGCGAGTGCAAGCATTACACTCGCGCCGTAGCAGCTGATATTAAGTTTTACAGCGGCTTATTTGTCACCCTCGTATTCAACTACATCATCGCCGATATAGGTAATATTTTCGGGGTAGGCGCTGTCGGCTATCACAACCGGCAGGTCAAAGTCATACATAGGCACTGCCGCCACAAAAACATTCTCTTCGCCGGTCAGATCTACGCTGTAGCTGAGCATCTCGCCGTTTGCGCTGTAAGCAACGATAGCACTGTAAAACGGCTCTGTAAGATCGCTGTCGGTGATCGTTATGATGCTGTATGGCGCGCCCGTAGCGGTGTAGAAGTTGATAAGCTTGCTGTCTGCCTGACTTTCTATTGTCAGATAGTTTGCAATGCTGCCATAGTCTTCCGTCCACTTTATGCTCGAAAAATATTCGTCGGCAGGAATATAGCTTTTTACGTTTGCCATATCGGTAGTACAGCTGTCTATATATTCCTCAACATATTTGTAATACTCTTCAAACATACCCTCATTGTAAGCGGTGTTGTACAGAGTATCGCAGTATAGCATTGTTTCGCCGTCAGCGTATTTTACCAGCGCAAAGGCTGTAACGCTCATCGGGGGGCAGGCAAAGTCGGGGCTTATCTGGTACATATCGGGCGAAAGCTTGGAAGTAGATGTGTATATAGGGTAAATACCGCTGTTATCTACCTCAGTCATCTGCCGGCTGTCGATAATTATCTGCCTGCCCAAAGAGTTTGCAAAAAGCATATACTGCACCTGCTTTACGTCCTCGCCCTGTGCGTCAAACTCTGCCGTAACGGTTATGTCTTCCGCTGCGTCTACATAAAACGTGTTGCCGTTTCCGTATGTCGGGTCAAAGTTGTCTACCACATAACCCTCCAGCAAAAGATCAAACTGCCCGTTTTTGTGCGGCTTTTCTGTTGATGACGTCGGGTCTTCTGAAGATGTGCTATCAGGCTGCGAAACTTGCGGCAAGGTCTGCGAAACCTGCGGCACGCTGTCGGCAGGCGGAGTGACTTTCATTTCGTCACCGCCGCCGCGCGCGTTTTTAAGGAGGAAGCCTATGCCTATAACAAGTGCTAAAGCCGCCGCAATGCTGCCCAGCATGACTATGCCGCCGCGCCTTACCCAAGCATCGCTCTGAGGCTCGGTTTTCTGCGCTTTATCAATTATAGGCGCACCGCTTTGCTGTCTTATTCTTTGCACTAAAAGCCTTTTGCGTTCGTCACCCAGCTTTTGATTTTCATAGTATTTTTGAAGATTGTTCTTTATCATAATAAATTCAGCTCCTGACTGTATCAGCCGTCAAGTTTGTTTTTCAGCATCTTTCTCGCCCGTGAAAGCGATGTAGTCACCGTGCTTTTGGGTATGCCCAGCATTTTTGCTATCTCACGCGTGCCGTATTCTTCATAATAATACAGATACAAAACGGTGCGCAGCTTGGGGGGCATCTGCTCTAAAGCCGCCGCGATATCCAGCTTTTCGTCAACGGGCGCAAAGTCCGCAGGCTGCTCGGGTATCTCGTCGGCAGATATGTTTTTCTGCGCGCGGAAAATATCCCTGCACCTGTTTACAGTCACGCGGATAAGCCATGCCTTTGTGTGCTCCTCGCTTTTTGGGCTCTTTTCCAGCGTGAGAACTTTGAGAAACACATCGCTCACAACATCCGCAGCGGCTGCATCGCTGCCAAGCTGAGAATATGCCACTCTGTAGATCATATCGCTGTACTTTTGTACTAACTGTTCTATATGTTCACAGCTAAGTTTCATGCCGTCACCGTTCCTTTGAAAGACCTTTCATAAATAATACGTTTCAAAAAGCCGTTTGGTCTCAAAAAATATACAAAAAAATTATATCATAAAATTTCACCTATTGCAAACCGAAGATAAATAATATATAATATAATGTAGTATTGTAGAAAAGGGGGATAAGAAAATGCAAAGTGTTCTGTCATTCAAAGACAGCATTACAAAGCTGGGCAGGATAGGCTCACGCAGGGCAGAGCAGTTTGGCAAACTGGGCATACATACCATAGGCGATCTGCTCACGCATTATCCGCGCGCTTATATAGATTATACCTCCCCCGTTGAGATAGCCGATGCACCCGAGGACACCCAGTGCGTTGTAAAGTGCGAGGTGATAAGAAAACTTGCCCCTGCACGCATACGCAGCGGTATGACTATCTTTAAATTCATAGCGGCTGACGAAAGCGGCGAAATGATGGTCACTATATACAATTCAAAATATCAGTTTGAAAGCATATATGTCGGCGAGAGCTACCTTTTTTACGGTAAGATATCGGGCGGCGGCAGGAGAAAAGAAATGTCCTCGCCGATGATAATAAACGCCTTCTCACAGGATATGATACTGCCCGTATACCCCCTGACAGAGGGGCTTAGCCAGAACATACTTCGCGGCGCGGTGAAAGAGGCTCTCGCGCGCGTAAACGACCTTACAGAGATAATACCCCAGCAGGTGCGGCAGGCAAACAAGGTGTGCGCAAGCCGTTTCGCGCTTGAAAATATACACTTCCCGAAAGAAACGCAGTCGGCTGAGATAGCGCGTGAAAGGCTTATTTTTGAAGAGCTTTATGTACTCGCCCTTGGTATGAGGTGCCTGCGCTCACGCATACGCGAAAACACCGCCTGTCAGCTTCAGGATATAAGCTTTGCAGAGTTTGAAAAAATGCTGCCGTTTGAGATGACAACTGCCCAGAAGCGCAGCATTACAGAATGTGCCAAAGATATGCGCAGCGGCACGCCTATGAACAGGCTCTTGCAGGGCGATGTGGGTTCGGGCAAAACTGCCGTTGCGGCTGCCTGCGCGTATATAACAGCAAAAAACGGCTATCAGACCGCACTAATGGCGCCTACAGAGATACTGGCGGCGCAGCATTATAAAACACTTACCGAGCTTTTACAGCCCCTGGGCGTGAGCGTTTTGCTGCTTACAGGTTCTATGAGCGAAAAGCAGAAGACCGATGTGCGCCGGGCTTTGCAAAGCGGCGAATGTGCCGTGGCGGTGGGTACTCACGCGCTGTTTCAAAAGAGCGTGGAGTTTCACTCTCTCGGTCTTGTTATTACTGATGAGCAGCACCGTTTTGGCGTGCAGCAGCGTGCAGACCTTGCAAAAAAAGGCTCTGACCCACACAGGCTGGTAATGTCCGCAACGCCGATACCAAGAACACTTGCGCTTATGATATTCGGCGATATGGATATATCGGTACTTGACGAAATGCCAAAGGGCAGGCTGCCTATAAAAACATATGCAATGTCGGGCAAGGTGCGGCAGCGTGCATTCGGCTTTGTAAGGAAAGAGATCGACAGCGGCAGGCAGTGCTATATAGTCTGCCCGATGATAGACGAAAGCGAAATTCAGCTCAAATCTGTAAAAAAATACGCCGACGATATAGCAAAGGGCAGCTTTAAAGGGTGCAGGATAGGGCTTTTGCACGGCAAGATGCCAAGCGCAGAAAAGGACGAAGTAATGCAGGCTTTTATACAGCACAGGCTTGATATACTGGTATCTACCACTGTTATAGAAGTTGGTGTTGACGTGCCGAATGCCACGGTCATGGTTGTGGAAAATTCGGACAGGTTCGGACTTTCACAGCTGCACCAGCTAAGGGGCAGGGTAGGCAGAGGCAGCAAGCAGTCATACTGCATACTTATAACCGACAACATGACACCTGATTGCCGCAAACGCTTAGAAACGCTCGCGCACACGACCGACGGATTCAAGATATCGGAAGAAGACCTTAAAATGCGCGGACCGGGTGAGTTTTTCGGCTCGCGGCAGCATGGTCTGCCAAAGCTTAAAATTGCAGATATGACAGAAGATATTGAAGTTATGCGCCGTGCTCAGCGCGCCGCGGAAGAAACCATAGCGCAGGACAGCGATCTGTCACTTCCCGAGCATAAAATGCTGAAAGCCGCGGTGGAAGATCTGTTCGCGAAAGGCGCAGAATTGTAGTTAATATTTACAGAATATGCAGTGAAATCATGTGAACTTTGTCAGATTGATTTTCACTGCTTATTATGTTATACTGAATATATGTGGTCTTAGAAGATATGAAAGGAAAGATTATATGAAAAAACTCATGCTTGGCAACGAAGCTTTTGCCAGAGGACTTTATGAGGGCGGCTGCACCGTGGTGTCATCATACCCCGGCACGCCGTCTACCGAAGTTACCGAGGCAGCAGCGAAATATGACGATATATATGCCGAATGGGCGCCTAACGAGAAGGTCGCGTTTGAAGTGGCTCTGGGCGCATCTATAGGCGGCGCAAGAAGCTTTTGCGGTATGAAGCACGTAGGTCTCAACGTTGCCGCCGACCCTTTGTATACAGCAGGTTATACGGGCGTTACAGGCGGTATGGTAGTGTGCGTGGCTGACGACCCGGGTATGCATTCTTCGCAGAACGAGCAGGATTCGCGCCACCATGCAAAGGCATCAAAGGTGCTCATGCTCGAACCCTCGGATTCTCAGGAAGTTAAAGACTTTGTAAAGAAAGGCTTTGAGCTTTCGGAAAAATTCGATACGCCCGTTATTGTAAGAATGTCAACAAGAGTGGCACATTCGCAGTCGGCTGTTGAGCTTTGCGACAGGGTGGATTACCAGCTAAAGCCGTATGTAAAGAACGCGGCAAAGTTTGTTACTCTGCCTGCCAACGCCAGAAAACTGCACGTCACCGTAGAAGAGCGGCTGAAAGAGGCTGAAAGGTACGGCAGCGACTGTGAGTTTAACAAAGTAGAGCTAAACGACGGCGCGCAGTTTGGTGTTATTACAAGCGGTATTTCATATCAGTACGCGAGAGAAGCGCTGGGCGATAAGGCATCGTACCTGAAGCTCGGGCTTGTGAACCCTCTGCCTGTTGATATTATAAAGGATTTCGCGGCGAAGTTTGATAAAGTTTATGTTATAGAAGAACTTGACGATTTTATAGAATCCCATTGCAAGAAGATAGGTGTCAACGTTATCGGCAAAGAGATATTCAGCCGCATAGGCGAGCTTTCGCAGTCGATAGTGGCAGAGAAAATTCTTGGCGAGAAGAAAGAGTTTGACAGCTTTGCAGAGCCTGTTCCCGTAAGACCGCCAGTAATGTGCGCGGGCTGCCCCCACAGAGGACTTTTCTACTGCCTGAATAAGCTTAAACTCAACGTAACGGGCGATATAGGCTGCTATACCCTCGGCGCGACAGCACCCCTCTCTGCTATGGATACAACCATTTGCATGGGCGCTTCGGTGTCGGCTCTGCACGGCTTTAACAAGGCAAGGGGCGAGGAAGCCGAAAGGCACACAGTCGCTGTTATAGGCGATTCGACCTTTATGCACAGCGGTATCACAGGGCTTGTGAACATCGCTTACAACGCTTCAAATTCTACCGTTATAATACTCGATAACTCTATCACGGGCATGACGGGTCATCAGCAGAACCCGACCACGGGCAAAAATCTTAAAGGCGAACCTGCGTATGCGGTAGACCTGGAGGCTCTCTGCCGCGCGGTAGGCATAAACAGGGTGAGAGTGGTAGACCCTTACAACATGAAACAATGCGAGGAAGTTATAAAAGAAGAACTCGCCGCTGATGAAGCAAGCGTTATAATCTCTCGCAGACCGTGCGCGCTTTTGAAATACGTCAAGCACGAAGCGCCGCTCAAAGTAAACACCGAAAAGTGCGTGGGCTGCAAAATGTGTCTTAAAATAGGCTGCCCTGCGATCTCGGTACACAGCGGCAAGGCTGTTATAGATGAAACACAGTGCGTAGGCTGCGGCATATGCACCGATATGTGCAGACTGACAGCGATAGAAAAATAGCGTTGCAGTATACCAAAAATATTTAAGGAGAGTTATATTATGGAGCAAAGCAATAAAATAATGGGAATAATCGGCGGTGTGGTCGGCACTGTTCTGGGGCTTATAGTATGGTGTTTGATAGGAATGGCAGGCTATATATCGTGGATAGGCGGACTTGCGCTTGCCGCAGGAGCTTTTTTCGGATATAAGCTGCTCGGCAAAAGCATGGACAAGATAGGAATAGTAATATGCGCGGTATTTGTGCTTATAGCCGTTTTTGTAGGAACAAGAATGAATTATGCTATGCAGCTCCATAAGGATTTTGAGGACGACAGAGATGTTGCTGCGGCGTTTGAGGTTTTAGGGCTTGATACCGATGTTTCTACTTTTGAGATATTTCTAGATTTTGGCGAATATGTTGATACATATGATGACTTGCTCGCGAAGGTGGGAACTGACGTAAGATACAGCGACGAGTTCAAAAAGGATCTGGCATTCGGATATGTTGTTACTGTGATAGCATCTGTTGTTATAATAGCATCTTTTGTAAAGAGAAAATGATCACGTTGTGAATACTGAAAATTAGGAGAAATATTATGGAAACTAAGTCTATAATGATAGTCGGGGTCGGCGGACAGGGAAGTCTGCTGGCGTCAAGACTTATAGGAAATGTTCTGCTCTCGCAGGGGTTTGACGTAAAGGTCAGCGAGGTGCACGGCATGAGCCAGCGCGGCGGTTCGGTGGTAACTTATGTAAAATACGGCGACAAGGTGTATTCACCTGTTGTTGAAAAGGGTGAGGCTGATATAATCATCAGCTTTGAGGCTCTGGAAGCCGCAAGGTGGGTGGAATATCTTAAAAAAGGCGGTCATATAGTTACATCGACACAGCAGATAGACCCCATGCCAGTTATTCAGGGCGCGGCGCAGTACCCCGAGGACGTGATAGGCAAGCTGAAAGCGCAGGGCATTAGCGTTATATCCGCAAACGCGCTTGATCTGGCTGTAAAAGCAGGCAGCGCAAAGGCTTCAAATGTAGTGCTCATGGGGCTTGTATCTGCCAAAATGGACTTTGAGGAAAAATACTGGCAGCAGGCAATAGAGCAGTGCGTGCCGCCGAAGTTCTTGGAGCTCAACAAAAAGGCGTTTGAAATGGGCAGAGAGTGCGTTTTGCAGCAGGCGTAACTTATTGCGTAAATGTAAGGAGCGATGAAAATGTCAGAGCAGTCGGCAATAATATCACTTATGGTGCAGCACCACGGCGGACAGCCCGAAAAGGTCTACCACACAATGAAGATATATTCGTTCGTGCACGCCATAGCGGCGGAAGAAGACATCAGCGACGAGGCGAGAGATACCGCAGAAAAAGCCGCAGTGCTTTGTGAAATGGGCGAGGGCAGCGCAGAAAGCGCATCTTTGTCAGATATGCTGCTTTTGAACCTCGGGTGCGAGCGAAGCGTTATACAAAAGGTACACAGCCTTATAACAAAGCTTGACGATACAGAAAATATAGATACCATAGAGCGGCAGATACTCTTTGAAGCGAGATTTCTGGTAAACGCTTTTGAAAACAGGCTGGATAAAGAGACCATTGTTGAGAACCTGATGAAACACTTTAAAACAAAGTGCGGTCAGGAATATCTGTGCAACATTTTCTCGGTAGGTAATCGCAGAAAAAGCGATAATAATATAGGAGGAGATAAAGATGCCTAAGTACTGGAACGAAAAGATCGAATGTATGTCACGGCAGGAAATGATAAGTCTGCAAAATGAAAGACTTGTCGCCCAGGTAAAGCACGTATGGGATAACGTGCCGTACTACAGAAAGAAAATGGAGGAGAAAGGTGTTACGCCCGAAGACATCAAAAGTATCGATGATCTTCACAAGCTGCCTTTTCTTTCAAAAGCAGACCTGCGTGATGCATACCCCTATGGGCTGCTTGCAAAGCCCCTTGCCGACTGCGTGAGGATACAGTCCACCAGCGGAACAACGGGCAAGAGAGTTGTGGCTTTTTACACACAGCACGATATCGACCTTTGGGAGGACTGCTGCGCAAGAGCGATAGTCGCCGCGGGAGGAACAAACGAAGACGTTTGTCAGGTGTGCTATGGCTACGGACTGTTTACCGGAGGACCGGGACTTAACGGCGGTTCGCATAAGGTAGGCTGCCTTACTCTGCCTATGTCATCGGGCAATACCGAAAGGCAGATACAGTTTATGAGAGACCTGGGCTCTACCATACTTTGCTGTACGCCTTCATACGCCGCATACATAGGTGAAACGCTTCACAAAATGGGCTATGGACCTGACGACATAAAGCTCAAAGCAGGCATATTCGGCGCAGAGCCGTGGACGGAAGAAATGCGCCGCGAGATTGAAAGGCTGCTGGGCATTAAGGCATACGATATTTACGGACTTACAGAAACAAGCGGCCCGGGCGTTTCGTTTGAGTGCGAGGAACAGACGGGTATGCATATAAACGAAGACCACTTCATCGCCGAGATAATAGACCCCGATACCGGCGAAGTGCTCCCCGAGGGCTCAAAGGGAGAGCTTGTGTTCACCAGCATTACAAAAGAGGCGTTCCCTCTGCTCAGATACAGAACAAGGGATATATGCGTGCTTACCAGAGAGAAATGCTCCTGCGGAAGAACGCTCGTGAAGATGTCAAAGCCTATGGGAAGAACGGACGATATGCTTATAATCAGGGGCGTAAATGTGTTCCCATCGCAGATAGAGAGCGTGCTGCTTAAAATGAGCAACGCTTCACCTAACTATCAGATAGTTGTTGACAGAGTGAACAATACGGATACTTTTGAGATAAGAGTTGAAATGACCGACGAGATGTTCTCCGACACGATAAAGAGCGTTGAAGCGGTCGAAGACAAGATAAGCGCAGATATGCTTTCAATGCTGGGTATCAAGGCGAAGATAAGGCTTGTTGAGCCGAATTCGATACCGCGCAGCGAGGGCAAGGCAGTCAGAGTAATAGACAAGCGCAAGCTGGTTTAGAGATAGCGAAAGGAGAGTAAATATGTCAGTAAAACAGATCTCTATATTTATGGAGAACCGCCCCGGAAGAATTTCAGCGGTTACAAAGCTGCTGGGCGAGGGCGGGATAGACATTCGCGCAATGGCTTTGGCGGACACCACCGACTTTGGCATACTGCGCATAATAGTTGACGATGAGGAAAAGTGTGTAAAACTGCTCTCTGAGGCAGGCTATTCGGCGAGGGCTACAGCGGTAGTAGCGGTAGGTTTTGACGACAAGCCGGGCGCGCTTGCATCGGTAATGCAGGTGCTTTATGAAAACAACATCAGCGTTGAGTATATGTATTCGTTTATCTCGAAAGAGGCAGGCAAGGCGTATATAATGCTGAGAGTTGACGACAACGACGCTGCCACGGCGGCTCTGGAAGAAAAGGGATTTACGCTGCTTAATTCAGGCGACCTTTTTGGCAATAAATAATTTTAAAAAAGGGCTTGAAATTTTCTGAAAATATGTTATTATATAAGTGTGAGGATTTCACATACAACATTAAAGGAGGAACTTACAATGGCTTACAAGATTTCTGATGATTGCATTTCCTGCGGCGCTTGTGCTGCTGAGTGCCCTGTTGGCGCTATCGCAGAGGGCGACGGAAAGTATGAGATAAACGCAGATGCCTGCCTCGATTGCGGCGCTTGCGCAGCTGCCTGCCCTGTGGATGCTCCCAAGGCTGAGTAATTGCATACTTATTTTAACAAACGGCCGTCCTTTCCCAACACGGGGGAGGGCGGTTTTTTGCGTGCATTACGCACAACACCTTGACATCTGCGGCAAAATGAAGTACAATATATAATGAGGTAGTATGTTGGGTAGTTTGCGCTTACGCGCAGCGCAGGAGCGCTTTCACCGCCTACACTTAGACATTCTAAAAATCACATACTTGACCCACCACCCTCAAACCATGCCCACCCTGCACGCCACTGGCAGAAAATTCTTCCGGTCGTCCTCTTTTTGGTGAGGACAGGGGTTGGGATATTCTATAGATTTATTTATATGAAATTTTTCACATTGTTTGGCGTTCTCTCAGAGAACGCGGAAAGAGAGATATGGTCTTCAGCTATTAGAAGCAAGATAACGAGAAGCAAGAGGCAAGATGTGAGGACTTTTACATAGCTATTGCGCACGCAAGCGCGCGCAGGAAAGAGAGATATGGCTTCTCATTAGGGAACGCCCAGCTATTAGAAGCAAGACAACGAGAAGCAAGAGGCAAGACGAGCGTTTTGAAAGGTCTGCGCAAAGCTATAAAAAGCAATTTCTTGCTTCTTGCCTCTTTCTAAACCGCAGGAATGACAACTTCGTGTAAACATCGGAAAATCATTTCTAACTTCTAACTTCTCACCTCTAACCTCTAGCAGCGGCGCGCACGTTGTGTCTTTGTGGGGCTCTGCCCCACACCCTGCAAGCCTTTTGAAAAAGGCTTGACCGAAAACTTTTATATTCTTGACATGAATTGAAACTTTTGAGAAGTATAATAAAGAGGTGCAAACTTATGAAAATGATGTTTATTGGCGCTTGCAGAGAGGTTACAGGCAGCTGCACGTATATCGAGGCTTGCGGCAAGCGGTTCGTGGTGGACTTCGGCATGGAGCAGGGAATTGACGTCTACGAAAACGCCAAAGTGCCCTGCGCACCCTCGCAGATAGATTTTGTGCTGCTTACCCACGCGCACATCGACCACTCGGGGCTGCTGCCGCTTTTGGTGGCAGGCGGCTTTTCAGGCGCGATATATTCCACAAAAGCAACAGCAAATCTGTGCTCTATAATGCTGCGTGACAGCGCCCACATTCAGGAGTTTGAAGCCCAGTGGAAAAACCGCAAGAACAGGCGCAGCGGTAAAGAGGAAGAACCGCCCCTCTACACGATAAACGACGCGGAAGAAACCATAAAGCTGTTCAGACCCTTTGGCTATGATGAAAAAATAAACATCTGCGATGGCGTTCAGATACGCTTTACAGATGCAGGACATCTTTTGGGCTCGGCTTCTATAGAAGTGTGGCTGACAGAGGGCGGCATCACCAAAAAGCTCGTATTTTCGGGCGATATAGGCAACGTAAATCAGCCGCTGATACGCGATCCGCAGTATCTTAAAGAGGCAGACTACGTCATAATGGAATCAACATACGGTGACAGGCTGCATAACCCACCGAAAGACTACGAGCAGCGGCTTGCGGATATAATCAACGACACGTTCAGGCGCGGCGGAAACCTTGTGGTGCCGTCGTTTGCGGTGGGCAGAACGCAGGAGCTATTGTACTTCATAAAGAAGATAAAGGACGAGGGACTTGTTGAGAAGAAGAATTTCAAGGTGTGGATAGACAGCCCCCTCGCCATTGAGGCTACAAAAGTCTTTCAGATGAACAAGGAAAACTGCTTTGATGAAGAAGCTTTGCAGTACGTAAAAAGCGGCGTAGACCCTATGACGTTCGACGGGCTCTCGGTAGCGGTGACTTCCGACGAATCAAAGGCGATAAACTTTGATAACGAGCCGAAAATAATAATCTCAGCCAGCGGTATGTGCGAGGCTGGCAGAATAAAGCACCACCTCAAGCACAACCTGTGGAGGAGCGAATGTACTGTAATGTTCGCAGGTTATCAGTCATACAATACTTTAGGACGAAGCCTGCTTGAGGGCGCGAAAAAGGTAAAGATCTTCGGCGAGGAAATTCAGGTAAAAGCCAAGATAGAGCGCCTTGAGGGCGTTAGCGGTCACGCGGATATGGAAGGTCTTATAAAGTGGGCTGATGCGTTTGAAAAAAAGCCTGCACTTTACTTTATAAACCACGGTGAGAGCGACTGCGCGGAAAGCTTTGCAAATACTCTTAAAGAGCGGCTCGGTGTAGAAACCTATGCGCCGTTCAGCGGCACTAGTTTTGACATCGATTCGGGTGAGTTTATAGAAAAAGCATCGCCTGTTACCGTAGAAAAGCGCAGGAGCGCCGAGGGCAAGGCAAATACTGTGTATCAGCGGCTGCTTGCGGCTCTTGAAAGGCTTACCAAGCTTATCAAAGGCAGCGAGGGTCGCACCAACAAAGAGCTTTCCAGACTTGCCGACAACATAAACGATATGTGCAATAAGTTTGAATAAAGGAGAAGCAAATGAAGAAAGTCTTTGTAAGAGAGATAAACGAGCGCATTGAAAGCGATGCGCCCGGCTACATAGCCGAGTGTGAAAAGAAGTATTCCGAGCGCATAAAGCGCGTGGCAGAGGGGCTGCGCGATACATCAGCCGAGAGACCTATAATACTGCTGTCGGGTCCCTCGGGCAGCGGAAAGACGACCTCAGCGCTGCGTTTGGAACAGCTGCTGGACGGCTGGGGCTATGAAACGCACACCATTGCGATGGACGAGTATTTCTATCACTGCGAGGAAAATCAGATACTTGACGAGAACGGCAACGTTGACTATGAGTCGCCCTACAGGGTGGACATAAAACTGCTTGGCGAACACCTTGAAAAGATAGCCAACTGCGAACCTGTGAACATTCCTAAGTTTGATTTCATCACCCAGCAGCGTGTGGCAAGCGAGAGAGTGCTGCACCGCAAAAAGGGCGAGCTTGTGATATTAGAGGGCATACACGCCTTGAATCCGCTGGTAACGGGCAGGGCGCTGGAGTATTCAAACGGCATTTACGTCAGCGTGCGCACAAGGGTAGAGACCGAAAAAGGCGAGGTCATACACCCCTCGCGCATACGGCTGATGCGGCGGCTGATACGCGACAAATTATACCGAGGCAGAGATTTTATATCAAGTTTAGAAATGTATAACAGCGTTGAGCGCGGCGAAAATCTATATATAATGCCGCACAAGAACAACGCGCGCTTCAGCGTGGATTCGTTCATAGGATACGAGCCTGCGGTGTATAAAAAGCACATTCTTCGCGATTTTTGTGCGCTTGACAAGGTCTATCCGCGCTATGAGGAGTTTGCGGACGTCGCGCGGCTGCTGACCGAATGTGCCAACGTTGAAGATGATATGATACCTGCCGCCTCGCTTCTGAGAGAGTTTGTGGGCGGGGGAGAATTCAACTAGAGGCAAGAAGCAAGAGGCAAGAAGTTGTGACTTCGACTTTTGCGCGTAATATTGTTGCTGCTTTCGCAGCGCGCAGGAGCGCACACGTTGACCGCCACAGTACGCAAAAATTTTAAATTCTGTCAAGAAAATAAAAGTTTTCGATTGACCCTTTTTCAAAAGGGTCACGGGGTGTGGGGCAGCGCCCCACAAAGGCACAGCGTGCGCGCCGCTGCTAGAGGTTAGAAGTGAGAAGTTAGAAGTTAGAACAGGTTTTGCGGCGTTTGCGTGTGCTTGCTATTTCCGCAGTTTAGATAGAGGCAAGATGTTGGGGCTTGCCTGTACTGCGAGTTTTCAGCAGTACGTTGCAATTCAATTTTCCCGCACTACTGACCTCTGTTTCCTTACAAACAAAACCTATGCGTATTTCGCTATTTCGCCTCTACCACAAAGGCACGAAGTTCCGAGCGAAAAGGTCGCGACATTCCACCAAGGCTCAGCGCGTGGTTGAGGGTGTGGATAAGGAATAGGGAGCTCGAGGGGAAAACCTTAGGGTAGGGGGTAAAGCGCGCGCCCTTCCTGACAGATTTACCCCCTATATCCCTATGGTTTTCCCCTCGAATAGAGGTGCGCGAACGTGTTAGCTCACTCAAAATGAGAAGAAAACCAAAGAAAAGTATAGCGTTGAACAGCTCCGCAGGCTGCGCGTAAGCGCAAACTTTTAACATAGCTATTGCGCACGCAAGCGCGCGCAGGAGAAATAGTCAGGGCTTTCCAAAGGGAACGCCCTCTCTTGCAGGGCGTTCCCTCTTGGAAAACAATCCACCGGATTGTTTTTCAATTCACTCTTTGCGGAGCGCCTACCGTATGGGGCTTTCGCCGTCTGCGGACGGCGACGAGGGTTTCACCCTCGACCTGACGACCCTTTTGAAAAAGGGTCGATCGAAAACTTTTCCTTTCTTGACAAGACTTGAAACCTTTGCGCGTTGTGAGGCGGAGAACGGCTCCGCAGGCTGCGCGTAAGCGCAATTACAAACAACATCTAGGAGGATAATTATGCTCTTTGAGCTATTGAACAACAACGACGTCAACCAAAAAATATTTCTGCTGCTGTTTGCGGTGCTGCCATTTGCGGCGGCGTTTCTGGCTTTTAAACTCGGCAAAGTTATTCTGCCCAAAGACCACGGAAAAGCCGATGTCGCCGACGGTATGCAGTCGGCAGGCAAACCCACGGGCGGCGGTCTTATCTTCATCAGCGTGTTTACGCTCGTATGCGCCCTGTTTGTGCCGATGAACATCGAGCGCATCATCTACCTGTGCGCTGTGTACGTCTCCATGCTCTCCGGCTTTTTTGACGACGGCGCAAAAGTGCCGTGGGGCAGGGTGAAGAAAGGACTCCTAGACCTTGTGATAGCTGTCGGCGCGGCATATACCTACTGCCACTTCAACGGCAGCGACCTGCACATTGCGCTGCTTAATACCACCGTAACGCTTCCGCAGTGGCTGTATGTTGCCTTGGGCGCGGCGCTGGTGTGGGGCAGCATAAACGTCACCAACTGCTCTGACGGCGTTGACGGTCTGTGCGGCAGCCTGAGCATAATATCTATTGGCACGGCGCTGCTGCTGGTTCACACACTCTCGCCCGACCGCGATTTTACTATGATGCTTGCCGTTATGATACTGTGCCTGCTGGCGTATCTGTGGTACAACGCAAACCCGAGCAGGCTGCTCATGGGCGATGCAGGCTCACGCGCGCTGGGCGTTCTGCTGGCTATAGCGATGATGAAAACGGGCTCGCCGATACTGTTTTTACCCGTCTGCGCGATGCTCGTAATAGACGGCGGTGCGCCGCTTCTGAAAATATCATGCATAAAATTTCTGCACATGAAAGGCTTTATGAAAAACATCACCACGCCGATACACGACCATCTCAAAAAGAACAAAAAATGGTCTGCGCCGCAGGTGGTGTTCAGGCTTGCGATATTGCAGATCATCATAAATGCCGCACTTCTGGCGGTGCTGATATTCTGATTTGAAAGGAACTTTGTTACCTATGTTTTCTGAAACGGACTTTGAAAGAGTTGACAGAGAAAATTATTACGGCGGACCTCTCGGCGTTGAGATAGACGGCAGCAAGACTATCTTCCGCGCGTGGTCGCCGCTTGCAACGGGCGCGTATATACGCATATACGCCGACGGCACAGGCAGCAACACCATTGAAACTCTGCCTATGGAACGCCACTGGACAGGCTGTTGGCAGGTTGAGATACTGCGGAATCTAGAGGGCTTTTTCTATGTATACGTGTTTGAATTTGAGTACAGATATTTAAAAAGCACCGCGGATATCTATGCTGTGGCCTGCGGCGTGAACGGCGACAGAAGCGCGGTGGTAGACCTTAAAAAAACAGACCCCTTCGGCTGGGATACAGTGCCCAGACCCGTTTTAGAAAACCCCTGCGATGCCGTCATCTACGAGTGCCATATACGCGATTTTTCTATAGATGAGAGCAGCGGCGTAAAGGTCCGCTACCGCGGCAAGTTTCTGGGAATGGCAGAGGACGGGCTGTATATAGGCAAAGGCACAACGGTGGGTCTGGCGCACCTGAAAGAGCTTGGCGTTACGCACGTTCAGCTTTTGCCGATATACGACTATGCCACGGTAGACGAGGCTAAACCGTGGGAGCAGCAGTTCAACTGGGGGTATGACCCCAAAAACTATAACTGCCCCGAGGGTTCGTATTCTACCGATGCCGAATCACCGTCAGCGCGGATATTCGAGCTGAAAACGCTTATCATGGAGCTTCACAAAAACGGCATAGGCGTTATTATGGACGTGGTGTATAACCATACCTACCTTACCGAAACTTCGTGGTTTGACCTGACTTTCCCGGGGTATTTCTACCGCATGAGAGAGGAAGGCTATTCAAACGGCTCGGGAGTGGGCAGCGAGATAGCCTCCGAGAGGGCAATGGTTCGCAGATATATAGTAGATTCGGTAAAATTCTGGGCTAACGAGTATAAGATAGACGGCTTTCGTTTTGACCTTATGGCGGTGCTCGACTGCGATACGATAAACGAGATACGCTCCGAGCTGGACAAGCTCTCCCCCTATGTGATGATGTACGGCGAGGGCTGGTCGGGCGGCGAGTGCGCGCTGGAGAGCAGCAGGCTTTGCTATAAGTGGAACAACGCCGCTTTTCCGCAGGTGGGGCTTTTCAACGATGACTACCGCGATGCCATAAAGGGCGCGACTTTTGATGTCTACCGCAGAGGGTATGTCGGCGGAAATATCGAGTTTACCAACATTGTTAAGCGCGGTCTCGCAGGGTCGGTGGCGCACCCCGATATTTCGGGCAACGACGAGGCGGCGTGGGCGCAGCAGCCATATCAGAGCATAAACTACTGCGAAGCGCACGATAACTGGACGATGTGGGATAAAATAATCATCTCCTGCGGCGATTTTACAGACGAGGAGAAAGTATCTGCCGACAGGCTGTCAGCGGCTCTGGTGATACTCGCGCAGGGCGTGCCGTTTTTGCACCTCGGCGAGGATTTTCTTCGCAGCAAGCCTAAAAAGGTGCACGGCAGCGACCTTGAAACTCATGAATTTTTTGAGGATAACAGCTATAATTCGCCCGACTTCACAAACAGCATAAAATGGCATAGAAAGATCGAAAATACTGAGATCTTCAGGTATTACAGAGAGCTTGTGCGCCTGCGCAGAACGTCGCCGCTTTTCAGGCTGCGCACCGCCGACGAGATACGCGAAAAGCTGCATTTTCTTGATACCGAGGACATCGGCGTGATACTTATGAAACTGGAGGACGAGAGCGACTGTTTCGCCGTGGCGTTCAACCCCTACCGCGAAGCAAAGTGGGTAGACCTGCCGGGAGGAATGTATTTTGTAAGGCTGTCGGAGAGCGGCAAATCGCACGAGTTCCCGATGATGAGCAGCCACGTGTCAATACCGCCGCTGTCGGCAGTGGTGTTTGAGCGGTGCGAGGAGGAGCTCAGCGACCTGCGCGAAAAGGTGTCAAAGCACACCCAGCGGTTCGGCACGAGGAATTTAATGTGATTTTTCGCTAACATAGCCAATAAATCGTAAGGCAGCGTTTGTGCGCTGCCTTTTATTTTGTGTAATTATGTTGCTGCTTACGCAGCGCGCAGGAGCGCACACGTTGCCAGACTGTAAACAGTCTGGCAACGTGCCGAAGAACCCTCTTCGAGGCTTCTTCCATGCTTAACAACAGAGCGTGCATCTAAAAATCCCTCGCCGCCATATATGGTCGGCGGCGCACACTTTGCGGTGTGACGGGCTTTTTTCATTCACCGCCACACAGTACGCAAAACTATTAAGCCCTGTCAAGAACGGAAAAGTTTTCGGTCAAGCCTTTTGAAAAAGGCTTGTCAAGGTCGTAGCGTATGCGTGCATACGCCGGTGAAACCCTCGTCGCCTGCGGTCGCTTGCGAACGCTACCGCAGCACGGCGAAATCCCCATACGGCAGGCGCTCCGCAAATGGGTGCAGCGGTCGTAAACGACCGCGGGGGGGAAGAATTTTTCGCATTTTAATTTTGGAGCGAAAAATTCTTCGGGCGTTCCCAAAGGGAACGCTACGCCCATGCAAGAGAGGGCGTTCCCTAATGAGAAGTCATATCAAACTTTCCGCGTTCCATTCTGGAACGCCAAACAAAGTGAAAAGTCTTTACAAAAAGATCGATAAAATATATTCCCTCCCACTGACCACCCTCTGAAAGAGAAACAGCTGGCAGAATATTCTTCCAACTATGTATGAATGGGCGAAGTTTTGATGGGGAGGGAAAATAGGGGAGTGAAGTAGGAAGTGTGGGGCGGTGGTGCGCGCCGCTGTTAGAGGTTAGAAGTTAGATGTTAGATGTTAGAAATGGTTTTGCGGCTTTAGCGTGAAACCGATTATTCTGCGGTTCAGATAGAGGCAAGAAGCAAGACGAGCGTTTGGAAAAATACACGCTAAACTGTAAAAAGCAATTTCTTGCCTCTTGCTTCTGAATATCTTGCTTCTGGCAGCTGCGCCTCCCCTTGTTGTGGTGCATAGATATATTTCCACGTTCCATTCTGGAATGCCAAACAAAGTGAAAAGTCTTTACAAAAAGATCGATAAAATATATTCCCTCCCACTGACCACCCTCTGAAAGAGAAACAACTGGCAGAATATTCTTCCAGCTACGTATGAATGGGCGAGGTTTTTTAGATATGTGCTTTGTTGTTAAGCATGGAAGAAGCCTCGAAGAGGGTTCTTCGGCACTTGACCGGCATTTATGGCGGTCAATGTGTGCGCTCCTGCGCCGCGCGTAAGCGCGAATACTAAAAACAAGTGAAAGTTGAAATAGCTATTTCTTGCCCTATCAGAGGTTAGAAGTTAGATGTTAGAAACGGTTTTGCATCTTTTGCGTGAAACCGTTTTTGCTGCGGTTCAGAGTTAGATGCAAGAGGCAAGAAACTGCTTTTTATAGTTTTGCAGAAACTTTTCAAAACGTATATCTTGCTTCTTGCTTCTCGTTCTCTTGCTTCTGGCAGCCGTTCACCACCGTTTATTCTTCTCCTTCCGATTGCTGCATAAACAGGGTCTTATCATTCTGCGTTTTTATTGTAGAAACATAAACATCGCCCACGGTGGCAAAAATATCGCCTGTCTGCATATCTACAAGCAGCTGTTTTTCGCCGCCCTCCGCGTATATATTGTCATACATATCATCTTTCAGAAAACACCAGTATGGCCGCAGATAAAGCTTTTTGCCGGTGTTGTCTATGGTGCTGTCCCATGTGAGGGCATATTTAACGGTAATTTCGTTAATGTACTGCGTGTATTCCGGTGCAAGAAAATCGCTCAGAATGTCGCAGGCGCTTTCAAGTGTCAGAAACTCATCTTCCAAAGGCTGCTCTTCAAAGCCGTCTACCGCGCAGGAATTGTGCTGATGAATACGGTTTATCCTGTCAGAGGAGTATATTTCAACATCAAGCTTTTCTACTCCTACCCTCGGCAGGCTTTGTGTAAAGTCAAATGTATACGGCACCGAGTCTGTTAAAGGTATTCCGTCAAGAAGATATTCATAGTATATCTGATATTGATAATGTTCTATCGGTTCGCCTTCAATAATATTGCCCTCGCTGTCAACAGTTTTTGGCACAAACTCACATCTGAGCACGTAAAAATTTGCAGGCCGCACTTCTATTTCGGGCGGAATATATTCTTTTATCCTTTCTAAAGATCGGTTAGCCATTTCCAGCGCATCCTGCATTTTAAGCTGCTTGCCGTCAAACATTTCATATGCCTCGTCGGGCAGCTGCTGACCTTTGCCCAGGTCAACGCTCAGAACCATTTCTTTTACGGTAGCGTTTATCATATGCCGCCAATCATACAATAAGTCAAAATGAGCATCTTGGTATATATCAACAGCCCCACTCTTTTCAATATACTTTCCGTCGTTTATGTATTCTGTATCGGGGTATGTAACATTAAAGTATCTGGCAGAAAAAACGTCGTCCCATGATTCATCATCATCGTCCCACGGTTCGCCCTCTTCACTGCCAAAAACAAGCTTATCCGAGTCAAGGTCAAACGCTTTCGGAAAGATGTCACGGGCAATTTTTGCAGTCTCCTCCTTGGTGTAGCGTTTGTTGTCGTTACCCAATATGTAATACTGATAAAACTCGCCGTGCTGCGGCACATTGAGAACGGTATTTGAAAAAACAAGGTTATCATACTGCTTTGTCGGCAGAGTGGTATTTGCGGCAATTTCTTTGTATGATACCTTGTCGGTAGGCGCTTTTTTGCCTTTTATATACGTACATTGAAACAGAAGCTACTATAACAGCCATAATGCACAGCGTTGCCGCAGTAATTATTACAACTTTCTTTTTGCGTTTGGTAAGCATAGTATCACCTCATTATTCTTTTCCGCTTATCTCGTTGAGCTTTTTTTCAAATATGGATATATCGTTTTCGTGCTCTGTCGTTGATTCATACACATCACCCACCAGCGCGAAAATATCGCCCGTCTGCATATCTACAAGCATTTGCTTTTCGCAGGTGAACGTGTTTGTAGAAGAAAAGCCGTCATCTATTATAAAGCACCAGCAAGGGCGCGCGTGCAGCCTTTCGTCGGTGTGGTCGGCAGTCGCATCATAGGGTATGGCGTATTTTACGGTAACTTCATTTATGTGCTGTATGTAATTTGGCGCAAGGTAGTCACTCAGCAGGGCGCAGGCGCTGTCCAGCGTTAAAAACTCATCTTTCAGCGGCTGCGGCTCTTTGCCTTGAATATTTAAAGAACCACTGTTTTCTATAGTGCCCGGCTTGCCTGCCTCGGCGATATTTACACGCAGCTGATCGCAGAAAACATCATATAAGCTTTCTATCCTTTTGAAATTTGCAGGGTATGAATCGGTAAAAGGCACGCCGTCAAGCAGATATTCATACTCTGTCTGATACTGATAGTAATATATTTTTTCAGCCGTTTCTTTGTCAAGTCTATAGCAGTAAAGCACAAGAAATTTTGTCGCCCTAAGTTCGGCAGTCGGCAAAAACTCTTTTATTTTCTCAACGGTGGCATTCGCAAGTTCCAAAGCGTCCTGCATTTTATAAGTCTGACCGTCAGCTAGCTCATATGCCTTGTCGGGCAGCTGCTCGCCGCTGTCAAGGTTGATATATTCCACCACCTGTGCATCTACAGTATCATATTCAATATTGGCACTCATCAAAAAAGTGCCCGTATCGGAAAAACCGGCAAAACCTTTATGCCCGTCGGGGTAGGTGGGATAAGAATAGCTTTCATGAAATACGTCGTCCCACGCCTGATCACCCGGTATCGGTATATTGTCACCGTCACAATAAACAATGTTGTCGCTTCCTTTAACATCAAAAGCAGCGGTGTAAATACTTTGTGCCTGTTTTGCGCACTCGTCGGGCGTGTAGTTGGCATAGTCCTGCCCTATCCGATAATACTCATAAAATTCATCAGCCTGCGGTATGTGCAAAAAAGCCTTTGAAAGATCAAGGTTATCATACTGCTTTGTCGGCAGGGCGGTATTTTCAGCTATTTCTTTATATGGCACGCCGTTTGTGGTAACTTCTTTTTGACTGAAGTAAACATACAACATAGTCGCAGCCACTATAACAGCCACTATGCACAGCGTTATCGCAGTTATTCTTACAGCCCTCTTTGTGCGTTTGGCAAGCATGGTATCACCTCATTAAAGTTTATTCTTCATCGTCAAAAAATCCCGGAGGCGCTTGTGCATCCATTTGCTGCTCGTAAATAGTTTTATCGTTTTGCGGCTTAATGGTAGAAACATAAACGTCACCCACCAGTGCAAAAATATCGCCTGTCTGCATATCTACCAGCAATTGTTTTTCGCCGCCCTCTGCGTATACATTGTCATAGCCGTCTTCTTTAAGAAAGCACCAGTAGGGGCGCATATAAAGTTTGTCGCCGTCATTCTCCACCGTGCCGTCCCATGTAAGGGCGTATTTAACTGTTATTTCGTCAATATGCTGCATATACTGCGGTGCAAGATAATCGCTCAGCAGATCGCACGCGCTTTCGAGTGTCAGAAACTCATCTTTCAGCGGCTCTTTTTCCATGCCGTCTATTGCAAAAGCGCTGTGCTGATGTATACGGTTCACTTTGTCACTATAGCATATGTCTATAGTAAGCTTATCGCTTGATACCCTTGAAAGGCTTTCCAAAGCGTTAAATGTTAATGATACCGAATCGGAACACGGTATGCCGTCAAGAAGGTATTCATAGTCTATCTGATACTGGTAAAAATCTATCGGCTCACCTTCTGAAAAATTACCTTCTTCATCAGCCAGCAAAGGAACAAATTCACATTTGAGCACATAAAGATTCGCCGGTCGCACTTCTATTTTGGGCGGAAAATAGTCTTTGAGCCTTTCTAAATAACTGTCTGACAGTTTTAGCGCGTCATTCATGCTAAGCTGCTTGCCGTCAAACATTTCATATGACTTATCGGGAAGCTGACTATAGTCCCTCAGATTTATACTTTCTTCCATATTCTGAATAGTGAGGCCTGGTATAAGCTGATAATCATAACCAACATCAAAACGGGTGTCCTGTGCTACATAGACCCACCCTTGGGGCTCATTATGCGTTCCGTCATGCTTGTATTCTATGTCAGAGTACGAAACATTAAAGTATCTCTGCAAAAAATCTTCCTGCCATGATTCGTCTCCGTCACCCCACGGGTGCTGATCTTCATCGCCAAATATAAGCTTGTCGGGGTCAAGTTCAAACGCCTTAGGGAAGATGTCACGGGCAACTTTGGCGGTTTCTTCTTTTGTGTAACGTGGGTAGTCAAGCCCGTTTATGTAATACTGATAAAACTCGCCGTGCTCAGGCACATCGAGAACAGCTTTTGAAAGGTCAAGATTGCTGTATTGCTTAGTCGGGATAGTGGTATTTTCAACTATCTCTTTATACGGCACGCCGTAGGTCATAACTTCTTTGTGGCTGAAGTGTACATACAAAGAAACAGCAGCAACTATTACAGCTACAATGCAAAGCGTTACAGCCGTTATTATTATAATTCTCTTTTTGCGTTTGGTCATAATAATGTATCCTTCCATTTTTTTGTTATGTTGTTAATTTAATTATACTGCATATTATTATGACATACAAGCCTTACTTTTTACAAATTTTGCAGTGATATTTTGTATGCTATCAACAAAACGGCAAAATATTACAAAATTCGATAAATTTCACACATCGCCATATGCCGTTCTTTCAAAACCGGCAGATAAAAAAACCGCCGACAAAACTAAGTGGCAGCGGTTTTTCGTTATGTTCGATTTTAGTTGCCTTACAGCTCTATCACCGCGCTGTCCGTGCCGGGGACACATTCAACGCTCTTGCCGCAGCAGGCGCACTCTACCGTGAACGCCTTGTCTGTCTTGGTGTACGAAAGCTTTATGCCCTCTTTGGTGCGCTGCGCCGATATCTCAAAGATGAGATTTGCATCTTTGTCGTATATCTTGCGCTGTGCTGTTTTGCCCTCCTGCAAGCCGTAGATCTTGAACACCGTGCCGTCAAGATAATCATACTCAACATTGCGTTTGAAGTTTCCGAACGGTATTATGCTTCCCGGCTTTGCATACAGCGGAAGACCGAAATAATCGTACTTTTTGGTGTACCATGAGCCGCCGTCAAGCTTCTCGCCCGTCTGAATGTCAGTCCACTTTCCGCCGGTGGGCAGATAGAAATCGGCAGTGCCCTCCTCGTTGAACACGGGAGCTACCAGCAGCGAATCGCCCAGCATATACTGCGTATCGAGCGTGTGTGTGGTCTTGTCGTAACCGAAATCTATCACCATAGAACGCATCATCGGCACGCCCGTTTCATGCGTAAATACGGCGTTTGAGAACAGGTAAGGCATCAGCTTGCCCTTGAGGTCTGTAAAGTGCTTTGAAACGCGGCACGCCTCTTCGTCAAAGTTCCACGGCACGCGGTAGGAAGAATTTCCGTGGTATCTCGAGTGGGTCGAAAGCAGTCCGAACGCAGTCCACCTCTTGTAAAGGTCGGGTGTTGCGGTAGCCTCAAAGCCCGAAATATCGTGCGAGAAGAAACCGAATCCCGACATACACAGCGAAAGTCCGCCGCGAAGCGTTTCCCACATACTATCGTAGTTAGAGAAGCAGTCGCCGCCCCAATGTACGGGGAATTTCTGTCCGCCCACGGTGGCAGAGCGCGCAAACAGGCACGCCTTGTTCTCTCCGTAGTAGTCTTTCAGCACGTCAAACACGCATTTGTTGTAAAGATATGTATAGTAGTTGTGCATTTTCAGCGAGTCAGAGCCGTCAAAGTAGCAAACATCGGTGGGTATTCTCTCGCCAAAGTCGGTCTTGAAGCAGTCAACGCCCATTTCGCACAGCTCTTTCAGCTTACCTGCGTACCACTCAGATGCCGCAGGGTTGGTAAAATCAACAACCGCAAGGCTGGGCTGCCACAGATCGCACTGGAACACACTGCCGTCTTTGTTCTTTATAAGATAGCCGTTTTGCGCCGCCTCGTCAAAAAGCTCCGAGTGCTGGCTTATGTAGGGGTTTATCCAGGCGCATATCTGCAAACCTCTCTGTTTCAGGCGTGTCAGCATCGCTTTCGGGTCGGGGAACATCTCACCGTCCCACTTGAAGTTGCACCAGCGGAACTCCTTCATCCAGAAGCAGTCAAAGTGGAACACCTGCAAGGGTATCTCATACTGCTCCATTTTGTCTATGAACGAAGTTACCGTTTCTTCGTCGTAATTTGTAGTGAAAGATGTCGTCAGCCACAGACCGAAGCTGTATGCAGGGGGCAGGGCAGGCTTGCCGGTAAGGTCTGTGTACCTCATCAGTACGTCTGCAACGCTGTCGCCGCCGAACAGAAAATATTCCATGTTCTGACCCTGAACCGCGAAAGATACCTTAGAAACCGTCTCGCTGCCGACTTCAAATGTTACCTTTTCGGGGTGGTTTACAAGCACGCCATAGTTGTTTGAAGATACATAAAACGGTATCGACTTGTATGTCTGCTCAGAGCAGGTGCCGCCGTCGTTGTTCCATACTTCAACGGTCTGACCGTTCTTTACAAAGCTTGTGAACTTCTCGCCAAAGCCGTATATCCTCTCGCCTATGCCAAGACCCAGCATTTCGCGTATAACAGCATTGTCGCCGCTGTCCGAGACTGCGTAAAACCTGTCGGAAGCGTGGGCGTTCATTCTGTTTTCTGTAACCCACCTGTCCTCCTCGATAAGCGAGGTAGTCCTCCAGCCGCTTTTGGTAAGCAGTTTGTCTTTGTAGTAGTATTTTATATCCCAGCCCTGACCGGGTGAAGCCACAACAACTTTGGTGTCGCCCGAGATAAGCTCGTAGCCGCCGTCAGCCAGCTTGTTGATAACGGGCTTGAAACCAAAGTCCTCGTTGAGGTCAAAGTACGGACCTTTCTTCACCGTGCCCTTGTGGTGAACGATATTCACCTTGATAGAGTTTTTCATGGTAGATGTGAACGAGATCTCCAGCACAGGGCCGCCCAGAGTCATACCTCTGTTGCCTATCCACTGTGTGGTGGCGTATACGCTAACAGACCTCTCGTCTGCTGTCACCTCATACATCTGCGTTGCGTAGTTTACACTGTAGCCCGGCTGATTGAGCCAGAAGCCGTCGGAATACTTCATAAAAGCGTCCTCCCTTAAAATAATGATAAAGTTTCAAAAGTCTGAAATAATATTTTAATAACGGAAGAATAATAAAATTCCCCCTGATATTATAGTAACCTATTTCATGTGCTTTTTCAATAGTAATTTTCATAATACAGTATAAATATATTAAACAGACAGCGCAAAAATACGGCAGCCAAGGCATTGACCGCCGCAATAATTATTCTTATATTTAAGTAAAGTGTTTTAAGATAAGTCATAATTCAGAGATAAGAAGTTAGATGTTAGAAGTTAGAAATGCTTATTTAGGCTTTGCGGCGGTTTTTCATACCTGCGTTTTACAAGAAGCAAGACTTCGCCCCACAACCTTTGCTCATCATTCCACATTCTCCGCTTTTCCCCAAAAATCCACGCCACTTCTCACGCCGCTGAAAGAATATTCTGCCCTATTAGAGGCTAGAGGTAAGATGTTAGAGGTTAGAAATGTTTATTTAGGTTTTGCGGCGGTTTTTCATACCTGCGTTTTACAAGAAGCAAGACTTCGCCCCACAACCTTTGCTCATCATTCCACATTCTCCGCTTTTCCCCAAAAATCCACGCCACTTCTCACGCCGCTGAAAGAATATTCTGCCCTATTAGAGGCTAGAGGTAAGATGTTAGAGGTTAGAAATGTTTATTTAGGCTTTGCGCCGTTTTTTCATACCTGCGTTTTACAAGAAGCAAGAGGCAAGACTTCGCCCCACAACCTTTGCTCATCATTCCACATTCTCCGCTTTTCCCAAAAAATCCACGCCGCTTCTCACGCCGCTGGAAGAATATTCTGCCCTATTAGAGGCTAGAGGTAAGATGTTAGAGGTTAGAAATGTTTATTTAGGCTTTGCGCCGTTTTTTCATACCTGCGTTTTACAAGAAGCAAGAGGCAAGACTTCGCCCCACAACCTTTGCTCATCATTCCACATTCTCCGCTTTTTCCAAAAATCCGCGCCGCTTCTCACACCGCTGGAAGAATATTCTGCCAGCTGTCTTTGGGGTGGCTAGTGGGAGGGGATAATTTTTAGATTTGTTTATAGGACTTTTCAATTTGTTTGGCGTTCCATAATGGAACGCGGAAAGTGAGCGATGCGCTCCAATAAGGGAACGCCCTCTCTTGCAGGGCGTTCCCTCTTTCAAAATAGTCCACAGGACTATTTTGAAATTCACCCTTTGCGGAGCGCCTGCTGTGTTTTTTGTGGGGCTCTGCCCCACACCCCGTGACCCTTTTGAAAAAGGGTCAATCGAAAACTTTTGGTTTCTTGACAGGGTCTACAGCTTTTGATACTAAACGCACTGTGCAAAAGAATTATGGTTTTGTTTTCTGAAAGGCTTCAGACTTTCAGAAAGCAAAATCGGCGACCCAATAAAAGTCGCCGAAATAATTCTTTCATTGTGGCTTGGAGGCTAAAGCCGACAAGACACTGCGCTCCTGCGCGCTGCGAAAGCAGCAACTTACACTTTCAAATACTTTCCTGCACTTATCGTCGTGCCCAGCGCGCCTATGACCGTGCCTGCCGCGATATACGCAATAGTCACATATGTCGATATGCTGCCAAACGAGTACAGCGGCTTTGAACCCATCATCTGCAAGCCCTGAAGCTGCTCGGTTATAACGTTGTAAAGCTCAATGTATGCAAACCTCGTCAGTATCAGCGCGCCTATCGCCGCCAAAATTCCTATCAGCATACCCTCAATAAAGAACGGTATGCGTATGAAAGAGTTCGTCGCGCCGACGTACTTCATTATGCTTATCTCTTTGCGCCTCGCGTGTACGCTCGTCCTCGTCGTGTTCGAGATTATTACAAGGCATATTATCATCAGCGCGATAACCACCGCCGATGTTATCAGCGCCGCCACGTTTCTAAGGCTTATAAGCGCCGTCGCGAAAGATTCGGGCGACTGTATGCTCTCCACCATGTCAAACGTTGTCAGCTGGCTGGAGGTTATGTCCATTATCTCAAGGTCTGCTATCTTTACCCTGAACGTGTCGGGCAGGGGATTGTCACCGTTGCCGTACTGCATAGCCTCGCGCTCCTGCTGAGTCATATCGGCTATCATGTCGTCCCACGCCTGCTCTTTTGAGTAGAATGTTACCTCGGTAACGTTTGAGATGTTCTTGAAATCAACGTAGAGCTTGTCTATATCAGCCTGAGTTACTTCGGGCTTCAGCACTACAAATATCTCATTTTGCGCCTCAATGCCCGAGATTATTCTAGAAATATTTATGCCTGCCAGAACCGAGATCCCTACCAGCATGAGCGAGACCAGCAGTATGCAAAACGATGCGAAAGACATCATTCTGTTCTTCCATACACCCGTAACGCCCTGTTTTACCAGATATCCTGCACTACTTACCCGCATCGCTTCCACCTACCATTTCGTCAAAAGTGATGCTGCCGTTTTCAAGGCTTATTACCCTGCCGCCGAAGTAGCGCACAAGGTTGTGCTCATGCGTTACCATAAGCACCGTTGTTCCGCACTCGTTTATGCCTTTCAGAAGCTCTACTATGTCATACGAGAGCTCGGGGTCAATGTTGCCCGTCGGCTCGTCGGCGATGATCAGCTTCGGGTCGTTTACCAGCGCCCTTGCAAGCGCGACTCTCTGCTGTTCGCCGCCCGACAGCTGCTCGGGGTATGTTTTCATCTTGTCTGAGAGCCCAACCAGCTCCAGCACATACGGGACGCGCGTTTTGATGTATTTTTTGGGGGCATCTATAACGCGCAGAACGAACGCTATGTTTTCATATACTGTCATAGTCGGTATCAGCCTGAAATCCTGAAATACCACGCCAATGGTCCTTCTCAGTTTAGATACCTTTCTGCGCCTTATTTTGCGCAGGTTGTAGCCGTTTACCAGCACCGTGCCGCTGGTGGCGTCAATTTCTTTCAGAAGCAGCTTTATCAGCGTAGATTTACCTGCGCCGTTAGAGCCTACAATAAAAGCAAAGTCACCGTCGTTAATGCGCAGGTCTATGCTGTTGAGAGCATCCACGCCGCTTGAATAGGTGACTGAAACATCTTTGAATTCTACCAAGTGTTGCACCGCCTTTGTTATTCCTTTTTTTGTTCTTTTGTTTTTTGTTTTTGTTTTTTTAAGTAATTCCCTTTATACACAAGTTTTCTGCGATAATTTTTGCGCTTACGCGCAGCGCAGGAGCGCAGTGTCTTGTCGGCTTTAGCCTCCAAGCCATCAATGACACACATTGATACTTCGTATCAAGTGCAAATTACTTAGCCGCCGAAAGTGTGGCGGCTATTTCAGAATATGCTCGAAAGCTCGCATATTCTGAAACCGTAATTCTTTTGCATAGTGCGTTTAATCTCAACAGCGTGGACTTTCACGCCATTCCCACAAAAGATGTAAATCAACTGTCATAAAATTCATATGCAGTACGTTTCAAGTCAATTTCTCGCACTACTGACCTCTTTTGCCTTACAAACAAAACCTATGCGTATTTCTCTCTTTAGCCTCCTCCACAAAGCTACGAAGTTCCGTGCGAAGAGGTCGCGACATTTCACCAAGGCTCAGCGCGTGGTCGTGGGTGTGGGTAAGGAAAAGGGAGCGCGAGGGGAAAACCTTAGGGTAGGGAGTGGAGCGCGCGCCCTGCCTTGCAGATACACTCCCTATATCCCTATGGTTTTCCTCTCGCAAAAGAATAAGCGAACGTATTAGCCCACTCAAAATGAGGAGAAAACCGAAGTACTTAGGGCGTTTAACCGCTCCGCAGGGTGTGAGTAAGCGCGAACTTTTTACAAAGCTGTTGCGCACGCAAGCGCACGCAGACAAAAGAGCTAAGGTCTTCTCAAAGGAGAGGCTCTCTCTTGCAGAGCCTCTCCTCTTAAAAAACAGTTCACCGAACTGTTTTTTAATTCACCTCTTGCAGAGCGCACGTTGTGTCTGTGGGGCGCCGCCCCACACCCCGCAAGCCTTTTGAAAAAGGCTTGACCGAAAACTTTCCTTTCTTGACAGGTACTTAAAAGTACAGGAAACTTAAAATCGCTGTTTTGTTTCTATCTCTGTATTTTTATCTTTTAGAACTTGACCGGGTTCGACGAGAGGTATTCCTTTACCATGAGCGCTATCTTGAAAATAATAGCGTGGTCAAATTCCCTCAGGTCAAGACCTGTCAGCTTCTTTATCTTTTCAAGCCTGTAAACAAGCGTGTTTCTGTGTACGAACAGCTTTCTCGAAGTCTCCGAAACGTTGAGGTTGTTCTCAAAAAATCTCTGTATAGTGAACAGCGTTTCGTGGTCAAGCGACTCTATCGAGCCCTTCTTGAAAACTTCCTTCAGAAACGTCTCGCACAGCGTCGTCGGCAGGTGGTATATGAGCCTTGCAATGCCCAGATTGTCATACGAAACTATCACTCTGTCAGTATCGAATACCTTGCCGACTTCCAGTGCCATCTGCGCCTCTTTGAACGAACGCGCCAGATCCTTAACGCCCTCTACTACAGTGCCTATGCCGACATTCACCCTGGTGTAGAACTCGCCGCTGAGCGTGTCGGAAATAGACCTCGCCAGCTTTTCAAGATCTTTCGATTCAATGCCGCTCTTTACTTCCTTTACAAGCACAATGTCAGACTCCGCAATAGTGAACACAAAGTCCTTGTTCTTGTCAGGAAACAGGTTCTGTATAACATCGTAAGCGGAAACATCGTTGGAAGAGAGTATTCTTATCAGCAGCACAACACGTGATGTATCCGTGCCAAAGTGCAGCTCCCTTGCCTTTATGTGTATATCGCCGGGCAGCACGTTATCAAGCACGACATTTTTTATAAAGTTGTTTCTGTCATACTTTTCATCGTAATACTGCTTTATGCTGGAGAGGGTTATGGCAAGTATGCTGGCGTATTTCGCAGCCACCTCGTCAGTGCCCTCAACAAAAACGGCGTAATCGGGCTTCAGGTGTGTGCCGAACGGCTTGTATGTGTAGCCGTCACGAACGAAAATATCGTGCGTATCGTTGAGATCCAGAGAAACGTATTCGTTGGTAGAACCGTTTTTGGAAAGATCTGAACAGGCTATTATAGAGGCATTTTCGTCAATAACGCCTATCTCGGCATCTATTGCCTCACGCATCTGATGTATCACGCCCTGGAACAATCTGTTTGACATATTTTTTTCACCTTTCTGTATTTATTTTTGTCTGATGTTATGTGTATAATGTTATTATCCTGCATTTGCGCAGACTTATCAGCCAAATAAACAAAAATACAACTATATATAAAAAATTATAACACGAATTTGAACGAATTTTGTTAAATTTCTGTGAACATTACGCCGTTTTTGTTAATTTTGCTGAAAATATTTCGGGATTGACAAGAATTCAAATCTGTATTATACTATTCAAAAGGGCATTTTACGGGAAAAGAGGCATAAAAAATGGCAAAACAAAAATATCTTGAAGCAGGCAAAATAACATCTGTTCACGGCATAAAAGGCGAGGTAAAAGTGCAGCCGATGTGCGACAGCGCCGCCTTTTTGGCGGAATTTGACCTGCTTTACTACAAAAGCGGCACGCCCGTAAAGATAGAATATGCGCGCGCAAACAAAAATATGGTCATTATGAAGATAGAGGGCGTAAGCACCGCAGACGAAGCACAGAAACTCCGCGGCAGGGTGCTTTACCTTGACCGCGACGATGTAGAGCTCCCTCAGGGCTGCTATTTTATACAAGACCTGCTGGGCATGACGGTCGTAGATGCCGACAGCGGCGAAGAATACGGCGTGCTCACGCAGGTGTATGCCACCGGCGCAAACGATGTGTATGAAATAAAGTCGCCAAGCGGCAAAGAATACCTGATACCTGCTATTCCCGATGTCATCATGAAAAACGATCTTGATAATAATATAATGTATATAAAACCGCTTGACGGTCTTTTTGACGACGGGGGGAAGCAGGATTGAGAATAGATATTGCCACGCTTTTTCCCGAGATGTGCGAGTATTATCTTAATGAGAGCATAGTTGGCAGGGCGAAGGAAAAAGGCGTTTTTGAGGTTCACTGCCACAACATCCGCGACTACACACTCGATAAACACCGCCGCGTTGACGATACCCCCTACAGCGAGCAGAAAGGTATGCTTATGCAGTGCGATCCGATCTTCCGCTGCTATGAGGCTGCAGCGCAGGGCAGAAAGCCCCATGTTATATATATGTCGCCGCAGGGGAAAGTTCTTACACAAAACAGGTGCAGAGAGCTCTCGCAGCTTTCGGATATTTTTATACTCTGCGGTCACTATGAGGGCGTTGACGAGCGTGTTATTGAAGAAATAGTTGATGAAGAAATATCTATAGGCGATTATGTTCTCACCGGCGGCGAACTGCCTGCGCTTGTGCTGGTAGACGGCGTGGTTCGTATGCTTGAGGGCACGCTATCTTACGCTGACTGCTACGAGGACGAGAGCCATTACAGCGGTCTTTTAGAGTATCCGCAGTACACAAGACCCGAGGAATGGCACGGCAGAAAGGTTCCCGAGGTGCTGCTTTCGGGGCATCATGCAAATATTGCCAGGTGGCGCAGAGAGCAGAGAATACTAACCACGCTGAAAAAGCGCCCCGATATGCTTGAAAGCGCCGATCTCGATAAAGAAGATATGGCTGTTATAGACAATTTTAATAAAACGAAGAACGGGCAGTAGCCGCTTTTGAGACGAAATTTTACAAAAAATGACATATCAATTGTTTAATATGTTACAAAGTGTTCAAAAACTATGGTTAAGTTGCACAAAGTTTGGGGCTCAGATTTGGGGCGGTGTAATCAAAAAGCAGAAAATTTTAAGGAAATGCCCCTTTGTACATAATTTATCGTTGACTAAGGACAATAAAACAAGTATAATATTGATAGTGAATTGATTTACACTTATACATTGTAATCGCACGGCGAGTGATCGCTTAAATCGAAATGATAAGAATGGAGAGATCGATATGTTCGTAAAAGATGTAACAGTTCAGAATCAGGTAGGACTTCACGCACGTCCGGCGACCTTCTTTATTCAGAAAGCGAACGAATTCAAGTCGTCCATCTGGATAGAGAAAGAGGAGAGAAGGGTAAACGCCAAGAGCCTGCTGGGCATACTTTCGCTCGGCATAGTTGGCGGCACATCTATCAGGATAATCGCTGACGGAGCAGACGAGCAGGAAGCTGTAGAAGAACTGGTTGATCTTGTTGACAGCGGATTTTCCGAAGATGCAAGATAGACCAAAGTACCTATTTTAATATCAGCGGCTGAAAACAACGGCGGAAGTTATCTTCCGCCGCTTTTGTTCTATTAGAGGCAAGAGATCCAGAGGCAAGAGGCAAGAAATTGCTTTTTATAGTTTAGTGCCGTCTTTTCAAAACCAAACATCTTGCATCTTGCTTCTTGGCAGACCGCAGGCATGGTGATTTAATGCTATGTGGAGAAAAATATTTCAAACTTCTAACTTCTAATTTCTAACTTCTAATAGGGCAAGAGGCAAGATGTGTGGAAAGCGGCGTTTGCGCGTTGTTTTAATATTTGCGCTTACGCGCACCCTGCGGAGCTGTTCAACGCTTCACTTTTCTTTGGCTTTCTTCTCATTTTGAGCGTGCTAATACTTTCGCGCATTTTACTTGTTATGGATTTTTCGCACTGCACGGCGTTCCATAATGGAACGCGGAAAAATAGCGTTGCACTACAACAAGGGGAGGCGCAGCTGCTAGAAGCAAGAAAACTAGATGCAAGAGGCAAGAAGATTTGGCTTTTCACTTCGTTTGGCGTTCCATAATGGAACGCGGAAAAATAGCGTTGCACTACAACAAGGAAAATCCCTCTCTTGCAGGGATTTTCCTCTTGAAAAACAATCCACCGGATTGTTTTTCAATTCACCTTTTTCGGAGCGCCTGACGCGTTTTCGGGGGCGCCGCCCCCGTACCCCCACGACCCTTTTGAAAAAGGGTCGATCGAAAACTTTTCCGTTCTTGACAGGGATTACAAACTTTGAGGGTAAACGGACTATGTAAAAGAATTACGGTTTTCAGCGGTTCGCAGAACCGCGCCAAAATCGGCGACCCCATAATGTCGCCGAAGTAATTCTTTCAAGTGGCTTGGAGGCGTAAGCCGACAATCCACTGCGCTCCATGCGCCACGCGACAGCGCGAACTTTCACAAACCTATTGCGCACGCAAACGCGCGCAGGAAAAATAGTCGGGTCTTTTCAAAGGGGAGGCGCAGCTGCTAGAGGCAAGATAACGAGAAGCAAGAAGCAAGACGTTGGAGATTTTTACAAAGCTGTTGCGCACGCAAGCGCGCGCAGGCAAAATGGTTATGTGCTACAACTAGGGGAGGCGCAGCTGCTAGAGGCAAGAAGCAAGAAGATTTGGCTTTTCACTTTGCGTGGCATTCTCTTAGAGAACGCGGAAAAAGAGCGTTGCACTACAACTAAGGGAGGCGCAGCTGCTAGAAGCAAGATAACGAGAAGCAAGAAGCAAGACGTTGGAGATTTTTACAAAGCTGTTGCGCACGCAAGCGCGCGCAGGAAAAATAGCTATGCGCTACAACTAGGGGAGGCGCAGCTGCTAGAAGCAAGAAAACTAGATGCAAGAGGCAAGATGTTTGGCTTTGAAAAGACTGCACAAAGCTATAAAAAGTATTTTCTTGTTTCTTGCCTCTATCTAAACCGCAGATATGGAAAACTGCCACAAGAGTTTTAAAAAACGTTTCTTACTTCTAACTTCTCACTTCTAACCTCTAACAGCGGAGCGCACGTTGTAGGAGATTTCGCCCTCTGCGGAGGGCGACGAGGGTTTCACCCTCGACCTGACAAGCCTTTTGAAAAAGGCTTGACCGAAAACTTTTCCTTTCTTGACATGAATTTAAAATTCGCGGCGTGAGCCGCACCTTAACTCTAAACTTATCACTCTTCGATCTTCACTCTTCACTGATCCTGTTTCTCGGGTTACTTTCCCTCTTTATACTTGGCTATCTCCACCCAGAATGTTGACCCCACGTTTTCCTCGCTCATCACGCCGAACAGAAACCTGTGCTGCTTGAGTATCTCCTTCACTATCGAGAGCCCCAGCCCCGTGCCGATAACATCGCGCGTTGCCTTGGGCGCGCGGTAGTAGCGGTCAAATATCTGCGGCAGCTGCTCTTTCGGTATGCCCTTGCCGTGGTCGGTGACTTCCACACGCACGCAGCTTTCTTTGTTGATCTGCCGCACCAGAACTGCCTTGTCCTCGCCGCAGTAGTTTACGGCGTTGTTTATAAGATTGTAAAACACCTGCTCTATCAGCGCAACATCTGCCGCGCACATTGCCTCGCCGTCTGTCTGCAAGGTTATGTTGTAGCCGTCACGCTCGTTAAGCACACGGTATCGCTGCATTACCTCGCGAAGTTTCTCGCTTATCTCAAACGGCTGAATGTGCAGCTCCCTCGCCGCGCTCTCAAGTTTTGAAAGCTCCAGTATGCTGTTGACTAAATTGCTCAGCCTGTCAGATTCATCTATTATCACCGCCAGATGCTGCTCACGCTTTTCGGGTACGTCGCCCGACAGGTCGCGTATCATCTCGGCGTATGACTTTATTATCGTCAGCGGCGTGCGAAGATCATGCGATACATTTGCAATAAGGTCGCGCCGCAGCTCGTTTACTTTTGAGACCTCCGAGCCCGCATAGTTGAGCACCTGCGACAGCTGCTCTATCTCTTTGTACTGCGACTGATCGAAGTTTACCTTGTAGTTGCCCTTTGCGAATACCTCCGCCGTGTTTGTCAGCGATACCAGCGGCTTTGAAAGCCTGCGCGATACTATCATAGTTATAATAAACGCCGCAACAAGCAGTATCACAGTTATTATCCACAGCTGCTGCATAATAATGTTCACGGTAGAGTCAATAGGCTCCAGCGAGCTCTCTATAAAAAGGTAGTGCTCCGCGCCCGAAAGCCCTTTGATCGTCGTTACGTATATCATTCTTTTTATAGGATCGTCACCATCGGCGGCACTGACTGCGATAGCCTTTTTGCCCGAATCCGCCAGTCTGTTTTTAAGATCGTAAAGATAGCGGCTGTAGTTGTTTCTGCGGTCGCTGTCAATTACAGAGTAACTGCCCATCGCGTTTTCGCCTATCTCGTAGCCGCACTGCGAGTTGGTAACTATTATGCAGAACGAATTCTGAAAGGCGATCTCGCGTATGCGAAACTGTATGTCGCCCACCTCAACGCTTTCAGATATCTCATCAGCCGCCTGCGAAAGATCGTTCATCTTCATGCCCTGATAGTGGCTCTTCAGCAGTACGTACTGAAACAGCCATATAAGCGCGATGACCAGCAGCGTGAAGAACATAAAGCTCAGCCAGATGTGCGTTTTTATGCCCAGGGCAGGCAGCTTTCTGCGCTTTTGCTCACCTTTATTTTTCAAACTTGTATCCCATTCCCCTCAGCGTGATTATGTGGCTGCGAAACTCTCCCAGGCTGTTGCGAAGCATTTTGATGTGCGTGTCAACGGTCCTGTCGTCGCCGTAAAAGTCATAGCCCCACACTTCTTCAAGCAGCTTTTCTCTCGTAAGAGCAATGTTAGCGTTGCGCACCAGAAAGAAAAGCAGGTCGTATTCTTTTGGGGTCATCGAAACTTTCTTGCCGTTCACCTTTACTTCGCGCGCGGTAAAGTTTATCTCCAGCCCGTCGTACATAAAAACGTCCTTTTCCAAGGCGTTTTCAGCGTGCCGCTTCACTGCGACTTTTATCCTTGCCATAAGCTCTTTGGGAGAAAACGGCTTTGTAACGTAGTCGTCGATACCCAGTTCAAAACCGAATAGCTTGTCATACTCCTCGCCCCGTGCCGAAAGCATTATAACGGGCGCAGCGGAGTATTTTTTTATCTCTTTGCACGCCGAGTAGCCGTCTAAACGCGGCATCATAATATCGAGGATTATCACATCGAACCGACCGTTTTTCACCTTTTCAACAGCGTCCATGCCGTCGCACGCTTCTGTTACCAGCATACCCTCAAATTCAGCGTATTCGCGCACGACCTCGCGTATCTTTTCCTCATCATCGGCAATAAGAATTCTCGTCGCAGCCATTATATCATCTCCCGAAAATATTCTAACTTACTTTTATGAAAATCATGTGATAAAAACAAGAAAAATATGTGTAAAAATATTTTATCACACACAAACTATATTGTCAAGAAAGATAATGCTGCTTTCGCTGCTAGAGGCAAGAGATTTAGAAGCAAGAGGCAAGATGTTGCTGCTTTAACTTTCGCGCGTTATTTGAATATTCGCGCTTACGCGCACCCTGCGGAGCCGTTCAACGCTACAATGTAATTCGGTTATCTTTTCATTTTGAGCAAGCTAATACGTTTGCGCAACTCTAATCGAGGGGCAGCGGTCGCAAGCGACCGCGTGAAGAATTGGGCAACAATATATAAAAGCCCAATTCTTCTGCACTTCGCTTTGCGAAGTGTGCCATAGAGGATATAGGGAGTGTATCTGCAAGGAAGGGCGCGCGCTCCACTCCCTACCCTAAGGTTTTCCCCTCGAGCTCCTCATTCCTTACCCACACCTACGACCACGCGCTGAGCCTTGGTGAAAAGCCGCGACCTTTTCGCTCGGAACTTCGTGCCTTTGAGATTGCGGCTAAATAGCGAAATACGCATAGGTTTTGTTTGCAAGGCAACGGAGGTCAGTAGTGCGGGAAAATTGAATGGCAACGTACTGCGTAAATTTGCAGTACGGACAAGTCCAAATTTCTTGCCCTATTAGAAGTTAGAAATTAGATGTTAGAAGTTAGAGATATTTTTCTCGGCATTGCATTATATCACCATGCCTGCGGTCTACTAAGAAGCAAGAGGTAAGATGAGCATTTTGAAAAATCTGCGCAAAGTTATAAAAAGCAATCTCTTGCTTCTTGCCTCTATCTAAACCGCAGAAATAGTAAGCACGTGCAAAAGCCGCAAGACCGTTTCTAACCTCTGACTTCTCACTTCTAACCTCTAGCAGCGAACGCCGTATAATGTGAAAAAATCATAGCCAAAAGCGCGCGAACGTATCAGCATACTCAAAATGAGAAGATAACCAAATTAAAGTGTGGCGTTGAACAGCTCCGCAGGCTTGCGCTTATGCGCAAAAAATAACCGCTTTACCGACTGCTTACCGGCGTTCAACGTGTGCTGTACTGCAAATTGCAGTATAAATCGTACAACAAATTGCAGTATGATATATTTTTTATAGCATAATATTTTATATCATACTGCGATTTGGAGGAGATCATATGCAATACAAACGAATGCGCGACCTGCGCGAAGATGCCGACTTAAAACAAAGCGATATAGCCGAAATGCTCCATTGCTCACAGCAGGTCTACAGCAATTATGAGCTCGGTCAGCGCGATGTGCCGACCGATGTGCTCATACGCCTTGCAAATTTCTACAAAACCAACGTTGATTACATCTTAGGTCTTACAGATACAAAAACATACTACAAACATTTATAGTCATCGGTATCTTACCGCGCCCACCAGCCAGAAAAGCAGAAACGCCAGCAGGTTCGCAGCCATGACGCTTGCACCGGCAGGGGCAGAGAACACATACGATGCGATCATCCCCACCACAAAGCACACCACCGATACGCACGCGGAGCATATCATCACCGAGCGAAAACGCTTGAACACGCGCATTGCCGTCAGGGCAGGGAAGACTATAAGCCCCGATATAAGCAAAGTGCCCATCATTCGCATACCAAGCACTATAGTCAGCGCGGTGAGAAGCGCGAGCAGCATATTGTATAGCTGCGCCTTTATGCCCGTAGCTTTAGCAAAAGTTTCGTCAAATGTCACCGCCAGCAGCCTGTTGTAAAACAGCACGAACAGCACCAGCACGGCAACCGAGAGCACAATGCTCAGGCGCACATCAGACTCACTCATAGTCAGTATGCTGCCGAACATATAGCTGTTTATGTCGGTAGTTATGCCGCTGCCAAAAGACGTAACTATTACGCCCACAGCAAGCGCGCTGGTGGTTATAAGAGCAGTTGCGGCATCGCCTTTTATCTTCTCCTTGCCCGACAGCCGCAGCAGCAAAAACGCCGCCACAACTACCACAGGTATAGAAAAATACAAAGGCGCCCAGTTCATCACCGCCGCGACTGAAAGCGCACAAAAGCCCACGTGCGAAAGCCCGTCGCCTATCATAGAGTATCGCTTCAGCACCAGCGGCACGCCCAGCAAAGCGGCTGATAGCGACACCAGCACGCCCACTATCAGAGCGCGCTGTATAAAAGTCATTTGCAGAAGTTTTATAATACTGTCCATTTTATTGTACCTCAGATATTATGGTGAGAGTGGCTCAAAAACCGCCTGCCCTCGGGCGAGTTTATATAGTCGTTAGTCGTGCCGAAAAACACCAGCGTTTTGTCAATGTGCAAAATTTTCCCTGCCTGCATCGCCGCGCAGCGTATATCGTGCGATACCATTATAACGGTTATGCCGTGCTTTTTGTTCAGCTCGTCTATCAGCGCGTAAAGCTCGTCTGTAGCCTTCGGGTCAAGGTTCGCAACGGGCTCATCTAGAATAAGCAGCTTTTCGGTAGAGCAAAGCGCCCTTGCCATAAGCACCCTCTGTTGCTGACCGCCCGAGAGCTCACCGTAACATTTTTTTGCAAGCTGCGCAGCGCCTGTCTTTTCAAGGTTTTCAAGCGCGAGCTTTTTTGTTTTTGCAGAAAAGAACGGTCGCCTGCCGTTTGCTTTAAGGCAGCCCGTCAGCACAACTTCCATCACCGATGCGGGAAAATCGCGCTGAATGTCGGTCTGCTGCGGCATATAGCCTATCTGCGACTGCGCCAGCCCTGTGTAGGTTATGCTGCCGCCATCGGGCTTTTTAAGACCTAAAAGTGCCTTTATCAGCGTGCTTTTGCCCGAGCCGTTCTCGCCTGCAATGCAAAGATAATCGCCCTCATCAAGCTCAAAACTCAGACCGCTAAGCGCCTCGCTGCCGTCATACTGCACGGTAAGGTCTTCAACTTTCAGCAAACTCATCAGTAAAGCGCCTCCTTCAGCACCTGCAAATTTTCTTCCATAAGAGAAATGTATGTCACGCCGTTATCCATTTCTTCCTGTGTAACATTGTGGCAGGAATGAAACAGCCTCGCCCCGCACCCGGTCTGCTCTGCTATAGCGCGTGCGGCGTTTTCAGCCGAAAATTCTATATACAAAACCACCGGCATATCTTCGCTTTCTATCTTATCTATAAGGTATGCAAAAGTTGCAGCGCTGGGCTCGGTCTCATCACTGCACCCCGAAAATGCCGCAAAGCATTCCAGCCCGTAGTCATCTGCAAGATACCGAAACGGAAAGCGGTCGCCGAACACTAAAGTTTGACGTTTGCCGCCGTTTACAACGCTTGTAAATTCGCTGTCAAGCTGTTTTAGTTTTTCGCAGTATTCATCGCAGTTTTTTTGGTACTCATCGGCGTTTTCGCTGTCAATGGCGCACACCGCATCGCAAATGCCGCCGCAGATGTCCTGCGCATTTCTGAGCGATGTCCACACGTGCTCGTCTACAGAGTGTTCTTCCTCGTGGTCGTGCTCCTCGCCTATCTCTTCTTCTTCCTTGACGTCGCATAGATCTACCAGCCGCAGGGTGTTCACGGGCTCGTCAAAAGATGCCAGCATATCCTCCACCCAGACGTCGCTTTCGCCGCCCGTATAGATGAACAGATCGCAGTTTTCAATAGCGAGAATGTCTTTTATCGTCGGCTCGTAAGAATGGCTCTCCTGCCCGGGTTTTAATAGCATCTGTATGTCGCAGCTGCCGCCGGTTATCTCCCTCGCAAAATCATATGGCGGAAAAATCGTAGTAACTATGCTGAGCCTGCCGTTTTGCTGCTGTTTGCCGCACGAGGTCAGAAATATCATCGGCAGCATGGTTAAAATTATAGCAAATATTTTAAGTTTTTTGCGTATCATGTCACTTGTCCTTTTGCGTTTTGCAGTCGGCGCACAGCCCGTAAAGCACCGTTTTCGAGCTGTTCAGATAAAACGCGTGTTCCTTTTCTATATGCTCTGATAGCTTTGCCAGATCGTCACAATCAAGATGTATCAGCCTGCCGCAGCCCTCGCACTTCAGGTGAAAATGTTCGCGGCAGTCGCCCTCGCCGTCAACATACTGAAAGCAAGCGCTCTGCCCCTGCGTCAGCTCGTAACGCCTAAGCTGCCCCTCTTTCAAAAGCTTGTCAAGATTGCGGTAAATGGTGGTCATGCCAACGCTCTCGCCCCCTCGCAGAAGATATTCGTGAATCTCCTCAGCGGTGATATGGCGGTCTTTGTTGTCTTTCAGGCAGTTCAGTATAAGTGTTCTCTGCTTTGTTTTGTAGCTGTTTTGCGGCAATTTTGTTCACCTCTCAAAAATGAAAACGGTTTTCATATTCATATTATACCATCATTTTGCGCCGCTGTCAAGGGGGCGAAAAGCAAATGTGCAAAAAGTGCTTGCAATTTTTTTGCAAGTGTGGTATAATATCTTTTGAGATGAATAGAGCAGGTAAGTCGCCGCGGAAATTTCCGACTTATAGGTGTGCAGGTCCTGTGCAATGAAACGCTGTGAACCATGTCAGGCGGGGAACCGAGCAGCATTAAGCGGTTTGTTTTGTGTGTCACAGCCACGCCTGCACTCCTATGTGTCGGATTTTCTGTTAGAGACAAGAAGTCAGAGGTTAGAAGTTAGAGATGTTTTTACGACTCTTGCGGTAGTTTTTCATGCCTGCGGTTTAGAGTTAGAGGCAAGAGGCAAGATGTTGTGACTTCTACGTTTGCGCGTTGTTTTAGTTTTGCGTATTATTTGCGCTTACGCGCAGCGCAGGAGCGCACACAACGCCCCACAGTACGCAAAAGTATTAAACCCTGTCAAGAAAGGAAAAGTTTTCGGTCAAGCCTTTTTCAAAAGGCTTGCGGGGTGTGGGGCAGAGCCCCACAAACACAGCGTGCGCTCCGAAAAAGGTGAATTGAAAAACAATCCGGTGGATTGTTTTTCAATGAGGACAGCGGTCGCTAGCGACCGCGGGAAGAATTATTTCGCCCCAAAATTTAAAAGCGAAATAATTCTTCGGGCGTTCCCTTTGGGAACGCTAATCCCCTGTAAGAGAGGGATTTTCCTATGAAAAGACCTTAGCTTTCTTGCCTGCGTGCGCTTGCGTGCGCAATAGCATTTTTAAAAGTTTGCGCTTATGAGTCAGCTAAAATTTCATATACAGTACGGCGTTCCATAATGGAACGCGGAAAGAGAGCGAAGTTCTTCTCAAAGGGGAGGCTCAGCTTTTAGAAGTAAGAAAACTAGAAGCAAGAGGCAAGATGCGTGTTTTGAAAAATTTGTACTAACTATAAAAAGCAATTTCTTGCTTCTTGCCTCTTGTAAATCGCAGGTATGAAACATTGTCGCAAAGCCTTAAAAACCGTTTCTAACCTCTGACATCTAACTTCTAATCTCTAATATCAGAGCGCCTGCCGTATGGGGGTTTCGCCGTCTGCGGACGGCGACGAGGGGCTCGCCCCTCGACCTGACAAGCCTTTTGAAAAAGGCTTGACCGAAAACTTTTCTTTTCTTGACAGGGATTACGACCTTTGCGAGTAAACGGACTATGCAAAAGAATTACGGTTTTGTTTTCTGAAAGGCTTCAGACTTTCAAAAAACAAAATCGCCGCCCCACTTTCGGCGGCGAAGTAATTCTTTCATTGTGGCTTGGAGGCTAAAGCCGACAAGACACTGCGCTCCTGCGCTGCGCGTAAGCGCAAATATGATAATACATTTCATGAACACTTTTGCATAAAGGAAGTAACCAAAGGAGGTGTGCGGCGGTGTATCAGGCTTTATACAGAAAATGGCGACCTGCTTCCTGGGAAGACGTGGTCTCGCAGCCGCATATAACCACCACTTTGCGCAATCAGATAAAAGAGGGCAAGACCGCGCACGCGTACCTTTTCACCGGCAGCCGAGGCACAGGCAAGACCACCTGCGCGAGGATCTTCGCAAAAGCTATAAACTGCAAAGACCCCAAAGACGGCTCACCCTGCGGCGAGTGCGAGATGTGCAGGCTTTTTGAAAACGAGAGCCTTGTTGACATTATCGAGATAGACGCCGCCTCAAACACAGGAGTTGACGACATACGCGAGCTGCGCGAGTCAACCGCCTACACGCCCGAGAGCTGCAAATACAAGGTGTATATCATAGACGAGGTGCATATGCTCTCAACAAGCGCATTCAACGCGCTTCTGAAGATCCTTGAAGAGCCGCCCGAGTATGTGAAATTCGTGCTGGCTACCACAGAGATACACAAAGTACCCGTAACCATTGTTTCGCGCTGTCAACGCTTTGATTTTCGGCGTATACTGCCCGAAGATATAAAGAGCAGGCTTTTGTATATCGCGGATAACGAAGACTTCACCCTTACCGACAGCGCCGCGGAACTTGTTGCAAAACTTGCCGATGGCGGTATGAGAGATGCCCTGTCGCTGCTCGATCAGTGCATAGCATATTCAAAAGATGTAGACTTAGATACAGTTTCTGCTGCCGCAGGCATCGCGGAGCGCGACTACCTTTTCAAGCTTTTAGAATGTTTTGCAGACAAAGACGCGGTAACGGCAATAGACATTATAGCCCAGCTGTATGACCGCTCAAAGGATATGCAGCGGTTGGTGGACGAGCTTATCTCGCAGATGAGAAACGTGATGCTTGCAAGATCTGTAAAGAGCGATTCGGCGTTCGTATGCCTGCCCGATGAGATAGAGCGCATACGCAAAATAGCAGAAAAACTGGACACTCAGCGAATACTGCAAATGCTAGATATACTGCAAAATTGCAGCGAGCGGCTAATGAGAGTTACAGCAAAACGCGTTGAGATAGAAATGTGCGTTGTAAGGCTGTGCGGAAATGATGTCGGCGGTTCAAAAGCAGTCACATCTTCAACCGTAAGCGACAGTGAGATAGCGGCTTTGCGTAACCGCATTGCGGCTCTTGAAAAGGCTTTGAAAAACGGCGTGGTAAAGCAGGATACGCCCGTCAAAGAAGAACCGCTTGTTCCGCAGGAGCACGCGCCTATAGAAGAGCCGAAGGTAGATCTTTCAAAGCTTAAACCCGAGGATTTTTCGCCGATGGCAGAGTGGAAAGATATTCTTGACGAGCTTTCACAGCGCGATGCGGCAACGGCAGGTTTTCTGGCAGGCTCAAACGCGTTTGTGTATGAAAATGTAGTGCTGCTTGTGGTAGACAACGACTTTTTCCTGAAGATGTTCAAAGAAACAAAGTGCGCCGCCACACTTTCGCAGATACTGACAGAGCGGTTCGGCAAGCAGTTCGCAATAAGAGTGCGTTCGGCAAAAAATGTAGTCCCCGGCGAGGATTCACCCGTAAACAAACTGCTGCAAAGGGCGCAGGGCTCTGACGTGGCAGTTGAAATAAAACAGAAAAACTAATTGCAAGGAGAAATAATTATGAAAGCAAGACTTCCGCAGGGAATGGGCAAAGGCCCTTCCGGCAATGTAAATCAGATGCTCAAACAGGCTCAGAAAATGCAGGAGCAGATAACAGCTTTGCAGGCAGAGCTTGAAGAGAGAGAGTTTTCCGCATCGGTAGGCGGCGGAGCAGTAGAGATAACCATAAACGGCAAAAGACAGGTGCTTAAGCTCAGCATCAAGCCCGAAGTAGTTGACCCCGAAGACGTTGAAACACTGCAAGACCTTGTTATGAGCGCGTTCAACGAGGCTATAAGGGTGCTCGATGAGGAGTCTGACGCCGAAATGCAGAAAGTCACCGGCGGCGTTTCCATACCCGGTCTGTATTGATAATGGCTGACAGTAACGCATTGGCGCTGACAGTGCTTGCAGAGCATTTTGCAAAGCTGCCCGGCATAGGAATGAAATCCGCACAGAGGCTGGCTTACCACGTTGTTTCGATGCCCGACAGCGAGGCTAAAGCTTTTGCAGATGCCATAATAACCGCGCATAAAACGGTGCATGAGTGCAGTGTGTGCTGCAACCTTACCGACAAAACATTGTGTCCTATATGCGGCAGCGACAGGCGTGACAGGTCGGTCATCTGCGTGGTAGAAAGCCCCAAGGATGTCACCGCATTTGAGAGGACGAAGGAGTATAAAGGGGTGTATCATGTCCTGCACGGGCTTATATCGCCTATAGATAACGTTATGCCCGAAAGCCTGCGTATAAAACAGCTGCTGGCAAGATTGCAGGACGGCACGGTGAAAGAGGTCATCATGGCGACCAACCCAACCGTAGAGGGCGAGGCAACGGCGATGTATCTTTCGCGAATGCTCAAACCGCTCGGCGTTAAGGTGACAAGGCTGGCGTTCGGTCTGCCGATGGGCGCGGTGCTCGAATTTGCCGACGAGGTAACGCTGTATAAGGCACTGGAAAACAGGAATGAAATATAGGGAAGAAACGGTTTCATGCTTTTAGCGTGAAGCCGTTTTTGTTGTGTGTATTATTTGCGCTTACGCTGCTAGAGGCAAGAAATTAAGAGGCAAGAGGCAAGAAGCTGTAATTTCAATTTTCGGACTAACTTTAAAATCTTGTCAAGAAAGGAAAAGTTTTCGATCGACCCTTTTTCAAAAGGGTCGCAGGGGTACGGGGGCGGCGCCCCCGAAAACACGTCAGGCGCTCCGAAAAAGGTGAATTTCAAAATAGTCCGGTGGACTATTTTGAAAGAGGAAAATCCCTGCAAGAGAGGGATTTTCCTTTGAGAAGACCTTATCTCTCTTTCCGCGTTCTCTCAGAGAACGCCACGCAAAGTGAAAAGACCACACTTCTTGCCCTGCTAGAGGTTAGAGGTGAGAAGTTAGAGGTTAGAAATAGTTTTTAAGGCTTTGCGACAGTTTTCCATACCTGCGGTTTACCAAGAAGCAAGAGGCAAGACGAGCGTTTTGAAAATTACGCGCTAAGCTTGTAAAGTGCACTTTCTTGCCTCTTGCTTCTCGTTATCTTGCTTTTAGCAGCTGCGCCTCTCCTTGTTGTAGCGCACAACTTTTTTTCCGCGTTCTCTCAGAGAACGCCACGCAAAGTGAAAAGACCACACATCTCTCCCTGTCCAACTTTCCCCGACCACGCCACCCCCCTCTCTATCGCCGATGGTAGAATATACTTCCAGCAGCATGGGCAGAGAGATTAGTGAGAGAGTAGGGTGCGAGGCGCGGTTTGGGGACTTACTGTGTGGCTCAAGATTGTGAGAATGTCTATATATTTTTTGTTTGTTATACGTTTTCGTTTAACATCTGGCGTTTAGCCGCTGATAGTGAAAAAACATTTTCAAAATTTTTATTTACTATCAGGAGGCTAATATGTCACAGAAGAATTATCACACCGACAACAAATCGTTCATTATCTACAAAGAATGGGAAGAATGCGTTGATGAGCTTAGCGATGAGGAGGCAGGAAAGCTGTTCAAGGCGCTGTTTGATTTTGCTGCACGTGGCGAGAATGAAACTTTGAGCGATTGCGTAAAATTTACTTTTATGTTCATGAAAAGCACCCTCGAGCGCGACGGCAAAAAGTGGGAAGGCGTCTGCAAAGCGCGCAGTGATGCGGCAAAGGCGAAATATGACAACGACGAAATTTATGCAAATGCTGCAAATGCTGCAAATGCAACAGATAAAGAGAAAGAAAAAGAAAAAGAATATGATTATGTTTATGAAAAAGAAAAAGAGCAAAGCGCGCCCTACAAAAACGGCGGAAAATCGTACGATCTTGACGAGTTTGAAAAGTTCATGCGCACTTACAAGCCTAAATTAAGCCACTAGAGAGGCAAGATTATTAGAGGCAAGAAGCAAGACGTCGGGTCTTTTCACTTTGCACAGCGTTCTCTGAGAGAACGCGGCAAAAAAGTTGTGCGCTACAACAAGGGGAGGCGCAGCTACTAGAAGCAAGATAACGAGAAGCAAGAGGCAAGATGATACCGCGCGTTATTTTAATATTCGCGCTTACGCGCGGCGCAGGAGCGTACCACCACCCTCTTGCTTTCCGAAAGAATATTCTGCCAGCAACGCGGAGGGTGAGCGTGATTTTGATGTATGGACTTTTAACAATGCTATTGCGCACGCAAGCGCGCGCAGGCAAAATAGCTAAAGTCTTATCAAAGGAAAATCCCTCTCTTGCAGGGATTTTCCTCTTTAAAAACAGTCCACCGGACTGTTTTTAAATTCACCTTTTTCGGAGCGCACGCTGTAGGGGCTTTCGCCCTCTGCGGAGGGCGACAATGGGCTTCCGCCCCTTGACCCTGACAAGCCTTTTGAAAAAGGCTTGACCGAAAACTTTTTCTTTCTTGACAGGGTCTAAAACTTTTGCGTACTGTGGGGCGTTGAACAGCTCCGCAGGGTGCTGCGAAAGCAGCAAAAATATTTCCTGCATCTATTTTCCATAAAAAGGCAAAAAAATATTTCCGAATACTCTAGAAAAAATGCTCGGAATATGTTATAATAAAAATGCAGTGGCTTTACTGCCGACATTTTTTTAACGGAGGAATTTTTATGCTGACAGATATTGAGATAGCTTCATCGGCTAAAATGCTGAAAATAAAGGACATCGCCGCCGCTTTAGGCATATCTGAGGACGATATAGAGCCCTACGGACAGTACAAGGCGAAACTCTCGGAGAGCTTGTTTGAAAAGCTGAGCGGAAAGCAGGACGGCAAACTTATTCTCGTCACCGCAATTAACCCCACCCCGGCAGGCGAGGGCAAGACCACAGTTTCGGTAGGTCTGGCGGAGAGCATGGCTAAAATAGGCAAAAAAGCTGTGCTTGCTCTGCGTGAGCCGTCTTTAGGCCCTGTGTTCGGCATAAAGGGCGGTGCTGCTGGCGGCGGATACGCTCAGGTAGTGCCCATGGAGGACATAAACCTGCATTTTACCGGCGATATGCACGCTATCACGGCGGCAAACAACCTGCTTTGCGCGCTTATTGACAACCACATTCAGCAGGGCAACGAGCTTAAAATAGATCAGCGGCGCATTCTTATAAAACGCTGCCTCGATATGAACGACAGGGCGCTGCGCAATATTGTTATAGGTCTTGGCGGCAAGGTGAACGGCGTGCCGCGCGAGGACGGTTTTCAGATAACCGTTGCAAGCGAGGTCATGGCTATTTTATGCCTGGCTTCAGACCTTGCAGACCTTAAAGCGCGCCTTGAAAGGATCCTGGTGGCATACACTCTTGACGGCAAGCCGGTTTACGCTAAAGATCTCGGCGGCTGCGGCGCTATGACAGCGCTTTTGAAAGATGCACTCAAACCGAACCTTGTTCAGACTTTGGAGAACACCCCTGCCATTATGCACGGCGGACCTTTTGCAAACATCGCGCACGGCTGCAACTCGGTAAGGGCTACTAAGCTTGCACTCAAACTGGGTGATTACTGCATTACAGAGGCAGGCTTTGGCTCTGACCTGGGTGCGGAGAAGTTTATGGACATCAAGTGCCGTTTTGCAGGCTTGAAGCCTTCTTGCGTGGTTCTGGTGGCTACCATACGCGCGCTGAAATACAACGGCGGTGTACCGAAGACGGAGCTGAAGACCGAAAATGTTGAGGCACTGCGCAAGGGCAGTATAAATCTGAAAACGCATATCGAGAATATGCACAAGTTCGGCGTGCCTGTGGTTGTTGCGATAAACAGATTCGAGAGCGACACGGATGCGGAAATAGCTGTTATAGAAGAAGTGTGCTCTGAAATGGGCGTTGAGTATTCTCTTGCGGAAATTTTCGCAAAAGGCGGCGAGGGCGGCAAGGATCTCGCTCAGAAAGTTTGCGACACTATAGAGAAGAAAAAGAGCGACTTCCACGTTCTGTATGACGAGAAACTGCCTATACAGGAAAAGCTGGAGATAATAGCGAAAGAGATATACCGCGCGGACGGCGTAATATACACCGCGCAGGCGCAGAAAGCGCTGAAAGAGATAGAGGGGCTCGGCTTTGCCGATATTCCCGTATGCGTGGCAAAAACGCAGTATTCGCTTTCCGATGATCCTGCAAAACTTGGCAAGCCGCAGGGGTTCAAAATTACCGTGCGTGACCTTAAACTTTCATCGGGAGCAGGGTTCGTGGTGGCATACACGGGCGACATCATGACCATGCCGGGTCTGCCAAAACTGCCTGCCGCAAACCTTATTGACTGCGACAACAGCGGCAATATCACGGGTCTTTTCTAAATTTCAGAGGGTGAATTATAATGAGCAGCAAAAAGCACAAAAACCGCAATCATCAGCACAATAATCAGCACAAGCCGAATAATCAGCATAAGCAAAATCAGCACAGGCAGGATCAGCCAACACAGCAGGCGGCACAGGCTGTTAAAGAAAGTAAGGCTGTAGAAACTGTAGAAACTTTTGATGATACTGTCGTAAAGCCTGCGGAGCGCACAGAAAAGGCGCCCAAAAAAGCTCAGCAGTCTGCAAAAGATACAAAATCAACAGAAGCTTCTAAAGTCCAAACAACGGACAAACAGGAAACAGCGGCGGAAGAAGCCGCAGAGAAGTCCGAAGAAACTGCAAAAGCTACAGAAGCCGAAACATCTGACAAACAGGAAGAAGCGAAAGAGAAGTCTGAAACTACGGAAACTACAGAAAATACCGAAGAATCCCAAAAGCGAGGACTTAAAAAGAACAGCATAGCGCTTATCTCGGTGTTCGGCGCGTGCCTGCTTCTGAACATTATAGCGCGGCTGTCAACGCCGTTTGCAGACTTTTATCTTGACCACATCTTCCCGATTTGGAACAACACCTTCGGCAGGCTGCTGTCTTGGCTGCCGTTCTCATTAGGCGAGATACTTATTATAATAGCGGTGGCTGGGCTGCCGATATCGCTGATAGTTTACATAGTGCTGATGTGCATAAAAAAGGGCAAGCGCAAAAGGGTATCGCACATATATTTCAAAGCGCTTGCGTGGTGCTTAGCATACGTGCTGGTTACAGAAACGCTCAACTGCTTTATAATGTATCAGTGCTCAACGTTTGCTTCTAAAAACGGCATCTCTCAGGAAACATACACCACCTCGCAGCTGCTTGACGTATACGAAAAACTTATAGAGCAGACGAATGAGGCGTCAGCGCAGGTGCAGCGTGACGAAGACGGCAAATTTATTCTTACCGCCGACCTTGATGACACTGCCGCCGCGGCGCTGGAGAACATAAGCGGCGATTACCCGATACTAAAAGGCTTTTACACTAAACCAAAGCCCGTTATAAATTCGTATTTTATGAGCCAGCAGTACCTTATGGGCGTGTATTTCCCGTTCACGCTGGAGGCAAATTACAACAAGCTTATGTATGCCTCAAACAAACCCGAAACTGTGGTGCACGAGCTTGCCCACACGCAGGGAATTATATTAGAGGATGAGGCGAATTTTGTAGCGTTCCTGGCGTGTTCGCAGTCTGAAAACGCAGAGTACCGCTACAGCGGCTATCTCTCGGCGCTGAAGTATGTGCGCACAAGGGCTTTCGATGCCGTTGCGGATAAAGACCCTGCACTGCGCGAGAGGCTTGACGAAATAGAAACGCGCATAGACTACGGCATTTGGGTGGATATGTTTGAAAATCAGGCGTATTGGCAGGACGTTCAGGAGGACGAAGATGCTATAATACCGTCGTCTACCGTGAACGAGCTTGCAGATGCCGCCATGAACGGCAGTCTGAAATTCAACGGCGTTGCAGACGGCAAGGACAGTTACGGCAGAATGGTAGACCTTTTGCTGAATTACTATTACGATAAGGGTCTGGTGTGATGACGGTAATGACTTACAGCCCCGAAGAAACTATAGCATTTGCGCAGAAAGTGGGCGGTCTTTTGCGCGGCGGAGATGTGATAGCTTACCGCGGCGGACTGGGTGCAGGCAAGACCACGTTTACAAGAGGGCTTTCGCTGGGGCTGGGGCTTGGCGATGATGTGACCTCGCCTACTTTTGCGCTTGTTAATGAGTACAGAGGGGAAAATATAAGCCTTATACATTTTGATATGTACCGCATAAACGGCGGCGCAGACCTTGAAACAACGGGCTTTTACGACTATATGGACGAAGACACCGTGATAGCGGTGGAATGGAGCGAGAACATCGCGGACGCGCTGCCCAAAGATTGTATTTATATAGACATAAAACGCGTTGACGACAACACGCGCGCTATCACATTGCAGGGAGATGAACGCTTTGCTGTGCTTGGGAATTGAAACTTCGGGCAAGACCGCCTCTGCGGCAGTATGTGACGGGGAACGCATTATAGGCGAGAGCATACTTTACACAAAGCTTACGCATTCGCAGGTGATACTGCCTATGGTGAAAAAGCTGCTGGAGGACTGCTCGCTCACCCTGCATGATATTGATAGGATAGCGGTAGCGAACGGGCCGGGCTCGTATACGGGGCTGCGCATTGGCATAGCGGCTGTCAAGGGTATGTGCATGGGGCTTGGGTGCGAGTGCTGCGGCGTTTCAACGCTTATGGCGCTGAGCTTCAATGTGTGCGCGGCTAAGGGCACTGTGCTTGCGGTGCTCAAAGCGCGTACTGATGTTTATTACCTCGGCGGATACGTATCTGACGGAGACGGTGTGAAGTGTGTGTATCCCGACCGCGTGTGCACCGCGCAGGAGCTTAAAGAGTACGCGCAGGGGATAGACGGAGATGTGATAATAGTCGGTGACTGCTGCGGCGAGGTGAAAGAGCTTTTGAGCGGCATGGAGAATGTACGCTGTGCGCCGCCGAAAGACCGCCTGCAAAGGGCGTCGTCGCTGTGCTTTGCGGCAATGGGGTGCGAAGCCACGCCGCCCGAAAGGCTGGCAGCTGCCTACCTGCAAGATACCAAGGCGGAGAAGGATAAGGCGCATAGGTAGGTTTTTGCTGCTTTCGCAGTGTCTTGTCGGCTTAAGCCTCCAAGCCACAATGAAAGAATTATTTCGGCGACATTATGGGGTCGCCGATTTCAGAATATGCTCGATGGCTCGCATATTCTGAAACCATAATTCTTTTGCATAGTCCGTTTAATTTCAATAGCGTGGACTTTCATGCCATTTCTACAAAAGCTGTAAATCAACTGTCACGAAATTTATATGCAGTACATTGCAAATCAATTTCCCGCACTACTGACCTCTTTTGCCTTACAAACGAAACTGATGCGTATTTCTCTCTTTAGCCTCCTCCACAAAGCTACGAAGTTCCGTGCGAAGAGGTCGCGAAATACCACCAAGGCTCAGCGCGTGGTCGTAGGTGTGGGTAAGGAAAAGAGAGCGCGAGGGAAAAACCTTAGGGAAGGGAGTGGAGCGCGCGCCCTTCCTTGCAGATACACTCCCTATACCCCTATGGTTTTTCCCTCGCATAGAGATACGCAAACGTATCAGCATACTCAAAATGAGAAGATAACCAAATATAGTGGGGCGGTGCACAGCTCCGCAGGCTTGCGCGTAAGCGCGAATAATACAAATAAAGGAGAACTTAAAATGATTGCAATTGGAAACGATCATGCGGCGCCGCAGCTGAAAATGGCGGTGGCAAAATTTTTGGAGAGCGAGGGAGTGGACTACCTCGACTTTGGCGTTGCCGAGGGCGAAAAGTGCGACTACCCCGACAAGGCGAAAGAGGTCTGCGATGCCGTTGTGAGCGGCAGGTGCGAAAAGGCTATCCTGCTGTGCGGCACGGGCGTGGGTATGTCGATGGCTGCAAACAAGATAAAAGGCATTCGCGCGGCGTGCTGCAGCGACACCTTTTCTGCCAGATTCACGCGCCTGCACAACGACGCCAACGTTCTCTGCATAGGTCAGAGGGTCGTGGGCGACGGGCTGGCGGCGGAGATAGTGAAAGTGTTCCTCGAAACGCCGTTTGAGGGCGGCAGGCACGCTGTCAGAGTTGACAAGATCATGAAACTAGAGGGCTGATATGGCTGAATATTTTGATGAGGTATGACCTATGGCATTTGACTACAAAAAAGAGTACAAGGAATTTTATCTGCCAAAGGAAAAGCCTGCGATAGTCACCTTGCCGAAGATGAATTATGTTGTGGTGCGCGGCAAGGGCGACCCCAACGCCGAGGACAGCGAGTACAAACGCTCGATAGGCATTTTGTACACAATTTCTTTCACTATTAAGATGAGCAAGAAGAGCGACTGGCGCATTGAGGGGTATTTTGATTATGTAGTGCCGCCGCTGGAGGGCTTCTGGTGGCAGGAGGGCGCAGAGCGCATAGACTACACCCACAAGGATAAGTTCAATTTCATCTCTATGATACGTCTGCCGGACTTTGTTAAGAAAGCCGATTTTGACAGGGCGGTTGAACAGGCGCAGGAAAAGAAGAAGACCGACCTTTCGGCGGCTGAGTTTCTCACGGTGGAGGAGGGGCTGTGCGTGCAGTGTATGCACATAGGCAGCTACGATGACGAGCCGCGCACTTTGGCTCTTATGGACGAATACATACAGCGCGGCGGCTATGAATACGACCTTTCAAAGAGCAGGCTTCACCACGAGATATATTTAAGCGATGCGCGCAGGGTCGCGCCCGAAAAGCTTCGCACCGTTATAAGAGAACCGATAAAGGAGCGCACATGAAACTTTACGCAACGCGCCACGGGCAGACCGAATGGAACGCAAAAGACATAATTCTGGGCAGGACTGACATACCGCTATCGGGCGAGGGCATACGGCAGGCACAGCGGCTGGCACAAGAAGCTTCGGCGCTTTCGCTGGGGCGCATAATCTCCTCACCGATGAAAAGGGCTGTGCAGACCGCTGAAATAGTCGCAGAAAAAGTAGGTCTGCCGGTTCAGACAGATGAGCGGCTGATAGAGTGGGATTACGGCAGGTACGAGGGCAAGAGCCGATATCTTGAAGACTTCCCGAAAGCAAAGGCGGCGTGGGGCTGCAAAATGCCGGGCGGTGAATCGGTCTTTCAGGTGGTTCAGCGCACTTACAACGTTATAGATGATGTAAAGCGTTTATACAGCGGCGAGGACGTTCTGCTGGTGTGCCACGGCGGCATTTGCAGGGTGATCGACAGCTATTTTTACGACATGACAACGGATAGATTTATGGGATTTTTTATGGGCAACTGCGAAATCAGGCAGTACGACCTGTAAAGGCTACAACTTAACAGGCAGACATTCAAGACGTGATGACAAAATTTGTTCTTCACGTCTTTTTGTATGTGTAAAGGTATTTGCTTTACAGATTTCAGAACGAATGTTCTCGTTCACAAAAAGTTTACAATTTTGCGGGTGTGTCACGGTGTACTGATAAAAGTCCGAAAAATGGGACTTCTTGTGCATAGTATACAAATATAGTGATATAAAAATTGTGTAAAACGTCACCCTGACAAACGGCGCGCAGGCTTGATTTCTGCGAATTTATAATGTATAATGGTCTCATGACGGTGAAAAGTGTTAAATAGTGGTGTTCATTCCCTAAATGATGCTTTCAGATCCGAAAAAGACCAAACGGGAGGTGATTTGCTTGTCAAGCTTGACAGGATCGTTTACGCAGTCGATGGACATAAAAGGCAGAATGAGCTTTCCTATAAAGCTTAGAGAGATATTAGGCGAGCAGATCGTAGTCACCAGAGGTCTGGACGGATGTTTGTTTGCGTATGCTTCGACTGCATTTGAAGAAATGGCGGCAAGGATAGAAGCTTTGCCGATGTCAAAGGGCAGAGAACTACAGAGGTTCTTCCTCTCGTGGGCAAGCGAAGTTACCGCCGACAAGCAGGGCAGGATACTTATCCCGCAGAATCTGCGTGAGTTTGCAGGGCTCGATAAAGAGATAATAGTAACGGGCGTTGGCAACAGAGCGGAGATATGGGATAAGGCAACATGGGAGGCACTCAACGATCGCATTGATGAAGACAGGATCATGGATCAGATGGAGGAGTTGAATTTCTAGTTGGAATTTCATCATCTGCCGGTAATGCTTCGCGAATGTATCGATGGGCTGGATATCAAGCCCGACGGCATTTATGTTGACGGTACTGTGGGCGGAGCAGGACATTCATGTGAGATAGCAAAACGACTTACGAGTGGTCGTCTGCTGGCTGTAGACCGTGACCCCACTGCGGTGGAAACGGCGAGGGAGCGGCTGAAAGATTTTAACGCAACCGTTATAAAAGCTAATTACTCTGAGCTTGACAGGGTGTTGAGCGATCAGGGTATTGACAGCGTGGACGGGATACTTTTAGATCTGGGAGTGTCTTCGCATCAGCTGGATACTGCGGAGAGGGGATTTTCGTATCGCCTTGACGCACCTCTGGACATGAGAATGAGTCAGGAGGGTATTTCGGCAAAAGATATCGTGAACGGGTGGTCGGAAAAAGAACTCGCACGAATAATCTTTGAGTATGGCGAAGAAAAATATGCAAGAAATATCGCGTCGGCAATAGTTAAGTGCAGAGAACAAAAGAAGATCGATACTACCGGTGAACTGTCAGAGATAATAAAAAGCGCAGTGCCGGCAAGATCAAAGAGAGAAAAAAATCCATGCAAAAGAACGTTCCAGGCTATAAGAATAGCGGTGAACGAGGAGCTTTTGCACCTGTCGCTTGCTCTTGATAAGGCATTTGATGCTTTGAGACCCGGGGGCAGGCTGTGTATCATCACATTCCACTCGCTGGAAGACAGACTGGTAAAGCAGAGGTTTGCAGCCTATTGCAGAGGCTGTGAATGTCCGCCCGATTTTCCCGTATGCGTATGCGGCAAAAAGCCGCGCGGAAAGCTTGTAAACCGCAAGCCTATAACGGCAGGCGAAAAGGAGCTTGAGGAAAACCGCAGAAGCTCAGGCGCTAAACTGAGGATAATAGAGAAACTGTAGCTTAGCGCAGATCTTACAAAATAAACAAAAAAGAAAGAACAACAAAAGAACGTACAAAAAAGAGAAACAAAAAACGAACAAAAGAAATAAGAGAGCAAAACATTGCGCCCACAGCAAAAGAGGTGAGGGATATTGGCAAGGATAGAAAGCAATCTGGCGTATGATCTGCCCGACTATGACGACGATTACTACGACTATGATGATGATCATGAGTACGCGCCGCCGCAGGAGCAGCCGCAAAGCAATATACAGCATAAGGCAAACGCAAAGAAAAAAGCGCCGATATTTCCCCTCATTGAGATACTGGTGCCTGCAATAGTAGCCGTAGTGGTGCTGGCAGGTGTCATATCGAACCAGATAGACATGAGCAGGCTGACGGCTGAGCAGTCGAAGATGAGCGCGCAGCTTTCACAGCTTCAGGACGAATGTACAAACCTGGAAGCTCAGCTTGCATCAAAAACGAGCGTTACGGCGGTGGAAGATTATGCCGAAAATACGCTGGGTCTTACAAAGCTCGACAAATCGCAGGTGGAATTTGTTGAAGTGCCTGTCGATTCCGTTTCTGAAGTGGTGAAGAAAGAGGAAAAAGGTTTCTTTGCCGCGATAAAGGACTGGTTTGAAGGCGTGAAGGAATATCTCGGCATAGAGTGAATAAGATAATTACAGAAAGTTGAGTTTGATCTTATTTAAGTCAGACTTAGCTTTCTTATTCATATTAAACGTACAAAAGCGATAAATGGGGTGAAAAAGAATGTCAGACAAGCCAACTTCCTCGATGAAAAAAAGGCTGAACGGCTTTGTATGGCCTGTTATTTTTATAGTGATAGGCTACCTTATATACACAATGGTGATGATATCTATAGTGAACGCCTCGCAGTGGCAGGAGCTTGCAAGCTCTCAGCAGCTTAAAAGCACTACCATAACCGCGCCGCGCGGCGCTATATATGATGCGAATATGGATATCCTGGCGCAGAGTGCGACGGTATACACCATTTATGTTGACCCCGTTTTAATACGCAAGAATATTGAGGACAGCGAAGAAGCGGCGGAAAAATCAATAAAACAGCACGCCGAAGACCCACAAGTCGAACTGGTGCAGCCGCTTACGCTGGATAGCATAACTCTGCGGCTCTCACAGCTGCTTGAAACAGAGCAGTCGGAGATACTTGCAAAATGCATGAAAGAGAACCGCTATCAGGAGATAAAGAAGAACGTTGAAAAGGACAAGGCGGACGAGATACGCGAATATGCTGAGGAAAACGGCATAAGCGGCATTGGCGCTACCGAGTCTTCAAAGAGGTTTTACCCCGAAAACACGCTGGCGGCTTCGGTAATAGGTCATCTGCATTACGATGGCTACGGCATTTACGGTCTTGAAGCTTATTATGATGATTATCTCTCTGGCGTTGACGGCAAAACGCTTATTGCTACCGACAACAGGGGCAACGAGATACCGTATGAATACAAGCAGTCCTATGATGCGCAGGCAGGGGATTCGCTGGTGCTGAATATCAAGATACCTATTCAGTCGGCGCTGGAAAACGCCCTGCAAAAGTGCGTTGAAACTCATGCGCCGAAAGAAAGAGCGACAGGCATTGTTATGGACCCGAACACCGGCGCGGTGCTTGCTATGGCTACCACATACGGCTATGATCTGAACAACCCTGCCGATATTCTTGACCCCGGTGTTGCCGCTGCAATATCTGCCATGCCCGAGGGCGACGAAAAGACCAAGGCGCAGAGCGAGGCGTGGGCTACACAGTGGAAAAACAAAGCGGTTTCAGAGATATACTATCCCGGTTCGGTATTCAAGGTAATTACGGCTTCTTCGGCTTTGGAAGAGCAGACTATAACTGCCGAGGATGGCTTTCAGTGCGGCAAGGTGGTGCAGGTGGCAGACATACCCTACCACTGCTGGGCGGAATACGACCACGGTGTGCAGACGCTGCGCGATGCGATGATGAACTCCTGCAACCCGGCGTTTATAAGGATAGGTCAGACTCTGGGCACGGAGCTTTTCGGCGATTATTTTGAGGCATACGGCTTTACAGAGCCCACGGGGATAGATCTTCCGGGCGAGGCTTCAAGCATATATGTAAGCAAAAATACCATGAGCATAGTTGACCTTGCCTCGAGCTCTTTCGGTCAGGCAAACAAGATAACTCCCATTGAGATGATAACGGCATATTCGGCGGTAATAAACGGCGGCTACCTTATCACCCCTCAGGTGGTAGACAAGATAATTGACTCAAACGGAAACGTTGTGAAAGACTTTGAGCCCGTTGTGAAAAGGCAGGTAATATCCGAAGAAGTTTCCGCAAAGATGAGAGAGATCCTCGAGTATGTTGTTGAAAACGCCAAGAGCGGCAACGCTTACATACAAGGCTATAAAATAGGCGGTAAATCGGGCACTTCGCAGAAAATAGACGTAGACCCCACAGGTACGCATGATTATGTTGGTTCATACTGTGCGTTCGCACCTGCTGATGACCCTCAGGTGATAGTGCTTATAGTGGTAGACGACCCACAGGGCGGAGAGTATTACGGAAGCCAGGTGGCAGCGCCCTATGCAAGAGAAGTACTTGAAAATATTCTGCCATATATGGGAATATACCCCGAATACACCGAAGAAGAACTGAGCAAGATAGCGGTGGTAGTTAAGAACACCGAGTATTCCGATGTTAAAGATGCCAAGGCAACGCTGGAAGCGCTGGGGCTTAAAGTGAACGTTGTTGGCACGGGCGATTCTGTTGTTACACAGGTGCCATCGTCGGGCTCTATGAGAAAGGGCGGAACTGTAGTTTTGTATACCGATGAAAACGCGGTTGCAGAGACGACCACAGTGCCGGCACTCTCGGGTCTTACGCTGGAGCAGGCACAGGCGGCTTTGGACGAGGCAGGGCTGAATCTTCTGCCAAACGGAAGCGCGGCTTATGAGCCCGGTGCAACGGCAGGTTACGACCAGAACCCTGCACCCGGTATGATGGTATACAAAGGTCAGATAGTTTCGGTAACGTTCTATCCGCAGACGGTATCGTCACAGTAATATAGCAAAGGGGCAATACACATGAGGCTGTATGAACTTTTAGACGGCATAGCGAAAACTTCTCTTGCCGACACGGAGATAACGGATATATCCTGCGACACGCGAAAAGAGCTGAAAGAAGGCGGACTTTTCGTGTGCATAAAGGGCGGAAGTTTTGACGGGCACGACTATGCTGCAAAAGCGCTTGAAAACGGCGCGGCGGCGGTGGTAGTTGAGCGCGATATGGGTCTTGACAGGCAGATAATAGTACCTGACAGCAGGCGGTTTTTTCCTCGTGCTTGCGCTGCGTGGTTCTCGCACCCCGAGAGGCAGCTGAAACTAATAGGCGTTACGGGCACTAACGGCAAGACGACTTCCACGACGGTGATAAAGTATCTGCTTACAAAAATGGGGCACAAAACGGGGCTTATCGGCACTTGCCAGAACGAGATCGGTGATGAAGTGCTGCACACGGAAAGAACTACCCCCGAGCCTTATGACCTGTTTGAGCTTTTCAGAAATATGGTCGATAAGGGCTGCGAATACTGCGTTATGGAGGTATCATCGCAGGGGCTGGAGCAGGGCAGAGTTGACGGCTGCGTGTTCGATACGGCGGTGTTTACTAACCTGACACAGGATCACCTTGACGTTCACGGCAGTATGGAAAACTACTATCAGGCAAAGAAGATACTTTTCTCACTTTGCAGAAAGGCTGTTATAAATACCGATACAGACTATGGCAAACGCTATTTTAATGAGATAAGCTGTGATAAAATATCTTTCGGCGAAAAAGATGAAAACGCAGATTTTACAGCCTGCGACTGCGCTTTTTCCGAGCGCGGCGTAAGCTACACCTGCAAGAGCTCGAAAGGCAGCTTTGAGGTATACTTCCCTATGCCGGGCGACTTCAACATTTCAAACTCGCTGGGTGTTATAGCGGCTATGGAAGCTATGGGATTTGACGGCAGAGAGTGCGCCGAACTTTTGAAAGACTTCGGCGGCGTGCGCGGCAGGGCAGAAGCAGTAGACACCGGCAGAGATTTTACCGTAATATGCGATTACGCCCACACGCCCGATGCGGTCGAGAATATTCTTACCGCTATTAAGAGCGGCGCAAAAGGCAGGGTGGTGGCGCTGTTCGGCTGCGGCGGCAACCGCGATGCAGGCAAAAGACCGCTTATGGCAAAGGCGGCCGCGGCACACTCAGACTTTATGGTGATAACTTCGGATAACCCGAGAAATGAAGATCCCGATGCTATTATTGAAGATATTCTGAAAGGTTTAGAGGGCTGCGATACGCCTTATATACGCATAACAGACAGGCGCGAGGCGATACACTGGGCGGTAAAAAATGCGCAGAAAGATGACGTTATCGTGCTTTGCGGCAAGGGACATGAGGACTATCAGATACTGGCAGGCGGCAAGAAGATACACTTTGATGAGCGCGAGGTAGTCAAAGAGGCGCTGGCACAGCTTTGAAACAGACACAATATTGGAGCATAAGTTATGGAACACATAAAGCTATACGAAATAATAGACGCAGTAAAAGGCACTTTCGGCTATAAGGCTGATATTGATATTTCGCAGATATCTTCGGACACGCGCACTATAGCGGAGGGCTCGGTTTTCGTGTGCCTTAAAGGCGAGCGGTTTGACGGGCACGATTTTGCAGCGGCTGCTATGGAAAAAGGCGCGGCAGCCTGTATTACCGAAAGACCTGTTGAGGGCGCAAAGTGCATTATCGTTGACAACACGCTGAAAGCTCTGGGCGATATTGCAAGATACTACCGCAAGAAGTTTACTGATCTGCGCTTGGTGGGCGTTACGGGCTCGGTGGGCAAAACATCTACAAAAGAGATGATAAGCCTTGTGCTTTCGCAGAAGTTCAATACGCTGAAAACGCAGGGAAGTTTAAATAACGAGATAGGTCTGCCGCATACGCTGTTTGGCATAATGGGTGATACTCAGGCGGCGGTAATTGAGATGGGTATGTCGCATTCGGGCGAAATTTCGCGGCTTTCTTCAATCGCGCTGCCGAACGTGTGTGTTATTACCAACATAGGTACGGCGCATATAGGTAATTTGGGCAGTCAGGAAAATATACTTAAAGCGAAAATGGAGATACTTGACGGAGCGGATTATTATGCGCCGCTGATAGTGTGCGCTGATGACAAATTCCTTGCAGGCGCGCCCAAACGCCCCGACAGACCTAAGTTTACATACTCTCTTTCAGACAAGCGCGCGGACGTTTATGCGAGCGATATTGAGCGAGATGAAAACGGCTCTTCGTTTACTATAAATCATGGCGATGAGAAGATAAGGACAAGGGTGAACGTTGCAGGCAGCCACAATATTTTAAACGCTCTGTGCGCCTACACGGTGGGCAGCTATTACGAGATAGAGCCGCAGAAAATGGCAGATGCTATAGCGCAGTTTCGCACTGACGGCGTGCGGCAGAACCGCGTTGAGAAAAACGGCATAACGTTTGTGCTTGACTGCTTTAACGCAAGCCCCGAGGCTATGAAAGCTTCCCTTGAAGTATTTGGTGACAGTAAGGCAAGTGGGCGAAAGATCGCCGTTTTAGCCGATATGCTGGAGCTTGGAAAGCAGTCCAGAAATTATCACAAAAGCGTTGGCGAAAAGTTTGCGCAAACCGGTGCCGATATGCTTGTATGCTACGGCGAAGATGCCGCGCAGTATGCCGCGGGGGCAGTGAAAAAAGGCTTTGGAGAAGCAAAATGTCACTGCTTTACAGATGAAAAAGAGCTTGAAGATTTTCTTAAAAGTGAGATAAAAACGGGCGACCTTGTACTTTTCAAGGGCAGCCACGGCATGAAGCTGGATAAGGTATACAAAGATTGTTTTGAATGTTTTGAATGATACACAGCACGAAAGGAGGGTCTGCTTTGGCAAAAGAGATGACAAGAGGCAGCGGCATTGAACACGTTTCGGCAAAGGCACGCAGAAAACCTGTGGTAGCGGCTGCACGCAAAACGAACAATTTCAATCTGGTGGGTATGCCGCTTGACAGACCGTTTTTGGTGATAGTGCTGATACTGCTGGTCATCGGTGTGCTTATGATGGGCTCGGCGAGCTTTGTGTGGAGCCTCAGCGACTACGGCACAGGCACATACTACTTCAACAGACAGGCGCTGCTTGCTATTGCAGGCGTTCTGGCAATGCTGGGACTTTCGTTTGTTGATTACCACTTTTTTCAGAATACCAAAGTTGCATATATATTTCTGGGTGTATCGTTTTTTGTAACGCTGATAACTTCGTTCGTCGGCAACGAGGTGGCAGGCGCAAGGCGCTGGATAGAGATAGGCGGCATAAGTTTTCAGCCTTCTGAGGTGCTGAAAGTTGCGTTCATTATAATATTTGCCTACCTGGGTGCGATGAACTTTCCCAAATTCAACAGCATACGATATTCGATAGGTGCGTATCTGCTGATACTTGCGCCCTGCTGCGGCGTGCTGGTTTTGCAAAGACACCTCTCGGGCGTGCTGATATTCGGGCTTATAGGTATGATAATGATACTTGTTTCGGGCGTGCCGCTGAGGCATTATATACTGCTTTGCGCGGTGGCTGTTATAGGCGCGGGGGGATTTTTGCTGCTTAAAATGGCAGGCAGCGGCGGCGGTTTTGGCTACATAACAGAGCGTATCCAAAGCTGGCGCGACCCCACAAGCGATATTCTCGGCTCAACGCTGCAAACATATCAGTCGCTCCTCGCGATAGGCTCGGGCGGAGTGTTCGGGCTGGGGTTCGGTCAGTCGCGGCAGAAGCATCTGTGGCTGCCCGAGGCGCAGAACGACTTTGTATTTTCTATATTCTGCGAAGAACTCGGCTTTGTGGGCGCAATGGCGGTTATAATACTGTTCGCGCTGTTTATATTCAGAGGGTTCTATATTGCATCAAACGCCCCCGACCGCTTCGGTATGCTGCTGTGTGCAGGCGTTACAGTGCAGATAGGCATTCAGGCGCTGCTCAATATCGGCGTTGCGTGCAATGCATTCCCGAATACCGGCATAAGCCTGCCGTTTTTCAGCTACGGCGGCACTGCCACAATGGTGCAGCTTGCTGAAATGGGTCTGATACTGAGCGTTTCGCGGCAGGCATCGCGGCAGGAGTAAATTTACAGAAAGGAAGATAGCTTTGCTGAGAGTATTGCTGGCAGGCGGAGGAACTTCGGGACACATAAATCCTGCTGTCGCTATTGCGGAGATAATCAGGAAAAACCGTCCCGACGCAGAGTTTTGCTTCGCAGGAACGCCCAAGGGGATAGAGAGCAGGATAGTGCGCGATCTGGGCTACCGCTTTGAGGAGATAGATGTCCACGGGTTTCAAAGGTCGCTTTCTTTTGAGAATATAAAGAGAAATTTGCAGGCGGTAAAATGCCTGATGTTCGCTTCTTCGCGCTCTAAAAAGATAATAAAGAGCTTTCAGCCCGATCTGGTCATAGGCACGGGCGGATATGTCAGCGGACCTATAGTTCGCACCGCCGCGAAAATGGGTATAAAGACAGTTATTCACGAGCAGAACGCATACCCCGGCGTTACAACTCGCATACTTTCTAAAAAGGTAGACAAGGTGATGCTGACCGTTATAGAGGCTAAAGAATATCTTGAAGATGATATAGACTACACGGTGACGGGGCTGCCTGTAAGAGCGGCGTTTTCGGCTATTGACAGAGCTCAGGCAAAGAAGCAGCTTGGCTTTGCTGAAGATGAGGTGTGCATACTTTCAACGGGCGGAAGTCTGGGCTCGCAGGTGCTTAACGAGAATGTTGCGCAGCTTATAAAGTGGGAGCAGGACAGCGGCGCGAGAGTAAACCACATTCATTCATACGGAACATATAAAGGCTACAGCGATTATGTTCAGAAACTGGAGCAAATGGGCGTTAAAGATATAGAGGGCGGCAGACTGTATGTGAAAGACTATATAAATATGCCGCTGTGTATGGCTGCGGCAGACCTGGTGATAAGCCGCTGCGGCGCAAATTCGCTTACCGAGCTGGAGGCGCTTGGCAGGGCATCTATACTTATACCATCGCCGAATGTTGCGGGAAATCACCAGTACCACAACGGAATGGTGCTGCATAACGCAGGCGCAGGGATAGTTATAGAAGAAAAAGATCTTACGCCGCAAAAACTTATAGATACGGTAAAAGAGCTTTGTGTTGACGAGGGTGGCGAGGAAAAGCTGCGTATGCTCTCGGAAAACGCAAAAAGACTTTACATAAACGATACAGACGAAAGGATATATAACGCACTCTATCAGCTTATAGCGGCAGTGGAGTAATTCACAATGCTTCCTTTAGCGGCATATTATGACTTGTAATATGCTTTTAAAGGAGAGATAGCTTTATGCAAAGGCTGGTGATAGAGGGCGAGAAAAGGCTTGTCGGAGAGATAGAGGTGCACGGTGCGAAAAACAGCGCCCTGCCGCTGCTTGCAGCCTGCGTTCTTTCAAGGGGCGAAAGCTGTCTGCATAACTGCCCTAAGCTTACAGATGTTTACGCCGCGTGCAGGATACTTTCCTGTCTTGGGTGCAAATGTGAGCGGCAAGGGGATACGGTGGTAGTCAACACCGACGGTCTTGATAATTTCAATGTACCCGACGAACTGATGAGGGAGATGCGCTCGTCGATAGTGTTTCTCGGCGCGATACTGGGAAGAGTGGGCAAGTGCAGGCTTTCGTTCCCCGGTGGGTGCGAACTGGGTCCGAGACCTATAGATATGCACATCGCGGCTCTTAGGCAAATGGGCGCGACTATAAAAGAAGAGCACGGCACGCTTGAATGTGATGTGGGCAGCGGTCTTAAAGGTGCGAAAATCGTGCTGTCGTTCCCATCGGTGGGCGCTACCGAGAATATAATTCTGGCGGCTGTTACAGCGAAAGGCAAAACCGTGATACATAACGCTGCCAGAGAGCCCGAAATTAGCGATCTAGCGCGGTTTTTAAACAAGTGCGGCGCGAAGATAGACGGCTTCGGCGAAGATACCGTTACGGTGCAGGGCGTTGAAAAGCTATACGGCTGCGAGTATGACGTTATGCCCGACAGGATAGTGGCTGCGACCTATTTGAGCGCGGCGGCATCTACCTGCGGTGAACTTACGCTGCTCGGCACGCGTGCGGAAGATATTGAAAGCGTTCTGCCGGTGTTTGAGCAGATGGGCTGCTCTGTGTATACATACGAAAACAAGATATATATAAACGCGCGGCGCGGTATAAAAGCCGTTAAGACCATACGCACTATGCCTTTTCCCGGCTTTCCGACCGATGCGCAGGCGGTAGTCATGGCGGCTCTTGCAAAGGCAAGGGGTACGAGCGTTATGATAGAGAATATTTTTTCCAACCGTTTTCGCCATGTAGACGAGCTTGTGAGAATGGGCGCGGATATAAAGACCGAGGGAAAAGTTGCCATTATAGACGGCGTAAAAAGGCTTTCGGGCGCAAAGGTAAGGGCAAGCGATCTTAGAGGCGGCGCGGCTCTGGTGGTGGCGGCTCTGGGCGCGGAGGGAGTTACCGAGATAAGCGATATAAAGTATATAGACAGAGGATATGAAGCAATAGAACAGGCGTTTTCGTCTGTGGGAGGAATAATAAAGCGCGTGCAATAGCGCGGCAGGAGATGAAAAACAGTGGCTATGAGAGATATCGAAAAGCAGGACTTTGACAAGTCGGAGTATAAAGTAATAAACGGCAAAAGGGTAAAGGTAGGCAGGCGGCACAGAAGAAACAATCTGACACTTTACTACTATATGGCGTTTTTTGTAGTGGTAATTACGGTCACGGTGCTTTCGGTAACGCTGCTGTTCAACGCAAATGAAGTGGTGGTAAGCGGCACACAGCTTTATTCCTCGGAGCAGATAAGGATGATATGCGGCGTTGAGACCGGCGACAATCTTATAAGGCTTGACACCCATACCGCCGAAAAATGCGTGCTTGAAAGCCTCTCTTACGTTGACGATATAAAGGTGCTCAGAAGCTTTCCGAGCAGGATATCTATAAAGGTGACAGAGGCAGTGCCAAAAGCAAACATAGAGCAGGACGGCAGGTATTATGTAGTAAGCGAGAGCGGCAGGATACTTGAAGCAGGGCTCGATAAGCCTATGGGCGGTCTGATAGTTATTGTGGGGTATGACCTGAAAAATCTGGGTGTAGGCGATAAGCTTGAATCAAACGACGAAATGAAACAGACTATCACAGATACCATTTTTGATGGTCTGGAGCATACGCAGCTGAAAGAGCATATCTCGGCGATAAATATTGCCGATAGGTCGAATATAAAGCTCAATTACGACAGCCGCATAAATATCCTGCTGGGAAGTTCGCTGGACTTAGAATATAAGCTCAGCGCCGTGAAAGTAATAATAGATACCAAAATACAGGATAAATTCAACGGCGTTATATACTACCATACCGATTCGGGCGGCGTTTCTGTGATAGATTCCGATAAGTTGTCGGGCTCGCTTAAAAACGAAGCTCCTGCCGATTATACCGTTCACCAGAGCGGCGAAGAGGGCGACCTGCCGCTGCAAGATAAGTACAACAGCGGTCTTAAATAGCGCATTTTCAGAATTTTTTATAAATAAATCAAATAAATTTGTAAAAAATACTTGATATTCAGAAAAATATGTGTTATTATAAATATGTATATAAAAATGCGTGATGTGCGCAAACGAAAATATAAATGTTGAATAAAAGAAATAACAGGGGGAAGTCAAACATGAGTTGGGCAATCAATACCGAAGAAACGTTTGGAGCTAAGATCAAGGTAATAGGCGTCGGCGGCGGCGGCGGAAACGCGCTGAACTGCATAGCATCTGAGGCTGCTGATGGTTCTATAGATTACGGCAATGTTGACTACATAGCAGTCAACACCGATATTCAGGCTCTTAAAAAATCTATCGCTACCGAAAAAATACAGATAGGCACAAAGCTTACGCACGGTCTGGGCGCAGGAGGAAAGCCCGAAGTAGGCGAGTCTTCCGCACAGGAAAACAAGGAAGAAATAGCCGAGGCTCTCAAAGATGCCGATATGGTAGTTATTACCGCAGGCATGGGCGGCGGCACAGGCACAGGTGCAGCACCCGTTGTAGCCGAGATCTCCAGAGAACTCGGCAAGCTGACAATAGCTGTTGTTACAAAGCCTTTCGCTTTTGAGGGCGCAAAGAAAATGGCTCAGGCTGAAAACGGTATAACAGAGCTTTTGAAGAATGTTGACTCCTTGATAGTTATACCCAACCAGAAGCTGCTCACGGGCGACCAGAAGCTTACTATGCGCCAGGCGTTCTCGCTGTCTGACGGCATACTCAAAACAGGCGTTATGTCTATAGCAGATATAATTTTAAGAAACGGCGTTGTAAACGTTGACTTTGCCGACGTTACATCTATCCTTAAAGATGCAGGCTATGCGCATATAGCTATAGGTCACGGTCAGGGCAAGGACAAGGCTCAGGAAGCTGCAAAGCAGGTCATCTCCAGCCCGCTGCTTGAAACATCTATCAATGGCGCGAAGAGACTGCTTATCAATATCGTTATGTCCGATGATATCATCACCGACGACGTTGACGAGCTTACCAATATAATCACAAACGCTGTTGACCCCGAGGCTACTATCATCTTCGGTACAGATTATAAGGAAGATTCTACCGACGAGATATTTGTTACAGTTATCGCGGCTGATTTCAGCAATATCCCGGGACGTGAGAGTGAGGAGATCGCTCCTGCACCTGTGGCTAAACCCGAAACTACCACTGCAAGCGCTGCTTCAAAGCCTGCCGATAACCCCAATTATTACGACGATATATTCAATATCTTCAATAAGAAGTAATTTTGTCTGTAAAGCAATATAAAAGCGCTCTGAGTTTTTCGGGGCGTTTTTGTGTTTATAAAAAGTTTAAAAATAAATTGCAAAGAGTGCAAAATTTTTCGCCGCTTGCTATTGCAAAAAGTTTTTAGATTTGATATAATAATAATGTAACTGTTTTACAGTAATGATCAGCAATAATTTTTCAGGAGGTGCGCTATGAACCCCGACCCTTGTGGGAAACGTCCCCTTATAAAATTTAACAGGCTCGCGGGGGAGAGGTGCGCCTAGAAGCTCTTGTCGCCGCGACAGAAAGGCGGAATTGCTTTATGATAAAATACCTGAAGAGTGCAGGCAGCAAGCTGGAAATGCTTGATAAAGCCGCTGAGGGCTGTTGGATATCGGTCACGCAGCCGGATAGCGATGAGATCGAGTTTCTGATAAACGACCTCGGGCTGGACGCAGGCTTTGTGCGTTCATCGCTCGATGAGGAGGAAAGCTCTCACGTTGAGATAGAGGACGAGCAGACTCTTATCATCGTTGACACGCCTGTGGCAGATGCACAAAAGTCCGATACAACGCTGTTTTATACAATGCCTGTCGGTATGATAATCACCGAGAAGAACATAATAACTATATCCTCGCGTGAGAACAGTATACTCTCCGAGATAGAGAACGGCGCGATAAGAAATATGCAGACAAACATGAAAACACGCTTTGTGCTGCAATGCCTGCTGAAGATCACAGCGAAGTTTATGTTCAACCTGAAGCAGATAGAAAAAATATCGCTCGGGCTGGAGCAGCAGCTGCAAGGTGCGCCCAAAAACGAGGAGATCGTACAGCTTCTCGGGCTGGAAAAATCGATCGTTTACTTTTCAACATCGCTCAAAGCCAATGACGTTACCCTTGAAAAAATAAACAGGGGCAGAGTTATCAAGCTTTATGAGGAAGATCAGGATCTGCTGGACGACGTGCTTATCGAGGTCAAGCAGGCAATTGAGATGGCAAGCATTTACGACAGCATACTTCACGGCATGGTAGATGCGTTTGCATCGGTTATTTCAAATAATGTTAATACGGTAATGTGGCGGCTGACTGTAATTACCATAATTATGGCGATACCGACGATAGTTTTCAGCTTCTATGGTATGAATACAGATCTTCCGCTGCCGTATACGTGGTTCGCAACACTGGCGGCGGTGGTGCTGACGGTCATTGTTTCAATAGTATTGCTAAAAAAGAAAAAGTGAATTTGTTCAAATTATATAAAAAATGTGGCAGAACATGAAAAGCACTTGAAAAATGTTGCAGAATATTGTATAATAAATTATTACGAGAGGTATACTTATATCCCCTCATTATAATAAATGTAATAATATTTAAATATTTACAGGAGGTAGTGTCAAAATGGCAGGTAACGGTTATTTGCGTACCGTAAACTTTGGTGGATTTGACAAGAAAGACGTACTGGCATACGTTGACGAGCTCAACACCAAAATTTACAATCTTGAAACGCAGTTGGGAGAGAAAACTGATGCTCTCGCGGCTTATGAGGCAAGCGGCGGAGCGGCAGCTTCGGAGAACTTCGAGGGTAAGGAAGCCCTTGAAAAGAAGCTGGAAGAGAGTCAGAAAAAGGTTGAAGAAAGCCATGCAAAAGTTTCAGAACTTATGGCATCTACAGACAGCCTGAAACTTCAGCTGACAACGGCTGAGAGCGATGCGGCAGAGAAAGATGCTCAGATAGAGCAGCTGAAAAACAAGATAGAAGAACTGAAACAGAAAGTCTCCGATGCAGAGGCAAGCGCTGCGGCAGGCGGCGGTGCTGCATTTGATATGAGCGGTCTGTTCATGGAAGCGCAGAAGTCTGCAAACGCTGTTGTAGCGCAGGCTAAGGAAGCTGCCAAGAAGATGGAGCAGGACGCCAAGGATCTTCAGGATCAGATACTTGAAGATGCCAACAACCAGGCGGCTAAGATAGTAGGCGATGCAAATGCAGAAGCTAAGACTACTACCGAAAACGCCAAGGCTCAGGCTGATGCGATGATAAAGAACGCTCAGGAGCAGGAGGGCGTTATACTTGCAAAATCTCAGGGACTGAGAGATGCCGCAAGAGACGAATTTACCGATATCGACATAAACGTTCAGAAGATAGCAGGTCTGCTCAATGAGCTTCTCAATAGCAGCATTGAAAAGACAGATGTTCTCAAGAAGCTGACGGCAGAGGGTCTTCAGCTGGTAAATGGTGGCTCAAATTTTAAGTATGTACCGAAAGGAAGTGATGCAGCGAAAATAAGTCAGAAAAACGATACTAAAGGTAATGACAATAAAGTAAATGCCCCGGTGAATAATACGCCGAAACAGACAGGGCAGTCTGAGGCGGAGAAAAAGGCGAGAGATGAGCTCGATGAGCTTACAAGGCAGGCTCTGGCGGCAGTGCAGTCGCAGATAAACGAGCCCGATGCAAAACCTGCGGAAAACAAACCGCAGAAAAATTCTTTTGCGACTTCTCTTAAATTCAGCGGTCCCGCGCCGGATTCGGTGAAGAAAGATGCCCCGAAGAAGGAAGAACACAAGGAGGAAAAGCCTGCTTTCCATATGGCAGGAAACAAGCCTAAGCAGCCTGCCGAGGAGGAAAAGCAGCCAGAGCAGGCGCAGAAAAGAAATGTTTCGGGTCTGTCGATGTCAAAGGGTCCTAAGTCTGCAAACCCTGTAAATGCGCAGGATCAGGACATGATGGCGGCTCTGGCACGCGGCATTGCCAATGAAAACGATGATGAGGCACTCTCGGACGAGGATATACTCAAATCGTGGGGCGGCAAAAAGGGCAATAAATAAAATACGCGCAGGATAGTGCCCGCAAAAAGGTTCTATCCTGCTTTTGTATAAAGGAGAATTTTTGGTGGAAGACGTCATTGAGATAAACGCGCAAAGGCTCAAAGAAGCCGCGAAAACTCTGAGGGCAGGGGACAAGGTGCTGCTCTCGGGGATAGTGTATACATCGAGAGATGCGGCGCACAAGCGTATTATGAATATGATAGAAAACGGCGAAAAATTGCCGTATGATATAAAAGATGCGGTAATTTACTATGCAGGTCCTACCCCTGCACCACAGGGTAAGCCGATAGGCTCTTGCGGACCGACAACTTCGGGCAGAATGGATAAGTATGCGCCCAAACTTTTAGATATGGGTCTTGGCGGTATGATAGGCAAGGGCGAGCGCTCAGAAGAGGTAATGGAGGCTATAAAGCGCAACGGAAGTATTTATTTGTGTGCCGTTGGCGGCGCAGGAGCGCTGGCAGGCAGGTGCATCACGCAGTGCGAGGTGATAGCTTTTGAGGATCTCGGCTGTGAGTCGGTGAAAAGACTGCGCTTTGAAAAGTTTCCGCTGGTGGTGGCGTGCGACAGCTTCGGCGGAGATATATTCACAAGCGGACGTGAAAAGTACAGGCAGGCGTAAAATTTGTCATTTTGCTGAATTTGTACTTGACAAACGCAATACTTTTGTGCTATTATATATATAGTGGAGGCTTACCATGACCGATGCGCAGATAAAGCAGAACAGAATAGATCGGCTTTCAGACGAAGAGCTTGTACGGCTCGCGCTGCGTGACAGAGAGGCTCTTTCGGCGCTTATTATAAGGTATTACCCCATAGCGGTGTGCAAGGCAAGGAAAATGGCGCGCGACGGCAGCGATGTTGACGATATTTTGCAGGAGGGCGTTCTGGGGCTTCTGGACGCGGTGAAGTCTTTTGATAAGGATAACGGCGCGGCGTTTCGTACATATGCAAATATCTGTATGAGAAACAGAATGCTCAATGCCGTTTCAGCCGCCGCGAGTAAAAGCGAGGCTCTTGAAGATATCGAGGAGCAGCCGGGTGACGAGAGCAGCCCCGAGAGCATTGTGGTGCAAAGGGAGCACGAAAAGCTGCTGTTTGAAAACATATCGCATATGCTATCAGGCAGCGAATGGAGCGTTTTGCAGCTTTATTTGAATGCGCTGCCGTACTCGGAGATAGCAGAAAGATTAGGCATATCGGTAAAATCTGTAGATAACGCGATGCAGAGGGTGCGCAAAAAGCTGAAGAAAAATCTCACAAATTTTGGCGGCTGAGCCGTCAGTATGCCATAGTAGCTTAATTACAGAGCGTTGTTTGATCAAAGGTGTCGGTGCAAGTCCGACCACGGCAAAATCATTAAAATCAATTTTAAGCGAGGTAAAAGGAAATGTACGAAGACAAGACATTGGTCTGCAAGGATTGTGGAAACGAATTTGTTTTTACAGCAGGCGAACAGGAATTTTATGCTGAGAAAGGCTTTGTAAACGAGCCTCAGAGATGCAAGGCTTGCAGAGATGCAAGAAAAAATGCAGCAAAGGGCGAAAGAGAAATGTTTACAGCTACCTGCGCGGCTTGCGGAGGAGAAGCAAAAGTTCCGTTCAGACCCAGAGAAGACAGACCTGTATATTGCAGCGAATGTTTCGCAAAGATGAAAGAAGAACAGGCGTAAAGCTAACCTGCCTGCGGCTATTACACCGCAGGCTGTTTTTATTCCTTGCACGAGGGAACCCCGAACTTGTTCCCCTCTGTTTCCCGTAAGGGACACAGTAGAGCCCACTTCCTGCATCGGCTTCGGTACCCTCACGCTAAAAAATTCACATTAAGATGTTCATTTTTTAGCTGCGCCGATAGCGGTGTAAACTGAGAGAAATGAATTCCCGAATTTTACTTTATATATAAAAGTCGGGGATCTTTTGGGTATTGCTTTTTTTGATAAATTGGGTTATAATATGTTTATAGAAGTCTTTAAGAAAGGAAGTTGAATCATGACAGTTACTAAGAGCAGCGTTATTGGTGAGATACTGGACGAAGCACCTCAGCTTGCCGAATATTTTTTTGAAATAGGTATGCACTGCCTCGGCTGCCCCCATTCAAGAGGGGAAACGGTTGAGCAGGCTTGCGCGGCGCACGGCACTGATGCCGATGAGCTGGTAAAGAAGCTCAATAACGCATTGGAAGGCTAAATCTGTGAAAATGCGTCCGCCGAAAGGTGGGCGCAGCGCATTTTAAGGGGTATTTATGTCAGGATATAAAGAGCTTACGGATAAAAGGCTGCTGACTTGCGCATCGTTTGTTTCGAGAGGCGGAATAGTCTGCGATGTGGGAACGGATCACGCGTTTCTGCCGTGCTATCTTGTGAGAAACGGCGTGTGCGAAAGGGCGGTGGCGGCTGATGTGAATGAGTCTCCGCTTGCGGCGGCCGGGGAAAATATACAACGGGCAGGTCTTGAAGATAAAATCGATACCGTTTTGTCAGACGGGCTTGACGGAATTTCGCCAAATGGCGTTACAGACGTTGTAATTGCAGGCATGGGCGGCGAGCTTATTGCCGATATTCTAGGCAGAGGAAAGGCGTTTTACAGCGCGCGGTTTATCTTGCAGCCTATGACCAAGCCCGAGCGTTTAAGGCGCTGGCTGTGGGAAAACGGCTTTGAGATAATTGCCGAGAGGGGATGCAAAGAGGAAATTTATTACACAGTTATGCTGGTAAAATATACGGGTAAAAACACAGAGTACACCGAGGCGCAGTGTTATACAGGCGCGCTTAAAGGCGATTCCGACGATGACAAAGGCTACCTATCAAAGCAAGCAGAGCGTTTGCGCAAAAAAGGCGAGGGCTTGAAGAAAAGCGGCTCTGCGCAGGCGGAAGAATTTCTGCAACTGGCAGAAAAACTGGACAGATACATAAAACAGGGGTGACATTATGAAAGTACGTGATGTTTTAGAATATATAGACAAAATTGCGCCGTTTTCGCTGCAAGAGGGCTACGACAACAGCGGTCTTGTTATAGGAAGTATGGAAAGCGAAGTGCAGCGTGTTCTGGTGGCTCTTGATGTTACTAAAGAAATTGCGCAGGAGGCGGCAAAGAAGGGCGCGCAGCTTATTGTTACGCATCATCCGCCTATTTTCAGGGCGATAAAGCGGCTTGATACCGACTCGGTCGCGGTGTATCTCGCGGCGAGAGGCATAAACGTTATCTCGGCGCACACGAATTTTGACAGCGCGGTGATGAATGATCTGCTGTGTGAAAAGCTCGGTCTTTCGCCTGCTTTGCCGCTTCATACAGAAAACGGCGTGCCCTGCGGCTGCGTGTGCGAATGTACCCCGATCTCTGCAAGCGATATGGCAAAGAAGATAAAGACCGCGCTTGGCTGCAAGGTGGTGCGCTGCTGCGACAGCGGCAAAGAAATCAGCAAAGTGGCGGTGTGCTCGGGCAGCGGCGGAGATTTTCTGGAAGATGCCATAAAGCTTGGCTGCGATGCGTTCATAACCGGCGATGTGAAGCACAGCGTTTTTATTGATGCGCACAACTCCTCGCTGACGGTTTTTGATGCTGGGCATTTTCATACCGAGAATATTTTCTGCGAAAAGATGAGGGATATTCTGAGCGATGGGCTATCGCTACAGTGTGAAATTGCTGCGGAAAATCGAGATATTTTGAACTACGAGGTCTGATCTTATGGCTTTGGACGGAATTTTTCTTTCTGCCGTGCGGCAAGAGCTTGGGCGGCTTATAGGCGGCAGGGTCGATAAAATCTATCAGCCTGCGCGCGAAGAAATAATCATGACTTTACGCACGCGCGAGGGGAGCGAAAAGCTGCTTTTCAATTCCTCCGCAAACGATGCGCGCGTACACATAACGAACACGGCGGCAGAGAACCCCAAAACGCCGCCTATGTTTTGTATGCTGATGAGAAAGCGGCTCACCTCGGGCAAGCTGACGGATATACGACAAGATGGCTGTGAGAGGGTGCTTTACTTCGATTTTGACTGTGTAAATGAGCTTGGCGATAAGTGCCGTCTCACGCTGGCAATTGAGATAATGAGCAGGTGCTCAAACCTTGTACTTATAGGCGAACAGGGTAAAATTTTGGACTGCATAAAGCGCGTAACGCCAGATGTTTCATCTGTCAGACCCGTGCTGCCCGGCATGGTGTACGAGCCGCCTGCGAGGCAGGATAGGCTTAGCATTTTTGACTTTGATAAGGAAATTTTGAAAGAGCGGCTCTCTGATGTTCAGTACAGCGGCAGAGCGCTTGCAAAGGCGGTAGTTGCGGTGTTTGAGGGGGTATCGCCGCTGTTTGCGCGCGAGGCTGAGTATTTTGCTTCTCGCGGCAGAGAAGTAACGTGCGATGATCTTACACAAGATGAGTTTGACAGGCTGTGCTTTTATCTGAAAAATACCGCTGGATCGCTCGAAACAGGCAATAACGTCTTTACGATAATTAAAAACCGCGAGGGCGTTTTGAAAGATTTTTGCTTTACGGATATCAAGCAGTATGGCAGTCTGATGATAAGTATGCCGCAAGAGAGCGCTTGCCAAACGCTTGACAATTTTTATACACAAAGAGATGCAGATGCGCGCCGCAGACAGTGGGCTGACGATGTTTTCAAGCTGCTTGCACGCACCGAAGAGAGGATAAAGCGGCGTATTGCAGGGCAGCAGCAGGAACTGGCGCAGTGTGCAAAGCGCGAGGAGCTGAAAATGTGCGGCGACCTTATAATGGCGAACCTATACAGGTTGGAAAAAGGGCAGGAGAGCGCGCAGCTCGAAAATTATTACGAGGAAGATATGCCGCTTATGCAGATAAAGCTTGACAGGCGGCTGACACCTGCACAGAACGCGCAGAAATATTACGCTGAGTACCGCAAGGCTGACACGGCGGAGAAGAAGCTGGGGCAGCTTATCAAGGACGGCATAAAGGAGCTTGAGTACATTGACAGTGTGTTTGATTCGTTGACGCGCGCCGCGAGCGAGGACGAGATCGCCTTGCTGCGCGAGGAACTGGAGCAGGAGGGCTATGCAAAGCACAGCAGAAAGCGGCAAAGTGCGAAAGTACGCCAGCCGAAGCCGCTGCATTTTGTATCGAGCACGGGGTTTGATATTTACGTTGGCAGGAACAACCGCCAGAATGATGCCCTCACGCTGAAAGACAGCAAAAAGGACGATATTTGGCTTCATGTGCACGGTATTGCAGGCTCGCACACTATAATAGCGTGCTCCGGCAGGCAGGTTGACGATCAAACGCTTTTGCAGGCGGCAAGGCTTGCTGCGCTTTACTCAAAGGCGAAAAATTCTTCGCAGGTGCCTGTTGACTACACCTATGTAAGGTATGTGAAAAAGCCTTCGGGTGCGCGCCCCGGAATGGTCATCTTTACAAACAATAAAACGCTTTTTGTAACGCCAAACGAGCAGGAAGCACAGCGGTTGGCGGCATATTAACAGAGTAAAAGAAAGTACAGGAGAAGAAAACAATGGCAGATAGTGATAAAAATTTGCAGACCGAAAAAACGGACATTTTCGACAGGATAATGGCACTGCCGTTTTTCAGGCTGTTTGAAAAGCCCTATAAACAGTACAAAGATATACTGCTATATCTGTTCTTTGGCGTGCTTACAACGCTGGTGAATTTTGTGGTGTTCTTCCTGCTGGGTGAAAACGCGGCAGGGCTTAATGTACACATTGCAAACTCAGTCGCGTGGGTGGCTGGCGTGGCGTTCGCATACGTGACAAACAGGACATGGGTGTTCAAAGAGCACGCCGAGACCAGAAACGGCATCATTAAAGAGGCGCTCAGCTTTACGGGCGGCAGGCTGTTCACATACGGCTTTGAAGAAGCAATGCTGCTCATTTTTGTCACATGGCTGAAATTTGACGAGGTTATTATAAAGATAATAGCAGCCGTCGGTGTGGTAGTACTCAATTACGTCATCAGCAAGTTGATCGTCTTTAAAAAAAGCGGAAAAGAGGGTAAATAAATGGACGAATTTATTGAAGACCTGCTCATAATATTATGGGCGGGAGGTGCAATGCTGCTGGTGCTTTTGCCGCTTACAGCCGCGTGCGGTGTATTTGCGGTATTTCTGAAAAAGTACAAAAAAGCGCCCGATAGCGAGAAAAAAAGCAAGTACAAATTCCGCGCTAAAATTTCGGGGATCATAGCGGCGTTTGTGCTGATTGTGTACATCGCTCTGGCGTTTATATTCATGCAGTCTATTGCATATATGTGACAAGGAGATATTTATCATGAAAGAAAAAACATTTCGCATAGTGGTATCGATGGTGGTCGCGCTGGGTATGCTTTCGACCGCGATATTGCTAGCTGTTACATACTATCTGCACGGGCATTGCTCGATTATAAGCTTTATAGCAAACGGTGGCTGATATGGCAGATGTGACAAATAAAAATAAGCTGCTGTTAAAGCAGCTTGCGGTGATATTTTTGCTTATTATATTTTTCGCCGCGATCGACATAGCAATTTTTGAGGTGTGCACAAAACGGTGCATCAGCAGCAAGAGCGCCGCGCTACAGGCAAAGGCAGTAGAGCTTGACAAGTATCTTCCGTTTGACGAAAACACCCTTGCCGCGACGGTCGAAACCGATTTTCAGCTTGTCGGAGAGCTGCCCGTGATAGACGGAGCCGCCGCGCTGTACCCTGTATTTTCGGGGATAGTGGGCTCTGTATATCCCGAAGATTCGGTACATTTTGATGGCGAAAACTTCACGGCGGAGAGCAAGCTGCAATTTCGCAATACGCTGAGGGCTTATCAAGCTGTGGTAGATGGCGATGCGGACATAGTTTTCTGCGCCGCGCCATCAAAAGAGCAGCTTGAATATGCCGCGAATAATGGCGTTCAGCTGGAGCTTGTGCCGATCGGCAGGGAAGCGTTCGTTTTTATTGTGAACGCCGAGAACCCCGTCAGCGACCTTACGGTGCAGCAGGTGAAAGACATTTTTGCAGGCAAGATCAGGCGCTGGTCTGAGGTCGGCGGCAGCAGCAGGCTCATCAGCCCGTTGCAGAGAATGGAGGGCAGCGGCAGCCAGACGGTTATGCTGCAATTTATGGACGGCGTGAAAATGCCGCGTGATATCGATGCTTTTTTAGGCAGCGCGATAGGTTTTTCGTTCAGATATTACGTTGAGGGCATAGCTGACAGCGGCGGCGTGAAGATGCTCTCGCTGGGCGGCGTTTACCCGAGTATGGAGAATGTGCAAAGCGGCAGTTATCCGCTGGTGTATGATTTTTACGCGGTGTATGACAGGAACAATCCGAACCCCAACGTGAAAAAGCTCGTAGAATGGGTACTTTCCGACGAGGGACAGGAAATTATAGCTAGAAGCGGCTACGCGCCGATAGGGCAGGAGGGAGATCAGTGAGAAAGCGGATATTTGAGATGATCGAGGTCGCCGAGAGTGACGACCTGCTCAGCAAGGTGTACGACATTTTTATGATGCTGACGATAGTTTTCAGCCTTGTGCCGCTGGCAATGAAAAATTCACCGACTTTTTTGAGTGGGTGGACAAAGCTGCGGTGACAATTTTCATAGCGGACTATATTTTGCGGCTGCTTACCGCCGACTTCAAACTGCGAAAGGGTGAGTTTTCATTCATAAAATACCCGTTCACGTTTATGGCGATAGTTGACCTGTTGTCAATTCTGCCCTCGCTGATAATGATGAACGGTGCATTCCGCGTGCTGAAAGTGTTCCGACTGCTGCGCACGTTTCGCGTTTTCCGAGTTTTCAAGGCGTTCAGATACTCAAAAAACATACAAATAATCGTGTCGGTCTTCCGCAAGCAGAAAGACTCGCTGCTTATCGTGGGCTGCCTTGCGGTGGGGTACATAATAATTTCGGCTATGATAGTTTTCAACATCGAGCCCGACACGTTTCCGTCGTTTTTCGACGCGGTGTACTATGACTATTTAACGAAAATAATGAAAATGCGGCAAGAATTACGGTTTTGTTTCTGAAAGGCTTCAGACTTTCAGAAAGCAAAATTGCCGACCCATTGTCGGCAAAGTAATTCTCGTGCACTTTGCAGACTGCTTAAGCAGTCTGCAAATGTGTGGGCGACGGTATCGCTCACCACTGTGGGCTACGGCGATATTTATGCGGTATCAGACGTGGGCAAGTTCATGACGATGCTGTCATCGCTTTTCGGTATCGCGATAATCGCGCTGCCCTCGGGCATAATAACCGCCGGGTATATGAAAGAAATATCGCCGCAAGAGGAAGAAGAGCAAACGGCGGCAAGTATAAAATAGGCTGATTTTTATTATATGTATTCGCGCTTACGCTGCTAGAGGTCAGAGATGAGAAGTTAGAAGTAAGAAACGATTTTTAAAACCTTTGTGGCAGCTTTTCATACCTGCGGCTCGCAAGAGGCAAGAAGCAAGAAGTTGTGACTTCAACTTTTGCGCGTTGTTTTAATTTTGCGTATTATTCGCGCTTACGCGCGGCGCATGGAGCGCACACGTTGCCAGACTGTAAACAGTCTGGCAAGTGCCGAAGAACCCTCTTCGAGGCTTCTTCCCTGTTCTTCGGCTTACGCCTCCAAGCCAAACCTGACACACATTGATACTTCGTATCAAGTGCAAATTACTTCGGCGACATTATGGGGTCGCCGATTTTGGCGCGGTTCTGCGAACCGCTGAAAACCGTAATTCTTTTGTACAGTGCGTTTAGTATCAAAAGCTGTAATCCCTGTCAAGAAAAGAAAAGTTTTCGATCGACCCTTTTTCAAAAGGGTCGCGGGGGGGTTGGGGGCAGCGCCCCCGAAACACAGCGTGCGCTCCGAAAAAGGTGAATTTAAAAACAGTCCGGTGGACTGTTTTTAAAGAGGAAAAGCCCTGCAAGAGAGGGCTTTTCCTAGTTGTAGCGCATAGCTATCTTTCCTGCGCGCGCTTGCGTGCGCAATAGCTTTGTAAAAGCCCCTACTTCTTGCCTCTTGCCTCTCGTTTTCTTGCTTCTAATAGCTGAGCCTCTCCTTTGAGAAGCCATATCTCTCTTTCCGCGTTCTCTCAGAGAACGCCAAAGCAAGTGAGAAGCCCTAACCTCTTGCCTCTATCTGAACCGCAGAAACGGTAAGCACACGCAAAAGCCGTAAAACCATTTCTAACCTCTGACGTCTCACTTCTAACCTCTAGCAGCGAACGCCGTACAATGTGAGAATTTCATAGCAATTAAAATGCGCGAACGTATTAGTTCGCGCATAATGAGAAGAAAACAAAAATAAAGTTGGAGCGTTGAACGAAAAAAGCCCGTCACACCGCAAGGTGTGCGCCGCCGACCGTTTTTGGCGGCGAGGGATTTTTTCTGCACTTGACCGCCTGCTCGCAGGCGGTCAAGTGTGCGCTCCTGCGCGCTGCGAAAGCAGCAACATTATTACACGCCCAACTACTACCGCTCACCGCCGCACTTTTCCACGCCCTCTCACCCCACATAAACCACGCCTACCCCTCCATGCTGCTGGAAGAATATACTGATAGTAACTTCTCTTTGGGCGGTCTGTGGTGGGTACGTTTCTTGTTCTTATAGTTTATTGCAAACTTTTCAAAACGCTCATCTTGCCTCTTGCTTCTTTCTAGAACGCAGAAAGAAACGGCTTTAATCAAACGCAGCAAAACCGTTTCTGATCTCTGATTTCTCACTTCTAGCCTCCGGCGGCAGCGTGCTTCTTTCCGCATATTATGACCGCCGCCCCATATGCGGCTGTTAAAACTCCTCCTATCACATAGCTTACTATCCACGGCAGACCGAATCCGATCTCGGCATTCAGTATAAAGCTCGATATAACGAACATATAAAACATTCCCGGGATAAGCGACAAAAGATAGGGCTGCTTGTGCTTTATCATATAAATCGCGATCATGGCAAACGCAAACACCGCAATAGTCTGATTTGCCCATGCAAAATACCGCCAAAGTATATTGAAGCCGTCGGCGTTCATTTTTGAAAACACCAGCAGGGCGGCAACTACCATAAATATCACGAGCGATACCAGCAGCCTGTTGCGCTTTTTAGACTGATCAATGTGCAGCGCATCCGAGGTCATAAGCCGCAGCGACCTCAGCGCCGTGTCGCCCGATGTGATAGGAAGTATTATAACTCCTGCGATCGCGATGATCCCTCCTATAGAGCCCAGCAAATTAGTAGCGATGATACCAACGACATTAGTAGCAGGAGTATCGGCATCGGCAAGACCGAGATTGATAACTCCCATGGCTGCCGCTGCCCAGATCATGGCTATAAAACCCTCGAGAAGCATCATGTTGTAGAATGTCATGCGACCTTCTTTTTCGTGTGTCATCGTGCGCGAGATAAGTGTCGACTGTGTGGAGTGAAAGCCCGAAACTATTCCGCAGGCAACGGTCACAAAGAATATCGGCATAAAATGAAGACCCTTTGGGTGTACGCCCGAAACGCCGACATTCCATATCTCGTCAAGCGGATAGCCGTTTACAAACAGACCTATAAATACGCCTATTGCGGACAAAATAAGAATACCGCCGAAAATAGGGTAGACTCTGCCTATGATCTTGTCGATGGGGAAGAGTGTTGCGATAACATAATAAACAAAGATCGCACCATAGACTATCCATATTACAGGGCTTGAAATACCGTTATCTGCTTTTAATATCTGTGTAACGAACAGATCGCCGGGTGTATATATGAAAACAGCGCCGACAAGCAGCATTAAAAGGCAGACGAAAACATTGTATATAAAATACATATGCTTGCCTATATACTTTCGTATGAGCGACGGCATTTGTGAACCGTCGTTCCTGAGCGAGATCATTCCGCACATATAGTCGTGGAACGCTCCGCCGATAACACATCCTATCGGTATTGTGATAAATGCAACAGGCCCGAAAAGAATACCCTGTATCGGTCCGAGGATAGGACCTGTCCCCGCGATATTCAAAAGCTGTATCAGGCTGTTTTTCCATTTGTTCATAGGTACGTAATCAACGCCGTCGTTCAGCCCTACAGCCGGGGTCTCTCTGTCATCGGGTCTGAATATCTTTTGGCAAACAGCGCCGTAAACCGTACCGCCTATCATCAGCAGCAGTAAGCCAATTATAAAAGTGATCATCTGCACTCCTCCTTGATTTTTCAGTATAGCCCACGGCACGTTAAATATGCTGCTGTGGTTTTGAGCAGTAAGTGTTTCGATAAATATCGACAAAAAAATTATATCATATTGAATATCCAAAGTCAATATTTAAAAGCAGTAAAACCGTTTCTGACATCTAAGCTCTTACTTCTGACTTCTAGCAGCTAACCTTTAACTCCCATGATTTTGAATATAAAAGGAGAACGCCATATGACGTTCTCCTTGTTTTTTAAATTCGTAAAGCTATAAACGCTTTCATTTCAGATGTTTACTGAGTCTGCATCGGACAAGGTATGAACATTTTTCATACTTACCGAGCAGCCGTCGCCCGACTTCATTCTGACAAGACGCGACACTTCTGCAAGCATACCATCAGGCAGGGTAAGAGCATCAAGGCTTATGTTTGTACCGTCGCAGGAAGTTATATCTCTGTCGTACAGCCCCTCGGTGTTTTTGTCCGTAATGGTGCAGCAGTCAAGGCACACATTACAGCCGTCGCCTATTTTTGCGATTATCATCGAAAAGGCTTTCATAGTTAGCGTAGAATCTGAAAAGTCCATATGGCTGCCGTCCGATGAACAGCCTATATCCACATATTCCGAGTCATTGCCGGGTGTAACAGTGCAGCCGTTGAACGCAACGTTGCAGGCATCACCTATAGTTGCAAGCATATCGGCAAATCCCTTTTCGTTTACCTCTGTGTCAGACATATCTATGCTACTGCCGTCTGTGCTGCAACAGCGATCTGCCTGCCTGAAATACAGATGCTCGTATGCCATATCTTCCATATCTGCGTAACTTTCGTTATCCTTTGCAGGGAACATGGTCTGTTCGGCGTGCATTGCGGTGAACACAAAAGTTGCATACTCGCAGTCGCCCGTGCTGAACGGTATCTCGTACACTCTCAGCAGTCCGCCGTCAGGCTTTTTCTTGCTATACAGCGGCTTGTAGCTGCTTTTGTCTAATTTGTATACCCAGCCGTCAGCTATTTCAGCCTTGGTAGGCGCTTCGTTTTTGTGGGTTATCACCGAAAAGCGGCTTGTGGCATCGTTGGTGGAATTATATCCGCCGTGAAGTTCAAAGCGGAACACTCCCTCAGTGTTTGCGCCAAGCTTTTTTGTAGACATTATCTCTGTCCACGACCATTTCCAGTCGCCGATGGTGAAGCACTCTACGTTCTTTCCCGACTCATCGGTAATGAACATTTTTGCGCCTGTGTTGCTTTCGCAAAGCGTGTTGAAATGAAAATCTCTTGCATTAAAGTTTATAACATTACTCATATTTATGACCTCCATATTATCTGAGGTCGGGACATGAGTATCCAGCATTTTGACAGAACAGTCGCTTGTGTACTCCGCCCGACCGTTTTTCACAAGTCCCCTTGCCCTTTTAGGGTAGGTAAGACCTATCTGCTGTCCATTTTTGTCCGTTACGATAATGTTTTTTGTCATGGGTATCTTCCCCCTTTCGTAACATTTATTGAATTGTAGCCGCTCAGCTTTCGGCAGCAGTTTTTTATTATGGGTGCCTTCCCCCTTGCCGCGCTTCGTTTTTTGTAATGGGTGTCTTCCCCTCTCGACAATAATATTATATAATATTATTTTGTACCTGTCAAGTATTTTGCTACAGACAATGAAGATTTGATCATCACATTGAGAACTGCTTCTTCTGTACTTGACCGACTGCTTGTCAGGCGGTCAACGTGTGCAGCATTTACGAGCAAAATGCGGATAACACAGGAAAAAATCCCGTCATACCGCAAGGTATGTGCTGCCGACCGTTTTTGGCGGCGAGGGATTTTTTCTGCACTTGACCGACTGCTTGTCAGGCGGTCAACGTGTGCGCTGCGTAAGCGCAAGATAAGGCACGGGCGAAATGTTCTGCTTTTGCGCAAAATTATTACTAATACCAGCTGAAAAAAGACGTTTTTTCGGTAAAAATGCCTATGTCATCTTTGCACAAAATGTGGTATAATAATATTAGGAAAGTTTTGATATGATGCGAAAGGAGCGTATGTATGCTGACAACAGGAGATTATGTTTTGTACGGCGGTGTAGGAGTGTGCGAGATCGCCGCGTTTGAAACGCAGAGTTTTGACGGCAAGAACACCGATGAATACTGCAAGCTTGTGCCGCTTTTCGGCGCGAGCCTTGAATATTATCTGCCATCGTCTATCTTAGAGAGCACGGTGAGGAGCCTGCTTTCAAAAAATGAGATACTGGGTATCATAAACGATATGCCCAAGACCGACAGCCTTAAAATTACCGACAGCAGGGCAAAGAAGCACACTTTCAACCTGATACTTAAAAGCGGCGACTACAGCCGCATTGTGCCGATGATAAAAATGCTGCACGATGAAAAGCAGGCGCGCCTTTCAAACGGCAGGCGGCTGACGTTCTCGGACGAAAAGGCGATGCACGATGCCGAGGAGCTTATGTGTCAGGAGTTTTCGGTGGTGCTGGACATAGACAAGAGCGCGGTGCCGCAGTATATAGAGAATACGCTGCGTGCTTCGGCTGCGAGTTGAGCCGCATAAGAAGTTATTTGCGCTTACGCGCAGCGCAGGAGCGCACACAACGCCCCACAGTACGCAAAATTTTAAATTCTTGTCAAGAAAATAAAAGTTTTCGATCGACCCTTTTTCAAAAGGGTCGCAGGGGTATGGGGGCGGCGCCCCCGAAACACAGCGTGCGCTCCGAAAAAGGTGAATTTCAAAATAGTCCGGTGGACTATTTTGAAAGAGGAAAATCCCTGCAAGAGAGGGATTTTCTTTTGAGCAGCCCTGACTATTTTTCCGCGTTCCATTATGGAACGC
>CANQKD010000009.1 GCA_947624375.1 uncultured Clostridia bacterium | reverse complement strand
GTCTGTATGCCTCTCTCCTATATTATCCGTACTATGAGGGATTTAACATCTTCACGCTGCTTGAAAGTTGAGTACACTACGGTGAAGCCCTATTCCACGGACTATACCACCTGCACTCAGGAGGCTCAGAGGGAACTTCGTGCCGGCGCAAGACCTGAGTTAAAAAAATACCTCGACAGCATTGCAGATTACGACAACATCTTCGTCTGTGGTCCCTGCTGGTGGGGGACTTTCCCGATGGCGGTGTTCACCCAGCTTGAAAGGCTTGATTTCGCAGGCAAAAAGGTAATGGCAGTCATGACCCACGAGGGCAGCGGGCTCGGTTCCTGTGAACGTGACCTGAAGAAGATCTGCAAGGGCGCGTCCTTTGGAAAAGGGCTTGCCGTTCACGGCGCTGATGCCGAAAAGTCTGAAAGCACGGTTGCAGCGTGGGCGAAAAAAGTATTACAGTGAGAGGAGAATACTTGTGGAACGATATTTTGGAGAAAATACCCCGAAGCTGGGTTTTGGTCTGATGCGTCTGCCCAAACATGGGGGAAGAATAGATATAGAACAAGTCAAAAAAATGGTAGATATGTTTATGGAAGCAGGGCTGACCTATTTTGATACCGCCTATGTGTATGATGGCGGCGACTCCGAACGGGCTGCGAAAGAGGCTTTGATAGACCGCTATCCCCGTGAGAGTTTTACATTGGCAACCAAGTTGTGCGCATGGATGGGCGCTCACAATGAGCAGACCGCCAAGCAGCAGTTTTATACCAGCCTGGAGCGAACCGGTGCAGGCTACTTCGACTACTATCTGCTTCATGCTTTGCAGGCGGGGAACTACAAAACCTATGATAAATACCACATCTGGGATTTTGTAAAGGAACAGAAAGCAAAAGGGCTGATCCGGCATTGGGGATTTTCTTTCCATGCCACTCCGGAGATTCTGGACGAATTGCTCACCGCCCACCCTGACGCCGAGTTCGTGCAGCTTCAGCTGAATTACGCCGATTGGGAAAACCCCGATGTAACGGCTCGTGAGAATTACGAGGTCGCCAGACGACACGGCAAATCCATTGTGGTGATGGAGCCGGTCAAAGGCGGCGCGTTGGCAAATCCGCCCGCGGCAGTACAAAAGGTATTCCGTGAAGCCGACCCGAATGCTTCCTTTGCATCATGGGCGATACGTTATGCCGCATCTTTGGACGGGATAATTACGGTACTATCCGGCATGAGCAACATAGACCAAATGAGGGACAATCTCTCCTACATGAAAGATTTCAAGCCTTTGGACAGTGCGGAACAGGCGACTATCCGCAAGGCGCAGGAAATTATGACAGGCGTGAGATCCATTCCCTGTACCGCTTGCCATTACTGCACTGCCGGTTGTCCGAAAAAGATCGCTATCCCTGAGATATTTGCCGCCCGTAACGGGCAGCTTGTGTGGGGACAGTTAGAGGAAGGCGCACGTCAGTATGCGCAGGCGGTAAAGAATGGAGGTCGTGCTTCCGATTGTATTGCCTGCGGTCAATGTGAACGAGCCTGCCCCCAGCAGATCAATGTTATAACAAGGCTAAAAGACTGTGCGGCACAGTTTGACCGCGGATAAAAACTTTCAGCGGTCAAAAATAAATGGAGGATATCTCATGACAAGTGCTAAAACATCAAGAAAATTATTTGTTCTTTTCCTGTTGGCGTTCATGGTTTTATCCCTTGCCGCCTGTGCAGGAAATACAGAAACTACATTTTCTGACAGCAGCAATTCGGTGCAGTCATCTGAGCAGCCGTCAAATGAAAACTCCGATCTTCCCGAAAATTCTGTTTCCTCCGATGATAGCATATCGTCTGACAGTAATATCCTTGTAGCTTATTTTTAACATATCGGCGAAAATTACAATGTCGGCATCATTGAGAAAGGCAACACCCATATCATAGCGGATATGATCGCGGAAGAAACCGGGGCAGAATGAGCAGGATGAAGCTAAAGCAGATGTGATAGAGTGACTTGATGAATTGAGATATACGGATTGACAAGGAGGTCGCCTTGCAAATCTTACAGAAGCTATGGCGGATTTTGCGGAAAAATTAAATATGTAAAATGCTGATGTAATATATAAGGAAAGATATTTCTATGACTTTGAAAACTTATTTTTATAATGTTCATAAGGCCGCCGTGGCTTTTTCCGGCGGAACGGACTCGGCTTTTCTACTGTGGGTCGCCAAGCGGTATGGTTGTGATGTGCGCGCCTACTACGTTAAAACTGCTTTTCAACCTCAGTTTGAGTATGAAGATGCCCTGCGCCTGACTCAGAAGCTGGGGATACCCATGACCACTGTGAAACTGGACATTCTCTCCGTGCCGGAGGTGGCAGCTAACGGGGCGCGGCGGTGTTACTACTGTAAGCGAGCCTTGTTTACTCAGCTTTGGCAGACTGTTCGGGCAGACGGATACACCGTGCTGTTGGATGGCACTAACGCCTCCGATGATGCGGCGGATAGACCCGGAATGCAGGCATTGTGGGAACTGGAGGTACGGTCACCCCTGCGTGAATGCGGCGTAAGCAAGGACGAGGTGCGGCGGCTGTCACGAGATGCGGGGCTGTTTACCTGGGATAAACCTGCCTATGCTTGCCTGGCTACCCGCATTCCGACCGGAACCGCCATTTGCGCCGCCGATCTCACAAAGGTCGAGCAGGCAGAAAAAGCACTCGCCGCATTGGGCTTCCGGGATTTTCGGGTGCGGCTCTTTCACGGGTCGGCTCGGCTCCAGGTGACTGAGGATCAGTTGCCACTGACTTTGGAGCGGCGTCAGGAACTTCTGACCGCCCTGGAGGATAATTTTAGCAATGTACTGCTGGATCTGACCGGACGGATCCCATCTATCTGAGCGGAGGATCATCACATGGACAACAAACATGACATTCTGGCATTGCTGAGGGGAGTTGCGGATGGCAGCACTACCCCGGAAGATGCCCTTTTGAAATTGAAAGAGGAGCCATTTGAGGACTTGGGTTATGCTAAGGTGGATCACCACCGCAGCGTGAGGCAGGGCGCGGCCGAGGTGATCTACGGTGCTGGCAAAACACCTGAGCAGATCATCGGGATCGCATCTGCCATGGGTGCGAGCGGCTGTCATAATGTGCTCATCACCCGCATTACACAAAAGATAGCAGATCAGCTTGCGCAGTCGATTCCGCTGGACTATCACCCCATTCCCCGGCTGGCGATCGCTTTCCCGGGCGAACGGGTTCAGCGCGGCAGCATCGTGGTTGCCACCGGCGGCACTAGCGACATATCAGTTGCGGAGGAAGCTGCCCTGACTGCTGAAGTGATGGGAAACCGTGTCACCCGACTGTATGATGTTGGTGTAGCCGGGCTTCATCGGCTGCTGTCTAACCTCGATCCGCTGATGCGCGCACGCTGTATTGTGGCGGTCGCAGGTATGGAAGGGGCGCTGGCTTCGGTCATCGGCGGGCTGGTGGACTGCCCTGTGATCGCAGTGCCTACCAGTGTGGGTTATGGCGCAAATTTCGGCGGTCTGTCCGCCTTGCTGAGTATGCTCAACTCATGCGCATCCGGGTGCAGCGTAGTCAATATCGACAACGGCTTTGGTGCGGGATATCTTGCCAGTATAATAAACCAGATGGAAGGATTGAAGGAACAAACATGAAAACACTTTATATAGAGTGCAATATGGGTGCTGCCGGAGATATGCTCATGGCTGCCCTGTATGAGCTGCTCACAGACAAGCGGGAGTTTCTGGATACAATGAATGGTCTGGGTCTGCCGGGCATACGGGTAGAGGCAATAGCTTCCACCACCTGCGGCATCGCCGGTACTCACATGGCGGTGACCGTAAACGGTCAGGAGGAAACAGATCCCTCCGTACAAGAGGCGATGGATGCCCACCACCTTCACAGCCACGGTCACGATCATGAGCACGAACACCATCACCACCACCACGCTGCGCCGAGTCATATAGGAGAGATCATTGGTACCCTCCCTTTGCCGGAGGAGGTGAAGGCACAGGCCAAGGCGGTGTACGATGCAATCGCCCGGGCGGAAGCCAAGGCTCACGGCTGCCCGGTGGGGGATGTTCACTTTCACGAGGTGGGGGCGATGGATGCGGTGGCTGACGTCACGGGGGTATGTTACGCCCTGTATTTGCTCTCACCGGAACGAATTGTAGTTTCTCCTATCCATGTGGGCAGCGGTACGGTAAGGTGTGCCCACGGTGTAATGCCCGTCCCGGCTCCTGCCACTGCCAACCTTCTCTCAGGAGTACCAATTTACGGCGGTTCAGTCCAAGGGGAGCTGTGCACACCCACCGGGGCAGCTCTGCTTACTCATTTTGCCCAGAGCTTCGGCCCCATGCCGACCATGGTCACGAAAGCTGTAGGGGTGGGCATCGGCACCAAACAGTTCGACCGGGCTAACTGTGTAAGGGCGTTCTGGGGTGAGACCAACGAACAGGCAAACAACGAAATTATCGAGTTGGTCTGCAACATTGATGACATGACACCGGAGGCACTGGCATTTGCCTGTGCACGTCTGCTTGAACAAGGTGCGCTCGATGTATACACTACGCCCGGCACCATGAAAAAAGGCCGCGCTGGGCATGAACTGACCGTGCTTTGTACACCCGAGTGCGAAGCGGACATGGCTGCGCATATCCTGGCGGAGACCACAACAAATGGTCTGCGTGTGCGCAGGTGCGGCAAGTATTATCTGACCCCGTCTTTCAGCCGGGTGCAGACTCCCTGGGGTGTGGTACGAATCAAGCGTGCGGAAGGGTATGGCGTTACCCATATCAAACCGGAATATGAAGATGTGGCAGGGATCGCCATGGAACAGGGCATTCCGCTATCATGTGTACTGGATGAAACTTTGCACGGCAATTAAAGATCTGCTCGCTGTAACGGATGATATGGTACAAAAGTCGCTTTGCCTATAATGCTTTGGGTCCGCGTTGAATGCGTGTACCGTATATGGACACAGAGGGCACGTGGAAACAGAACAGGATCCCACATTTGCATTTAGTAAACAGGAGGTCAGAGTATGAAAAAACGATTTTTACCTTTTTTCGCCTTGATATTGCCTATGCTTTTATCCGGCTGCGGCAATTCAGGCGGAGCAACGAAAAACAGTTCCGGTACTTACAAATCGTATAATGTTAATTCGTCCGATGCAAATTCCGAAAAGAACGATAATTCGAGCAGTAACGGAAACGGCAGTATGAACAGCGGCGAGAGCGACGCTACCCCGTCAGACATTCAGACAAATTCCGATGTTCCGACCGTCTACATGACGACCGACATCTCTCCCGAAGGAATGATGGCAGTGTATAATGCTCTCGGTTGGCAGCCTACCGGTAAGGTTGCAGTCAAGCTGTCTACCGGTGAGCCTCCTGCAAGCAACTATCTTCGCCCCGAACTGATAAAAGACCTCGTTCAGTCGGTAAGCGGCACTATCGTTGAATGTAACACAGCATACGGCGGCTCTCGCAGCGAAACTGCTATGCACTATCAGGTAGCGGAGGATCATGGATTTACAGAGATCGCGGATTTTCAGATACTTGACGAAAACGGCTCAATGACTTTGCCGGTTGAGGGCGGCAGCGTTCTTACGGAAAACTATGTAGGCGCTGCGTTTGCCGACTATGATTCCTACCTTGTGCTTTCACATTTCAAAGGTCACACTATGGCAGGCTACGGCGGCGCGATCAAGAATATCTCTATCGGTCTTGGCTCAAGCGAGGGCAAGGCATGGATACACAGCGGCGGCACGAGCAAAACAAACGCTTGGAGCGGCGAGCAGGATGCTTTTTTAGAGGCAATGGCTGAGGCAGGCAAATCCGTTTCCGATCATCTGGGCAACGGTGAACGAATCGTCTATGTCAACGTGATGAACCGCCTGTCGGTTGACTGCGACTGCGACGGCAACCCTGCCGAGCCTGATATGCACGACATCGGGATTTTAGTCTCCACAGACCCCGTGGCGCTTGATCAGGCGTGTATTGATTTGATTTACGCGCAGAAAGACGGCGATGGAGCCTCTCTGGTACAGCGCATTGAATCCCGAAACGGTCTGCATACGCTTGAACACGCCGAGGAGATAGGGCTTGGCAGCCGCCATTACAGTCTGGTGAATATAAATGAATGAAGCGCTTGAGGTACTTCGCCGTGAGTTTGTCTATGTGTGGTACTACTTCGAGCTCCAGCTGCGGCAGATAGCAGGCTACTGGGCGCTAGGCATGGTGATAGGCTCGCTGGTTTCGGTGTTCGCAAAGGACAGCATTCACAACGCTTTTGACCGTATCCGCGATAAAAAATGGGGACTGTGGGTCGAAAAACTAACCTCTGAAAATAACAAACCCTGAGAAATGCTCGTGCGAGCAAATCTTAGGGCTTAGCCTAATATCCATTTCCAATAGGCTGTTATTATACGGTTCACCTGTTATGGCAGATCGGAATTTATTTGATCTGATCTAAGTCTCTGCTTTGCTGCATTACGAACAGCTTCATGATCGTCATTAAGCAATTCATGTATCTTTGACAATGGCGAATTTGGATTTAAAACTGCTTTTTCTCTAACTTCAAAATCCGTATCATGAAGTAATCTCTCAAGAGTTTCAGACGATGTGTGTATATTTTCCGCAACGCTTTCTCGAACTTTAATATATGGAGAAAGTGACAGTTTATCCAATAGATCAGCGTTTATAAGGTGATCCGCAGCATACCAAAGTTTTGCTCTTTTCTTTAATTCCCTTTGTGAGACAGCTTCTCCGAAAATTTTTGCAGTACAAGCGATCAATTCTTCTCTGTTGTAATTATCATTTTCATGTCTTATATTATCAAATTCTGATCTTAAGAAAAACATTATGGATCTGCCTCCCGATATATATGAAGATATTTGCATTTCTAATATACTTATATTATACACTGCCATATTGTAAATGTCAAATCAATTTTCAGGACGTTCAGTCCGCGCGGCAGCAATTCTTATAGCAGTATATCTTTTAGGAAATGAAAGTGTTCGCGTGGCTTCTATTTGGACGAGCATTGCAGCGGGTCTTTTCGGCATAGCACTTCAATGGGCGTTTCTTCCGCTGATAGTTTACAGGGTAGAGAATCTGAAAAAAGAATAATATCAAGGCAAATTTTCACCATTAAAAGCATCGCTTTTGCGGTGCTTTTTTGATATTTGCTTTTCAGACGAAAGTGTGGTATAATATACGCAGACCAAAAGGCTTATCTCGGCGTTTCGGACCATTATACCATAGGTAGGAAATTAAGAATAACCGATAAATTGAATTTTGAGGGTAATATAAATGTGGTTTGTATTTGCTTTATTATCTGCGATATTTGCGGCGCTTACTTCGATCTTCGCCAAAATCGGTATAAATGGCGTTGATTCAAATCTCGCGACCGCTATCAGAACCGTTATTGCAGTTATTATGGCATGGGGTGTTGTTTTCCTCACAAATGCGCAGGTCGGTCTTTCGGGAATAAGCAAAAAGAGCTGGCTGTTTCTGATATTGTCCGGCTTGGCGACAGGCATTTCGTGGCTGTGCTATTACAAGGCGCTGCAATTGGGCGATGCTTCAAAGGTCGTTCCTATAGACAAACTAAGCGTTGTAATAACATTGGTTCTGGCGTTTATATTTTTACATGAGCAGTTTACAATACGGTCTTTGCTGGGTTGTATACTTATCGGTATAGGAACTTTGCTGATGGTTGTGTAAATTCACAATTTTTCACTGTATACAAAAAGAGCAGCTTTCAATTTGAAAACGGCTCTTTCTTATTATATGATAGTATGTGTCCGAAAATTCACCCATTTTCAGAAACAGGAAAGCAAACTGTAACAGTCGTGCCTTTTCCTATGTCGCTGTCAATTTGTATCTGCGCGTGATGATAAATAGCCCCGTGCTTTACAATAGACAGCCCAAGCCCCGTTCCGCCTATTGCTTTTGAACGCGCCTTGTCCACGCGGTAAAAACGCTCAAAAATGCGCTCCTGTTCTTCTTTTGCAATGCCTATACCCGTGTCGCGGACTGATAGTTTTACCTCATTTTCGCTCTCGTGTATACTGATCTCAGCAAGCCCGTTCTGGCGGTTGTATTTGATAGCATTATCGCACAGATCGTAAATTATCTCGTCTAAAATTTTCTGTACGCCGATCACATGACAATGCTCTCCAATAACACGCAGCTGCACCTGTGCTTTTTCCGCTTGCGGCTGTAAACGCTCAGTAATTTCCTCCGCAAGGTCGTAAAGGTCAATGCTTTCTTGCTCAAATTCGGCTTCCTCGTCAAGCTCCGAAATGCGCAGAATGTCCTGCACAAGCGTTATCATTCTCTGCGATTCGTCATAAATAGATCTTGAAAAATCAGCAACGGTCTCGCTGTCTGCATCGCCTTGCATAAGCATTTCAGCAAATCCCGAAATTGAAGTCAGTGGCGTTTTAAGTTCATGAGAAACATTTGAAGTAAATTCGCGCCGCATGATCTCGCGCTTTTTCTGTTCTTCGCTGTCAATAACGTTTTTCGAGATCTTTGCCGTGAGTATAGCAGAGGCAAGCACAGTCAGCAGTATTATTACGGCTATAGGCTGCGATAGACCTATCAGAATGGAGATAACAGTATACTGCTTTGCCGAAACACGCAGGATATTTCCGTTTTCGAGCCTGACAGCATAGTAAACCGTGCGTTCCATGAATGTTTTAGAATATCGCACGCTTGTGCCGCTGCCGTCTTTTAACGCAAGCTGTATCTCTTTTCTGTCAAGATGATTTTCGAGTTTTTCGGAGTCCGCATCCGTATCTGCAAGAACATTTCCGTCAGGCGCTATAAGAGTGATACGTTCATCGCTGTTTATCTTATCAAAGTATGAAGTTCCCTCCGTCAGCACAGCCGCGCCGATGTAGTCAGCCTCTTTTTTCAATTCCGATTTCAGTTGATCTTGAAAATGATCATAGAGTATACCCATTATAAGAACAACGCTAACCAAAAGCAGTAAAAGCGAGATCATCAGCGAATATCGGAATATTTTTTTATTCATTTTCTTCACCTGTTCTGTAACCGATGTTTTTTACGGTCAGTATATATTTGCCTGCGCTGCCCAGCTTTTTGCGAAGATTTCTGATGTGTACGTCAAGCGTTCGCGATTCGCCGTAATATTCGCCCCATACCTTTGCGAACAGTTCCTCACGGGTAACGACCTTTCCGTCTGCTTTAAGAAGAATTTCAAGTAAAGCAAATTCTTTGAAAGAGAGCGTAACAGGTACGCCGGAAACTGTAACAATATGCTTTGAAATATCTAAAGCAAGCTGAGCAAATCTGTATATCTGACGGGAGTTTCCTCTGTTGCTCCGCCGCAGTACCGCACGCACCCGCGAAATGAGTTCCGTCATGCCAAAAGGCTTTGCAATGTAATCATCAGCGCCCATATCAAGCCCCGTTACCTTGTCAAATTCGCTGTCCTTTGCCGTTAGCATTATTACGGGCGTTTCGGGTGAGTTGTTCCTGATTTTTCTGAGTATAGACAATCCGTCCTCCTGCGGCAGCATAATGTCAAGAAGTATCAGGTCCGGGATCTCATTTTGAAATGCGCTGTAAAACCCGGACGGCAGCGAAAAGCCCTGTGCGTTATAGCCCTCTTTATTCAGAGCATAGCATACCAGCTTGCGTATATTGTCGTCATCTTCAACTATATAGATAGTTTCCATTATCATCACCTTTTATATGATACTACTTTTTATTTACAAAATCAAGGTGCTGACCCGTAACAGCATATATCACCCATTCTGCAATGTTTTCTGCATGGTCGCCGATACGCTCGAAATATTTTGCGATCATCAGCAGGTCAAGAACCGCTTCAGCGTTTTCCTTTTCGCTGCAAATATCTTTGATAAGCTGCTTTTTAAGCTGCATGAAAAGCTCGTCAACGGTATCGTCCATTACAATTGCTGACTGTGCGATCTGCGTATCTTGCTGAATGTAAGAGTCAATGCTTGTTGTCAGCATTTTTACGGCTTCCTGCGCCATTTTTGCAATGTGCGTTCTTAGCTGCATATCGGTGCTGCCAATGTAACCGCCTATCTCCACAATATCCTCCGCATGATCGCCTATGCGCTCCATGTCAGAGATCATTTTCAGCGCTGCGGTTATAAGCCGAAAATCTGTCGCAAGCGGCTGTTCATGCATGAGCAGGCGCATACAAAGCGATTCAATATCACGCTCCATGCGGTCTATCTGCTTTTCGCATTCTTCCGCATTCTGCTTCATTTCGCCGCTGTTTTCAGTAAGATATTTCACTGCGCAGGAAATAGCTTCCTCGCACAGCGCACCCATTTCAGTAAGTTCCTTGTTGAGCAGGCAAAGCTGCTGTGTGTAACGATCACGCATTTAACCGAACCTCCCCGTAATGTAATCTTCCGTCCGCTTATCTTCTGGTCTTGAAAACATTTTGTCCGTATCGCCCGATTCTATAAGTTCTCCAAGCAGGAAAAACGCTGTTTTGTCCGCTATCCTTGCCGCCTGCTGCATATTGTGTGTAACCATAACTATAGTATACTTTTCACTAAGTTCGACTGCAAGATCTTCTATTTTTGACGTAGAGATAGGGTCAAGCGCGGAAGTCGGTTCGTCCATTAAAAGCACCTCAGGCTCGACTGCCAGCGCACGCGCGATGCACAATCTCTGCTGTTGACCGCCGCTCATACCCAGCGCACTTTTTTTGAGCCTGTCTTTGCATTCGTCCCATATCGCCGCCTTTTTCAGCGACATTTCAACGATCTCGTCCAGCTTCTTCCGTGAGCGTATCCCATGAATACGAGGCCCATAGGCAATATTGTCGTAAATGCTCATCGGGAACGGATTAGGCTTCTGAAACACCATGCCCACGCGTTTGCGCAGCATATTCACATCATAGTTTTTGTAAATATCTACACCGTCAAGAGTGATCTCGCCCTCGATACGGCAGCCATCAACCAAATCATTCATACGGTTGAGCGATTTCAGAAACGTTGATTTTCCGCACCCCGACGGCCCTATAAGAGCAGTAATTTTCCGCGCAGGGAGCGATAAATTTATGTCAGTCAACGCCTGATGCGCCCCGTACCACAGGTTCATGTTTTTTGTTTCTATCGCATTCATTTTTTATCTCCTCTTTGAAATAATTTTGCGGTGACTTTTGCGGCAATATTCAGCAAAAGCGAAAGAATAAGCAGTATTGCAGCGATAGCAAAAGCCGTGTCAAAGTCGCCGCGCTCTTTTGCGTACATATACATTGAAACTGTAAGAGTTGAGCCTGCGCCGCCGTTTGAAACAGCCTGCGAAGGACTTAAAATTTCATTTGCCATGCCTGCCGTGAAAAGCAGCGCAGCACTTTCGCCGACAATTCTGCCGACCGATAAAATACAGCCCGTTACAATGCCGTCAATTGCCGAGGGAAGAACGGCAGTCCGTATCATATACCATTTTCCTGCGCCAAGCCCCAGCGAACCCTCTCGGTAACTGTCGGGAACGGTTTTCAGGCTCTCCTGTGTCGTCCTGATCATAGTCGGCAAGGTCATTATCACAAGTGTGAACGCTCCTGCTTTCAGGCTTGTTCCAAACGAGCAAAACTGCACAAATATCAGCATTCCCACAAGTCCGTAGATAATTGACGGTATGCCTGCAAGCGTTTCTGTTGCAAGCTCTATAAGGCGAACAGCTTTTTTGTTTTTGGCGTACTCATTCAGATAAACAGCCGAGCCTACACCCAGCGGCAGAACAACTATAAGTGTCATAATTATGATATAAAGCGTGCTCAGCAGGTTAGGCAGTATTCCCACTGTGCCGTTCAGCAGGCTTGTCTTGCTGCTTAGAAATTTCCACGAAATATGCCCAAGCCCTTTTATCAGAATGAAACAGAGCATTCCTGCAAGCAGCAGACATATGATCGCCGCCGAAAGCCATACAAGACCTTTCAGAATGAGATCTCTGATTTTTCTGGTGCGTGAAACAGTTTCATTCATTTCTTATCCCTCTTTACCACAAAATTCAGCACTAAATTTATCGCCATGATAAATATGAACAGCACAAGAGCTATTGAAAACAAAGCCTTTCTTTGCAGACCTGATGAATAGGACATTTCGCTTGCAACCGCCGTTGTAAGAAATCTGACGCTGCCAAATATTTTCGGCATATTTGCAACGTTTCCCGAAACCATCATGACCGCCATTGCCTCACCGATCGCCCTGCCGACACCGAGTACCACAGCGGCTAAAATCCCGCTCTTTGACGCAGGAATTGTTACTTTGAATATGGTCTCTGTCTTTGTCGCACCCAGCGCAAGAGATGCCTCCTCGTATTCTTTTGGAACAGCTCTCAATGCAGTTTCTGAAACCGATATTACAGAGGGCAGTATCATAACAGCAAGCACCAGAATCGCCGAAAACAAGTTTGCCCCGTCGGGAAGTCCGAAGATCTCTCGCACAGTCGGAACTATTACTATCATTCCCACAAGTCCGTAAACAACTGACGGTATTCCTGCCATAAGACTTACCGCAGCGCTTACTATGCCGCCAATGCGTTTTCCTGCAATTTTAGTAAGAAATACCGCGCATAAAATGCCTATCGGCACGCCGATCAGAATTGCCCCGAAAGTACCGTAAAGCGAAGTCAGAATAAACGGCATTATGCCATATCTGGGTGTGTCGGCGGTCGGAAGCCATTTTGTTCCGAAGAGGAACTCTGCAAGACCTATCTCCTTTATCGCCGGAACTCCCGATACCAATAAAAATACTGTTATCATCGCTACAGATACCACAGCTATAAAGCCGCAGATACCGAAAATGATGTGTGCAAATTTCTCAAAAATATCGGCGAGGGGATCTGTCCGCGGCGGCTTTTGCTGTATCTTCACCGCAGGTATAGTTTTACTTTGCAACAGGAACTGCACCTGCCTTTCTGATAAATTCATCAGCCTCGCTGCTCATGCAAAAATCATAGAATTTCTGCGCCGTTTCAGATAGCTTTTTGTCTTTCGGCGTCACAAGCAGAAAACCTCTTTGCAGCATATAATCACCGCTTAAAATAGTTTCTTCCGACGGCGTTACACCGCTGACTTTCAAAGTCTTCACCGAATCTCCCACAGCCGCAAGTGATGCGTAACCTATCGCATTTGGGTTTGATGCTACGGTCTGAATGACATCTCCTGTTGATGTCAGTTCCTGCGCGTATTTGCATTTTTCAGCTGTGCCTGTTACGGACTCAAAACCGTCTCTTGTACCTGATGCCGCCTCACGTCCGATACAGACTATCGGCGCATCACTGCCGCCTACTTCCTGCCAATTGTCTATTTCACCCGTATAAATTTGTGCGATCTGCTCTACAGACATATCCGCAACGGGATTTTGAGGATTTACAATGACTGCTATTCCGTCGTATGCAATAACAGAGCCATTCAGAGTTTCTTTTTCTTCATCTTTCAGATCACGGCTCGAAAGCCCGATGTCACAGCGGTTTTCCTGCACTGCCTGAATACCTGCTCCCGAACCTGTCGGGTTATAGGTGATCTTTACGCCTGTTTTATCCTGATAGGCTTCGCTCAGAAATCCAATTACGGATTCCATTGACGTTGAGCCGTCCGTTGAAACAGTCTTGTTTTCCTTTTGCTCACTCTTGCTGCCGCAGCCTGCCATACTGAAAAGCATTGTTCCTGCCATTGCGGCTAAGGCGATTTTTCTGATAATTTTCATAACATTACTTCCTTTTTTTGAATTTTGTCTTTTCATCTGACAGCTAAAGTATATCATTCTCTGTGTAAAGCCTGAAATCATAGCTGTGTAAATTGTATGTAAAATTTTTGTCTTACACAAAAAAGCACTGCTTTTTCTTCCGCACATAAACCTTGAAATCTGTGTGAATATATGTTAAAATATAAAAAAACGCGGTGTGCGAAAGGAGCAGACATATGGAAATACGGGTGCTTAAATATTTTCTTGCCGTGGCGCGCGAGGAAAGCATAACCAAAGCTGCCGAGGTACTGCACATTACCCAGCCTACACTTTCAAGGCAACTGCATCAGCTGGAGGAAGAAGTCGGCGTGAAGTTGTTTGAAAGAGGCAGCAGCGGTACGCGGAAGATCTCTCTGACCGACGAGGGTATGCTTCTTCGCAGACGTGCGGAAGAAATTATAGAGCTTTCATATAAAACAGTGCGCGAGCTAATGGCGCAGGAAGAGCAGGTAGAGGGCGTTATAAGCATCGGCTGCGGAGAGCTTTGCGCTATGGAGCAGATAGCCGACCTTTGCGATGCGTTTCGGCAAAAGTACCCCTTGGTGCGCTTTGGTCTGTACACCGCAACGGCAGATGTCGTAAAAGAGCAGATCGAGCGCGGCAACATGGATTTTGGCGTATTGCTGGAGCCCGTAAGCATGGAAAAGTTTGAGTATATAAGGCTTAGCGGCAAAGAACACTGGGTCGTGCTTATGCGAAAAGATTCGCCGCTCGCGCAGTATGACGCTATTCGTGCAGAGCAGCTTGAAGATGTTCCGTTGGTACTGCCTCGGCGGCTCAACGTTCAGGGGGAGCTTGCAAACTGGTTTCAGGATAGCTTTGATCGACTGAATGTTGTTTACACCTGCAATCTGACTATAAATACCGCACTGCTCGTACAAAAGGGTTATGCCTGCGCTGTTACGGTCGATGGCTCTATGCCGTTCGGAGAAAAAGCGCAGATAGTTTCACGACCGCTTGATCCGCCGCTTTGCGGAACAGTCGCTTTTGCTTGGAAACGCGATCAGCCCATGAATACAGCGGCGAAAAAGTTTGTAGAATATGCAAAATGCTTTCTAGGCATAGATAAAGCATAGAAACTAAGTATTTGATATAATGAACATGATTTGCTATAATATAAGTACAGAATATATGCCTGTACTTATATTTTTTATATGTACTAATTCATATGCAGAAACTTTTTGAGGAGGTATTATTATGAAGAAAAATATCGGTCAGAAACTTGCGCTTTACCCTATGCCGACAACGGTTATAGGTGCTATGAACGGCGATGTACCTACATGGACACTTGTAGGACACCTTGGAATAATAGGTCACGACCGCGTAATGGTAAGCCTTGCCGCACCGCATTTTATCAATTCAAAGATCAAAGAAACGGGAAAGCTTTCTATAAATCTTGTTGATGAAAATATGCTGCCAAAGGCTGACCTAGTGGGCTCGGTGAGCGGAAATAAAACCGATAAGTCGCAGGTGTTTTCCTATGATATGGGGGATTCTGGTGCACCCTTGATAAGCGATTCGCCCCTCGCCATTGAATGCAGCGTTGCAGACATTTACAAAACTCCGAATTTTGAAAGCTTTATCTGCACGATAGATAACACCTATGTTGCGGAAGAATATCTGAACGACGACGGAAAGATAGACTATGGCAAATTAAAGCCCGTGCTTTTTGAATTTCCTACCTATCAGTATCTTAAAACCGGCGATGTTATAGGTAAATGTCTGTCTTTCAAATAATTCTTTTCAGGAGGTCTTAATATGAAAAAACTACTGACGATCTTTTTAACAGCCGCTATGGCACTGTCTTTTGCCGCTTGTTCAAACAGCAGTACTTCTTCAGCGCAAGTAGCAGATAACGCGCAAAACACTTCGCAAGCAGAGAATAAAGATGAGCAGTCCGCCGCAGTATCCGACACGGCAAATGATGATACATCAGCCGAAAATAACGATTCTTCCGAGGGCGGCAAAATACTTGTGGCGTATTTCTCCGCTACCAACAACACCGAAGGCGTGGCGCAAAAACTCGCCGAAGGTCTTGGCGCGGATATTTACGAGATAATTCCCGAGCAGCCGTATACCGATGATGATCTTGACTATAACGACAGCGGCAGCCGTTCGTCTGTTGAAATGAACGACCCATCGGCGCGCCCTGCAATTTCGGGAACGGTCGAGAACATGGAGCAGTATGACGTGGTGCTTATCGGCTATCCTATCTGGTGGGGAGAAGCTCCGCGAATTATGAGTACGTTCATTGAAAGCTACGATTTTTCGGGCAAGACTCTGGCGGCGTTCTGTACCTCTGCAAGCAGCGGTTTTGGCAGCAGCGATCAGGCTTTGCGCTCTGCCGCAAGCGGCGCAACATGGCTTGAAGGCGAGCGCTTTTCTGCATCTGCATCGCAGGAAGATATACTCGCGTGGGCAAACGGTCTGGGTGTAAAATAAGATGAAGCAGGCAGTAAAGCGCATTATTGACCTTGCCATGATAATTCTTCTGCCGCTTTTAATGGCTGAAATAATTATAGGGCAGGAGATACACGAGTGGCTCGGCACGGCTATGACAGCGCTGTTCATAGCTCACCACATTCTGAATTTCAAATGGTGGAAAGGCTTTTTCAAGGGCAGCTATACACCGTCGCGCGCATTTGGTACGGCAATTGACCTTCTGCTGGTGCTGGATATGCTGACTTTGTGTGTCAGCGGAATAATGATGTCGGGATTTGTGTTCAGATTTTTGTACATCAGCGGCAATATGATAATGGCAAGACAGCTTCATCTTTTCGCCTCATACTGGGGTCTTATACTGATGTCCGCGCACCTTGGTATGCACATGGAAACGCTTATGGCAGCAGGCAGAAAACTGCTCCGCCTTTCCGAAAAGAATATCGCAAGAGCGTGGACACTCCGCACAATAGCCGTTATCCTTTCGGCATACGGCGTTTACGCTTTTGTAATACAGCAGATACCGCATTATCTGTTTTTGCAAACGCATTTTGTAATGTTCAACGAAACAAAACCGACAGCAGTTTATTTTGCAGAAACAGCCGCTATGATAGTCCTTTTTGCTTTCACTTCACATTATGTAAACAAGTCGCTGAAATTAGTCAAAAGTCCTGAAAAGAACGCAAAAGGCTATGGCTGGAAAGCGGCTGCATTTGCAATTCCCGTGCTTGTTTTTGCGCTCGTCACAGTAAAACTGAATATGCCGCCGAAAACTTCGCCGTGGCAAAACATCGTTTCGCAAAATACATCAAGTTCTTCAAAAATAGATCAGCCGATAGTTACGGCAGATGACGGCTTTGTGCTTATAGAGGGCGGCAGCTTTGAAATGGGAAGTCCCGAAGATGAGCCGTGGCGCTCGGCGGACGAAACGCAGCATACCGTGACGGTCAGCGACTTTTATATAAGCCCTTATGAAGTAAAACAAAGCGACTATGCGGCGGTAATGGGCAGTGATCCCTCAAATTTTGACGGCGACGACCTGCCTGTTGAAAACGTTTCGTGGCTCGATGCGGTGGCGTATTGCAACGCGCTGAGCGAGAAAGAAAACCTCACGCCCGTGTATACCATTGACGGCGAGAACGTCACATGGAACAGAAGCGCAAACGGCTACCGCCTGCCTACCGAGGCGGAATGGGAATATGCCTGCCGCGCCAAAACGTCAACGCCTTTCAATACCGAAACTTCCATAAGTCCCGAAGAATCGAATTATTACGGTCATTATCCTTATGAGATAGAGGACAACTATTTTTCGCAGGATAACCTGACAACAAAGCCGGGCGAATACCGCCAGACAACCGTTGCGGTAGACAGCTTTTCGCCAAACGGCTACGGACTTTACAATATGCACGGCAACGTCAGCGAATGGGTGTGGGATTATTACGGCGAATATGACAGCGCAAATGCTGACGACCCGACAGGTCCTGAAACCGGAACAAGGCGTGTATACCGCGGCGGCGGCTGGAATGATTTTGCGAAGAATATGCGGTCTGCCTACCGTGCCGCTTTGCCCGAAGATAAGGGCAGTTTTAACCTCGGCATACGTCTTGTAAGAAACGCAGCGAACGGCAGCGGCAGTGTTGTAAGTAAAAATACAAGCGGCAAGACCGACGGCGGCGGCAAGGTGCTGATAGCGTTTTTCTCATGGGGCGGCAATACTAAAGGCATCGCGCATCAGATACAGTCGCAGACGGACGCGGACATTTTTGAGATTGAGCTTGAACACCCTTATTCTACAGACTATAACACAGTGCTCGATCAGGCGCAGCACGACCAGAATATTCAGGCACGACCGAAGATAAAAAATACTGTCCAGAATTTTGAACAGTATGATACTGTAATTCTCGGCTATCCCAACTGGTGGGCATCTATACCCATGCCGATAGCATCATTTTTGGAGGAGTACGATCTTTCGGGCAAAACGATCATACCGTTCTGCTCACACGGCGGTGGTCGTTTCGGTCAGAGCCTTACAGCTATTGCAAAACTCGCTCCAAATGCAGTCATGGGTGAACCGCTTTCGGTGCATTATTCGGGCGATGATGATCTTCCGCAGGATATTGCGGACTGGCTCGATGAAAATAACATAAACCAACGAACAGGAGGACAATAATTAAAACAAGAAAACTGCGTGATCTTGAGGTAACGGAGATCGGTATGGGCTGTATGGGTTTTTCCCATGGTTACGGTAAAGTACCCGAAGAAAGCTACAGTATAGAGGCAATATGAAAAGCTCGTGACTTTGGCTGTAATTTTTTCGATACGGCGGAAGTTTACGGTATGCAGCAGTTTGAAAAGGGGCACAATGAGCGTCTTGTAGGCAAGGCAATTGAGCCTTTCCGAAAAGATGTGATACTTGCAACAAAGCTGCATATTGATACAGAAGAGCCCAAGAGTGACGGCAGCCTTTACAACACTATCCGCCGACATCTGGAGGCTTCTATGGAAAAGCTGCGGACGGACTATGTTGACCTTTATTATCTTCACAGAGTAAATCCCGATATCCCCGTTGAAGATGTTGCATATGTAATGGGGCAGCTTATCAAAGAGGGGCTTATCCGCGGCTGGGGAATGTCTATGGTAAACACGGATTTGATAGCGCGGGCGCAGGCTGTTACACCTTTAACTGCCGTGCAGAATATCTATTCCATGCTGGACAGAGATTACGAGAAAAAGGTCATACCTTACTGCTTAGAGCATAACACATCGGCTTTGTGGCATTTTCGCCTATAGCAAGCGGATTTTTGTCGGGCAAAGTCACGCCAGAAACAAAATTCGGCTTTGATGATGTGCGCACATGGGTGCCTCAGATGAAACGGGAAAATATGATTGCAAATCAGCCTGTTCTTGAACTTATAAAAGAGCATGCGCAACAAAAAAGTGCGACAAATGCACAGATAGCTCTTGCGTGGATGTTGAAAAAGTATCACATGTTGTGCCGATACCCGGTTCAAAAAATCAGGAGCGAATACTTGAAAATCTCGGCGCATGGCAGGTGCAGCTTTCGGACGATGAGTTTAATAAACTTGACGACATCTTGTCAAAAATAACGGTGCATGGCAACCGCCGTGACGTCGGTTTTGCGACAGAATATATTGATTAAACGGAGGAATTTATTATGAGCAAGATTTTAGTAGCATATTTTTCTGCAAGCGGAACGACCGCCGGCGTTGCAAAAGACTTGGCAAACGCCATCCACGCCGACCTTTACGAAATCCGGCCTGCCGTTCCCTATACGCAGGCAGACCTCAACTGGAACGATAAAAAGTCGCGCAGCTCTGTTGAGATGAGCGACAAGTCAAGCCGTCCTGCGCTTGCCAACAAAGATGCCGATATTGCAGGACATGAAGTAATTCTGCTCGGTTTTCCGATTTGGTGGTACGTCGCGCCGACTATCATAAATACTTTTCTTGAAAGCTACGATTTTTCTGGTAAAAAGATCGTACTGTTCGCAACTTCGGGCGGCAGCGGTTTCGGAAAAACTGTTGCCGGCTTGAAAGGCTCTGTTTCGGCAGATACGCAAATTATCGAGGGCAGAATGCTGAACGGTAAACTTTCGGAAAGCGAACTTAAAAAGTGGGTGGAAAGTCTATGAATATCGTTGTTCTTGAAGGCAGTCCGAATAAACACGGTTCGTCAAATATACTTGCCGATGAGTTTATCAGCGGAGCGAAAGAGGCAGGTCACAGCATAGATGTGATAGACGTCGCCCATGCGAATATCCACCCATGCACCGGCTGTATTCATTGTGGGTACGAAGGTCCATGCAGTCAGAAAGATGATGTTGACATAATACGTCCGCAAATTCTGGCGGCGGATATGATAGTATTTGTAACGCCGCTTTACTATTACGGAATGAGCGCGCAGCTGAAAACAATGATCGACCGTTTTTGCGCATTCAACAGCAGTATACAAAGAAAGCATATGAAGTCCGCGCTTATATCTGCCGCTTGGAATGCCGATGGCTGGACGTTTGACTCGCTGATGTCGCAATACAAAACGCTTGTGCGCTATCTGAATTTCGAGGATAGGGGATCGGTACTCGGAAAAGGCTGCGGCACGCCGTCAATGACAAGACAGTCAGAATACATGAAAACGGCGTATGAGCTTGGCAGAAAACTGTAAGATAAATTTTGATAAACGGCCGCAGGCATTTAGCTTGCGGCTGCTGCATTTTTTGGCGCTTCTTCTCTTTAATACTTTTGGAAAATTCACCTGTCTCGTTTCGGTCATAAAAAACATTCTGACGATTGACAAACGAAAGAATATATGGTAAATTTGTTATATAGCTTAATTTACTTCGTAATGATTGGAGGAAATATTTTGATAAGACTGAACAACGACTGGGAATTTTCCCAAAGCTTCAGCGACGGCTTTATGTCAGGCGGCGGAAAAGCAGAGCCTGTGCGTCTTCCGCACACCGTAAAAGAAACTCCTTTGCATTATGCCGATCCCTCGGATTATGAGATGATATGCGGCTACCGCAGAAAGCTGGACATTTCTGAAAAAATGCAGGGAAAGCGGCTTTTTTGCAGTTTGACGGCGCCGCACATATCGCCGAAGTGTATATTAACGGCAGGAAAATATGCACCCACAAATGCGGATACACCGCCTTTCGCACGGAGATAACCGACAAAGTCCGCTATGGGGAGGAAAACCTTCTGGCGGTAAAGCTGGACTGCACAGAAAATCCAGAAATACCGCCGTTCGGCTTTGTTATCGATTATCTTACATACGGAGGGATATACCGTGACGTCTGGCTTGATATTCGCCCACAAAAGCTGATAGCCGACATTTTCATTCAGACACCGACTTTAACTTCTGCTGAAATACGTTACACAGCCGAGCCGAAAGACTGCCGTGTGCGTTTCGACATAATTTCTCACGACGGAAAAACAGTGGCTTCAGCCGTTTCAGAAAACGGGGAGGCTCTGACAGTTGAAGTACCTGATGCAAAGCCATGGTCAACAGACGAAGCGAACCTTTACACCTGCAAGGCGACCGTTCTTGAAAGCGGTGAAGACGGTGACAGCATCGAAACCGTTTTCGGCTTCCGTACTGCTCGGTTTTGTGCGGACGGATTTTATCTTAACGGCAAAAAATTTTTTCTGCGAGGGATAAACCGACACCAGTCCTATCCCTATCTGGGCTACGCCGTGCCGGAATATCTTCAGCGTGAGGATGCGCGGATAGTAAAACACGAACTTCAGTGCAACACAGTCCGCACCAGTCATTATCCGCAAAGCAGATATTTTTTAGATGAATGTGACCGTGAGGGACTGCTCGTGTTCACCGAACTGCCCGGCTGGCAGCATATCGGCGATGAAAAATGGAAAGAGCAGGCGTGTGAAAACCTGCGTGAAATGATCTTGCAGAATCGAAACCACCCAAGCATTATCCTGTGGGGCGTGCGGATAAACGAAAGCCTTGACGATGACGAATTTTACACTAAGACGAATGAAATTGCTCATAAGCTTGACCCAGGCCGAGCCACCACAGGCGTGCGCTATCTTGAAAAGAGCAGCCTGCTTGAGGATGTTTATGCGTTCAACGACTTTTCCCATACAGGAGACAACGGGGGAGCGAGAGCAAAAAAGGACGTCTGCCCAGACAATGACAAGCCATTGCTTATCTCTGAATGTAACGGTCATATGTACCCCACAAAAGCGTTTGACTCATGGTCTCACCGTCAGGAGCAAGCTTTGCGCCACGCCCGCGTTCTTGATGCAGCTATGTCAGACGGCGGACACGTTGGCTTTTACAGTTGGTGTATGTTTGACTATCCCACCCACAAGGATTTCGGCTCGGGAGACAGGATATGCTATCACGGTGTAATGGATGCTTTCCGCAACCCCAAGCTCGCTGCCGCATTTTATGCATCTCAGGGGGAAGAATTTCCCGTTCTGGAGATAGGCGCTTCAATGGACATAGGCGATTACCCCGGAGGTCAGATAGGAAAGGTATATGCGTTTACAAATGCGGACGAGATAGCATTGTACAAAAACGGCGACTTTGTTACCAAGCTGCGTCCCTGCGGCTGGAAAGCTCTTGAACATGGCCCGATAGCTGTAGAGGACACTATCGGCGTTTTGCTGGAAACAAAAGAGGGTTTTCCAAAAGCCAAGGCCGATGCTCTGCGCAAATGTCTTCTTTCCGCAGGAAAATACGGTCTTGCAAATATGCCGCTTAAAGACAAGCTGAGAATGCTACGGTGCATGATGAGATACAAAATGACCTTTCAGGACGGCTACGACCTTTACGGCAAATATGTGGGCAACTGGGGCGGCGAATCAACAGTATGGCGCTTTGATGCGCTGAAAGACGGCAAAACTGTGGCATCGGTCACAAAGTCCCCCGGTGCAAAGCTACACATTGAGGCTAAGCCGAGCCACACCGAACTTTCAGAGGGCGAGGTATACGATCTTGCGGCAGTGAGGATACGCCTGCTTGACGAATACGGCAACCTTGCGCCATATGCACAATTGCCCGTAACTCTTACATTAAGCGGAAATGCAGAGCTTGTCGGTTCTTCCACAGTAACTCTGGAGGGTGGAAGCTGCGGTACATATATCCGCACGACAGGCGATAGCGGTGAGGCTATTCTTACCATTTCCACGCCGCAGACACAGCCCGTTTCAATAAAATTCAACATAAATAAGGAGAGAGATTAAAATGAAGCTGACACGCTCACAAACCGTTGCCTTCGGTATAGGCGCAGTCGGAAAGGATATGGTATACGCCCTTTCCGCAACTTATGTAATGTATTATTATCAGGATATACTGGGGCTTTCCGCAACCTTTGTGGGACTTATCCTGATGATAGCAAGAGTTTTTGACGCACTGAATGACCCGTTTATGGGAATACTCGTTGCAAAGACACGCACCCGTTGGGGACGTTTCAGGCCATGGCTGTTCAGCGGCACGGTGCTCAACGCAGTTGTTCTTTATGCGCTTTTCTCCGCTCCCGACCTGAGTGGCAGCGCAATGATGGTTTACTTTGCAGTTATTTATATTTTGTGGGGAACTACATACACCATGATGGATATACCCTACTGGTCGATGATACCTGCCGTTACAGAGCTTCCCAAAGACAGGGAAAATCTTTCTGTAGTGGGTCGTACCTGTGCAGGCGTAGGCTCAGCTCTTATACAGGTCGGTGCTCTCATAACGGTCAAAGCGCTGGGTGGGGGAGACGAGCACAAGGGCTTTTCCCTCATCGCATTGATAGTTGCCGTTATATTTATCGCCGCAGAAGTATTCTGCTGCTTTAAAGTAAAGGAACAACGCCTCGAAAAAGTTGAGACTTAAACGGTGGGACAGATGTTCAAAGCGCTTTTCCGCAACGACCAGGCGCTTATAACCGTCCTTGCCATACTTCTTGTGAACAGCGCCCTTTACCTCACCTCAAACCTTATCATCTATTTCTTTAAATATGACGTTGGAGCGGCTCTTGCGGCAGATGCAGGCTGGGAGGGGAATTACACCCTCTTCACTATGGTCGGCGGTGTATTCCAGATACTCGGTATGATGGCGGTATATCCTCTTCTGCACAAAAAACTCACCAACACAGCTATTTTCAAAACAGCCCTTTCAATGGCTATCGTCGGCTATATTCTTATACTTGGTTTCTGCCTTATGGGACTTAGCTCAAATATGATCATTCTATGCGTGTGCGGAGCGCTTGTGTTTATGTCAAACGGCATACTCACCGTTCTTACCACAGTATTCCTTTCAGGTTCGGTGGATTACGGCGAACTTAAAACAGGCAGACGTGAGGAAAGCGTTATCTTCTCCATGCAGACCTTTGTTGTAAAGGCGGCATCGGGAATTTCCGTTTTCATCACAGGCATAGGACTTGACCTTATCGGTCTTGATGGAAACACTGACAGCACAGGAGAAATAGTTGCTCAAAGCGCCGACACCATTACGGGGCTTCGCCTGCTGATGACCGTGCTGCCGATAATTCTTCTGGCACTCGCTTTCATCTTCTTTGTGAAGAAATTCACCCTTACCGATAAAAAGACCGAAGAGATAGCCTTGGCGCTTAAAGAGAAAAAAGAACTCAGGACGGAGGAAGGAAATGCTTGACTGGCGTATAAATATACAGACGAAAAGCGGCAGTAAAAAGCTTGGCGGCAGTATTGCCCTTGCAGAAGATCTTCCGCTTATTATAGAATGTGAGCTGCCACAGTGCAGGATAAACAGCGTAACTGCTCAGACCGATATTATCATTGACGACGATGAAAAGATCTTTATGAACGGCTATCAGACCTGGACGAACTGCCCCGAATACGGAAAAAGTGACAAAATAAGAGGTCTGCATGGTGTACCGAGATTCATTGTTGACAAATTCAGCTTTGACCGTTACGGCGATTATCATTTCGTGGATTACCCCAACAAAAAGGGAATAACTCACGGCTTTTCCTGGTGCTATTTCCGTAAGGGGAAAAAATACAGACTTTTCGCCTCCCTTGACGAAAAAAACGGCTACACTATGTTCACATACGACAGCAATAGGGGCAGACTGAAAATAGAGCGTGACTGCAAGGGACTTAACGTTTGCGGAAATTTCGCAGCATTTCAGCTTTACTATGCCGAGGGGTCGGAGGACGAAGTGTTTGACGGCTGGTTCAGCGCAATGGGCATACACGCCTCCGCCAAGCCTATATGTGGCTATTCAAGCTGGTATAACCGCTATGAGGACATAAACGAAAGCGCCATAAAAGCCGACCTTGAAGGCTGCAAGGGTCTGCTGTCTCCCGGCGAACTGTTCCAGATAGACGACGGCTGGGAGCCTGCGGTGGGAGACTGGCTTGAAACCGACAAAGCAAAATTTCCCGACGGTCTGAAACCGCTGGCAGATGAAATACACAGCGCAGGATTTCTTGCCGGATTGTGGCTTGCGCCTTTCGTATGCAGAAACGGCTCCGAACTTATGAGGTCGCATCCCGACTGGCTTTTGCAGGTGGGCGGTAAACCGTGGAACTGCGGCAGCAACTGGGGCGGGTTTTACTCTCTTGATATAGATAATCCGGAAGTTACCGACTATCTTCGCAAAGTATTCGATACAGTGCTCAGCGTCTGGGGCTTTGACCTTGTGAAGCTTGATTTTCTTTACGGCGCTGCTCCTTTCGGTACTGATAATGAAACAAGAGCAGGACGTATGATAAGAGCTATGGACTTTCTACGTGAGGTCTGCGGCGATAAGCTGATACTCGGCTGCGGCGTGCCTGTTATGCCTGCCTTTGGCAGAGTGGATTATTGCAGAGTAAGCTGTGATGTCAGCCTTGACTGGGACGATAAACCGTATATGCGCTTGTTCCACCGTGAGCGTGTTTCCACTAAGCAGGCTATAGAAAACACCCTGTTTCGCAGCCAACTGAGCGGCAGAGCATATCTCAGCGACCCTGACGTATTTTTCCTGAGGGATAATAATATCAGATTGCCCGGTGGCCGCAAGATGCTGCTCGCAAAGATAAACGCTTTGTTCGGCGGAGTTTTCCTTACCTCAGATGACCTTTCCTCTTATGATGAAGAAAAGCGAAAGCTGTACCGTAGGCTTCGTCATTTGCGTGAAGCAAAAGAAGTGACCCTTGACCGCGACTCTTTCACTATAACTTACACCCTCGACGAAAAAAAGCATAAGCTGAGCCTTCCGAAAAAATGGTTTGAGTCATGAAAAGCAGATATGTTGCTTTGTATATTTACAACTGAAGCGTTACCGCCGGCGGCATAAAATAGTATAAAAAACGGCAATCAGAACAAAGCTCTGCTTGCCGTCTTTTAATTTTATCAATTTGCACTTTCCTTGTACTCCTGCCCCCAGACCTGCATAGCATCCAGTCGACGCACAGCGTACCACTCAGGAGTTTATCCGTCAGTAACGCAACGAGCAGCAGCAAGACCGCAAGCGTAAAAAAGAATGGGAATTTGGAGTGATTATTTATGCGGAAGGTCTAAGAGCTGGTTTCCATTATAATCGACTTCATAATAATTATCCTCAAAGTCATAGAGGCATACACGATCTTCAAGCAGTCGGAAAGCCTGTTTATTGTTTGGAGATACGAAAATATCTCTGCCTGAAAAGCCCCACTTCTTATTGAAATTTTTATCATATCTTGCTACTTCAAGCTCACCATGAATAAAGTATCCATCAGGTGTGCTATACAAACCAAAGGCACAACCGTACAAATCAGTATCATAGGTTGCTACTACCGTTCTATTTTGAAGATCAAGTCTAACAACTCGATTATCTTGAATTACAGTCAGAACCTCATCATCAAGCACAGCACAGTCATCAGGATATGATTGACCTGAGCCTACTAAGGCAATCGTATATTTGTCATGAAACAGATTCACGGATAAGGACAGCACCCTATAAAAATCCTGAGCAGTATATCCGTCAACATTCAAGACGAGATCATATTCACTATGGTCGGGGCTTTTGAGATCAAAGTTATCATCTAATGTGACCTCAACAGCACATCTATTATTTGTAAGTTTCATTGTTTTTCTCCATTGTGTTTTTCCTTGTATTTCTCCAACGCCGTGAGCAGCAGCTTATTCATACTCATACCAAGTGAATCTGCATAAGCTTTGATCACTTCATGTTCCTAGGCGGAAACATACAGCTTCAGCGTTTTGTAATTCGCTTTGGCATACTGAGCGTTTGAGGATATTTTCTTGGAACGAGCCTGCTTCTGCCGTCCTCACTTCTTTTTATTTCATTGATCCGCACTTTCCTTGTACTCCTGCCCCCAGACCTGCATAGCATCCAGTATCGGGCGAAGCGTTTCACCAAGTGAGCTCAGCGAGTATTCCACCCTCGGCGGCACCTCTGCGTAAACCGTGCGGACGATAATACCATCGTTCTCCATTGACCGCAGACTTTCTGTCAGCACTTTCTGACTTATGCCGTCAAGGTCTTTGCGAAGTTCGTTGAACCGCCACGGGCGCGACATGAGATTTCGCAGTATCAGCAGCTTCCATTTGTTGCCGATGAGCCGTACCGTAGTTGCAACAGGGCAGTCAGGCAATTCTTCTTTTTTTATCATAGTTATCCCTCCAATAGTTTCAAAAATGATGTTACATATATAATAGCATATTACAGCTAATTTTGCAAGTGTCTTGCCTTAAAATTTCAATAGTCACCTTTTTGTTACCGGGTTACAAAAAAGTGCGTACTTGTGCAAAATATAAATGTGTGTTATATTTATCTCAACAGGGAGACCTGATTTTAGAAAAGGAGGTAAAAACCATGAGTGATATGCTGGAAAGAGTTGCAGCTTTCGGTGCTGAAAACAGCGCGTGCGGTACGGAAGATCCGAAAGAAACCCCTGCTTCTGCTTGCGGAGCTGCCGATCCTGCTCCCTCTGCTTGCGGCGCTGCTGACCCTGCACCATCTGCTTGCGGTTCTGCCTGCGGTGCAGCCGATCCCGACAAGAAGTAAGTCGTTAAACTTCACAAGGCAGGCGTATCTGCGCGGTATGCCTGCAAACGTAAATATCGCCAAGCGTTTACATAGATCGGAGGACTTGATATGAAACCGTATTTTGCCTTTCAGTGGCATATTACAGACAACTGCGACCAGCGGTGCAAGCACTGTTATATTTTTGCCGAGGATAATTGCCAAAACCTCACCGAAATTCCGTGGGATAAGATGAAACAGGTGGTCGAGAGCTGCGAGGATATGTGCCTGAAGATCGGCAGAACGCCGTATTTTTACATCACAGGCGGCGACCCTGTTTTGCACCGAGATTTCTGGCAGCTTGCAAAACTCTTGAAAGAAAAGGGTATTACATGGGCAGTTCTTGGCAACCCTTTTCATCTGAATGATGAAGTTTGTCAAAGGCTATATGACTACGGCTGCCGTAAATATCAGCTCTCGCTTGACGGCATGGAGCAAACGCACGATCACTTCCGCAAGCAAGGTTCGTTTCAGGCAACGCTGAAAGCTATTGATCTTATCAAAAATTCGGGAATGTACTGCGCGGTCATGTCCACGGTATCTTCGGCAAATATGTGCGATCTTCCGCAGCTTATTGACCTTGTTGCAGAGAAAAATGTCGACGTTTTTGCATTTGGAAGATACTGCCCCACAAGCGGTCAGAAGTCGGAAGAATACCACATTGAGCCGACTGCATACCGTGATTTTCTAGATATGTGCTATAAGAAATTTCAACAACACAAGGCGAACGGCTGTAAGACCACATTTCAGTACAAAGACCACCTCTGGACGTTGTATCTGTATGAGCGAGGGCTTTTCAAGATACCCGAAAATGACGATAAAAATATGATCTACGACGGCTGTCACTGTGGAATAGGTCATATGACGATTTTACCTACGGGCGACGTTTACGCTTGCAGAAGAATGGAAAGCAAGATAGGTAATGTATTTGATACGCCGATGTATGAGCTGTTTGTCGGTGCAGATCTGGAAGAATTTAGACAATTCGATAAATTTGAAAAGTGCGGAAAATGTGAACTCCGTGGGTACTGCCGCGGCTGTCCTGCCGTTACATACGGCTATACAGGCAATATGTATGCCCCCGACCCACAGTGCTGGAAAGAAATAAACATGAAAACAGGTGAAAAATTATGCTGATAGATATTATAAAAAAGCGCCATTCTATTCGTAAATATACCGATAAACAGATAAGCCGCAGCGACCTTGAAACTATTCTTGAGGCAGGAAATTACGCCCCTAATGCAGGCGGCGGACAGCGGAGCATTATAGTTGCAGTACATAATGCAGAGCTTACGCAAAAGCTCGGTATTATGAATATGTCGGCATTCGACCGTTCGCAGCTTATCGGCAGCTATGTTTCAAAAGAGCAGCCCAGCGTTATTGACGACCCGAAAATTAAAAACGGTTTTTACGGTGCGCCGACAGTTGTCTGCATTTTCGGGCAGAATAATTTTCTCTTTCGCGATGCCGATGCGTTTTGTATCGCCGAAAACATAGTTTTGCAGGCTGCCGAGCTTGATATATCTTCCTGCATTGTGTCACGGGGTGCGGAAACATTCGCAAGCGATGTGGGAAAACAATTGCTGAAAGAGTGGGATATTCCCGAAAATTACGGCTGCATATGCTTTGTGGTGCTGGGATATATCGACGGCGAAATACCGCAAACAAAGCCTCGCCGAAAAGACAGAATTAGGATTGTGGAGTGATAATTATGGATGCAAAAACTTGTATGGAAAAATTTCAAAAAATAGGTGTGTTGAATTTTGCGACGATAGGACTGGATGGAAGTCCACAGGTGCGCTGTATAAGCGCAATTCATTATACGGAAAACGAAATGTACTTCTTTACTGCTCCCGGAAAAGCATTTTATGACGAATTGATCGCTGACGGTCGTGTTCAGGTGCTCGGTTATACAAAGTTCAAAGAAATGATACGAATGTCTGCCACTGCAAAACAGGTAGGTGAAACTGCACGCAGAAAATTTATTGATATTATTTTTTCCGAACAGCCTTATCTGTCAAATTTATATTCGGGAGATAAAAGATATATAGGTGTCATTTTTGTAATAAAAGACGCTGAAATAGAATATTTCAATTTAGGCGTAAATCCTATCTTCCGAGAATCATACACGATAGGAAACGGTAAGATAAATTTTAAAGGATATGAAATTTCAGACAAATGCATTTCCTGCGGACAGTGCAGAAATGCCTGCCCTCAATCTGCAATAACAGAAGGAGAACCATTTAAAATTGACCAGACACATTGTTTGCATTGCGGAGCTTGCAGTAAATTATGTCCTGTAAATGCGATACTGAAAAGAGGGTAAAATGGATACTAACAAACAATTATTATTTTTAATACGATATCTTCTTTCCGAAAGAAACGAAAGAGCTGAAATTCCCGAAAGTGAAGAGAAAAAATTTCTGCTTTACAGAAGCTTTGTAAATACCCGTCCTGCCATGAAAGCAAGCGAAGAATTTTTGCGTGCAGAGGACGAATTTCTCACGGAATATATCAAAAACAAAGGCATGACCGATATTGCGGATCTTACACCCGTTGAGGATAAAATTTATCTCTGGAAAGGCGATATTACCACGCTGAAATGCGAAGCTATTGTAAACGCTGCAAATTCGGGAATGACAGGTTGCTGGCAGCCTTGCCACAACTGTATCGACAACTGTATCCACACTTTTGCAGGCGTTCGTCTGCGCTATAAATGCAATGAGATCATGCAGGCGCAGGGTCACGAAGAACCCACGGGTACAGCGAAAATCACTCCTGCGTATAACCTGCCATGCGAATATGTAATTCATACGGTCGGTCCTATTGTGTGGGGAAACCTTACCGAGGGGCATTGTAATTTGCTTGAAAGCAGCTACAAAAGCTGCCTTGAAATTGCCGCAGAAAACAAAATTTTGAGTATCGCTTTTTGCTGTATTTCAACAGGCGTGTTCGGTTTTCCGCAGGAAAAGGCGGCAGAGATCGCCGTGCAGACTGTAAGGAATTTTCTGAAAAACCATGATATAGAGGTGATCTTCAATGTTTTCACAGAGAAAGACTATGAAATTTACAGGCGACTGCTCGGCTGAATTTGACCGCCTGAAAAGTGAGATAGCGACCGCCGAAGCTGTTGTTATCGGCGCAGGAGCAGGGCTTTCAACGGCGGCAGGATTTACTTACAGCGGCGAGCGTTTTCAAAAATACTTCAGCGACTTTGAAAAGAAATACGGCTTTCACGATATGTATTCGGGCGGATTTTATCCGTTTGAAATGCCCGAAGAAATGTGGGCGTATTGGTCAAGGTTTATATGGTGCAATCGCTATACAGATGTAGACAACGGCACCTACAAACGGCTTTTTGATATAGTGAAAGACAAGAATTATTTTGTGATAACAACGAATGTTGACCACCAATTTCAGAAAGCAGGTTTTGATAAATCGCGGCTGTTTTATACGCAGGGCGACTACGGGCTTTTTCAGTGTTCCGTACCATGCCACCAAGCAACTTATGATAACGAAGAGAACATCAAAGACATGATAGAATTTCAAGAAGATATGAAGATACCTACCAAGCTTATCCCCAAATGCCCCAAGTGCTCAAAGCCTATGACAATGAATCTGCGCAGCGATAATAAATTTGTCGAGGACGACGGCTGGCACGAAGCGGCGAAGCGTTATTCGGATTTTCTGCAAACAAACAGCGGTCAGCACATTTTGTTTTTGGAACTCGGTGTAGGCTACAATACGCCCGTTATTATAAAATATCCGTTCTGGAAAATGACACAGCAAAACCCGAAAGCCGTCTATGCCTGCCTCAATTTCGGCGAGGCTTTCGCGCCTGATGAGATAGTGGGGCAAAGCATCTGCATAAACGGCGATATAAGCGACATTCTTGCGGTCATATCACACTGAAATGGCAGAGAGGTTAAAATTTTGCAAAAATACTTCACTGTCGTTACACCGGGCAGGGTAGTGCATCTGCCAGCTCATATTTTTACATTATCGCAAAAACAAAGCCGCAGAATTGTCTGCGGCTATTGTTATTCTTATGCGCTTTTGAGGAATACCGACACGTTCGCATCGAACGCGCCGTTCATCTCTATCCTGATGTCAATGCTCCTGTCCGCGTTTTGGTGAATGGTGATTCTCTTTACCAGCATTCGCAAGTTCCTGTGATGTGACCTTGTCCCGCTGCAAAAGTATGGAGAGTATGCCGATCAGCCTGTCGATTTTCATTCTCTGCACCTGATTTCTGTATGATGTTGCTGATATTATTATAGCATGGATAGGGTATATCGTCAATTGATTTGTGTTATAAAAGAGAAATTGTTGTAATACAAATTAAAAATTAAAAAAATCATGAACAGGCTTGACATTCCAACAAGAATCTGTTATACTATATATAGAATACAATTTAATAGTATAAAATTGAAAGGAAGTAACGCCATGAACATCTATGATTTTAAGATCAAAACACAGGACGGCAGTGAGGTGTCGCTTTCCGACTACAGCGGTAAAGTTCTTCTTATTGTGAACACGGCGACTGGCTGCGGATTTACGCCGCAGTATGACGAGCTGCAAGATCTGTACGAGCTTCATCAGAAGGAGGGGCTGGAGATTCTCGATTTCCCCTGCAATCAGTTCGGAGAGCAAGCTCCGGGCAGTGATGAGGAAATTCACAGCTTCTGCACCGGACGGTATGGCATCACTTTTCCGCAGTTTGCAAAGGTCGATGTAAACGGTGAAAATGCGATACCGCTTTACAAGTACCTTACCGAAAACACAACATTCGGCGGCTTCAGCTGCCCGATGGGGCTGATCCTCAAACCGGTTGTGAAAAAGATGGACAAGGACTATAAAAACAACGGAAATATCAAGTGGAATTTCACAAAGTTTCTTATCGACCGAAGTGGTGAAATTGTCGCACGTTTTGAGCCGACAGAATCGCTTGACAAGGTAAAAGCAAGGGTAGAGGAGGTGCTCTAATGTTCCATTACGACTATAAGACCGAAAACACCTGTTCACAGCTTATCAGTCTTGACCTTGACGGCGATGTGGTTCACAACGTTAAATTCACGGGCGGCTGCAACGGTAACCTTAAAGCTATTCCGCTGCTTATCGAGGGCTGGACGGTTGAGCAAATTGCAGAAAAACTATCTGGCGTTATCTGTGGGCGCAGACCGACTTCCTGTGCAGACCAGCTTGCTCGCGCGGTTCGTGCAGCCTATGAAGCTCAAAAGCTGGCGCTATAATATTTGAGGTGTTCAGCACGCCTTTGTGTCTATGAAAAAATTTGAAAGTTGAGCCGCGGAATTGTCTGCGGCTTGTTTCTTCACATCTTGCAATCTGGTGGCAAATATGATATTATGATAGCAGTACACATCTATTATATAGAGGTGCTTTTATCAAGGTAAACAGCAAAGAAACTGTGTCAGATACTTCATCTGATGCTGTTTCAGAAGTTGAGGAAGAAGCTGATGAAAACATGGTAAACATTAAAGGACTGGTATTTGATACTGCCGGGGTCACTCAGACAAAAACTATTACTGCCAACGGAAATAAGGCGATGTCCGATCCAAACAAGCTGTATGACGGACTTGGCATGGTGTCAGCCAATAACTCTTCAAGACTTCTGCTCGACTATAAGGCACAGCAGCCTGAGGTCTATCAGAAGCTGCTTGAGTATATGTTCGGCGATGACGGCATGGGGCTTTCTCTCATAAAAATTGAAATGGGCGCTGATGTGGATTCATCATCAGGTACAGAACCTGCGGTAATGCGCTATGCCGATGAGCCTGCCGATGTTACCAGAGGGGCAGGGTATCAGCTTGCCGCAGATGCGTTGAAGATAGATCCCGATATAAAGATTGACCTGCTATACTGGGGTATACCAAATTGGGTAAGCAGCGCAGAAGACAGCTATGATGCAATGTACAAATGGTATAGATCTACCATAGATGCAATGTACGATAAATACGGGATCAAAGTAACTCATGTCACGGTAAATCAGAACGAGCGGAATATAGATACCGAATGGGTAAAATATTTCAGTAAACGTCTGAAAGAGGATACAGATGAGAGATATGACTACGACACTATACAGATAGTGTGCGGCGAAGCGGTCGGTACATGGGGCATTGCAGATAAAATGCTTGAAGATGAAGAACTTATGGATGCTATCGATGTTGTGACATCGCATTATACCTCGTGGACTTCCGAAAATGTAAAGAAACTGCAAAACGAATACGGCAAAAAGGTATGGTTTTCCGAGGGCTCGTCACCGATGAGCTATAGCGTATCTACCTATAAATATGACGGCACAGGTTCGGGAATGAGCGATATAAACGGTATGCTCGATATTGCCACGCGCATAACTCAGTCAATGGCAGAGGGCATGACGATGTATGAATTTCAGCCTGTTATCAGTGCATACTACAGCGGAGTTACATACTATCCAAAGCAGCTTATCACCGCAAATGAACCGTGGTCGGGAGCATATTCGCTCGATGCAGGCTTTTATATGACAATGCATTTTACTCAGTTTATCAAAGACGGCTGGCAGATTGTTGACGGCGCTTGTTTCGGCGACGGCAAAGCAGGCGGAGACGGTCACGCAATTGTGGATTCAACGTTCAACTATATTGCCTGCGTTGACGAGGATAAAAACAATTGCTCGGTAGTGCTGGTAAATAATTCGGCTGAAACGATAGAATATGACATCGAGCTTTCAAATATTTCATGTACGGATAAACCGTTCTTTGTATGGGAAACAAAAGCTCCCGAAGAAGGCAAGGATTACTACAGCAGCTTTTTCAAAAAGTCAGGTGCTGTAATTCCAGAAAACTCTGTGGTAAAAGTAGTGATACAGCCATATTCGATGATGACGGTCTCAACGTTGGATGTTGAAGAAAAAACCTTTGAAAACGTATCATCTGAGGTTTTGCAGCTTCCTTATGCCGATGATCTTGAATATTCGGATCATGATGAAAATTTTCTTTCTGAAAGAGGAAATGCGCCGCTATATACTACCGATCAGGGCGGAGCGTTCGAGGTGGAAAACGTTGACGGTAATAATGTGCTTATGCAAAAGATCACCGCAGATATAAAGCCAAAGGATTGGGGCTCCACCTCAGAGCCTGTAACAAATCTCGGTGATGATCGCTGGTCGAATTATTCTGTAAGTATAAACGCTCATTTTGCAGACGGGATAACGTCAGGCGACAGTGCATATGTAGGTGTGGGAGCAAGATATAACCTTGCCGACAATGATCTCAGCGGTTACTGGCTAAAGCTGTATAGCAGCGGCAAGTGCGTGCTAATGAAAGACAAAGCATCTCTTGCGGAAGAAGATATTGAAAACTTCGATGCAAAAACAATGCACACACTTAAAATTTCTGTTTGCAATACAAATATTGAATGTTCTGTTGACGGCAAAACGGTCATCAGTATGGAGGATACACAGCAGCCGGCTATTTCAGGAAGAGCGGCGATATACAGCTCTTATCATGCAAATTATTTTGACGATCTGAATGTTGAAACTGTTGACGGATACGCGCCGTATATAACAAGAGCAGATAATTTTGATGATATGATAACATATTCCGCAGGCAGCAATACAGATGACGGCAGCGGTTGGTATCACAACACAATGTCAAGCTATAAGAATTATAACAGAACGACCTCTGACGGTCACGCAGGCGATACAATGGAATTTACGTTCAGCGGAAGCGCATTTGCAATACTGGGTCAGACCTCGTCAGCCGTAATAAACGTTGAAATTGACGGCGAGACCATTGGCGAGAGTAACACCTGCAAAGGTGGGGCAAGGCAGGCAGCGTATTATAAATACGGTCTGGAAAACGGCGAACATAATGTAAAAATAACCGTCGTTGACGGCACATTGCAGGTCGATGCCGTCGAATATCAGTGAGGTTTTGCGTTTCAGTAAATAAAAAACAGCCGCAGGCATATAGCTTGCGGTTTGTTTATTAAATTGTGTGTAAAACTATTCTACTCTCACACCAACTGAAAACCTAATACTCCCGTGACGCATACAAGCCCACCGATGACGTTTAGTTTTGAGCAATATTTTCCACCACCATGCCTATGGCGTTTGGTATGCGAAACAGCGACATCTTCAGCGCACCGCCCGGGTTTGAGCAAATTATTTTCAGCGTCTTTGCTTTGGTTATAAGCGCTGCGGCAACTATATGAGTGCAGGCAACAGTTGCATCGATGACGATATGTAAGGCGAAAAGCTCTTTATCACAAGCCCGTAGCCGTATTTTGAGGCAAGATACAGCACAAGCGGCAGAGCAAGTTTGCGGTAGTTTATCTTCTCTTCTTTGCCCGACTTTGAGATAAGCACAAGACCTGTGACTGTAACCACAATGAAAAGAATTTTTAAGGCGCTCAGCGTTTCGCCGAAAAACAGATCGGTGAAATACGATACAAACAATGTTATGCCAAGCCATGCTTTAAGTTCAAATGCCGATAAATATTTAAGCACAGCGGCGCAGGTCTCAAACTCGAATATTTTTGTAAGCGCCATAAGCAATATCGCTGCAAACGCCTGCCGGCAAAGCGAAAAATATATTTCCTGAAACGGCAGCAGAAGCACAACGAACACCGACAGCGACGAACACATCAGAAACGTGAATTCATCGCTGCTGAATTTCACTTTTGAAACGGCGTATTTATCACCGAGCGACGACAGTGTGTAACACACCGTCACGGTGAGCATCAGTAAAAAAGTGTCCATTTAATTACCATCTTACTTTCCAACGCTGCGCAAGATCATCTGTGCTTTCGGGTATTGGCACACCGATCTTTTTTATAGTTTCGTGCTGACAGCGCTCTTGCAGAAGTTTTTCAAATTCGCCTTCGTTTATCGGCAGCTGCACCCATGCATCAGTCCACGAGGAAAGATACGCGGCGTTTGATATAGTGAGAGAATTTATACCCTCTCTGCCGTCAGCTGTAAGTTCTTTTCCCTCCAGTATTGCCTCGGCGAAATTTTCAAGAAGTATAGGGTGACCGTCAGGTTCTTCGGCAGAAAACTCCTCGTAGTCGGTCTTTGGTACATAAAAACCCTCTTTTGAAGTAAAGCAGAATTCTCTTTCGTGGGCATGAAGTTTCCAACATTTCAGCTTGCCGTCCTCAAGAACAAGTTTTCCCAGATCGCCCGATATTTCGAGGCGGTTGGACAGTAGGCATATAGAAGTTTCAAGAAACTATGATAGACTGATACAGCAAGCTATATGGGCAGGCACTTCTCATTTGGGAGTGCTTGTCTTTTTTCTTTCAAAAAGCTGTTGACTTTTTCAATAGGATGGTGTATAATATTGGTATAGCAAAAATATTGATATATTCGTATAAATTGGAATTTATCTGCTGTGCCTGTTTTTCTTTTGGGGAAAACCTTTCTGAAGAAAGGTTGTTCCCCATACCCCTTTCCAAAGACTTTTATATTGTTTTTTGGCGAGGGGTAATGCCCTTTATAAATCAGCGATAAATTGTAAGTTATCTGTTCTTTAAAGAGAATAATTACCCCTCGCCAAAAAATACAGAAGTTTTAGTGAGGGGGCTTGGGGGAAGACCCTTTTCCAAAAGGGTCTCCCCCAATAGCAAGGTAGGTATAGCGGACAAATTCTGATTTACCATAACAGGCAATCCACATGAGCATAGCCTATTGGCACACCTGTTTTCCGTTCCACGCAAGTCCATTTCAGCATTGTGGAACATACCACACCAGACAAAAACCCTAATTGAAACGAATAGCCGCAAGCTCTTAGAAACGCTCTGTAAGCGTTTCTGAGGGTTTTTCCTTTTCAGCAATAAAGTTTCCGCTCCGCAGGATTGGACAGCTCTGTGGGGTTTTCTCGTTCGTCTGAGAGTGCTGTCAAGCAGAGGTCTGCTCGTTAATGCCGTTCTGAATTTCATATTCCCTCACACGGCGGTAAAATGTATTTGCCGACAAGTCCATTTTCCGCATAAAGTCACGTCCTGTGATGTTCTTCGCTCTCCATTCCCCATACAGCCTTGAAAACTTGTCCCAATCAATCTCAATCGGCTTTCTGCCAGTATACTTGCCCTGAGCCTTAGCAATCTCGATGCCCTCACGCTGTCGCTGTTTGAGCTGTTCTCTTTCAAGCTGTGAGAGTGCAGCGAACACGGTCAACATGAATTTGCCCGTAGGCGTTTCTGTGTCGATTTTCTCCTTGTGGCTGATGAGATTCACGACTTTTTCGTTGAGTGTGTCAATGATGTTCAGCAAGTCCTTCGTGGAACGCCCTAAACGGCTGATGCTCTCAATATAAAGCGTATCGCCCTCACGCACATAGTCCAGCATAGCTTTAAGCTGTGGACGTTTTTTATTTGCTCCCGAAATCTTTTCGGAGAAGATTCTGTCAACCTGATAACCGCACATAATTTTCTTCTGCTGGATATGATAAACAAGCTGTTTTTGAGCCGCACCGACTTTGAGTATCCGCCGTCCCAAAGCGCTGCCGAAAAAATTATGTCGTATGTGAACGCGCATATTTTTGACGACCTGACAGTGCCGGAACTTGCACAGCATTTTTACCTGAGCACATCGCAGTTTGGCAGGATATTCAGACAGGCTTTGGGGTCATCACCGTGGGAGTATATCACCATAAAACGACTGACAGCGGCAAGAGAAAAAATATACGGCGGAGAGAGCGCACAAAATGCGGCTCTGTGCTGCGGATTTAAAGATTATTCGTCATTTTTCAGGGCTTATGTGAAATATTTCGCCACTTCGCCCAAAGACGATAAGCAGCGGTAATAATTATTCGTAAAGATGAAATCAGTAAATTGTGAGAGTGGATTTGACATCAGTGTTTTTTTATCGCATCTTGCAATCGGAGAACAATTATGCTATAATGAGATCATAAATATATTCGATGATCCAAGGAGAAACTTATGGGCAGATTTTTTTCGTTGGTACAAATAAAGAACAACTGCGGCAGGGAGCAATTTGTAAAATCATTCTGCGATGTAATGCAAAAGCGCGACCTTGTGCCATGCTCTGAGGAAGAATCAAGCGTATGTTATATTCTTGCTTTTTCCCAAAGCGGAAAATGGGTAACACTTGCATCAGATAAATATCTGGATGATCCCAAACAGGTCAAGACCGATGCGCGGCAGACAGCGGCGGAGATGAAAACAAGCAGTTTCGGTATGGAGGTCGTTGACAGCGACTTTGCTCTGCTGGAATTGTATAAAGATCAGTCTGCGGCGGATACGGTTATCGTCGGCGACGGCTCTGGGTACGGATTTGACGGGAATGATTCCAGAAAGGGAAAGCAAGAATGCTGGGAAGAACTTTTAGCATCGGGTAAAACGTGGAAACAACTCTCTGAAATATGGAACAAGGACGAGGTCTTCGTTGAGGATGCTTTGTATGAAGCAGCTTCCGTTCTGGGAATAGAGCAAAAATATATGGTCTCTGATCATGAGGATCTTATCGGCATGGCGGACAAAGATACGAATGTTGTTTCGTTGTTTTTCAAAAATAAAATTACTGTTTCAGAAGGCGGCGCGAAAAAACTTACTATGAATGCGGCTTTCAAAATGGTGTTTGGCAAGGCTCTGGAGCCGCTTGGTTTTGTCAAGACAAAAACCAAATATCCGCATTACATACGCTTTGTTGATAACAGTTTTATTCAGATCATCGGTTTGAAGAAAGAAAGCGATTATGATTTTAATATAACAGCTGGGATCGCTACTATATATAGATCGGAAATTGATCTGAATTGCAGCCCGAGAATGAATTGCAATTGGATGATCGGTATTTCGGAGTTCTACAAACGCAGTCACTTATTTGATTATGACTTTGAATACAAACGCAGCATAATGTATTTTGGATTTCCGAAAATTGAAAACGACAGAGTTATAAACGAATTTGAAAGAGCGCTGAGCGCAGTTAAAAAGTGGGTCTTGCCTGAATTTGAAAAAGTACAGACATTGCGTGATGTGATAGATTATCTTTATACAATTTATTTTATGGGACTTGATCTTCATGGCCCTGATGTACAGTTTTGCAGGCATATCAATGATCGCGACGGGCTATTTTGCTTTGAGCTTGACGACCCTTATGAAATTGTTGACAGAAGAGAGGAAATTGCGCTTAAGCGTGCATTATATAAATTAGAACATAATATAGACGGTTTTACAGAAACCGACTACATCAGATCATGTGAAGAAATTAAGCAAAGCAACAAAGAGAGAAGAGAATATATAGGTAATATTCTCAATAATAAACAGCTGTATGATGAAACGATCTCGGAAATAAATAAAAGAAAAGAAAAAAATATCGGTATCCTCAGATCGTATGGAGTGGATATTTAATGACCCCTAAAATATAATTTGTTTTCTTTGATTTCGACGAGCCGCTGATAATGTATCTCGCTGTAATGTGCGCGTTCGTCTGTGCTGTCAACTCATATTATTATATTATCGCAAAGAGAAAGCCGCAGAATTGTCTGCGGCTATTCTTATGCGCTTTTGAGAAACACTGACACATTTGCATCGAACGCTCCGTTCATCTCGATTTCGATGTCAATTTCTCTTTTCGCGATAACCTCATTGTATTTTGAACGTGCTCTCGGTCGTGAACCAAGTCCATTGTGAGCTCTTTATTCATTCGCCGACAGTATTTCTTTCGGCGTGCTGCGGTGCATAAGTATAACAGGTATTACAGTAGCGGCAAGCAGGTTTAAAGCCGCCAGCGCCGCGCAGCCTGCAAACTGCCATATGCCAAACGAAAGCACAGTCTTGCTAATAAGCCCCGTAAACTTTATCACTGCCATAGCTACTGCGGCAAGATACGCGCCGAGCAGCATTGTTATCATGTTGCTGATGATATTTATCAAAAGGCAGCTTTTCCATCGGCAGCCGCACAAAAAGTACACACCGTATACCCGCAGGCTTCTGCTTGCGTTAAGTGCGCATATAGATATACTGCTGACGATCACCAGCGTGAAAGAGCATATCAGTATGGGCAAAAGCTGTATCAGCTGAGTGTTTATGTAGTCTTTGCTGTTTGAGTTTATCTGTTTCAGTTCGCCCTGCATCATGCCTTCAATATTTAGCTGTTCTTTTAATTCGTCCTGCCTCTCCTGTGACAGCCCCTCCTCAAAATTTACTATAATATTGCCGTGGTATGTAACAAAGTTAAGATGTGCATCGTCCTGTATCTGCGAGAGGGGTATAAACAAACGCGGAACGGTCTCTTTTTCAAAGTAATAGTCAACATACAGATCTCTGAAATCAAAGTTGTCGTGTACCGAGTATCTTTTGCCGAAATCAAGCACCTTGCTTCCGTCTTTTATAGTTCCGACTATCTCAACGGGCATTTCTTTGGTCACATAGTTTTCAAAATTTACATCATCATCTTCGTAATATCCGTATGTCAAAGTTATTACGTCGCCTGTTTTTATGCTGCCGTTATCGGTGATAACGCCGTAAAGTTTATCGCTGTCATGACTGACTGTCTGAGAGAGCCACACGCCGCCTGACATAGCTGGATCATAGTGCTCTATGTATCCGTCGTTAAGAGCCACAGGCGACTGAGTTTTGTGTTTGTCGTCATTTTTGCCTGACGGGTCATAATATGCATACACGCTGTAACCTGCACAGACCTGCGACACACCGTCGATATCCTCTATCTTGTTCAGAACGCGTTTGCCGTCCGCCTCGCTCATAAATGCATCTGAGCCTGCACAGGTGATGATAACGCCGTCTTTTGAAAGTACATCTTTGAAAGGCGTGTAGTATACGCTTCTTGACAGTATAGAGGATATTACAGCAGCAATAAGTATCATAGCGGCGGCAAGCTGTACCACTATAAAAAGGTTTACAAAAATATTGCGCTGAAATTCTTTGAATCCTAGCTTTATCATGCTACCTGCCCCTTTCTTTTAGCATCGCTGCCGGATCAGAATGTAAGTATATAACTGTCGTAATGTTTACTGTAATATAGATAGCCGCAATGTACACCGCATACATTATTGCATATGCCTTAAAGTTGTAAACGTCCATAATGTTTTCATAAAATCTTACGAGATACGGCAGAACAAGCTGAGAGAATATCAATGCACATATGACATATACAGCCGAAGAAACAAGCAATATTTCGCCTACATACATTCTTCTTGCTCTTCCCTTGGTGCAGCCGCATATGCGCATTATCGAAAGTTCTTTTTTGCGTGTGTTGAGAATGTAGCGGAAAAGTATAGCTATGTTTATTGCAGATATCACGGCGATAAGCACCGACACCCACATAAGCGTTGTGTAAAAATTTACGTCCGTAACATCGGCGGTCTTTATTTCGGGAATTACCACTTTGTCGCCGTAAACGCTTCTTAAAGCGTCACACAGTTCATCGTACACCGGGGTAGTTATCATTCCATCGTTTATGGTTATAGAAAAAGACCTGTAATCCGCACTGTCTGGTATTGTGTCAAACGGCACTTCATAACCGAACGTATCCTCTGTCACACCTACTATTTTATATGTTTTGCCAAACAATTCAAATTCCCGACCCACTGCTTCCGAATATGAATCTACTTCCAAAAGACCGGGATAATTCTCATCAACCGTCATAATGTACTGACCTTTTCTGTAGTCGTCGTCTGACAATCCTCTCCCTGCAAGTACAGTCCGGTTTTTGGCATATTCGCTGTATACACCATACTCCTTTGTATCCTTATGATATTCAATGCGAATGGCCACGTCGGTCAGAAAAAGTTCATTTACGGGTTTGCCGTTCTGGATATAATGATCAACTGTATCGCACAGGTTATCAAGATCAACACTGCCGTCTGCATTTAAATAATCTGTAATTTCGTTGCGAAGTATATATTCTTTTATAGCTTCCAGTTCTGTGGGCTTTTCTTCAAGACCCATATCTAAATAAAAAAAGAATCCTATAAAACCTTCTTTGGTTTCGTCGCTGAGCATATCCATTACCTGTCGCAATTCACCTACAGTGCCGTTTATGCGTTCGTTATTTTCATCTCGAAGTTCTATTGTTAAAGTAGTTATCAGTGAGCCATATTCATCGTACAAACGAAATTCATTGTTTATAGTTCGCTGATGTTCGTAATTCTGAAATGAGCCGTTTGAATAAAGTATCGCAAAAGTTGACGATACCAGACACAATACTATTAAAAAAGCAAGCAGAGGAGTTTTGGCAACAGTGCTGACGATATTTTTGAATATGTATCGCATTGCAATTTCTCCTTTCAGATATCTTGTGATAATTATACAATATTTTGTATTATTTGTCAACTGTACATAGGTCTGGCGCCTGAGGAGCAAGCGGCATACCCGTAACAAATGTGCCAAATCATGGCAAGGATCAGTTTGCCTGTCTGACAAAAATTCATTTTTCTCGTTACACCGGGTAGGGTATCTTCTGTTAATAATTCTTCATAGAATAGCCGCAGGCATTTAACTTGCGGCTTGTTGCTTTTATATTTGCTTTTTTAATGAAAGTATGGTACAATATAATTTAACGCATTAAATTGCTCGGATATGAGGTGATTATTATGAATATTGCTATCGTTGATGATGAACCTGTTTTCTTGAAACAACTTCATAACAGATTAAGAGAAATAAAGATACCCGATTGTGTAATACATGAATTTACAAGCGGAAGAGAACTATTGAGCAGCTACGTTAAGGGAATGTATGAGGTTATTATACTTGATGTTGAAATGCCCGATCTGAACGGGTTGCAGACTGCGGAAAGGATCAGACATATAGATGATTCTGTCATTATTTCTTTTCTGACGAATTATGCGGAATTTGCTGTTCAGGGCTATGATGTAGGCGCTTTCCGATACATTCTGAAAAGTCAGCCGGACTATATGTACAACAAGCAGCTGAATTCTATTATTGATGAGTGTCAACAGAGATTCAGAACTTTTACTTTCAGCAATAAAAACCTGTCTTTCAAGTTCAGACTGACGGATATTCTTTATTTTGAGGGTCATAGAAGAAAGGTATCACTTTTCACGATAAACGGAGAATTAGAGTATAGCGGCGATTTTTCGACTGTGTGCGGAGAATTGTTAAAATATAATTTTGCAGTTATAAACCGTGGGATACTTGTAAATCTCGACCATATACAAAACATAACAAAGTATGATGTTGTCCTGACGAACGGAAAAAAGATCCCTATAGGGAAAACGTATAAAGATGACGTAGTTTCTAAATATCTTAATTATGCAGCAGGGAGATAGCCGATATGGACATACTAATTGAAAACATCATCGAGATAGTCAACGTATCTATAGAACTGCTGCTGGTGTTCCTGTTCTTTTCTCTGCTTAGCAAACGAAAAACAGGTAAAATAGTTACTACAGTTGTATATCTTCTTTCTGTGGCAAGTCTGTCGGCGTTAATTTTGTTGACCGATAATGTTTTAGTCAATCTTTTATCAACTATCATTATAGTCTGCTTGATATCCGTTATCTGTTTCGATGATACAGTCAGCCATAAAGTATTCTGGAATGTCTTGTTTTTGTTGATAATATCGGTTTCAGAACCTATTGTTATAGGAATACTTTGTATTGCGAATATGGGTGCGCCGCAAGACTTCTTAGAGCCGGGATTAGGTCGTTATCTTGGAATGGTGGGTACTAATATAATCTATCTGTGGCTTATAGGTCTGCTGCACCGCATTATAAATAAAAGACTTCGTGAATTGCCGATAAAGTATTGGATACTGATAATAGCTATTCCCATCATAAGTATTTTTCTTTTGCAGACAATACTTGACGGATTTGTCGGCAGCAGCAAATACAGTTACGTTTCTTTAGGCGTTTCTCTTTCCGGTATAATATTTATAAATATTGCTATGTTCAATTTTTTTGAAAGCTATGAAGATAAGATAAAAATAAATTATCTGGAAACCATGAAACAGCAAGAGCAGGAAAATTACAAACTGCTGACTCTGACATATAACCAGGTAAGAGAGTTTAAACACGATATAGAAAATCAATTTTTAGTTTTGAGCGATATGTTGGAAAACAATGATATTGCCTCTGCAAAAGAGTATATCGTCAAACTTGATTCATTTGTAAAGTATGCGAACAGGCCTTGCTATACAGGAAATAATGCTGTCGATTCTATAGTAAATATCAAAGGTTCTCTCGCCCGGTCATACAGCATAGAGTTTATTTGCAAAGTCAACATCATAACCGGTATCAAAGCCGATGAATTAGAACTTTGCCGTATAATAGGAAACGGTCTTGACAATGCAATAGAGGGCTGCCAAAGGGTAACTGATCCTAAAAAACATATTATGATAAGTATAACAGAGGATAGAGAGAAGCTGTTTATAGTAATTACTAACACTTCGGAGAAAGTAGATACTTCATCGTTGGTATCAAGTAAAAAAGACAGCGGACTTCACGGCGTAGGAATAAGCAGTATAAGGTCATCGGTAGACAGACTTGGGGGATTGGTAAAATTCGATTATGAGGACGGAGTATTTGAGCTTAATGTAATGATTTCTAATTGTTAATTAGCTTAACTATATGCACTTTCAGTACAAGAAAGCGACATTTCGGTACACTTTGCGGCACTTTTGTGTAAAGCCTATTGAAAATATTTACTGCGCGTGCTATGATTTTAGCAGGAGGTATTTTGCATGAAAAATTTATATTTGACTATCTCTCTGTTATTATCAATGTTTTTTCTGACTTCTTGTGTTGGCAATCAACGCGTTGATAAAAAAGATATTCAAAATAATGCCGAGCAGATGATGGAATGTATTGTTGACAGTAATTCAGAAGGATTGTTTGACTATTTTAATAAAGATATGAAAGACAACTATTCAGACCAGACACTGCAAGAGATTGGCACCTTATTTGATTACATTGACGGGGAAATAGTATCTTATGAGTATAAGGGTCCCGGCGGCGGCGAAGAAAACAAACATGACGGAAAGATCTACTATTATAATTGTTATCCGAAATTTGAGATCACGACCGATGCTGAAAAGACATATACAATAGAGTTTTCTTATAACTATATATGGGATGAGCATCCTGAATATGAGGGTGTCGATATGATCTTTATCCGAGAAGATAATGACTATGATACGGAATTATTTATAGGCAGGAATTACTATAAAGATTGACCCCGGCAACCGATCTAAAGAATCATTTTATAGCCCGGTATGGTGACATTAGATGATATAATCGGAGTGGAATTAAATGAAAAAGCGTATAATTTCAATACTGTTGGCGGCTGTTATAGCAGCTGCGGCAGTTGGCTGTGTTTATTTTATTATCAGGCAAAAAAATTCCGAAGATCTTAATGTATCGGTTACTGTAAATGAAATAAACGAAAACAGTTATGCGGCTTACACTAAAAATACTATAGTGCTTCAAGGCGAAAACGGCAGTTATTATCAAGTAAAAGAAGACGGTCTATACCTGTTTGCAGAGGAGAGTTCATCGTTTGAAGATAAAGTTATAGATAGGAGCGGTGTCACATTGGCTCAATATGGCGGCGGCTTTTTTGTACTGTCTGACGGACATTCTGTTTATGTATACGATTCTTTATACAAGCCTGTAAGCCGGAAGCAGACCGATGGGAAAATAGAAAACATTTTCATCGCTAACGACAGCTTATATGTAAAATGCACATATGAAGATCAAAGTGCAGCCATTTTACAATATAGTGTTCTCGATCTGACAGTTGAACAGAAGTCTTATGCGGCGCAATCTTCTTCTGAATACACCTTTACAGAAAGCGATAACTGTCAGACTATAGTCAGCAGGGAAAACAACAGCATTGCGGCGATATGCAAAAACGGCTCGTTCATGTTCGGAACAGTGCCTTTGTTTGTGTATGACAATTGTGTTTATCAGATAAGGCGTGATGATAACGCTGACGGTGAAACAATTCAAATAATCGGCAGCGGCAAAACTGAACGCTTTGATACGCCGCACAGTAAAGCGCCTGCAAGGAATATCATGCTATGCGGTGATGTGCTGTTGATACTTGGTGTGCAATCGGGGAGAGGGGACGAGTCATATTCTTCGGATCTGAACACACATCAATATGACGTTCTGACTGTGTATGATATGAAAGATAAAGAAGCTAAGAATTTTAAGACCAAAAAAGGTGAGAAGATAGTCTATGCGGACGAGGACAATATAATTACATACTATAAAAACAGCTGCATTACTTATTCGATCGCTGACTTCAAAAAAATAAAAGAGAAAACGATGGATAAGATAAAAAGCGGTGGTTCTTATACTTTTGAGACCTGCAAAGACTTTATATTCGTTTTTGATAAGTCGAATGAGCTTGTAGAAAGAATATCAGTTGGTGGGTAACTTTTGTAACAGTTTTGCCAGCTTCAATATATTTTTAAGCATCGCCTTGTGCGGTGCTTTTTTGCGCAAAAGAAAATTTTGAATATGTCCTTTTTACCGCTCGGCTATGGCTTCTATCTCCACCAGCGCGCCTTTTGGCAGGGCTGAGACCTCAATGCAGCTTCTTGCAGGACTGCTAGTAAAATACTTTTCATATACAGCGTTAAAGGCGGCAAAATCACCCATGTTTTGCAGAAAACAGGTCGTCTTGATGACCTTTTCAAGGCTGCTGCCTGCACTCTCTAAAATTGCGGACAAATTCTGTATTGCCTGAGTTGTCTGCTCCTTGATGCCGCCCTCAGCCAGAACGCCGCTATCGGGCACAAGAGGTATCTGCCCCGAAGTGTACACAAGATCACCCACTAAAATTCCTTGTGAGTACGGACCTATCGCCGCAGGGGCATTTTTCGTTTCAATGATTTTCATAAGTTTTCCTCCTTTAATTTTTCTTTTAAATATTCACGGTAGCCGCCCAAAAGATCGCAGGTATCATATCCTGCATCTGAAAGCAGCCGCGCAAACTGACCGCTTATCTCGCCGACCTGACAGAAAAGGCATATCGTTTTATCCTTTGGCAGATCATAAAGTTTTTCTATGCGTTCTACGGGAATGTTGACCGCGCCCGATATAGTCCCGAAAGAGTACATTACCTTGCTGCGAAGATCTACAAGAATGTCACCGCCATGCCGCTCTTTTAGATAATCACAAATGTTTACTTCACGCATCAAAATGAAGATCACTCCCTTGACTGCCGCAGCTTTTCGGTTCGTATTCGCCGCGGTGCTGCAATAATGAAAAAGAGGCTCTCTCTTTGCCGCAAACAGGGCAATTTTCGTCAGCCGCGCCTGTGTTTATAGTCTGTGTACGCATGGTAAGACCATCTATGTGCAGCACCCTGCCCGTTAGCAGCCCGCCTGCTCCCAGCAGATATTTTACAGCCTCTGTCGCCTGAATACAGCCCAGAATACCCGGTATAGTACCAAAAACGCCTGCCTCGGCGCAGGAAGCCGCATTTTCGGGCACGCCGCCCAGCACACAGCGCAGGCAGCCGCCACGCCCCGGAACATATGTCATAGCTTGCCCCTCAAAGCGTACCGCGCCTGCATGAGAATACGGCTTTTCCATAAGCACGCAGGCATCGTTTATCAGAAATTTCGTCTCAAAGCGGTCTGTGCAGTCTAAAATAAAATCATATGGCGAGATGACCGCTTCAATGTTATCCGGTGTGACCCTCTCGGAGATAAGCTGTATCGTTACGTCAGGATTAAGCCCAACCAGCGCCCTTTTTGCCGATTCAGTCTTTAGTATGCCTATGTCAGACTGCCTGTGTATAGGCTGGCGGCTCAGATTTGAAAGCTCGACCCTGTCACCGTCGCAAATGCCTATCACGCCAATGCCTGCCGCAGCTAAATACATAAGCGCACCTGAGCCCAAAGCGCCTGCGCCTATGACCAGAACGCGCGACTGCAAAAGCCGCTCCTGTCCCTCTACGCCTATCTCTTTCAGTACGAAATGGCGTGCATAACGCTGCGTCTGCTCTTTTGAAAACGCCATATTTTCACCTCTTTATTGTATCGTACCGCCGCCGACTACAATGTCACCGTCATAGAATACCACAGCCTGCCCCTTTGTGACAGCCCTCTGCGGCTCGTCGAACAAGACCTCTGCCTTGTCTTTATCTGTCTGCACGACCGTTGCCCATTGTTCGCTCTGGCGGTAACGTATTTTTGCTTTCACACGCAGGGGGCGTTCTATTTTATCTACAGCTATCAGATTCAGATCTTCTGCGATTAGCGAGCGCGAATACAGTGATTCATTTTTTCCAAGCGTTACAGTGTTGTTTTCGGGATCAATTTTTGTAACGTATAGTGGAGCGGCAGCCGATACCCCAAGCCCTTTGCGCTGACCTATGGTATAGCGTATAATGCCGCCGTGCCGCCCGATAACATTACCGCGCTCGTCCAAAAAATCCCCCTGCGGATACTGCCTGCCCGTGTAGCCCTCGATAAACTCAGCGTATCTGCCGTTTGGTACAAAACATATGTCTTGACTGTCGTGCTTTTTCGCATTCAGAAAACCCTGCCGCGCGGCTATTTCGCGCACCTGCGCTTTTTGGTACTCACCAAGCGGAAAGATGGTGTGAGCCAGTTGCTCCTGCGTCATGGAATACAGCACATAGCTTTGATCTTTAGTGTGGTCCATAGCCTTTTTCAGAAGATATCTGCCTCTGGTTCCGTCTTTCTCAATACGCGCGTAATGCCCCGTTGCCACATAGCCGCAGCCAAGCTCCTTTGCCCGAAGATACAGCTTATCAAATTTCAGAAATCGGTTGCAGTCAATGCACGGATTTGGAGTAGCGCCGTTTTCATAGGCGTAAACAAAGCGATCCATTACCTTTTCACGAAACTTATCTGAGAAATTAAATACATAGTAGGGTATACCTATAGAATATGCAACGCTTCTTGCATCCTCAACATCTTCCAGTGAACAGCAGGTGTGCCCCTGCGGCTGCCCGATATCCTCATTATGATACAGCTTCATCGTTGCCCCGATACATTCATAGCCGCGCTCTTTCATTAAAAATGCCGCAACGCTTGAATCCACACCGCCGCTCATCGCAACTATAGCTTTTTTGCACATTTTGCCGCTTCTCCTTATAGGTCAGAACCGCTCATACTCCGCCTCACAGCTGCGCATTGCCAGAATAGTGCGGCTTATCAGGTCGTCAAGCTCCCAGCCGAGCATTTGCGCGCCGCGTTCTATTACCTCGCGTGAGCAGCCTGCCGCAAAGTTTGCGTTCTTATATTTTTTCTTTACCGATTTCAGTTCCAGATCCGACACACTCTTTGACGGCCGCATAATAGCCACCGCGCCGATAAGCCCCGTAAGTTCGTCTACAGCGTACAGCACCTTTTCCATTTCGTGCTCAGGCTGAATATCTACAGTCAGCGCATAGCCGTGACTTGCCACCGCATGGATAAGCCGCTCCTGAGCGCCAAAGTCACGCAGTATCTCCTGCTCTTTGATACAATGCTCGCTAGGGAATTTCTCAAAATCCAGATCGTGCAGCAGACCGACTATGCCCCAGAAGTCCTCCTCATCGGCATAGCCGAGTTCTTTTGCAAAGTAGCGCATAACGCCCTCTACCGTAATGGCGTGCCGCAGGTGAAAAGGCTCTTTGTTCCACTCGCACAGCAGCTGCCAAGCCTCATCTCTTGTGATATTTTTTGACATATGTATTACTCCTTTTTTACAAATAGTATATAAAACATATAAGTATACTATGGATTATAATTGTACCACTATACCGTCAGTTTGTCAAGTGTGAATAACTTTTTATAGATTTGTCCTATCACTTGATGCTTAAATATCGGTATTTTTTATTTTAGTGATGCTCTCTTGACATACCGAAAGCCTTGTGATATACTAAGCATATTAAACATATAGGTATAGTAGACAAAATCGCGAGGTGATACAGTATGAACATAAATCAGCTGAAATATGTGCTGGAGATCGCCGCATCTTCCTCCATGCGTGAGGCATCGACAAAATTGTATGTTTCGCAGCCTGCGCTTTCGGCTAGCATACATGAGCTGGAAGAAGAGATAGGCATACTTATTTTTGAAAGGACGAACAAAGGCATTTCTCTTACCGATGCAGGCAGGGAGTTTCTTTCATACGTCAAAAATGCTGTGGGTCAGTATGAGGTTTTAGAGCAGCGGTATCTCACAACGGGCTGCGATAAAGAGCGTTTCTCGGTATCTACACAGCATTACAACTTTGCAATAAAGGCATTTACAGATGTTATAAAGGAAATGGCACCCGAAAAGTATATCTTTTCCGTTCACGAAACTAAGACAAAAGAAGTGCTTGAAGATGTCAGAAACTTAAAAAGCGAGGTCGGCATAGTTTCATTTTCGGGCTCGAACGAGGCGCTTATAAAAAAGCTGTTTCGCGACTATCAGCTTGAATTTACGCCGCTTATGAAAAGAGATACATATGTATATGTGTGGAAAGATCACCCCTTTGCAGGAAAGAGTGAGCTCTCTATTGAAGATATGAAAGACTACCCCTGCATTTCTTTTGACCAGACCAATGACAGCAACTTTTATCTTACCGAAGAGGCAATGGCAGACTACGACTTTGAAAAAATGATACGTTCCGATGACAGGGCGACGACCATGGAGCTTATAGCAAAGCTGAACGGTTATTCCATAGGTTCGGGTATGCTCTCGGAAGCTGATGCGGTATTGCAGGGGCTTACAGCTATAAAACTGACAGAGGAGGATCCGCTAACCATAGGCTACATAACAAGAAAGGGCAGCGCGCTATCTGCATACGGAAGAAAATATGTAGAGCAGCTTATGAAATACAAAGAGCTGTAGAGCGCGTGATAATCTTTTCTTATCGCCGATGATAAAAACTAACGAATTTACAAACTCCCCGTTTGGGAGTATAATAATAGCAGCGAAAACAAAGGAGGTGCAGGTCATGCACAATGTAGTTATAAACAGACATAGCATGATGTGCTGTCGAATGTTTTACTCCCGGGCATATGATATGGCTGGGGCGTTCGACTGTATTTCCGCGCGCCTCAAAACGATGCGGCATTAGTTTTTTATGCCGATAGTGCCATTTGCCCGGGAGCTTTGAGCGCCCGTTTTTTTATTCACGGAGGTGACAGAGTGGATAAGGAATTCATAAAGCAATATATACCGCTGTACAGCGAGGCAGCTTTGCTTACCGTCAAGATCGGTTTTTTAGGTATCGCGGCAGCCATAATAATAGGTCTGGTCTGTGAAACGATAGTATATTTCAAAATACCCGTGCTCAGAAGAATAGTTTCCGTATACATTGAGATCAGCCGCAGCACGCCGCTGCTGATACAGCTGTTTTTCATCTATTATGGCTTGCCGAAGATAGGCATACGCACCGACGCGCAGATGTGCGGCATAGCAGGTCTTGCGTTTCTTGGCGGAAGCTACATGGCAGAGGCTTTCAGAAGCGGCGTTGAGGCTATAGATGTTATACAGGAAGAAAGCGCATACAGCCTGGGTCTGAGCAAATTGCAGACCGTGAGATACGTTCTTCTTCCGCAGGCTATATCTATAAGCGCACCTGCCCTGATAGCAAATGTTATCTTTCTTTTGAAGGAAACAAGCGTGTTCTCGGCAATAAGTCTTATGGATCTGATGTTTACCGCAAAAGACCTTATAGGGCTGTACTACAACACAACAGAAAGCCTTTTCCTTTTGGTGGTTTTCTATCTGCTTATACTGCTGCCGGTATCTGTTATAGGCAGCCTTATAGAAAGGAGACTGCGCCATGCCGGATATGGGGTTTGACGTACTTTTGAAAGGCAAAAACTTTTTAAGACTTCTAGGCGGTCTGGGCGTTGCTTTGAAGATAAGCCTGATGTCTGTACTGATAAGCATAATTTTAGGAACTGTGCTGGGAATACTTTGGCACCATAATAATTTGTTTATAAAAGCCGTGATGCGCTCTTATCTTGAAGTGATACGCATAATGCCGCAGCTGGTTTTGCTTTTTATAGTTTACTTCGGCACAACACGCTCTTTCGGCTGGAATCTTTCGGGCGAGACGGCATCGGTAATTGTTTTTTCGCTGTGGGGCACGGCAGAGATGAGCGACCTTGTAAGAGGTGCGCTGATAAGTATATCCGCACATCAGTATGAAAGCGCATTTGCGCTGGGGCTCGGGAAAGCACAGGTATATCTGTATGTGATACTTCCGCAGGCGATACGCAGGCTGATACCGCTGTCAATAAACCTTGTTACAAGAATGATAAAGACCACCAGTCTTGTGCTGATGATAGGCGTTGTAGAGATAATAAAGGTAGCGCAGCAAATAATCGAAGCCAACCGCATGAGCAGCAAAAACGCAGCCTTTGGCGTGTATCTTACAGTATTTGTTATGTATTTTCTGGCTTGCTGGCCGATAAGTCTGCTGGCAAGAAAACTAGAAAAAAGATGGAGGTGACCGTATGTCACAAGTTATTTTAGAGATATCGCACCTGCATAAGGTCTTTGACACCGTAACGGTCATTGAGGATCTCAGCCTGACGGTGCATGAAGGCGAGGTCGTAGTTATCATAGGGCCGAGCGGCTGCGGCAAGAGTACGCTGCTGCGATGTATAAACGCCCTGGAAACTATTCAGGGCGGAGAGATAAAACTGCACGGCAATACGGTATCAAAAAACAGCAAGGATCTGCATGAGATAAGGCAGAAGATAGGAATGGTTTTTCAAAACTATGAGCTTTTTCCGCATATGACGGTGCTTGACAATGTTATGTTAGCCCCCGTGAAAGCGCAGGGGCGAAAAAAGAGCGAAGTCAGAGAAGAAGCGCTTGCACTGCTGAAAAGAGTGGGTCTTGAAAGCAAAGCAGACAGCTATCCTAGGCAGCTTTCGGGCGGACAAAAGCAAAGAACAGCCATTGTAAGAGCCTTGTGTATGCACCCCGAGATACTTTTGTTTGATGAAGTTACTGCCGCGCTTGACCCGCAAATGGTCAGAGAGGTCTTAGAGGTGATCTTAGATCTGGCGAACGCAGGAAAAACAATGCTTGTCGTTACGCATGAAATGCAGTTTGCAAGGGCTGTGGCTGACAGGATAGTTTTCTTTGACGACGGGCAGATAATAGAGCAGGCAGCGCCAGATGAATTTTTCGACCACCCAAAAACCGATAAGGCAAAACAATTTTTAAATACATTCACATTTGAGCGCGATCGCTCAACAACTAACAGGGCATAGACCCAAGGAGGAAATAATTATGAAAAAGATAAAAAATATTTTTTCACTGATACTCGCATCAACGCTGGCTCTTTCGCTGGCATCATGCGGCAAAGGTGACAGCAGCACTGCTTCAAACAGCACTGCCGCAAACAGCACAGGGGAAGATAAGTCGTCGGTAGTTTACCGCACACTTGACGAAATAAAGTCAAGCGGCAAGGTAAATATAGGTGTTTTTTCGGATAAGAATCCGTTCGGATATGTAGATGAGAACGGCGAATATCAAGGCTATGACGTATATTTTGCACGCCGCATAGGTCAGGATCTCGGCGTTGAGGTAAACTTCGTTTCTACAGAGGCTGCAAACAGGGTAGAATATCTTGAAACAGGCAAGGTAGATATTGTTCTTGCAAACTTTACCGTTACCGATGAGCGCGCCGAAAAAGTCGATTTTGCGCTTCCGTATATGAATGTTGCTTTGGGCGTGGTCTCTCCCGACAGCAGAGTAATAACCGACCTGTCGCAGCTCGGCGAAGATGATGAAGTAATTGTAATATCAGGCACTACCGCCGAAGATTATCTTATCAAGAACAACCCCGGGATAAAGCTGCAAAAATACGATACTTACGCAAATGCCAAAAATGCGCTTGAAAACGGCAACGCAGCTGCATGGGCAAACGACAACACCGAGGTCATAGCGTATGCACTGCAAAACCCCGGCTATACGGTGGGCATACCGTCACTCGGCAGTCAGGATACTATAGCTCCGGCAGTATCAAAGGGCAATGAAACGCTGCTTAACTGGATAAACGACGAAATAAAGTCTTTGGCATCAGAAAACTTCTTCCATAAAGATTACGAGGAAACACTGAAAGATACATACGGTACAGAGTATGAGGAAAGCCTTGTTGTTGAGGGCGGCGGTACTACAGCAAGCGACAGCACGACTGACGACAGCAGCACGCCTGAGAGCGTTAAACTAACCGTTGGCGCAAGCTCCACTCCGCACGCTGAGATACTGGAACTGGTAAAGCCCGAGCTTGCCGAGCAGGGAATAGATCTTGACATAGTTATATATGATGATTACGTTCTTCCCAACACCGCTTTGCAGGACGGCACGCTGGACGCAAACTACTTTCAGCATACGCCGTATCTTAACAGCTTCAATGAATCTAACGGCACAGACTTGGTTTCGGCAGGCTCTATACATTATGAACCGTTCGGCATTTACAGCTTCAGCGTTACAGACCTTAAAGACCTTGCAAAAGGCGCGGCTATCATAGTACCCGATGATGACTCAAACCAGACAAGAGCTCTGCTTCTTCTTGCGCAGGAGGGCTTGGTAGAACTGCCTGCTGATGCATCTGTTGAATCGGGTGTAACTGTTCTGGATATAGAAGACGACAACGGTTATAACATTCAGGCGGCGCAGGCTGATGCTATACCATCTTTGCTGAAAAACAGCGACGACGGAACTATAGCAGTTATAAACTACAACTATGCTCTCGGCGCAGGTCTTAAAACTACCGATGCACTCGCTATTGAAGATGCTTCGGGCGATGCGGCTCAGACCTATGCGAACATTGTCGCCGTGCGAAACGGTGATGAGAATGACCCTGCCGTTCAGGCTCTTGTAGCGGCTCTTAAAGACGGAGCGGTAGAAAAGTACAACGAGCAGACTGGCGCAGGCATAGTGCCTATTCAGTAAAATCCACTCTCTCCGGGAGGCTCTTGTCTCCCGGGGAAGAAAGGAAGATATTTATGATAGAACTTCGGCATCTCGGTAAAACATATAAGACCGCAGATAAAGAAATTGTCGCGCTGGACGATATAAACTTGTCTGTAGAGGACGGCGAGATATATGGTATCATAGGTTTGTCCGGAGCCGGGAAAAGCACGCTCGTGCGATGTATAAATCTTCTGGAAAAGCCTACAGCAGGGCAGGTCATCATAGACGGCGAGGACATAACAAAACTTTCGCGCAGGCGTCTGCTTGACATTCGCAAATCAATAGGCATGATATTTCAAAGTTTTAATCTGCTAGGGCAGCGTACAGTGCTGCGAAATGTTACATTTCCTCTTGAAGTTGCAGGCGTAAATAGAGCAGATGCGAAAGAAAGAGCGCTGGAGCTTTTGGAGGTTGTGGGGCTCAAAGACAGGGCTAAGTCCTATCCATCGCAGCTTTCCGGCGGACAAAAACAGCGCGTTGCCATTGCCAGAGCGCTTGCTACAAAACCGAAATATCTTCTTTGTGACGAGGCAACTTCGGCATTAGACCCCAATACCACAAAATCTATACTGGAACTTTTAAAAAAGATAAACCTCACAATGGGCGTTACTATTATAGTGATAACTCACGAGATGAGAGTTATAGATCAGATATGTGACAAAGTTGCCGTTTTAGATCAAAGCAGAATAGTCGAGGATGGTAAGGTCAGCGAGGTGTTCATAAACCCTCATTCCGATATTGCAAAAGAGCTGATACTACCCGGCAAGAAGAACGATTTCAACATTCACGGCGGCAAAAGAATAAGGCTGACTTTCCATCCCGAATACGGCGGAAAGCCCCTTATATCCGAGATGATACTGAAATGTCAGGCGCCTGTGAATATTCTTTATGCAGATACAAAAGAGATAGACGGCGCTGCGTATGGGCAGATGCTAATTGAACTGCCAAAAGAAGAGCGCGATGCACAAAAGATGATATCCTGGCTGCAAAAGAGCGGCATTGAATGGCAAGAGGAGGTGTAGCCTGTGTTTTCTGATATGCTTATTAAACTCTGGGATAACGGAATAATACAGCGCGGTATATGGGAGACAGTCTATATGACTGTGATCTCATCGCTGATAGCATATGTTATAGGGCTTCCTATCGGCGTTATCCTCAATATTACGGACAAGGACGGCATACGCCCTATCTTTATTGTAAACAGGATATTAAGCCTGATAGTGAACTTTTTCAGGAGCATACCGTTTATTATACTAATGGTGGCGATGCTGCCTGTTGCAAAGTTTATAGTCGGCGTAAGTCTTGGAAATCAGGCGATGATAGTTATGCTTGTTATAGCTGCCGCGCCATATGTTGCAAGAATGGTAGAAAGCTCTCTGAAAGAAGTCGATGCAGGCGTTATCGAGGCGGCTCAGTCAATGGGAACGAACAATTTTCAGATAGTGTGGAAAGTGCTTCTCCCCGAGGCAAAGCCGTCACTTATCGTGGGCGCGGTGATCTCTATGGTGACGATACTGGGCTACTCCGCAATGGCGGCTACCATAGGCGGAACGGGTCTCGGGCAGATAGCTATAAGCTACGGTCATCAGCGTTTTAATCCCGATGTTACCTGGTGCTGTGTTTTTCTGACCGTTATCATCGTTCAGATAATCCAGGAACTCGGCACCTGGATAGCGCACAAGACCGATAAAAGATACGCATCATGAAATAACCTATAGAAAGAATGTGAGGATATGAGTTTTCTGCAAGATATATACGGCTACATAAAAAGCGGTGAAACGGATACAGAAAATCTGGGGCTTGAAATAGAGCATTTTGTTGTAGACAAAAACGGCGATCAGATAGGCTTTGATGAGATAACCTCTCTTATTAAAAAAGTCGCTCATCAGATAAACGCCGATATCATATATACAGACGGCTACCCTGTGGGATATGAAAATGAAAATTACTCTGTAAGCCTAGAGCCTTCCTGTCAGTTTGAAATAAGCATAAAGCCGTTTCACGATATTGATGAAATAGAAAAAACTTACCGCGAATTTCTAGATCTCTGGGAACCCGAATTTGCAAAGAGAGGCTATCGCATAGTAACTTCCGGTAATCTCCCTAAAGTAGAACAGGGCAGGATACGCCCCGATGATATTCCGCTGTCGCCTAAAAAGCGGTATCAGTATATGGACGCTTATTTCAGACAAAGCGGTAAGTACGGAAAATACATGATGCGCGCTTCCGCTTCTACACAGGTATCTGTTGACTATCGCTCGGAGCGCGACCTGATAAAAAAGCTCCGCGTGCTTCAGAAGATCTCACCGATACTTATGCTGATGATGGAAAACAAGACCAGCGCAGGCTCTACTCTGCCGAACGTTCCCGATAAGCCGCACCTTTTCAGAACGCAGGAGTGGGACGACCTTGACCCCGACAGAACAGGTTTTTATCCGCACTCGTTTGAAAATGATTTCGGCTATGAGCAGATAGCGAATGTGGTCTACAGCACGCCGCTTATTCTGCTTACAGATAACGGCTCAACTAAAAATGTCGGCAGCAAGAATGCAAAAGAGCTTTTCAGCGAGGGCGTTATAGACGAGAAAGAACTTGACGAAACGAGAAGAAAGAAGCTTACCGAGCATATTCTTTCTATGGGATTTTTTCATTTCAGAATAAAAAAATATATCGAGATACGCGTTGCCGACAGCGTTCCTATCAACAAGGCTCTGGGCTATGCCGCACTGCTTAAAGGCATAGTATACTCCGAGCATAATCTTGATCTGCTTGATAACGAACTGGCTGATGTTGACAGCGCCGATAAGATACAAAATGCAGTTGTCTGTATAGAGAAAGACGGCAAAAACGCCATAATTTATCACAATGAAACGGCTGCGCAGTGGTCTTCACATCTTGTGAACTCTGCAAGCGCCTGCCTTTCCGAACATGAAAAGGAGTATTTAGCCTATGTGTGAGCTGCTTGGCTTGACAGCCCGAAGAAAGATAATAATGAATAAGTGGCTGGAGACCTTTTTCAGCCATAGTGCTCTGCATCCGAACGGCTGGGGGCTTGCATTATCAGATGACGGCGCATTTTCTGTTGATAAAGAGCCGCTAAGGGCGATAGACAGCTTATATCTGAAAAGTCTGCTCAGCGGCAATATCGAGACAGCAAAATGTATAGCACACATTCGCAAAGCAACTATAGGAGATGTAAGTGAAAATAATACTCACCCTTTTTCGGCTTGCGATAACTTTGGCAGGCGGTGGACTTTAGCGCACAACGGAACTATATTTGATTGTGAGGCGCTTGCACCGTATCAATATAAGCAAAGCGGCACGACCGACAGCGAGCGTATTTTGCTGTATATCGTTGACCGCATAAATCAGCTTAACGAGGACAGCAGCAATAACAGGATACAAACTGTTGACGAAGCTGTAAAAACTATCGTGCCGGGAAATAAAGTTAATCTGCTCATTTACGACGGCGAGTTTTTGTATGTGCACAAAAATGAACGCGGCACGCTGTATGAAAAAGAACTTGACGGCGGCGTTATGTTCTCTACCGTGCCTTTAGATACAGACGGTTGGCGTGAGTTTGAGCAAAACAGGCTTATGGTCTATCAAAACGGAAAACTTGTGTATGCCGCAGAAAAGCACGACTGCACATATATCCACAGCGAAGAAAAAATGAAGCTGCTGTATCTGGCTTATTCAGGACTGTGAGAAAGCGCTTTACAAAATAAAATCAAACCGCTGACATTTATTTGCCAGCGGTTTTTCGTTCTATTCGATCTGCTGTGTTATTTCTCCCCTGAGGACATTGAGCATTTGCCTATACTTTCCTTAAAACTTCCTTAAATCATTCTTAATATTGTTGACGTCAGAGATCACATCGTGTACTATATAAATAATAGATGTGATCTCCTCAATAATGACAGGAAGTGAAAAACTATGTTTATAAGAACTCTGAGGGCACGGCTGGCTCTTATGATAAAACAAAACGGTTTTATAGTTTCTATGACGCTTATGCTTGTATTCAGTGCCGCATCGTTTGTGTATAATGCTACCGGCTTCAAGGGGAGCGATATTTCTGCAATTGTCGATGGGTACCATCTTCTTGCAACTGTGCCAGAAAGCCATTATCGCGGCTTTTTTGAAATGCTTTTTCCGTTTCTTGCAATAATGCCGTTTTGTTTCAGCTATATGACCGACAGAGATCGCAACAATATTTGTGCATATGCCGTGCGCGGCGGAAGAACGAATTACTATCTGTCAAGTGCTGCGACTGCCTTTGCAGGAAGCTTTATTATAATTTTTGTACCGCTTTTAATAGATCTTCTTCTGAATGTGACGATCTTCCCACTAAACAGTATGCTCGATCATACAAACAGCCCGACTTTTTCCATAGCGCATATCAATGAGGTGTGGACACACTATATCGGGGCAAGTTTATTTGTTTCACATCCGTTTCTTCATTGCTTGCTGTGGGTGCTTATTCCGTCGCTGTTTTCAGGCATTGTCGGTGTTTTCGTATATTCACTTTCATTCTTTGTAAAGCGTTTTAAGATACTGCTCTTTCTTCCTTTCTATGGTATACATTATGTTCTTTCAACGTTGGGTGAAGACTTCTACTACATAAAATATATCTGTCATCTTGAAAGGTTTGAAACATTCGAGATCAGCATGAAGTATTTTTTCGCGCTATGTATAGCAATGACAGCAGCTTCTGTAGTTATTATCACGATAAAAATAAAGAGTGACGAGCTATGATGACCAAAATCAAAAGAATCCTTACCCTGACTTTGCTTCCCTTTGTGTGCGGCATACTTTTATCTCTAGAAAACCTCAAAACAGACAGATCTTTTACCGATTCGCTCATCACAACTTTCTGCGGATATATCCATCCTAAAAGCAGTTATATAGGACTGCTCCTGCGTTCAATGTCGCCTGTACTGATATTTACGATCCTTTTTGGGAACTATGTCTATACCGATATGACGAAAAACGGTGTGTACATAATGGTGCGATATAAAAAACGTTCGACCTTTTATCTGAAAAAGTCCGCAGGGCTGATAGCGTGTACTCTCGTTTATTCAGCGTTTTTCCTTTTGGGCGTGCTGACTGTGCTTTCACCCGAAGGTCTGAACCGGCAGGAAACCACACTTATGCTGATAGCTTTTTATAATTTCACTATGATGTGTCTTATGCTGTCGCTCGCTGTCAATATTCTGTCCGTTGTCCTCGGAGCATCAACAGGTTTTGCTTTCGGGCTTTCGGCGTTTGCACTGCTGTGTGTCGAGTGTGTAACGCATACCGTTTCAAGTTTCAATAAATTCACGCTGTCTATGTTAAACCCCGTCAGAAGCTATATAATCAACTGGCATGATTCCCGTTATTCTACCGGCAATGAGATATGGAAAATGTATATGATAAAAGGCTTTTCATTCAGGTCTTCTGTAATACTCTATGCCGCCGCCATAGCAGTGCTGTGGGTAATATTGTTCGTGGCAGTACAGGTGCATGATATTGCGGTAGATCTTAAAGATGAGGTGTGATATATGAAAATAGAGATACAAAGTGCCACTAAAATAATAGGAAATAATAAAGTCCTCGATGATATAACTATGACTCTCGAAGGCGGAAATATATATGGCTTTACAGGTCACAACGGCTCCGGTAAGACCATGCTTATAAGAGCGATCTGCGGTCTGATGAAGCTAAGCGAGGGAAGTATCGTTTTCTCTGATAAGGCAGATATAGGTCTGCTTATTGAAAATATCGGTCTGTATCCCGATCTGTCGGCGTTCGATAATCTGAAGCTGCTTGCAAAGATCAGAAAAAAGATATCCGATGATAAGATACGCGAAACGATAGCTCTTGTAGGTCTTGATCCTGAGGATAAAAGACCGCTCAAAAAATACTCACTTGGTATGCGGCAAAGAGCTGCGCTTGCTCAGGCTCTTATGGAAGACCCCGAAGTTCTTTTGCTTGATGAGCCTACAAACTCGCTTGATGCCGACGGCATGGAGATAGTCCGTGAGCAGATAAGGCTTTTCAGAAAAAGAGGCAGCATTGTTGTCATTGCCGGTCATAACAAGGAGGATATCAATAGGCTTTGTGACGTTGTTTACAAATTTGACAGCGGTCATGCAGATATTGTGAGCAGGGAGGAGCGGACATGAGAAAAATACTGCTTCCGTTGTGTATAGCCTTAGTGCTGGGCAGCTTTATATACGGCGTGTACGTTAAAAGCACATTTACAGATAAGCTCATCGGCGCAGGTGAAGATAAATTTGACGTGTATCAGAATACTTATTACTTAGAGTATGAATATATGCCCGAAGAGGAAATGAATGCCGAAGTTGAGCGGTCATTTGCTTTGTCTGACTTGATCGCTAAAGTAAAATATACAGGCACAAGCGTGTACGCAACAGGACAGATCATCTTTATTTGTGATGTTGTAGAAGTTTATAAGGGAGATACCTCGCTAGCAGGCAAACAGATATCTTATATTGCGGAGGACATGAATATTACCGCAAAATTTGAATTGTCATCAGGCAGCTATGTAAATTACATGAAGACTGACGGCGAGTATCTGATCTTCGGCACACAGCTTGCAGGTTTGCTGAAAGGGCTTCCCGATAATTTGTATTTAAGCAGCGGACCTTGGTTTATTACATACTTTAGTTTTGCTAAGCACAATAATGAACTAGTAACCCTTGAGCCTCTTACAGCCGAAGGGTATGAAGAATACCTTGGTTTTATGGCAAAAGACTATCCCGACAACGAATTTTTTGTTACTACAGATGAAGCTTTGAATAATGTACTGGAGCTTAAAAAACGATTTTTTGAAAAGCTCGACTGATATGATACGCATCGAAGCCGACCACCTCAGAGAGATGATGAATAATATCCTCTATTATTCTGATATCGTCACCACAAGAAACGAAAAGCATACCGAAGCAAAAGCCAAAAAGAAGCGCAATTTTTTGAGCGATAAAGGTCAGCGGTTCTTCCGCGCGCTTATCATCATAATGCTTGTCGTTACAATGGTGACTACCATATTATTAAGCTCTTACCTTTATATAAGCAGCGCGAGTTCAAAAATGCTCGAAGAAGCAGGCGAGTACAGCTATCAGATAAACAACTGGGTAACAGAGCAGGAAAGCATTATGAATATGTTTGTAAATTCCATCTCTGCAAATCCCAAAATGCTTGAAGACTATGAAGGCATGGTGAAGTATCTTGACGAGATAACACGCCATTATCCTGGCATTTCAGCTACATATATCGCAAACCCCGATTTTGAACACGGTCAACCTATGGTCATGAACAACGGCTGGGGCCTGCCGATGATTATGTTGAAGAAGAGTGCCAGTGGTATATAGATGCCCTCGCAGCCGAGGACTACAACATAACCGAGCCTTACTACGATGCCCGTACAGGCGAATACTGCATTACATTTTCAAAAGCTGTTTATGCCGAGAACGATAAGCAGTTTCTGGGCGTGTTCGCGGTAGACTTTTACCTCGACGTGCTTACAAATATAATCAGCAGCAATCAGGCTAAAGACGGCTATGCTTTTCTTGTCGATAAAGACGGGCAGGTAATAGACCGCCCCAATCCCGACTATCGCGTGTATAACGACAATTTTGTAAATATCCGCGACCTGCCTTACTATGATGTATACAGCAAGAGCCAGAACGAAATAACGCCGATAAGAGACTACGACGGCAGACTGCGTATGTGTCTTATACTGAACGATGAAATGTCCGACTTCAGTATTATAGTACTTAAAGATACCTGGAAGATGTACAGCGGTCTCGTGCAGTATGCGGCGCTGTATCTTGTGCTTTTCAGTATATGTATCATGGCGGTGAATATTCCGGTAACGCGTATGATTAAGCGGCAGATGCAGGCGAATGAAGACCTCCGGAAAGCAGCCGCAGCGGCAGATAAGGCTAAATCTAACTTCCTTGCAAGAATGAGCCACGAGATACGCACGCCTATAAATGCAATGCTTGGTATGAATGAGATGATACTGCTTTACTGTAAAGCAGACCGAGCAAAACGATGAAACCGACGACGTAACGCTTTATATAGAAGTGCGCGATACCGGCATAGGCATACGTGAAGAAGATATGTCAAAGCTCTTTGATTCCTTTCAGAGGCTTGACGAGCAGAAGAACAGAAATATCGAGGGCACGGGTCTTGGCATACCTATTACGCATAATCTGCTTCTGATGATGGGCAGCCGCCTTGACGTTAAAAGCGTGTACGGCGAGGGCTCAACGTTCAGTTTTATCTACATATGAACGAAATTACTTACACACCTGCAACAATGCCAAAGAGCGGCTTCCCCGATAATTGCAGTTTTCTTGATATACAGCTCGGTATGGGCTACTGCGGCGAAGACAAGCAGCTTTACGGCGAAATGGTGCTGACCTTCCGCGAGGAATCAAAGCTGGAACAGATCGAAAAATTCTATCAGGAAAAAGATCTGAAAAACTACCGCATACTTGTCCACTACGTCAAGAGTACCGCGCTGTCAATAGGCGCAACTGCTCAGCAAGCATTATCTTGCCGATACGGCGCATCGGGCGAAGAAGCGATAGAAATGCTGCTTTCCGGCGGCAGGTTTGACCTGATACTTCTCGATATACATATGCCCGATGAGGACGGCTTTGATGTTATCAGAAAGCTCAAAGCCGATAGCAGGCTCAAAGATATCCCTGTAATTTTCCTTACGGCAGACGACCAGAACGCCGAGAGCGAGGGCTTCAAAGCAGGCGCAACGATATTTATTTCATAGGTCTCTTGCACGATATCGGAAAAATAGGCGTTCCCGATACGGTGATAAACAAAACCTCAAGGCTTACCGATGAAGAATTTGCCATGATAAAACAGCACCCGATAATCGGCGCGAAGATACTGAAAGATATAATCGAAATGCCGGGCATCGAAAAGGGCGCAAGGTGGCACCATGAACGCTGCGACGGCAAGGGCTGCCCCGACTGCATAAGCGGCGAGGACATATCCGTATTTTCAAGAATAATCTGCGTTGCCGATGCCTACGATGCAATGACTTCCACAAGAAGTTACCGCGATATCCTGCCGCAGCAGAAGGTGAGGGAAGAGCTCGTAAATGGCAGGGAAACGCAGTTTGACCCCGGATTTGCAGATATTATGATAAGCCTTATCGACGAAGATAAAGACTACAAAATGAGAGGATAAAACAAATAAACCGGCTCCGCTATCTTCGCGGGGTCGGTTTCGTTTGGTATGCATATGTGATTTGATTTTTCACAGAAAATGTGATACAATTGTTCTTGTAAATAAAACACAAGGAGCAAAAATAATGGTCTACAAATTCAATGAAAAAGTGCCTGCAAAAGCTTTGGCAGATCTGCGTGCATCTGTGGGCTGGAGCAGAATGGAAAGCGAGTATAAAAGTCCGTTGCTGACATCGTACTATCACATTGCAGTTTATGAATATGAAAAACTTATCGCGTATATCGACAGCGTGTCAAACGGCGTAACAGATGCATATATCCAAGACCTTATGGTCAGTCCCGAGCACCAAGGCAAGGGAATAGGCACCGCACTTATGAATAAAATGATAAAATATCTGAAAGAAAAGCACATCTATATGATATCGGTCGTGTATGACGAAAGTCTCAAACCATTTTATCAGCGGTTCGGCTTTTATAATATGCTGTGCGGACAAATGGAAACGTATTGAGATCGTTTTTCAGCACATTTTAGCTGGATCGCTTTTTTGTGTTAAAAGCCAATTCATGCTGTTGAATTTTTACTTGATTTTTATAGCGTGCAGTGCTATAATATAATAGGTATATTCTGTAATCATAATATCCGAACATTCAGCCGAAAAAACGGCAATTTATTTGAAAGGATAGTATTTTTATGAAGTTGAGAAAGTTCTTAGCAGCAGCAACAGCCGTTACCCTGCTTTTGGGCGTGGCAGCAACACCCGAAGTTTGCAGCGAAATGAAACTTGCCATCACCGCCAGCGCCGCAAGCAGCGAGATACCTATTGATGAGGCGCATTTTCCTGATGAGGATTTCAGAGAATATCATGTCAAGTATTATGACAATGATGGCAACGGCAGCTTGTCTGCAAAGGAAATAGCGGCAGTAACGAAATTACACTGCTCTGGGTGTAATATTGAATCTTTTAAAGGAATAGAATATTTTACTGCGCTTGAATATTTTGAGTGTACCGCCAACAAACTCACTTCGCTTGATGTAAGCAAAAATACTGAGCTTACATATTTGGATTGCGCTAATAACCGACTCACCTCTCTTGATGTAAGCAAGAATACTAAGCTTACGTATTTGAATTGTGGTATGAACGATCTTATATCACTTGATGTAAGAAAGAATACCAAGCTTACGCATTTGGAATGCTACAACAACAAATTCAAAGCGCTTGATGTAAGCAAGAACACTGCGCTTGAACATTTGAAATGTGGTCAAAATCTTCTCACTTCCCTTGATGTAAGCAAGAATACTGCACTTACAGAGTTGGATTGCTTATGGAATGGTCTCTCAAAACTTGATTTAAGCAAGAACACAGCGCTTACGGATTTGAATTGCCGAGATAACCAACTCACCTCACTTGATACAAGTAAGAATACTGCACTTACATATTTAGATTGCACTAGCAATCCAAATATCACGCTTGATTTAAGTAAAAATACCAATCTTAAGAAACTGTGTTGCAACTATGACAAACTCACTAAGCTTGATGTAAGCAAGAATACTGATCTTACAGTTTTGCAGTGTTCCTGGAACAGTCTTACAGAACTTAATGTGAATAAAAATACTAAGCTTGAAGAGCTGTTTTGCGCTAGCAACGAACTCAAAAAAATTGATCTGAGTAAGAATACGGCGCTCACATATTTAGGCTGCTATGAAAACAAAATCACCTCTCTTGATGTAAGCAAGAATACTGCGCTTGAAACTTTAGATTGTTGTGACAACCAACTAACAAAGATCGATCTAAGCAATAATCCGAATATTATCGTTGCTTATAAAAAAGGTATAGATAATCCCTATATGACGGGTTATTTCGCAAAATATTACGAAAAAATTTATTATTTAAATTGCGACAAGGATACAAAGATTACCATCGGAAATTCTGCAATCAGTGCAGTTCCCATTGATGCAGCGCATTTTCCCGATGCAAATTTCAGAAAATATGTCAAGGAATTTGACACCGATGGCAACAACAGTTTTTCAGCAATTGAAATAGCTGAGATTATAAATATTGACTGCTGGGAAAGACCGATATCCTCTGTTAAAGGCATAGAGTATTTTATAGCGCTCAGAACTTTGCAATGCGGAAACAATAATTTAAGCTCGCTTGATGTTAGCAAGAATACTAAGCTTAAATATTTGGGCTGTGGCTACAACCAGATCACAACGCTTGATTTAAGCAAGAATACTGCGCTTACATTCTTGGGCTGTTCGGACAATCGGCTCACAACGCTTGATTTGAGCAAGAATACAAAGCTTGAAGATTTGTATTGTCAAGACAACAAAGTTAAAGAACTTGATATAAGCAACAACCCGAATCTTATCAATATTTATACAAACGGTGCAAATATAAAATATCTGGAGGATTATGAACTCGGAAAGAAGTACGAAGACCATTATTTCTTTTGGGATAAAGCTGCAAAGATCATTATCAAGAGCACCTTACATATCCCACACACATGGGATAGCGGCAAGGTAACAAAAGCTGCAACGTATGGTGCAACCGGCGTGAAGACATACACTTGTTCGGTTTGCGGTGCAAAGAAAACTTCCTCGATAGCAAAGAAGACTGTTAAGAAACTTACCGCGAAGACTACATATACTTGCACAACAAACGCCGTAAGAATAAACTGGAATAAACTCAGCGGCGTGACAGGCTATAAGATCTTCCGCTACGATGATGCCAAGAAAAAGTGGGTGGCAGTAAAGGCTGTTTATGATCCCAACGAGACCAACTACAAGATCAGCGGCTTGAAAGCAGGCAAGGTATACAAATTCCGCGTAAAGGCTTTCGTAAAGGAAAACAACAAATTCTATTTTGGCGAATCTTGCAGCACTATCTCGACTGCCACACGCCCGAATACAACAACAGTAACCAAAGCTAACAAAACTTCAACGGCGGTAAGGCTGTTCTGGAAAAAGACTACCTGCACAGGTTATCGCATACTGAGATATGACCCAGCAAAGAAAAAGTGGGTAAGGGTAACTGCTGTAGGTTCATCGGCAACAACACAGTACAAAATATCCGGTCTGAAAAAGAACACCACCTACAAGTTCAAAGTTCAGCCGTATGTGAAGGTCGGCAGCAAGGTCATCGACGGCGCGGCAAGCGCGGTATTCACGGTAAAAACATCAAAGTAAACAAATTCCCCTGTTCTACTAGAGCAGGGGAATTCTTTTAGAGGCAAGATAACTAGAAGCAAGAGGTGCAGCTTTGAAAAGATCGCGCAAAGCTATAAAAAGCATTTTCTTGCCTCTTGCCTCTTGTAAATCGCAGGTATGAAAAATTGTCACCAGAGTTGTAAAACCGTTTCTAACCTCTAACTTCTAACCTCTAGCAGCGGAAAAATATTCTGCCAGCAGCGTGGCGTGGGCGCAGTTGGGGGAGTTGAGTTCTTGGGGGGTATAGCTTTGTTTGGCGTTCCATCATGGAACGCGGCAAAAGAGATATTGCTACCACTTAGGGAACGCCCTCTCTTGCAGGGCGTTCCCTCTTTCAAAATAGTCCACAGGACTATTTTGAAATTCACCCTTTGTGGAGCGCACGCTGTAGGAGATTTCGCCGTCTGCGGACGGCGACGGGGGTTTCACCCCTCGACCCTGACAAGCCTTTTGAAAAAGGCTTGACCGAAAACTTTTAGTTTCTTGACAGGGTTTAAAACCTTTGCGCGTTGTGGGGCGTTGAACAGCTCCGCAGGCTTGCGCGTAAGCGCAAACATTACAAGCAATAAAACAACGTGCAAACGCCGCCTTACCAATTTCTTGCCTCTTGCTTCTATCTAAACCGCAGAAATGACGAATTTGCGCAAACGTCAGAAAATCATTTCTAACCTCTAACTTCTAACCTCTAGCAGCGTAAGCAGCATTATTACAAACGACTGTTGACTTTTGACGAAGAAAGGGTTATAATTACTAGTGTATTTATTGTTTGCGAAAGGCGGAAATTTGTATGAAATTGCAAAAAGTTGCAACCTTTATTGCGGCTTTTGCTCTTGCGGCATCTTCGGCGGCTTCATCGGCTTTTGCGGCGGAAAGCGGCGTGGCTATTGACAATAAGAATTTCCCGGACGACAACTTCAGGCTCTGCGTTGAAGGATTCGACACCGATGAGGACGGCTCTTTGTCAAAAAGCGAGATCGCGGCGGTAAAGGAGATAAACTGCTTTCTGATGGAAATTGCCTCGCTTGACGGCGTTGGTTTTTTTACTGCTCTTGAAACTCTCGACTGCGGCGGCAACTCGCTGAAGACGCTTGATGTCAGCAAAAACACATCGCTTGTTAAACTATACTGCTTTGACAATAAACTGACCTCGCTTGATGTGAGCGGCTGCACGGCTCTTGAAGAGCTTTACTGCTACAACAACAGTCTGTCTGCGCTTGAAATCGGCGGCTGCGCGGCGCTTACCGAGCTTTTCTGCTCCGACAACCGACTAAAAAACCTTGATCTGACCGGCAACTCTGCGCTGAGCTATCTTGAATGCAACAACAACAAACTTACGTCGCTTGATATAAAAAGCAATGCGGCGCTTGAATATCTGGAATGTTACAACAACGAGCTGGAGGCTCTTGACACGACCGGCAGCACAAAGCTTGGGTTCCTTGATTGCAGCGGCAACGCTTTGAAATCTCTTGATCTGAGCTGCAATACCTTGCTTACTTTTCTAGAATGCAGCGAAAACGGCATAACGCAGCTTGATGTGTGCAAATGCCCCGCGCTTACTGCTCTGTACTGTGCTGACAACGCTCTCACGGAACTTGATATAAGCGCGAATACCGCGCTCGAACGGCTTGATTGCGCAGGCAACGGCATAACCGAGCTTGACATAAGCGGCAGCCCGGATATTGTTACGGCATACACGAGCGGCGAAAAAGTTGGCGGCGGCAGGGAATACATTGACCCCTCGGACAGGTATTTTATGATCTCTGCTGATGAGGCTGCGGCGATAATTGGCGGTGTGGAAGATGAAGAAAGCGCGTCTGAGAGCAGTTCGTCAGCAGCAGACGCTTCATCGGTCGAAGATGGGCAGAAAACGGCGGAAGAAAGCTCGGCGGCTGATGATAGTGGCACAGAGCGCGGCGAGATGTCTGCCGCTGTTATAGCTGCGATAGTGGGCATAGCTGCGGCAATCATTGCGGCTGTCGTGGTGGTAATAAAGAAGAGAAGATAAAGTTACATATATTCTCCCTTGTTCTGCTAGAGGCAAGAAAACGAGAGGCAAGAGGCAAGACGAGCATTTGAAAAGCTTGCGCAAAGCTATAAAAAGCATTTTCTTGCTTCTTGGCAGACCGCAGGCATTTAAAGTTGCCGCGAAGCCTTAAAAACCGTTTCTAACTTCTAACCTCTCACCTCTAACCTCTAGCAGTGGCGCGCACGCTGTGTCTCGGGGACTCTGTCCCCGTACCCCTGCAAGCCTTTTGAAAAAGGCTTGACCGAAAACTTTTCCTTTCTTGACAGGGATTACAGCTTTTTAGATACGCGCAAAGTTTTTAGAGAACAGGAAGAAGCCTCGAAGAGGATTCTTCGGCACTTGCCAGACTGTTCACAGTCTGACAACGTGTGCGCTCCTGCGCCGCGCGACAGCGCGAATAATACGAAAACTAAAATAACTCGCAAAAGTTAAAGTCACAATTTCTTACTTCTTGCCCTCGGAAACATCAGTATATTCTGCCGGCGGTATGGAGGTGAAGTTGGCGTTATCCGTGAAAACATCAAAATAAAAACCTGTTCAATGCGAGCAGGCTTTTGTTATTAGTCAGCGGCTGATGACCTCTGCGTTCGGGACGCAGCGCTCAGTTCTGGTAATATCGATCAAAACATCGTCAGCTGCCTGTCAAGCCAGCTTTGTTGCTTTGCCTGATGAATAATTTCGCCGTCTTTCAGACTCCCCACAAGCAGCGGCGAATTCGGGTCGTGCCTGAGCATATTGCGCCGCACATTTTCGTGGTCGAAATTTGCGTAACAGTATCTGCAAAGGTGTCCGCAGGTGTCGTATGCGCCTATATCAGTGCCGAGCACGCAGGAGCACTGCGCCCTCTGCGATTTGCGCTTCGGCACAATAAGTCGGCTGCCTATAGCGGCTTCAAAAGTCTCCGTAGTCATGCAGCCGCAGCAGTCCACACCGTATGGGGCAAGCTCCGTACCCTCGGCACACGCCTTTATTGTAATGCCAAAGTTCCTGCCAATTTCCGCGAATTTTCTGCCTATTTCAATGCGCTCACTTTGCGTGAGCTCTCTTGCCTGCGGAAAATTTCTCTTCACCTTTTCGTAAAGGTCAATAAAGCTTATCACGCAAACTTTTGTCGCCCCAGAAAGCGTTTTGCACATCTGTTCAAAGGCTGCAATATGCCGCTTTATGGTGTATGTATTGTCAATAAATATAGGGTCGTAACGCCAGCCAATGCAGTCAATTCCCACCGACTTTGAGAGCGCGATAAAGTCCTGCATTACCTTTTCTTTCGGCGGAACATTCGGCTCAACGTCTTTTCCGTAGGGCGTTATCGTCACAAACCAGTATTGATGAAATTTTTTCAGTTCGTCCAAGTGCTTAAGCATGGGCTCGGGGTTTTTGGTGCAAAAGGCAATGCAGTCGACCACATCGGGCGAAAGCTCATAGCGCGTTACCCGAGTGGGGTTGTAAGGGTTGCGCACCAGCACAAAACCTGCGCGTATCCTGTTCATAAGCCACTTAGAATAAAACGCAGGAATGTCTGTGCGCATACCGGTGTTTATTATCATCTCTATCACTGCCTTTCTGTTTATAAGTATATCATAGGTCGCGCATATTGTAAAGCAAAAGCACCGCAAAAGCGATGCTTTTTATTACTATGTTGTCAACAAAATTGCTTATTTAGATGTCTTCACCGTAAACACCGCGCTTGCCGCGCCGTCAATGACCTTTGAGCCTACCTTTACATACGGCTGAACTTTGAATTTGTAGGTGGTGTTCTTTTTCAGACCGGATATTTTATACTGTGTGGTTGACGATGAACCAACCGCTGTAACTCTAACCCATTTCTTCTTAGCAGAGTCGTATCTCAATATGCGATAGCCTGTGCAGGTAGTCTTCTTCCAGAACAATCTCACCGCCGTTGAGGTCTTGTTTGCCTTGGTTACGGTTGTAGTGTTCGGGCGTGTGGCAGTCGAGATAGTGCTGCACGATTCGCCAAAATAGAATTTGCCGTTCTCTTTCACGAAAGCCTTTACGCGGAATTTGTATACCTTGCCTGATTTCAGACCACTGATCTTGTAATTCGTAGTATTCGGGTTATATATCGCCTTGACCGCTACCCACTTTTTCTTTGCATCATCATAGCGGAATATCTTGTAACCTGTAACACCTGAAAGCTTGTTCCAGTTTATTCTTATGGCATTTGTTGTGCAAGTGTAAGTTGTCTTCGCAGTGAGTTTCTTTACCGTCTTCTTGGCTATAGAAGAAGTCTTTGTCGCGCCGCATACCGTGCAAGTGTAGGTCTTCACGCCCTTTGCACCATAAGTTGCAGCCTTAGTCACTTTGCCGCTGTCCCATGTGTGAGTGTGCGATTTGCTTGCAGTGATTATCTTTGTAGCCTTATCCCAAGTTATAAAGTAATATTTATCGCTTTCACCCGGCTTGGTTCCATGATATCCTCTTAAGCAAGCACCTACCGCCATATTCATATATGTAGGATCCGTGATTTCTCCCTTTGTATATGCGGTAATAATATGTGGGTTGTTGCTTATGTCAATTTCTGTGATTTTGTTGTTATGGCAAAGAGCACTTTCAAGTTTAGTATTCTTGCTTATATCAATCGAGGTGAGCTTGTTGTCATCGCAAGACAGATATATAAGCGCAGTGTTCTTGTTGACATCAAGCGAGGTGAGTTGGTTGCTGCCGCAATCTATTTGTGTAAGTGCTATATTTTTGCTTACATCAAGTTTAGAAAGCTTGTTATGATGACAAAACAAGTAATCAAGCGCAGTATTCTTAGTTACATCAAGCGTTGTTAAGTTGTTATACCTACAGCTCAAATATGTAATCGCAGTATTCTTGCTTACATCAAGTGAGGTTAGATTGTTGTAACCGCAACCAAGATATGTCAGTGCAGTATTCTTTTTTACATCAAGCGAAGAAATATTGTTTTTATAACAATCCAAATATGTAAGTGCAACATTTTTGCTTACATCAAGCGTTGTAAGGTCATTCCATTGACAATCCAAATGTTCAAGCGCAGTAAAATTTTCAAGCCCCTTAAGAGAGGATATATTGTACGAACCACAGTCTATTTTCGTTACTGCCGCTATTTCATCAGCAGAAAAGCTGCCGTTTTCATCTGTATCAAATCTTTTTACATACTCCCTGAAAGTTTCATCAGGAAAATTAGTTTCATCGATAGCTACTCCGTCAGCTTCAGGCTCGGTCAGTATCTTTGTAGCAGGGTCTACATAAATAGCATAGGTGTGGTCGTAAGAAGGATCATCATGAACATGATAGTTATACCATAAACGAATAGAACCGTCATCGCCGCTGCGTTCTTCAGTTTTCTCTCCCTTGGTGTATGCAGTGATGAGATTTGGTGAATTGCTTATATCAAGTTTCGCGATATTACCTCCATAACAATGCAAAACTTCAAGGGCTGTGCATCCGCTTAAATCAAGTTTAGTGAGTTTTTTACAATATGCGCAGCTCAAATGCTTCATATTCTTGTTAAAAACAATCTTTTCAAGGTTATCACATTCAGAACATTCTAAATATCCAAGAGAAGAATTTTTGCTTACATCAATTTCTGTAAGTGAGGTTTTGTGACAAACCAATGTACTAAGCTCTGTACAGCCGCTGATATCAAGCTCGGTAAGAGGATTGCTGTAGCAGATCAATGATTTTAGTTTGGTGTTTTTATTCAAATCAAGTGATGTGAATTTATTACAGTCACATTCCAATAATTTAAGTTCTGTATTACTGCTAAGGTCAATATCTATAAGATCGTTGCCATAGCAATGCAGTTCTTCAAGTGCAGTGAAAAATTCTATTCCGTCAAGTGATGCTATTTTATTGCTGCCACAGTACATTTTTTTGACTGCTGTTATCTCCTCGGTTGATAAATTGTTGTTGTCATCTGTATCAAATTCTTTAACAACTTCCCTGAAATTCGTATCAGGAAAATTCTTTTCATTGATAGCCACGCCTGCGTCCGCTGCAAACGCCGTCACCGACATGACCGTCAGCGAAAGCGCCGCCGCGCACAATGCCACAATCATTTTCTTAAACTTCATAAAAACTCCTCCTTGAATTTGCACGATTATAGTGCGTTTTTAATAACATATTAAGTGTCATTACGGCAGCTTACTTTGATGTCTTCACTGTGAATACCGCGCTTGCCGCGCCGTCGATCACCTTTGAGCCGACTTTCACATACGGCTGAACTTTGAATTTGTATGTTGTGTTCTTTTTCAGACCGGATATTTTGTACTGTGTGGTTGCCGAAGAACCTACCGCTGTTACCCTTACCCACTTTTTCTTGGCGGAATCGTATCTCAGTATGCGGTAGCCGGTACAAGTAGTCTTCTTCCAGAACAGCCTAACCGCCGTTGAAGTTTTGTTTGCTTTTGTTACTGTGGTAGTGTTCGGGCGTGTGGCAGTAGATATCGTACTGCACGACTCACCGAAATAGAACTTGCCATTTTCTTTCACAAATGCTTTTACTCTGAATTTGTAGACCTTGCCTGCTTTCAGACCGCTGATCTTGTAGTTTGTAGCGTTGGGATCATAAACAGCCTTTACTGCCACCCACTTTTTCTTTGCATCATCATAGCGGAAGATCTTGTAGCCCGTAACGCCGGAAAGCTTATTCCAGTTGATGCGCACCGCGTTTGTTGTGCAAGTATAAGTGGTCTTCGCGGTGAGTTTCTTTACAGTCTTCTTTGCAATCGAAGAAGTCTTCTTAGCGCCGCATACCGTGCAGGTGTAAGTCTTCACGCCGGTTGCGCCATAAGTCGCAGCCTTTGTCACCTTGCCGCTGTCCCATGTGTGTGGAGTATGCGATGTGCTTTTGGTATAGATCTTTGTAGCCTTATCCCAAATTATGTAATAGATTTTTGCGTTTTCAACATCTGAGTTGTCATAATAGCTTTTTACGAGAATGCCTTCAATAGCATCTAACGGTCGATAATTGTCATCTTCGCCTTTAGTATAGACTTTGATGATATTCGGATTACCACTTATATTAAGTTCTGCAAGCTTATTGTTGTAGCAGTACAGGTATCTTAGTTCTTTACAGCCGCTCATATCAAGCGAGGTAAGTTGATTGCTGTTACAATACAGATATGCAAGGGCTGTATTCTTGCTTACATCAAGTTTTGTCAGTTGGTTGCCTCCACAATCTAAATTATAAAGTTTAGCACAGCCGCTTACATCAAGTTCTGTAAGTTGGTTAACGTCACAATACAGAGTTTCAAGTTTAGTATTCTTTCTTACATTAAGTTTTTTAAGTTTGCAGACTTCGCAATCCAAATATACAAGCTCAGGATTATTGCTTAAATCAAGTTCTGTAAGTTGATTGATATAGCAATTTAAAAACGCAAGCGCAGTATTATTACTTACATCAAGTTTGGTGAGTTGGTTGGAGGAGCACAATAGCTCATCAAGCGCGGTATTCTTGCTTACATCAAGTTTAGTGAGGGCGTTGCCACCGCAAGACAAAGTTTCAAGTTTTGTATTTTTGCTTACATCAAGTTTAGTGAGGGCGTTGCCACCGCAATTCAACCATTCAAGCTTTGTATTTTTGCTTACATCAAGTTCTGTAAGTTGATTATTAGAGCAATCCAACAATGTGAGTTCAGTTAAATATTCAATACCTTTCAAAGAAGTTATACCTTCGCTTTCGCATTGCAAAGATGTTGCCTCTGCCGCTTCTTTTGTTGAAAGATATCCGTTTTTGTCTTTATCCAAGCCATCAAGAATAGATTCCCTGAATTTCTCATCAGGAAAATGCGCTGCATCGATCTTTACTCCTGCGTCCGCTGCAAACGCCGTCACAGACATAACTGTAAGCGAAAGCGCCGCCGCGCACAATGCCACAGCCAACTTTTTAAACTTCATAAAAACTCCTCCTTGAATTTTGCACGATTATAGTGCAGTGCGGCTTTATAAATTTCCTTTTAAAAACAATTTGTGCGAATACGCCGCAAGGCACAATAAACTTAATTTTATTATACCTCAAACGGCGTATTTTGTCAAGGATCCCGCCTTGTATTGACTTGAAATGCCTCCAGGGCATACAAACCTATTAAAATAAAGTATTTGATATATTGAATTTTTTGTGTTATAATGTATATGTAGATATTTTTTAGGGAGGCGAACTACGTGAAATATGTAACTCTGGGTAACTCGCAGCTTAAAGTATCGCGTATCTGCATGGGCTGTATGGGCTTTGGCAATGCTGCCACGGGTCAGCACAGCTGGACTCTGGATGAGGAGCAGACGCGCGAGATAATAAAGCACGCTCTTGAGATGGGAATTAACTTTTATGATACCGCGATAGCCTATCAAAACGGCACGAGCGAGCAGTTTGTCGGCAAGGCTCTGCGAGATTTTGCTAAGCGCGACGACTATGTGATAGCCACCAAATTCACGCCGCGCACGCAGCAGGAGATCGACGAAAATGTAAGCGGTCAGCAGCATATTGCAAATTATCTCGACCAAAGTCTTAAAAACCTCGGCATGGACTATGTAGATCTGTACATCTATCATATGTGGGACTACCACACGCCCATGGAGGAGATAATGGAGGGCCTGCACAATGCAGTGAAAGCAGGAAAAGCACGATACATCGGCATTTCAAATTGCTTTGCATGGCAGCTTGCAAAGGCGAATTTCTATGCACGTGAAAATAACCTGACCGAATTTGTATCGTTGCAGGGGCATTATAATCTCATCTTCCGTGAGGAGGAGCGCGAGATGTCGCCTTTCTGTAAAGATCAGAATATCGCTATGACACCCTACAGCGCGCTTGCAGGCGGCAGGCTTTCAAAACGTCAAGGCGAAACTTCAAAACGCCTTGCGGAGGATTCATATGCGAAATTTAAGTACGATGCAACAGCCGAAGCGGACGGGAAGATCATTCGCCGCGTTGAAGAACTTGCGGATAAACGAGGCGTTTCAATGACGGAGATTTCCCTTGCATGGCTGCTTACAAAAGTCACTGCACCCGTGGTCGGCGCAACAAAGTTTTCGCATGTTGACGGCGCGGTGAAAGCTGTTGAATTGCAGCTTACGCAAGAAGAAATTGATTATCTTGAAGAGCTTTATGTGCCGCACGCTCTGGTCGGCGTTATGGCGCAGAACGGCAAACAAAAAGCAGGTAATGTAGTTTAAACCGCTTCACTGCGATAAGAGGAGGAATGTATAACGGAAATATACGCTATGTCATATGGGCATAAATATTGGGAAGAAACTAAGGCTTTGGCAGCAAACTGCTCATGGCGAGCCGGTTCATGTCTGGCACAAAAAATGTTAAATAATGAATTCAAAGAATGGGAAAGAGTATTTTGCACCGTTGAAAATGAAAAAGTAGTTGGCTATTGTACTTTTGTAGAGAAAGATGAGCTTTCACCGCAATATGATTTCACACCGTTTATAGGTTTTGTTTTTGTTGACGAGCAATATCGCGGCAAAAGAATTTCTCAATTATTGATAGATAATGCGGCATCCTACGCGCACGAAATGGGGTATCAAAAAATATATATCATGAGCGGAGAGATAGGCTTATATGAAAAATACGGTTTTATAAAGCTGGGAAATTACGAAACGATATACGGCACAATAGACCAGCTTTTTGTCAAGTCATTAATCACTTAACATAAGGAGGATATATTATGGGAAAAATCACACAAACAGCCGGCAGAGATCAGCTTGGCGATTTCGCGCCCGATTTTGCACATTTCAATGACGATGTGCTTTTCGGCGAAAACTGGAACAATCAGGACATCGACCTGAAAACAAGATGTATCATAACGGTGGTCGCGCTGATGAGCTCGGGCATTACGGATACGTCACTTGTGTATCATCTTGAAAACGCCAAAGCACACGGCGTTACACGCGCAGAAATTGCCGCGATCGTTACCCATGTCGGCTTCTATGTAGGCTGGCCGAAGGCTTGGGCTGTGTTCCGTATGGCTAAAGATGTATGGAAAGACGAGGAACTTTCTGACAAAGACAAGTATCAGAACACGATCTTGTTCCCGATAGGCGCGCCGAACGACGGCTTTGCAAAGTTTTTTATAGGTCAAAGCTACTTAGCGCCCATTTCAAAAGAGCAGGTCGGCATTTTCAATGTAACTTTTGAGCCGAAATGCCGCAACAACTGGCACATTCACCATGCTGATAAAGGCGGCGGACAGATACTCATATGCATTGGCGGCAGAGGCTATTATCAGGAATGGGGCAGGGAAGCGGTCGAAATGAACGTCGGCGACTGCATCAACATTCCTGCCGGTGTAAAGCACTGGCACGGCGCCGCGCCCGACAGTTGGTTCTCTCACCTTGCAGTAGAAGTGCCGGGCGAGAATACCTCAAACGAGTGGCTCGAACCTGTTGACGATGCGCAGTACGGCATTTTGAAGTAATACAGCGGTATACATAAATATAAGCCGGGCAAATAACTGTCCGGCTTTTTGTACTCATTTATTTTCTGATAACTGTTCTTTGTATGCCGTGGGTGATATGCCGCCATGTTTTCTGAACACCGTGCTGAAATACCCGGGGTCATGAAATCCGCAGCGAGAGGCAGTTTCGGCAATGGTGCATCCCTCACGAAGCAGCCGCTCAGCCTCTTCAAGACGCCTGTTTGTCAGAAAATCGTTCGGGCGCATATTGAGCGTGCTTTTGAAAAGGCGGCAAAAATGCTGCGGCGTAACGCCGATAAGATTAGCAAGATAGCTCATCGGAATATCCTGCGAAAAGTTGTCGCTCATGTATTTTAGTGTAGGAAAAAGCGTTGAAAGATTGCGGCTTTTTGCCTTGTCATCATCAGTCGTCACAAGCCTGCGCAGCGCCAGAACATATTCATAAAGCAGCCCCGAGCAGGTAAAGCCGCTGTAAACAATGTCAGTCCTCTGTGATTCAAACATTCTTTCAAACAGCTTTTCTTCTTCTGCGGTGTTGCAGTCGGAGATCACCATAGGCTGGGCAAAGCCAAGCATTTCAAGCGTTTCATCGCAGCTGCCGCCGTCAAAGCATACCCAGCGAACCTCCCAGATATTATCTTTCGGGTAGTATTCATGCGACACATTTTTTGGCAGAAAAACAAAGCTTTTCGGGGCTATATCAAAACTCTTTCCGTCGCAGATAAGCACACCCTCACCCTCGGCGCAAAACAGTATCTGATGCCACATATAGCCTCCGGGACGGTACACGCGCTTTTGAAAACTGCTGCCGCCTATACCCGTCAGATGAAACGGCAACTTTGCCAGCGGCGGATCATATGGATAAATGCTCGTTTCAAGTTTCACATTTTTCACCTCATTTTTAATATAACAGAAAGTCTCGGCAAAGTCAAGCACATCTGCAAAATTATCTTTATATATACTATATACGTACCATGTTTACAGCTGCTTATAAAGATATATTTAAAATTTGAACATTGTAAACCTTTCTGTTCTTCAATATTTAATATTGAAACAATTAACATCTTGTGCTACAATTAAAGTATAAATTTAAAGCAAGGTGATATTTATGAAACATAGAATTTTAGCAGCAGCGGCAGCTTTGGTTATTGCTTCGTCTGTACTTTCTTCCTGCTCAAACAGTTCAGAAAAAGAAAGCAGCGAAAATGCTGCAACTTCTCAGTCTGCACAAACAGAGGCTTCGCAGACTGAGAGCGTAGAAAATACCGCTCCCACCGCCGCCGAGAGGAAAGATGCGCTTTATAGTTATATCTGCGAAAACTTCGGCCAAACTATGCTGAGCTGTCAGCAGGAGTCAACATGGATGGGTTCGCCTGACTACGAGATGAATTACATCGAGCAGACGACTGGAAAGCTTCCTGCCATGCGCGGTCTTGATTTTATGAACAACGATTTTGACGGCGTTGTTCAGCGCGCAAAGGAGTGGGACGCAAAGGGCGGCATTGTGACTATCTGCTGGCACACCGGCGTAAAGAGCAGCGGCTATCAGGAAAGCCTTGACGATAACCCCGATTTCAGCAAGCTTCTGACCGAGGGCACAGACGAGTATAACACCCTTATGGAAAGCTGGGATAAAGCCGCGAAGGCTTTGCAGCAGCTGCGTGATGCAGGCATACCCGTGCTTTGGCGGCCGTTCCACGAATTTGACGGCGCGTGGTTCTGGTGGGGCAAAGGCGGCAGCGAAAACTTTATTAAACTTTGGCAGCTCATGCACGATAAATTCACCAATGAATATGGGCTCGATAACCTCATCTGGGTGCTTGGCTACTCCGGCGAGGTAAAGAACGGCTGGTATCCGGGCGATGAATGTGTTGACATCATCGGCTCTGATACATACGACAACAGCACCAACGTAAAGGCGTGGAAAAAGCTTGAAAAAGTCGCAGATAAGCCTATGGCGTTCCATGAGTGCGGCAATGTTCCGCCGGTAAGTGATTTTGAAAAAGACGGCGATATTTGGTCTTGGTTTATGATCTGGCACACAAACTTTATAACCGACAACAACAAGGATAACCTCAAAGCCGTTTACAATAGCGATAAGGTCATAACCCTTGACGAATTGCCAAAGTTTTAACGGAGGTATGTATGAAAATATTAAAATGCATATGTCTTTCAGCCGCTGTGATGTTTGCTCTTACTTCCTGCTCTAATGCTGCGCAGTCGTCTGATGTTTCAAGCGCTTTGCAGACCTCAACCACACCCCGGCAGACAGAATCGGTGCAGCTAACAGAAACAACTCAGCCGGAGGTGAGCGGTATGGAAAAGTTTGAAGATATGATAGCAGAAATGCCTCCCGAGGGGTATGACGAAGCGCGCGAGGGTGTGACTTATCCCGAGTTTCAGAAATTTACATACTTTTCGCAGACAGCAGGGCGCGATACTAAAGTAAATATCCTGCTCCCTGCGGATTATTCGGAGGACAAAGAATACCCCGTTTTGTATATTCTGCACGGCTTTTGGGATAACGAGGACTGGATGGCGCGCAGCACCGTGGCTCTCAGCCGCATACTTACAAATTTGCAGCAAGACGGCGAGGCAGAGGAAATGATAGTCGTGCTGCCGTACATTTTTTGCAGTAAAGATATGCAGTATTGCACGGGAATGGATCTTGCCAACAGCCTGGCATATGATAACTTTATAAATGACCTGACTACCGATCTTATGCCGCTTATAGAAGAAAAATTTTCAGTGGCAAAAGGCAGGGAAAACACCGCAATTACGGGCTTTTCAATGGGCGGTCGTGAATCGCTGTTTATAGGTATAGAGCACCCCGAGCTTTTCGGTTATATCGGAGCTGTGTGCCCGGCTCCCGGTCTTGTGCCTGTCAGCGGCTCGGCTATGCACCCCGGTCAGTTACAGCCCGAGGATATGAAATTTACCGATGAAAAACCGCTTGCACTGCTGATAAGTTCCTCAAAGTCAGACGGCACAGTGGGTAATTTTCCGGACAGTTACAGGGATATATTTACCCAAAACGGCGAGGAGTTTCTTTCCCACGTTATGCAAAGCACAGGTCACGACCACACAAGTGTTAAACCGCATCTGTACAATTTTTTACGCATTATCTTCAAATAATAAAAATAAACGTGGGAGTTTAAACTCTCACGTTTTTGTTTACTCGCATTCTTCCCACCAGCGGTCGTGGTAATTCTCTTGTTCGCTCAGTAGCATCGTTTCACCTATTTTTGGCGTAACTATCTCAATGTTATTTGCCTCACACGCCGCTGTCAATCGCTGCGGTGGGTCGTCCCAACCATGGTCTGATAGCACAAATGCGCCCCAGTGTATCGGCATCACAATTTGCGCGCCCAGCGTTTCAGCCGCCAGCTCGCTCTCCTCGGGCAGCATATGCCAGTAGTGCCAGTTGATGTTGTACTGTCCGCAGTCGGGCAAAAACAGGTCAAAATCGCCGAACCGCTTGTGTATCTCCTCAAAATGTCCGCCGTAGCCCGTGTCGCCGCTGTCGTAAACTTGATGATACTCATCTTTCAGTACCCAAGAACAGAAAAGCGTCGTTTGCTGGTTGTCAAGCGCCCTGCCCGACTTGTGATTTGACGGCGTGCAGAAAACCTGCAAACCGCCAAGATCAAAACTTTCCCACCATGCAAGCTCCGTAACCTTGTCGTCATCGTCTATCCAGCGCTTTATGTGCTTTTCAATGCCCAGCGGCACTATGTAATACGCGGTCTTGTTTTCCAGCTGTTTTATCGTCGCCATGTCAAGGTGGTCGTAATGGTCGTGCGTTATCAGCACCGCATCTATCTGCGGCAGATCATCAATACTGATCGGCGGCTGTGTGTATCGCTTTGGCCCTACCCACTGCACAGGCGATGAACGTTCGCTGAAAACAGGGTCTACCAGTATGCTTTTGCCGCCCATTTGTATCAGCAAAGATGAATGCCCCAGCCAGGTTACAGCAACGTCGTCGGGCTGCGCTTTTGTAAGATCGGGCACTTCTGTCGGCAGATCTTCTTTCGGTACTGTCTCTTTCTGAGAAACTCTGTTGTCCGCCGATACACCATCTATCACCCACTGTGAGGGGTAAATAAAATGCTCTCCGTCATAGTAACCCTCCGCACACTGTGAGTAATTCTCGCGGTCAGCTTTTGTAGGTCTGCCGCCGAAAGATGGAAATGCCCTCATAAAGATCAGCGCAAAAATTATCAGCAGAATTATGAATATCAGTATGCACAGCAGCACCGTGATCACCTTGTGCTGTTTAAAAAATAACATCATTCCAAACGCCTCTGTATATATGTACTATAATTTAATTATACACAACTTTTTTCTGAATGTCAATACAGCAAAGCCTCCCTGCAATAGGCAAGGAGGTTTTGCTTACTTTAAAAACGTTTCGTTTGGCATTATACAGCCCATGCAGATGCGCGTTATCTCGTCAACAGAAGTTTCGCAGCCGCTTTGTATCCATTCTTTCACAACTGCGATAAGTCCGCCAAGATAAAAATGTATGACATACGGCTTTATGCCTTTGTCAATGCTGAATTTGTCCATAGCAGGCGAGAATACCTCGTCAAATAGCTTCATAAAAGTGCTGCCGGTGTTGAACGTAACGGGGTTGAGCAAGATGACCTTGAAAAGTCGCTTGTTTTCGCGTACAAATTCTAAAAACGGCTTCAGATACTGCGGCGAAATAAATATAATATCCTCTGTGTTCTCAGATGCCAGCCGCTTTTTTACATCGGTAAGCTCGGCTGTGTATTTGTCAAAGCATTTTTTGTTGGTGTACTCGGTGCATTCATTCAGAAGGTCTGCAATTGTCTCGTAGTGCAGATAAAAAGTTGAGCGATTCACGCCTGCCTTTTCGCATATCTCCTTCACCGTGATGTATTCGAGCTCTTTCTTTTCAAGACATTCAATAAGTGCCTCGTCCATTTTTGCGGCAGTGCTGAAATATTTGCTGTTTGTCCTGTTCAACGTCCGTCACACCTTTGTGAATCATTCTTCTCCTGCTATCTCGCTTGCAAGGCGTATTATGTCACCTGCATATTTGTCTTTGCCCGATTGCAAAATGCGCTTGTAGATCGGATAATTTACCGAAGCGCCCACAAAGCCTAAAATGCCTACAGCTATCCCAATCGTCATAAATACAGCCGTGCCCGAGCCTAAAACGCCCATGCAAAGGCACATTCCAACGCCTGCTATCAGTGCGCAAACTATGCCGAATGTGTAGGCAAATATCTGCGCAGGCATTTTTGCCGCCCTGTCAAGTTTTTTCAGCTGTACTACCTTTGTAGTGTTTTTCTTTGAATACTCGTTCACAATAGCCTGTGCATAAATTTTATCAGTGTTCATGTCTGATACCTCCTTTTGTGATTATATTGTACCACATTCGGAAAGTATTCTGAACAACACAAACACTGATTTTTGTTGAGTAAATATCAGCCGCGATCAAAAATTTCATTCATCGCCGCAAGCACCGCCGATGTCTCCAGCGGCTTTGAAAGATGTGCATTCATTCCTGCCTGTCTGCTCTTTTCTTCGTCCTCCGCAAATGCGTTGGCAGTCATAGCGAATATAGGCACTTTCGCCGCATCAGGGCGATCCATAGCGCGTATGTGCCTTGTAGCCTCAAAACCGTCCAGCCTCGGCATCTGTATGTCCATAAGAATAAGGTCATAGTGAAACATTTCGCTGGCTGCAAACATATCAACAGCCATCTGTCCGTCCTCGGCTTCTTCGATTATAGCGCCCGTTTCAGTGCCCAGCAGTTCAACAGCAATTTCGCGGTTGAGCTCGTTGTCTTCCGCAAGAAGAATATGTTTTCCGCTGAAATCATAGGTCTTTTCGTCAGAAGTCTTGCTGCTTGCAGACTTGTCATTATTCCAGTCTATCATCTGCGAATTTTCGGTAACAGAGAAGGGAAGCTCTACAACAAATTCCGAGCCCGCGCCGTATTCGCTTTCTACCGTAACGCTGCCGCCCATAAGCTCCGTAAACCTCTTTACTATCGAGAGTCCCAGACCCGTGCCGCCGAATTTGTGCGTTATCTCCGCATTTTCCTGCTCAAACGCCTCAAAAATCTTGTCAAGATTTTCTTCCTTGATGCCCATGCCCGTGTCTTTTACCGAGAATCTCAGAACCGCCGTGTCACCATCGTGGCTTACCTCGCTTACACCCAGCGTTATCTTGCCGCCCTCAGATGTAAACTTGAAAGCGTTTGAAAGAAGATTTGTCAGTATCTGATTCAGCCTCAGCGAATCTCCGCCGATAAAGTTATCTATATTTCCTGTCGGTTGTATATCAAAGTCAATGCATTTTTCATCTGCCTGAACTCTGTAAATGTTCTCGATATTCTCAAGGAACAGCCGCAGGTCGAAAAGCTCATTTTTAAGCTGTATCTTGCCGCTTTCTATCTTCGACATATCCAGCACATCGTTTATCAGCAGCATAAGGTGCTTTGATGACATCGCGACCTTTTTAAGGCAGTCGTCCACCTTTTCGGGATCACTCTTGTTCTGCCGCGCTATCTCCGTCATGCCAATTATGCCGTTCATAGGCGTGCGTATCTCGTGGCTCATGCGGCTTAAAAATTCACTCTTTGCATAGCTTGCCTGCTCGGCTGCTTCACGTGCCGCCTCCAGCTGCCGCGAGTGCGCCCGAAGATTTATCAGGTATATAAGCAAAATAAGCAGTATCATAAACATAACAGTCGCCATCATAGTGATTGCGTTCCTGTTCAGATGGCTGCTCAGGTTTTCGGTCATCTCGTCTACCACTTCATATGGTACTTCCATAAGCATATACCACTGCGTGCCCTCTATAGGCGCGTAGTACATACACATATGAGCGTTTACCGCCCTGAATATCGCCATGCCGGACTTTCCGCTTGCAAAGTCGTTTTCTATCTGATCTATAGAGTATCCCTTGTCAAAAGTCGCGTATTCTCTGAATTTCGAGAGAATATTGCTTCCCTTGGGCAGTTCCGAGAAGAACGTGTTGTATACTACAAAACTGCCGTCCTTTGTAACAATGCTCGCGTTCGTCTGACCGTCCTCACTGCGCAAAAACAGGTGCTTGCCTATCGAATCCGCCGTAAAACCTGCTATAACGCCTATGATCTTCGTACCGTCAAATTCAATAGGCATTATCTGCGTGCCTAAAACTATCATGTTGTTTTCAAGAAAGGTCTCATTGTATGAAATAAGCTCGTCCTCGCCGTCTAAAAGCTGTGCTAAAAAACTCAGCTTCGATGCCGCAGGGCGCTTGCCCTCCTCGCTGTAATAAAAACCGTCCTCGTCTACAAACGCCATAAACTCAAAGCCGTTGTTCTGCTCCGCGCTGCCTACAAACCTCTCAAGAGCCTCCATGCTCTCTGTGTCTTCACTCGTCACGCTCTCCGCCACAGTCTTCAGCCCACTGTAGCGCATAGAAAGCCCCGACTTGAAGTTTGCCTGCGTAAGATTCGTCATCTCTCGCAGATAAATGGTATTCATGTTTTTAGTAAAATCAGACGTTATATCGGCAGCTGCGACGATAAGCCAGTATACCAGAAGGCATACCACCAGTACCGCCAGTATCAGAACGATAAAAAACCGCCAGTGCGAGACCTTTTTACTATGACTTTCACTCATCTTAGTTCACCGATGTGATCCTTCCTTCGAGCTTCGATGTTATCGCCGCATCGTTGTGCTTTATCATATATTCTTCAAGCGTTGTGCATAAAGTGTACTCTGTCTCACGCACAAGTTTAACATTTTCGGGCTTTGGTGTGCCGTCGCTGTATACGTTGAGCATAGTAAATCCGTCTCCGTTGTTATCTTCATATCCGCTTTTGCCTGCCATGTAGTCTGTAACGGCAATTGTGTATACCGCATTGTCGTCAAGCGGCGTTCCGTCAGCCAGCGTTACGTCAACAAGCTGAGCAGGCGTATTTTCTGTTGCAGGAGTGAACGAGTATTTCAGCCCCGAAACATTCAGAAACCTTCCGCCCGGTATGTTGTTTTCCTGTATCATCATAGAAAGACCGTTTTCAAGCATATCTCGTATTGTCTGTGCATCTACTTCCAGAACTATAATTTTGTTTCCATACGGGCATACGTAATCAAGGTCGTAGCTGTAAACATCGCCTTTGTATAAGCTGCCGCGTATAGAACCGCCGTTCACTACCGCAATATCAGTGCCGTTTATCTCTCTCACCGCATCAGCAACAAGGTTTCCTATCTCGGTCTCCTGCGTGCGAACATTGTAGTTTTCTACCATCATGTCGTGATCTATCGTGCCTATAAGCGTTGCTACCTGTTCATCGCCGCCGCTCAGATAGCTGTCTATCTTTTCAAACGCATCTGCAACTTCTTTCTGCGCACACAGAACAGTGTTGCACTGCGTGCCGAAATACCTCATAAAATCGTTTGAAATAGATATGTTGTAGTTGTAGCCTTCGTCAATGCAAGTTTTTATTCCTTCGGGAACTATTTCGGAAGTCGGCGTGTAGTCTACAAGATATGAATATCCAGCGCCGTTGTCAAGCATGAACGCATCTTGTCCCTCGGGCGATGAAAGCAGCGTAAGTATCTTGCGGCAGGCATCTGTCTTTTCCTCGCTGAGCGCATTGTTTATGCCAAGATACGCAGCCGGCGCGGATACAGTCCACGCAGGGTTGCCCTCGTTGCTCAGCATCGGCAGCATATCAAATTCATAGCTGCTGTCTTTGCGTATGTCGTTAAGCATAGTAACGCTGTCAAACGCCACGAGCATCTGACCGCTGCTCATCTTCTGAAGTATAGGCACACTGTTGGTGACACCTGTAAACGGTGTGGGATTCAAATACCCCTTGTCAATAAGCTCCAGCGGCAGGTCAAGAGAAGATTCCAGCGTCCCTGTAAATTTTGCCTCACCGTTTTTCAGCCCGTCAAGCCACTTTATGCCCTGAGAAAGTCCGAAAAAGTCGGGAATTTTGTTCGCAAAAGCAAAAGTCGCAGTCGTAATAGGCGTGCCGTCAACGGTAAATACATAGCCGTTTTCGTCAACGCCTATGTTCTTTTCCTTTGCCACTCCGAGCATCTTTATAAGTTCTTCCTGCGTCGTAGGTATCTCCAGCCCGTTTTCTTTTACAAGCGTTTCATTATAAATATAGCCGTAATACTGTGCCGGCAAAGGTATAAATAAATTCTTGCCATCGCGCGAGGTCTTTAGCATAATGCCCGACTCATAAGAAGATATAAACCCTTCGGCGCTCAGGTCTGCAAGATGATTCAGTATGTCGCCCGTCGCCAGCGATGAAGTAACAATATCCGTTCCGTGACCGTTTCTCAGGCGGCGTTCAGATTCGCCGTCAATAGTACTTATAGCGTTTTTCTCCACCTGTAAGTCTATCTCGGGGTAAGTCGTCTCCACCAAACTTTCAAAGTTCGGCAAAAGATTGGTGAACATCATGCTCACAACAATTTTCTCGCCCTGCGCTCTTGAAGAAGAGCTCGTCTCAGCATTCTTTGACGAGCAGCCGCCAAGGCACATCGGCGCAAGTATCAGACAAAGCAGTTTTTTATAGTTCATATTAGTATGCTCCTTGTTGAATATCTAATATATATTGTAAATTATTTCGCCCTTTTTGTCAATCCCCGAAAGAGCAAAAGCCGTCATTTATTTACAAACTTTTTTGTATTAGGGCATCACCGCCCTGAAAGTGCACAAAAAATCAGCCGCAGGCAGCACGCCAACGGCTGAAATTTTTAAGTTATCAGGGCAGGAAAGTTATGAAGCAGTTTCAACTATCTTAAACCTCGCCGCAGTCTGAGGAGAATCAGGCGGGTTATCATAATCATAATACAGATGTTTGTTTAAGTTTTCCTCGTTAAACTCTTCACCATCGTCAAATTTCCATACATTGTTTTCACTTGTTTTTAAGTTATTCAGATAATCAACTAATGAACCCTCGCCGCTCCAGTAAAGTGTGCCGGTAGTTCCGTCAAGTTTTGTGTATTCTATGCTTGCCTTTACTATGTAAAGATCAATGTTTCTGTCAAATGTCTGACCAGCCGAGAATGTAACAAGATCAATATTTTCTTGTGTAACGCCGCTTATTGCCTGTGCAGCAAATCCGGCAATGACATAATAATTACTATTTATATAATCATAGAATTCAGAAAATCTCCATAGGTCACTTTCTTTAAGCGGTTCACCTATTTTTTAGCAAAGCTGCCCGTGGATTCCCAAGCGCCTTCAGTGTATTCATATACCGTTATTTTGCATCCGCAGTATACATCGGTATCGAACTCTATCCAAGTATCTTGTGTGAATTCTTCGGTACTATTGTTTCCGTTTGTATAAACCCATGTGTAATTTTCCGGTGCAGCAGGTATATCATTTAAAAGCTCACCCATTGAACAGTGACTTTCAATTTCTTCGCCGTCAACATCATGGAAAGTAACTTTATATACATTCTCCCAAGCCGGAACCAGATATATTCTCACAAATGAACGATAAACACCATCGTATTCATAATCATTTACAATATCGCTGACTTTTGTATCAGCTGTTATTTCCGGCAGGCTGTCAATGTCAAGCGGATTATCTAAGTCACTTAAAGACGTTTCTGTGTTGTCATAAACAACTTTAACAGCAGTATAACTGTCCACTGATTCTTTCCAAGTAGCTATTTCGCTTTGTAATTCTTCGGCAGTCATATCGTAGTCAAGTGTACCGGTTGTAGAATTGGACAGTCTGAAATTTGTCGGATCATTATTGCCGCCGTCTGAATAACCACCAACATAACAAACAATTACTTTTACATGCGTATATACCGCAGTAACGGTAACATCTTCGGTAACCTTGTAATCCGTTTCAACAGCTTTGCCGCCTATCTGCCACTCACCCGTGTAGCCTGTCTTTGTCGGCACAGCAGGAAGTGTTATTTCAGAACCATATTCCGCAGTTACATCATCGGGCATCAGGCTGAAGTCCGTCTTGTAAGGCGCAGGGTCGGTGTCTTTGCACTCTATAAAACCGCCGTCATCGGTGCGGTATACAAAATATGCGTTGCCGTCAACATCTGGAGTGTTTTCACTGCTTTCGTTCGGGTCAATAACTATAGTTACCTTGCAGCCCTCCGAAACGTATACCTCACCGCCCTTTTTGTCACCGTTTTCATCATATAGCCAGACAGCCACTTTTCCGTGAACAACTTCAAGGTCGGTCATGTAGCTGCCATTATCAAGCTCCTCTGTCTGTACATAAAAACTCGTGCCCCTTACCGCCATGGTAGCTTTCGGGGTGTTTACTTCGTATGTCGAGTTTTCCGACAGCGGCTCTGTTATCTCGTTGAGGATCTCACCTTTTTTCAGCTCTATAACAGTCTTGCTGTCCTTGGCGGAGTTTTCCGCAACAAGATGCACTTCGCTGTCGTGATCTATAAGAATGTACTTATCCCCGTCAAGAGATATGCGTATATTGCTGTCCGCACCCGTGGTGACAACATCACCGTTTTGCAGATTCATTCCGCTGTATGCATCAAGAGTGCCCGAAGTGTCCCTGTCAACGGTGTTGTACTGACCCTGCGTTTCAAATACTTTTACAACTCTGTATGATTCCTCTTTATTATTCAGAAGCATAACAGTGCCCACAGTACCTGCGGCAACGACCGCCGCAGATGCCGCAGCAATGATTATTTTCGCTTTTAATGTAAGCGCAGCAAGTGTTTTCATAAAATTTGCCTCCGTGCAGTGTGTCAGCCAAGCAGTCCTAAGTTTTCTAAAAATTCAGCAGATCTTCGCTGCTTTTCTATTCCCGAAACCTCTATCAGTATTGTGCTTTTATAGAAATATTTTTCATAGTATTCTGCAAACTTGTTCCAGTCTATCTTTCCGTCGCCTATTGCAAGATGCAGGTCGTTTTCAAGGTCGTTGTCGTTTATGTGCATATGTTTTATGTATGGCGCTAACGCCTCTACCCATTCGTCAATATCCGTGCCCCTGCCGAACGACATCGCGTGAGCGTAGTCACAACATACGCCGAAATTGTCGTATTTAATAAGCCTCTCGCTCAGCCCTTGCAGCATATAAGGCGAGCGGTCAAACATATTTTCAATGTATATGTTCATGTCAGGATTTTCTTTAAGTATGCCGCCAAGGTATTTCTCGTTGTAGTCTGTCCAATTTTTTATATACGCATCAGCTATAGTATGTTGCAGCCGCACCTCGTCATCTAGCATTTTTGGTGAAAAATAGTCGTTGCATTCAAAACCGAGATCGTATTTTTTCGCCAGAGCCGGATGCTCCTCAATATTCGCAAGCTCGGGTATTATAAGAAATCTGCTCATGTGTTTGCTCCGTTCATCAGTCGCCGCAGCCGCGCTTATGAGAGCCGCTGTAAGCCTTGAAACAGGCAGAGGCATTCTGTCGTCTATCATGCACTGCAAAATGTTCGCGTGTATCTCGACCCCGAACATCTGTGCCGAGCTGTTTGGTATAGAATACTGATCCTGCATTCCTGCCCCATATGCGCCTACAAACACAATGCAGCCGCTGCAAATGCGCGGGTCGACTTTGCCCTCTATAACGTCAACGAACGATATGTACTCATAGTCGCCCGGCTTGCCTGCATAGTTTATCCACATTCTGCCGCTGTCGTCACTGTCAGACATCATCACCGAGCGCACAATGCCGTCATCATCTGGCGAAACATTAACAAAACCCGTGTTGCAGCAGTCTGCAAAAAACGGCTGTTCAACGCTTTCAATGCTGAAGTGGTCTATGTACCCCTTGCCGTCAGCATCTGTCTTGTATGCGCTTGTGTAGTTTATGTAAGAGCCTGCCACAACGTTTCCGTTCTTCTCGCACGATGCACGCAAAGCCTCATCACTAGCCTCATCGCTGCTTCCGAAAAACATAATATCCATCGCTATAACACAGCACATCAATAATTTTGATATTGTTGTTTATTCCGCATAATAGTATAGTATAGCATTCCTTAACGGGGCTGCTTTTTTTGTGCCTGAAAATACTTTCTCACAGACAAGCTTTGTCTATTGCTTACAAAATATGGCACGCGTTTTTGTGCATACATACAAAATTTAAGATTTTTAAAATTTTTTTGTAACATTTTGTCCGTTTGATGTGTACTTATTTATAGAAGCATTTTTTAAAGACAAGTTTTTATCGCGCGTTTGTTCAGAAAAAATCAGGGAGGTATGCCTCCTCGAGCGCAGTTTTTGCGTATTTCAGATCTGGTACGTTCCCGGGGCTTTGCCGGGTCAAAAATAAAGTTAAATAAAAAGGAGCGAATCACAATGAAAAGAACAATATGCATTTTAACAGCGGCAGTGCTGTCGGCAATGCTGGCAGCCTGTGAGTATAGCACCTATATTCCTGTTGATGAAAACTATTCCGTACTTGACAGCGCCATTGCCGTGCAGATGCAGCAGAAAGCCACGCCTCTTGAAACAAAAATAACAGACTATTCTTACGACAAGAGATATGAGATGAACGCCGCGCCGATTACGTTTGACGATAAATATATGTACTGCCTTGTACCTATAGGTTTTGTTGGCGACCAAATAGACGATCAGCGCTTTCAGAGATACAAGGTAGACCTGCAAACAGGTGAAACAAAGCCTATGTGTGATGTTCCCGGCTGCACGCATGATGTTAATACATTCCCGAACTGCATAAATAACAGTTTGGGTAATGTGCAGGGCTTTACCGCCGTGGGAAATGTTTTCTGGTGTCTTGACAGCGACGACGACGGAAGAAGCTATAACATCATAGCACAGAGAACTTCGGACGGCAAGGACAGGCTGTTTGAAAATACCACCTTCTGCACCGAATTTGAGGAAGAATTTCACAGACTAACTCCGCGTGAAAAGTACTCTATAAGCGATTTCTTCGTGCGCGATGATCTTATCTATGTTGTAGGTGAAAGCTATGTCTATAGAATTGACCGCAGCTCTATGAAAGCCCGTGATCTTATAGATGTGTGCGATTCAAGAATAACAGGCGGTATGCTTTACGGCGAAAAGATGTATCTTTCCGATGACCTCGGCGAAGTGTTTGTTGCAGACTTTGAAAGCGGCAGCGTTAATAAGATAGCCGACAAAATGTATTCTCCGCGCGTTTATGATGATGTACTCTATCTGTACGACGTTGAAAACAAAGCTATCTGCAAAGCCGGACTTGACGGCAGCAATATCACGCCGCTTATAGAAAACTGTCAGGATAAAATGCTTGTAAAGGGCGGAAAGATGTTTTATCTCAAAGACGATGCAAACTCCTCGTTTATATCTTACGACCTTGAAAGCGGCAAAGAAACGGTCATATTTGATGAATGGAACAGCAGTTTGTTTATAGGCACGGCAGACCATATCGACCGCATTTTCGCCTTGGGTACAGACAGCGAAGGCAACAGCGTTATATTATCGGTAAGAGCCGACGGCAGCGGTTTCTGGTCTAATACGCTCAACGGCTTCGATAACGCAGGATAGGAGGGGCAAAAATGGTACACAGTGAAATAAAACGAATACTCCGCAGCAAAGTGTTCATTATTCTCACATTGCTTACAGCCGCGTATTTTATATATCTTACAGTCGGCGCATACAGAATAAATTTTGGCAGTATCCAAAGCAGCAAAGAGCAGGCAAATGCCGTCAACGAATACCTCGCACAGGTAACGGCAGATGCCGATGCGACAGACCCAAGCGCCCTGTTTGAAAGCCTTCGTCAGGAATATGCCGATGCTATGACCGAAATGAATACATATATAGAGCAAAATCAGGACAACTGGACTTACGACGAAAACGGTTTGCATCATCCCGATGCCCAAGAAACTGCGCTGACAGAGCGGTACCGTATGGCACAGTCTGCATATCTTACCGTAAAGTATAAATTTGATGAGTATGTAAAAATAGCCGAAAACACCGTAATAAATGCACTTTCGCTTATAGCGGATACCTCGCAGGATACCTACACCGTGCGGCTGAACAAAAAGGCGGTAGATAAATACAACAGGCAAAAAGACTTCGCGCTTATCGACAGTTCGCCCGCATCGGTGTGGCATGAGATATACATTATGTCGTATATGTACTTTTATATAGTGTTGGCGTTTGCGTTCGTAATCCTCGCCGCCGATGTATTTTGCGCCGAGAATACACATTCGCTCGAAGCCATGGTCTACACCGCAAAATATGGGCGTCAAAGGCTTTTCTGCGCAAAACTAAGTTCGCTTTTGTTCCTTGCAGCAGTGTCTATGCTTGTTTTTACCGCCGCAGATGTCATTTCAGCTTATTACATAATGGGCGGCAGACTGCTGCTCCAGCCGGTGCAGTCGCTCGAAATTTACCAAAGCAGCGCGGCAAACATAAGCTTTCTGTCGCTGATAATAATAAGCGGTCTGGCAAGGCTTTTAATGCTCGCCTTTGTGATAAGCATAGCCGCCGCAGTTTCGCAGATATCACGAAAAGTTTTCATATCGCTAGTTGCAGACTGTTTGCTGCTGTTTGTGATGTTCTCGTTTTATGTGTATTCATATGAGTATATGCTCAGCGGCGAGGGCACGCTTGCCGAAACACTCGACAGCGGCAGGTTCAGTATGTTTGAAAAGCTTCGCGCGTTCCTGCCCACCTGCCTCACACAGCCTTATGTATACTTTGAAAAGTTTGACTATATAAGCCTTGCGAATTACCCGTTTTTAAGGCTTACCACCTGCGTTACAGTAACCGCCGCCGCAACCGTATTACTGCTGCTTTTCGCGTATTTCAGATTCGGCAATGTTTTTCGTATTTCCTTTAAGAAAAAAGCTCCCAAGGCAAAAGCCGCAGCCGCGTAAAGTTAAATAGTCGGAAAATAAATTATAGGAGGAAAAGAAAATGAAAAAAGCATTATCATTCTTGACCGCATTTACCCTCGCACTCGGCTTGACCGCCTGCCAAAGCAAGGAAAAAGAGACATACTTTGAGGAAAATTCAGCAGGCGAGATAGTTGACAGCGAGCTTTTAGAGAAGATAGAGCAGGAATCGCAGCCGCTTGATACCAAGATAGAGAATTACAATCAGCACAGCGGAAGAAACTTCTTTCTCGGCATGAGCAACTATGTCACACTTGACGACAAGTATTTGTATGTCTACAACCATATGGGCGACCAGGGCTTTATAAAACTAGATCTGCAAAGCGGTGAGGCTATACCTCTTTGCAATGTTTCCGGCTGTACTCATGACCCGAATAATTTCCCCGGCTGCGTGAACCATCATTTTCTGTTCATGGCAACAGCCGTGGGCGATGAACTGTGGTATCCCGATGAAAACACGCTGGTCGCTTTGAAAGACGGTCAGGAAGAAGTTATATACGAAAACGATCATTACACCGAGCTTGAAGAGGCCGCATTAAAAGCAACACCCAACGAGAAGTGTGTTATATGTTATTTAGCAGCCGATGAAAAATATGCGTATATCTTCGGTTTTGCAAAGGCAGCATATACTTCACCAACGAATTGCTTGAAGCTTTCAGAACAGATATCGAAAGCGGCGAGACAACCAAACTCGGCGACCACATAAACTGTATGTATGTTAAGAACGATACCGTATATTACACCGTATACAGTGATACCGAAACGTTCGTGCTGTACACCGCCGACCTAGACCTTAAGAACCCTAAGAAGCTTATAGAAAACTGCTACAGCGACTTTGCGGTAAAGAATAATAAGCTGTTCTACCACGGCGCGCCGTCAAGCGGTCAGGGCGAAACAATAATGTGCTATGATCTTGATTCGGGCGAGAGCAAACCGGTGTATGACGGCTTCAGCGCGAATGCCTGTATCATCACGGCAGACTTCTCAGACCGGGTGTTCTTCTTAGGCGAAGAAACAAACCCCGATAACACAGCCGATCCCTATGATGTGATAGCCTCTGTGCGCAGCGATGGGAGCGATCTATGGGTGAAAAAGTTTGAAGGCGAATTATTCAACAGCTGAGCAGGGTAAATAAACGTACATTTATCCACACAAAACAGTAAGCCAAAAATTAAAATAAATGGAGGGTCAAACATGGAACTTAAATTCCGGAATGTATCAAAAAGCTACGGCAAGAAAGAGGCGCTGAAAAACTTCAGTGTAACAATGAAAGAGGGCGTGTATGCGCTGCTGGGTCCGAACGGGGCAGGCAAGTCAACGCTGATGAACTGCCTGTCAGACCTCATCACACCAACAAGCGGTCAGATTCTTTTCGACGGCAAAGACACGCGCGCCATGGGCAAGGAATTCAGAGCGATCTACGGTTTTATGCCGCAAAGCTTCGGGCTGTACGGCTCGTTCACCGCGCTTGATACTCTGAAATATTTCGCCAAGCTCAAAGACGTAAAAAACGCAGACCAAAAGATCAAAGAACTTCTCGAAACGGTCAACCTTACAGATGCCATAAAGCAGAAAGTCGGCGGCTTTTCGGGCGGTATGAAGCGCAGGCTCGGCATTGCCATAGCGCTGCTCAACGACCCGAAAGTACTAGTCCTCGATGAGCCTACAGCAGGTCTTGACCCCAAAGAGAGAATACGCTTCCGCAACCTTATAAGCGAGGTTAGCTTCAACCGTGTTGTGATCTTCGCAACACATATCGTTTCGGACGTTGAGGCGATAGCGAATAAAGTGATACTCTTGCAGCACGGCGTGGTCATTAAAAACACTGATGTTACTTCACTTTTAGAGAGCATAAACGGCTGCGTGTGGGAAGCAAAGGTGCAAAACGTTGATGAAGTCGTTGCGCAGGACAGCTTCAAGATCTCAAACATAGCCAAGCAGTCTGACGGCGCGATGATACGCATGGTATCCGATGAAAAACCGTTCGATAACGCCGTGACGGTCGCACCCAATCTCGAAGATGTTTATCTCTACTACTTTGACGAGGCGGCGAACGAAAATGATTAGCCTGATATACTATGAATGTAAAAAAATATTCGGCAATTTCAAGTGGCTGATACTTGTCGCAATAATACTTGTGAAGGCGGTCATCACATATTCATCTTTGAATGTCAGCGCGGAATTTTCTATAGATATCTATAAAGATTATATAGATAAACTGTCGCATATGTCGCAGACCGATGCAGAGCTTTATGTGCCAAAAGAGGCGGAGCGCATTGAAAGCATAGTCGGTGTGAAAATGCAAATGGAGGACGACTATGCCTCGGGTGCTATCACGCTTGACGACTACAAAGCCTACATGAAAAAGTATTACGAAGCTGATTCAAAAGTATCTGCGTTTGAGGTAATACAGTCTCGCTATGAGCAGTATTCTGAGCTTGACCGCGACGAGCGCGTGTGGTTCTATGATTTGGAGTGGCGTGCTTTCGGCAGAATGCTTTCGCTTGATTTCTGCCTGCTTTTCGCGCTTTTCATATTCTGCATACCCGTGTATTGCCGCGAACATTCCAGCGGCGTGCATACGCTTAATATGGTCAGCAAAAACGGCAGAATAAAGCTGCACCTCACCAAACTTGCGGTAATGACTGTCAGCGCAGCGCTGTTTGCGATACTTATATATTCTGTAGATTTTGCGGTAATGGGCGTAAAATTCGGGCTTGAAAATTACGATAAACCTTTCCGTGCAATACTTGACCACGGCAGCGCTTATGACAGTATGTCCATACTCAAATTTTTTGTGTTGCAATCACTTTCAAAAACACTGTGGGCAGTGTGCGCGGCGCTTTCGCTGGGCGTTATCTCTGTAATAGCGAAAAACATCGTTATTTCAACGGTAATTTCCGCCGCGTTCATACTCATACCCGTGGTAACAGTGCCTGCAAACAGTAAGCTTATCAACTACTGCATAGGCATAGGTCTCAAAGGCAGCAAGTATCATGTAAACCTGCTTACGCCCCTTGCAAATATACTTATATGGCTTGCAATATCTATGGCTGTGATGCTCATACTTTACCCGATACATATAAAATGTCATAATTCAGCCGCCAAAAATAAGGTTGCCGCATAATAGTTTTGTTATATTTTATCATATAAATTTTATATTATTTCACATAAGTAAGTGTTATAATATCTTAAAGTATTTGTACAAAATTATATTGTTCAATATTTATATCACTGACAGAAAGGCGGAATTTATATGGATAACTTTACTTTTTTGAGCCCCACTGAATTTATCTTCGGCAAAGATACCGAAAACGATTGCGGCAGATATGTCAAGAAGTACGGCGGCAGCAAGGTGCTCGTGCATTACGGCTCGGGTTCTGCTGTGCGCTCGGGACTTATCGACAAGGTAAAGGCATCGCTCGATAAAGAGGGCTTGGGATATGTTTTGCTCGGCGGCGTTCAGCCCAACCCTAAAGATACTAAGGTTTATGAGGGAATAGAACTTTGCCGCAAAGAAAACGTTGACTTTATTTTAAGCGTCGGCGGCGGTTCTGTTATAGACTCATCAAAAGCCATAGCTCTCGGCGTGCCGTATGACGGCGACTTCTGGGATTTTTACGGCACGGGCAAACCCGTGGAAAAAGCCCTGCCCATAGGCGTTATACTCACAATCGCGGCGGCAGGCAGCGAGGGTTCGGGCGCATCTGTCATCACCAAAGAAGAAGGCAAACTCAAGCGCGACTGCGGCTCAGACCTGTTGCGTTCAAGGTTTTCAATACTTGACCCTGCGCTTACAGAAACTCTGCCTGCATATCAGACAGCCTGCGGAGCTACCGACATAATGGCGCACGTATTTGAAAGATATTTTACCAACACCAAAGAAGTCGAGATAACCGACAGACTTTGCGAAGCCGTGCTGCTAACCATGGTAAAGGAAACTCCGCGCGTTATCGCAGACCCGCATAACTACGAGGCAAGAGCTAACATAATGTGGGCAGGCATGGTAGCGCATAACGATATCGTCGGCGTGGGCAGAAGTCAGGACTGGAACAGCCACAATATCGAGCATGAGCTTTCGGGTCTTTACGATGTTGCGCACGGCGCAGGTCTTGCGGTAATTATGCCTTCGTGGATGGAATTTGTCTGCACGCATAACGTTATGAGAATGGCGCAGATGGCTGTGAGGGTGTTCGGCTGCGTAATGGATTTTGAAGACCCAGAAAGGACCGCAAGGCAGGGGATACACTGTTTCAGAAAATTCCTTGCATCTATAGGTATGCCGATAAATTTGCAGCAGCTTGGCGCTAAAGAGGAGGATATACCTCTGCTCGTTTCAAAGCTGGGTCTGAATGGCGGCAGAACAGGCGGTTATGTGAATCTTTCGGAAGAAGATATAACTCAGATCTACCACATTGCCGCAAAAGCTGAGATATGAGGTGGTGCATATGAAGATACTTTTTATAGGCGGAACGGGTACTATCAGCATGGCAATAACTCGCCTGCTGGCAGATAGGGGAGAGGAGCTTTATCTTCTCAACCGCGGCAGCAGAACGGGTGAGTTGCCAAACGGCGTCAATGTCATAAACGTCGATGTGAATAACGAAGAAAACCTCAAAGCCGCCCTCGGCGATATGACCTTTGACAGCGTGTGCGATTTTATAGGCTTCGTGCCGCAGCAGCTAGAAAGAGATATCCGCGTGTTCAAAGGCAGAACAAAGCAGTTTATGTATATAAGCTCCGCCTCTGCCTATCATAAGCCCGTCAGGTCGTATATAATAAACGAGGGCACTTCTCTTGCTAATCCGTATTGGGAATATTCTCGCAACAAGATAGCCTGCGAAGAACTTTTAATGAAAGAGTACCGCGAGAACAGTTTCCCCGTTACCATTATAAGACCCAGCCATACTTATGACGAACGCTCTGTGCCGCTGGGCGTTCACGGCAAAAACGGCAGTTGGCAGGTAATAAAACGTATGATAGAAGGCAAGCCCGTTATCATTCACGGCGATGGCTCATCGCTGTGGACTATGACACACAACAGCGACTTTGCCAAAGGCTTCTGCGGTCTTATAGGCAATCCGCACGCAATAGGCGAGGCTTTTCAGATAACGAATGATGAAACGCTCACTTGGGATCAGATATATCTGTGCATCGCAAACGTCCTCGGCATAGAGCTTAAAGCAGTGCACATTTCTTCCGAGTTTCTCGCTTCTGTCAGCGATTACGACTTCACAGGCAGCCTTACGGGCGATAAAGCCTGCTCTGTAGTGTTCGATAATACAAAGCTGAAAAAAGCAGTGCCCGAGTTCAAAGCCACGGTGCATTTTGAACAGGGCGTGAAAAACACTATAGACTACGTTCTTTCCCACCCCGAGCTTCAGACCGAGGACAAAGAATTTGACGACTGGTGCGACAGAGTTATCGCCGCGCTTGAAAATGCTAAAAAGGAGATAATGCAAAATGGTTGACGTAACAGGAAAATGGGCGCTCGTGACAGGCGCAGCAAGAGGCATAGGCAGACTGGCAGCTGAATTTATGGCGAAGAAAGGCTGCAATATCATAGTCCAAAGCAGAAGTTTGGAGGCCTCTGAAAAGACCGCAAAAGAACTCGCAGCACTGGGTGTTGATACTTTCGCGGTCGCGGCTGAATTTACCGACCTTTCTTCTGTAGAGAAAATGCTCAAAGCTATAGACGATAATGGTATCGATGTTGACATAATACTCAACAACGCAGGTATGCAGGTCGCCTACAGAACGCAGTATTACAGCACCCCTGCCGAGGACTACGAGAAAAGCTTTCTGATAAACACCATATCGCCGATGATGATATGCTATCACTTCCTCCCGAAAATGGTGGCTAAAGGCTTTGGCAGGGTGGTAAACACAACAAGCGGCATACGCCTGGAGCCCGAGCAAGCAGGCTATTCGGCAAGCAAGGCGGCGCTTGATAAGGTAACTATCGATATAGGCTCAAAGCTGAACGGCAGCAATGTTATGATAAACCTTACCGACCCCGGCTGGTGCAGAACAGACCTTGGCGGTCCTAATGCTCCCAACGACCCCAAAAGCGCGCTGCCCGGCGTGGTGGTAGGCGCGTTTGTGGACGACCAAAAGTCGGGCAGATACCTCACCGCAGGAATGTTTTATGATATGACCCTCGAAGAAGCAGTAGCCAAAGCCGAAAAGGTAAACAGCCCGTATTAAATAAAACAAAAACAGCATCGCTTTTGTGCGGTGCTGCTTTTTACATATTTTCTTTTGCCTCTTTCATAAGGTCGCTAAGGGTTATGCGAGCCATCTCTCCCTCCATCGCCGACTGAATATTCTGTATCTTTCCGTCCATTACCGTGTGTATCGTTCTGCCGACAGGGCACTGCGGATTTGGGTTTTCATGAAAATGAAACAGCGCTTCTTCCTTTTCCACCGCCCTGAAAATGTCCAGCAGGGTTATTTCTTCTTTAGGTCTTGCAAGGTATGCGCCGCCCACGCCCGAGCGTATCTCAACAAGCCCTGCTGATGACAGTGAGCCGAGAATATTCCTTATTATTACAGGATTTACGTTTATGCTCCCTGCTAAAAAATTTGAAGTTACCTTTTGCTGATCTTCAAACATCGCAACACATAGCAGTATGTGAGTTGCAATAGTAAATCTTGAAGAAAACTGCATGACTGCCCCTCGCTTTTTGTTTCTTGTATATATATTGTACCACCGTTTTGTTGTAATGTCAATAGTTACAATGAAACACTTTGTTAATTGTGCAAATATACAAAAATGCGTTGTAATCATTGACATTACATCTCATGCGTATTATAATATAGATGTAACCGAAAGAGTTACAACAAACTTTCAGGGAGGAATAAAAATGAGTAACTACAGTAAAGTAAGCGTGGGTAAAGAGGCAAGAACAGAGCTGCATGATAAACTGTCGCTGACAGGCGCGGAGATAAGCGTAAATGAGATGCCTGCCGGTGCGAGCGTGCCGTTTGTCCATGCGCATAAGAAGAACGAGGAAATATACGCGGTGCTGTCAGGAAAGGGCAGGGCAGTCATAGACGGCGAAACGGTAGAACTTGCCGCAGGCGACTGGCTGAGGATAGCTACCGGTGCGAAACGTCAGTTTTTTGCAGCCGAAGATGAGGGAATAAGATATATCTGTATTCAGGTAAGAGAGGGTTCTCTCGAAGAATATACCGCCGCCGATGCTGAGATATGCCGGTAAACGGTCGATATTATCAGAATATTGAAAGATATGCTGTACCGCCTGATACGAAGACGGTGCAGCGCGTTTTTTCATAGAAAAATTATTTAGAAAAAATTGAAAAAGCCCTTGACAAGCAAAAAAAATAATGATATAATATTAGAGTTGCTTGACAAAGCGGCTCTGCGGGTGTAGTTCAATGGTAGAATCCCAGCCTTCCAAGCTGGTCGTGTGGGTTCGATTCCCATCACCCGCTCCATATGCGCCTTTAACTCAGCTGGATAGAGTAACTGCCTTCTAAGCAGTAAGCCGCTGGTTCGAATCCAGCAAGGCGCGCCAGCAGTTTTCTGCAATCGGGACGTCATGTCCCGTTATTTTACATATATTTACGGTGGGCGTAGCTTAGCTGGTTAAAGCGTCGGATTGTGGTCCCGAAGATCGTGAGTTCGAATCTCACCCCCCACCCCACTTTTATTTTGGGGTATTAGCGCAGTTGGTAGCGCGCCACACTGGCAGTGTGGAGGTCACGGGTTCGACTCCCGTATGCTCCACCAGAAACGCCCTTGACTATCGTCAATGGCTCAGTGAATAGTGAAAGAGAGAATAGTGAATAGTTTATAGTATACGTTTCTAGGTGTTTCTGTACGAAACCTGTCAAGTATTGTGGACACTTAAAACAGTGAAAAACTCGTTTGGTATCATATATCCTATGCCCGAGTGCAGTCGGGCGGAGTTGTAGTATAGCTCAATGTATTCCACTAGTGCAAGCTTTGCTTCTGCGAATGTCATCTGACGTATATCAGGCATCTCGCGTTTAAGTGTTTTCCAGAAGCTCTCTATCGGCTGATTGTCGCTCGGCGTTCCCGGGCGTGACATGCTTTTGCAAAAACCATGCTTCTCTACAAGGTCTTTTGTTTTCTTTGCCGTGTATTGACTTCCTCTGTCACTGTGGAAAACTGCTCCCTCAGGTCTGTTGGGATTTCTGCCTACTGCCATTAAAAACGCATCCTGAACGATACTCTGCCGCTGATGCCTCGCTATAGCCCAGCCTATTAGCCTGCGTGTTGCTGCATCCAATACTCCGCACATATAGAACTTGCGGCTTTTGCATACAAGAACGGTTATATCCGAACACCACAGCTTGTTAGGCTCTTTTTCAGAGAATTTATCTTTTACCAGATTCTCTTCAATATATTGTTCTTCTGTAGGCTTTGAAACCTTTTTCTTGCCGCTGCGACCGCTTTTTGCTATAAGCCCGTTTTTCTTCATTATCCGAGATATACGCCATTCTCCTATTTTGATACCTTGTCTTTCCAGTTCTTTGCGTATGCGTATCCGCCCGTATCTGGCAGAGTGTTTATTAAAACAGCGAATGACGGCTTTTTCTATATCAGATTTTTTCACTTTGTGCTGTTTTGCCTTTCGGTAATATGCGCTTCTTGACACCTTTAGAATTTCGCATACCCTGCCGGTGTCGTATCCGGTCAAAACTTTTTTGGCAAATGCTATTTTTCTGCCGGGTGTTTCGCAAAGTATGCCGCTGCTTTTTTTAAGATCTCATTCTCCTGTCTCAGACGTTCGTTTTCGCGCTTTAGTTTGCGCAGCTGCGCATCTGCCGGAGCTTGGTGACCCGAGCCCATGAACGCCTCGTCGCCGTTTTGCTCGTACTCAGACAGCCATCTATAGAGCATTACTACATTCAAGCCCATCTTTTCCGCTACTATCTGCGGCTTTAGCTTGTCTTTGAGCACCAGTTCACATGCCCCTATCTTGAATTCTTTACTGTACTTCCTTTTCATTAAGACACACTCCTTACTCTTATTATATCATTCTCTGTTTCGTGTGTCCACTTTTATTATACAACTTTCGTACTATTCGTTATTCACTTTTCATTATTCACTACACTTGACTTACTGCTTTGCAGTTGTCCTAGTGCAGAAGAACTCTCTGCAAGGCTTTTTCCTATTTAATATTCACTAAATTTAATTGATTGCTTTTGCTTGATAATTTGTCTAAATTTTATTATAAATAATCGTCATCTCTGATTCCTTCAAAAATGACGGTTATTTTTTGTTTTATAAAAATTTGGGCTTATTTTGGGTTTACGGTGCTTTTTGTGATTTATGCCAGCGTTTTATTTGTTTTCTGTATAACCATTCCCGATGCCGCCCTGCCTTGCAAACTTTTTCAGCAGGGGATAATACTTGCCGATAAACTGAGTGTATTCCTCCGCTTTCTTTTGTGAAAAGCCCTTTATCTTCTCCATTTTGCCGTGCGGAAGTGTTATCTGCATCGAGTCAAGATCATTGTGTTCACGTGACCACCGCTCAAATTATACCTTTACTTCCTCCGTATCCTCAACATCGGAAAAAGTAATTTCTGTACCATCATTTCTTGACATAAACGGATAATGTTTCATAAAAAGCTCCTTTCATTTCTCCACTGCTAGCCCCTCAGATATTGCCTTGTGTAGTAATATCGCAAGACCTCATCAGCCTGTTCATCGGTCAATCCGCTATCTCCGCCCGTAGCAGAGCGAACACTCAGCTTAAATTCATCAAGATAAATATCCTCGTGTGCCGAGTCCGTCAAAACTGCCTTTTCAAGCTCTGATATTGCATTTTCGACTTCCTGCGGCACGGTAAAATCAAACTTTTTTCTTATAAATACCTTTCCCATAATATCACTCTTTTTTTATAGATCTTGTAAACTCGTAAACCGGCATAAGATATTTTTCAAACATCAGCTCTATTGATCTTATAAAGAACCGTTTTCTGATATCCGAGCAAACAACTAAGCCGCCGCAACTTTCGGGTATGCCGTTTATAAGATCGCGTATTTCACCCATCTTGCTGTCTATTCTGGGAATAATGTCCGCGGCTGTTCTGAGATAACATTCATCAGTAATATTTACCATGTCTTTGCCGTAAATTCTGCGCCCCTTGTGTGTGTAGATCGAGGATAAACTTTGCAGCATCATGTCTTCATCGTCAAGATATTCTGCAAGTTTGCTGTCTGGCACGCTGCCCCCAAAAGCCGCACTGTTGCCATACACCGGGGCAGGACGGTATTTCCCACCCTCATATAAAACGCCCCAGCTGCCACCGTTTCTGTCGTTGTTTCCGATCAGCATATCAACAATGAACTGCTCCCAGAAACGCTGCTGAATATCAGGCACAAGCCGCAGCACCGGGTTGTACTTAAAATGTATCATCATAGTTTCAAGGGGTATAAATTGCTTCTCGCTGCGCGAATAAATATGTTCTTCCAGTGCCATTGAAAGCATCGGACCGTAAGCATTTTTTAGCTTGCGAAATTCACGCAGAGCGCCTTCTTTCGCGCAAAAATCCTTGCAGGCAACAACAAGTTTTCCGTTCCTTATGCCAAGCGCTGTTTCCTGAGCATCAATTCCCAGTATCTTATATATATGACTGCCGATATATTCCGAGAGAGGGGAAGCGGTGTAAAATTTCTGTTCTCCGTCCGTGTGGGTCTTAGGGTACTTGACAAGCCAGTATTCCCCATCTATATTTATACCCTCTTTGCAGCCGTTTTTGCCGCCATATGTGCCGTGACGCTCGCTTAAAGGGCAATGCTCCAAGTCAATAATTTCCGTTTTCATTGTATGCACCTCAAATCTGTGTAACTTTTGTGTATGCTTATATTATAGCACTTTGTTTGTATATTGTCAAGTAATACTTTAAGTATCGTCTGATATTAAAAAACTCCCTATAATGCGGGAGTCTTATATTATATGTATCTAACTTATACAAAGTTTAATGATATAAATCAGAATTTATTCGCTGTACCTGTTTTTCTTTTGGGGAAAACTCTTTCTCACAGTTGCTTCGCAACTGCGAAAGGCTTATTCCCCCTCTTCCAAAGACTTTTCCATTGTTTTTGGCGAGGAGTAATTCATTTTTTTATCTGCTATAGACCGTAAATTCTACGCATAATATACAGTATAATTACCCCTCGCCAAAAATATAGAAGTTTTAGTGAGGGGGCTTGGGGGAAGACCCTTTTCCAAAAGGGTCTCCCCCAATAGCAAGGTAGGTATAGCGGACAAAATTCTGATTTAACTTAAATATACTTACCTTTATCCGCCAGCTTTGCCGCCCTCTGTGCCTGAGAGTACACGCAGCCGCAGTAATCTTGTCGGTACAGCCCGTATTCTTTTGATAGCTCAATAGAGCGCTTGTAACCGCCGCGCTTTTTGAAATCGCTCGGCAGCCAGTTTACGCCGTACTCACTTTGCAGCGCGAGAGATATCTCCGCTAGCTTTGCTGATGACTTGTACGGAGAGATAGAAAGCGTCGTCGCAAAGTAATCAAACCCGTGCTCTTTTGCAGCCTGCGCAGTTCTTTCAAGCCGCAGCCTGTAGCACTTAAAGCACCTCTCTCCGCCCTCGGGAACGTCCTCCAGACCTTTGGCTATCTCAAAAAATTTTTCGGGCTCATATTCGCTCTCCATTATCTTTATACCGCTTGCAAACGGCGCTTCACGCAAAAGCCTTTTAAGCTCAGAGTATCTCTTTTCGTACTCCTCCGCCGGGGTGATGTTCGGGTCATAAAAAAACATCGTAATATTAAAATATTTCGCAATGCTTTCAAGTACGTATGAAGAACACGGCGCACAACAGGCGTGCAGCAGCAGGGTAGGGCGGCGATCGCCCAAAGCAGCTATCAGCTTCTCCATTTCTATCTGAAAATTTGTCTTTGCAATGTCCTGCATATTGCGCACCTCCTGCTTTGAAAAATAATTGCAGCACGTTCGCCGCACTGCAATTACTCGGTATTTTGTTTTATTCTGCCGCATTTTCATCGGGTTCTTCGATCACCTTTTTGCGACCCGTAAAGAACAGCACCGCTGCCATAGCCGTTACTTCAAGTATTACAAGCGATATAGCCATCACGCTCTTGAAAGAGTCCGAAGTATTCGGGTTCTTGTCGTTATCGGGCATTTCGCTTACTATTTCTTCTATCTTTTCGGGATCTGCCTGTTCTATGGTCTCAACATTTCCTGTACCACTGTTTTCAGCGCCGTCTTTTATCTCCTCTGTATCTGTCTGCGGCTCTGCCTTGCTCGGGGTTATCTCTATCTTGCTGATAGCAAAGCTCGAATTTTCCTGCAAGTAAAACAGCTGTACGAATACCAGAGCATCATTTCTGTCAAGGCTTACATTCTTAGCTTCCCATACGTTTGCCTGCGTGTCCTGATAATACTTGACCCAGTTGCCGTCAGGATCGTTCATGCTTATCGAACCGTTTGCAAATCCGTCAGATTCTACAGAAACTTTAATGTCCATGGGTTTGTCAAAGTCTTCTATGTAATCTTTCAGATCAACACAGTAAGGCTCAACTTCCTCTTCATTGTATTCATTCGCACCCTGCGAGTATTGATAAAGCGGCGCTTCATCTTCAATTATTACCGCATCACCGTCATTTGTAACATTCACATTGCCGCTTTGCTGAGTATTGTCATCACTTTCGGTGACAGCCGGCATCTCAGAGTCTTCAACAGTCGTAACGTCCGGCGTATCTGTAACTTCGGGCGTATCAGTCGCTTCAGTGCTCATATCACTTTCAGAAACTTCCGGCGATGTTTCCGGCGCGGTAGTTACTTCGGGTGTTGTAGTTGCCAAGGTCGTATTTTCGGTAGTCTGCGAAGTCGTCTCCTGCGTTTCCTGCGGTGTTGTGGTAGTTGCTTCAGATGTCGTAGTTTCTGTGTCTTCTGTAGCCGTCACTGCCTCGGTAGTCGTCGGGGCAGGGGTAGTAGTTTCAGGCTGCGGCGTTGTAGTTACCTCAGCCGTTGTTGTCGAATTGGTGGTAGTTGTTGTCGAAAGGGTGGTGGTCGCCTGCGTTGTTGTAGTCGTTGTAGTCGTTGTAGTCGTAGTAGTTGTTGTTTCTGCAGCAGGCGCTATAAGGTCTACATATACAGGGCTTGATGAGCTCGGTGCTGAGTATGAAGAACTTACAAACTCGCCGTTTTTCTTGCTTTCCGAGAGCTTTTCAACTTCTACCCAGAAAGCCGCCTTGCCGCTCGCACCCTCTTTCGGAATGAACGTTACTATGCTCAGCGGCGTGTCAACTATGATGTTGTTGCCGCTGCCGTTCACGCCCACTATCCTTACAACTCCGTCAGAGTAGCTGTAGTTTGTTGTGACCAGAAATCTGCTTCCCAGCACCTGATAGTTGTATTTGCCGCCTTGTATTTCGGCTTCATTTGGTACGTAAACGTTCAGCTTTTCGCTGTCATAATGCAAATTAAGCTGGAATCCCGCCGCGCCATTGTCGCCTGCCTTGAAACCTACCGAAACATCGAACGCCTCGCCTGCATTTACAGAAAACGCCGAAGGCTGCACGGTTATTTCGTTGGTCGTGGCTGCCACAACTGTTCCGGCAAAAACAGATGTGACCATGACAATGGCTGTGCCTATCGAGATCACAGCTTTCTTAAAACTTATTTTCATTTTTGCCTCCTTTAAATATCACGCGGCCAAAGCAAAAAGTTATGTCCGCTTGTCTGATATCTCTCTTTTGTCTTTCTTTTTTCTCTCTGTATATCTTATATTTCTACAAAAATCGTTTTGTATAAAGATTATAACATATTTTTTATCATATTGTCAATAGATAAAAAGCAATATTTTTCCTCTATACCTTATTATAAAGATATATATAACACAATAAAAAATATTTTGTAAATTTTTTCATAACATTTTCAGATACCTTTCCACAAGATGTAGCGTTCAAAGAAACTTGACTCCACTAAATTTATATTAAGATCCCCCGAAAAGCCAAATTGTAAATTTTTTGTGAATTAAAAAATGCCGAAAAGTCGTAAAAATACACTTGACAAGCAGAAAAAACAGTTTTATAATATAAGTTACATATATAGAAAAACCGTGCCGCTTTTTGCAGGGCGACACATAGTGAGACGTAGAATAACTTTAAGGTGAATAACGATGCATATGTCAGCTTTTAGAAAAATGCTTTTAAAAGCCATAGCTGTTTTAGTAAGCGCTGTTGCGATATTTTCGTATAGCGCTCTTTTTGCTGGCAATTTTTCCGTGTATACCGCCAGTGCCGCTTCGCAAACAGGAACGGTCACCGCAGATTCGCTTCGTGTCCGCAGCAATGCAGGCACTACATATTCTACAATAGGCTATGTTTATGAGGGCGATGTGCTGACTATAACAGGCAATGCAAACGATGCCTATGGCGGTCTGTGGTATAAAATAAACTACGGCGGTAAAACCGGCTATGTCTCGGCGGAGTATGTCGAGGTAAAAGCACAGCCTGCCGCAGATACATCTTATACACCCGACGGTGACTTTGAAAAATATCTCACCTCGCAGGGCTTTCCCGAAAGCTATAAAGCAAAGCTCAGGCAGATACATAAAGCTCACCCCCAATGGGTGTTCAAAGCGCAAGACCTCGGCGTTGACTGGAATACCGCGCTTAAAGCGGAATCCCAGCTCGGCGTAAGTCTTGTATATACGGATAACCCCGCTTCGTGGAAATCATTGGAGAAAGGTGCGTATAACTGGAGCAGCGGCAGTTGGTACGGACTTGACGGTCAGAGCTGGGTAGCGGCGTCCGAGCAGATAATCGCCTATTATATGGATCCGCGCAACTTCCTTGATGATACATATGTGTTTATGTTCGAGCAGCTTTCGTATGATGAAAATGTGCATACCGAGCAGGGCGTGAAAGATATCCTCGCGGACACCTTCATGAAAGGCACTTATACCACACCCGATACAAAAGCGACAAAAACTTATTCATCTACAATAATGGAAGCAGCAAAAAAAACAGGCGTGAGCCCCTACCACCTCGCATCGCGCATACGCCAGGAAATGGGCGTGAGCGGCACCGAGCTTGCTTTCGGTACTGTTTCAGGCTACAGCGGATATTTCAATTTCTTCAATATACAAGCGTATGCAACATCTACCCTTACCGCACGGCAAATGGGCGCAAAGTATGCATCTACAACAAATTCTGCGTATTCTCTGCCGTGGACAAATCAGTATAAAGCAATAGTCGGCGGTTCAAAATTTATCGGCACTTCCTATATAAACAGGGGGCAGGATACCCTCTACCTGCAAAAATTTGATATGGTAGACGGCGGCAACGGCTATTTCGCCCACCAGTATATGACAAACATCCAGGCAGCCGCGTCTGAGGCAGCATCAATGAAGCGTGCATACAATGACCGTATTCTTTCATCAGCGCTCGTGTTCACTATACCGGTGTATAAGAATATGCCGGAGCAAGCCTGCGTGAAGCCAACGTCAAACGGCAGCAACAATAATTTCCTTTCATCGCTTTCGGTAAAGGGATACTCAATATCGCCTACATTTAATATGTATACACAAACTTATTCGCTTACTGTCGCTGCAAATGTTTCTTCTGTAAACATTTCGGCTGCGGCTAAGTCTTCAAAAGCAACTGTCAGCGGCACCGGCAAGGTAAGTCTGAAAACAGGGGATAACGCCGTTAAAGTCGCTGTAAAAGCCCCGTCAGGCGCAGTGCGTAATTATGTTATAAATATCAAACGAAAAGGCAGCGCCGCCAAATTTACATACGGAGATGTCAACGACGACGGTTTTATCGATACCGACGACAGCCTGCTTATCTTGCAGTATGCCGCGGGAAGCCTGAAACTTACCCAGACTCAGATCTCGGCAGCTGATGTCACCGGTGACGGCATTGCAGATGTTGATGATGCTCTGAAAATTTTGCAGTATACCGCAGGCACTATATCAAAAGTGCACTAGTAAATAGTATGTAAAACGGTCGGAAGTTTACCTCCCGACCGCATTTTTATGAGCAGAACCTGTGATTTCCTATCACCTTAATGATCGGTCTGCTGTGAATGAATGAGTTGCTGGTCTTTCTCGCATTATAATAGTATATCGCGCCGCCCGATGGGTCCCAACCGTTGAGCGCATCTCTTGCCGCATTGTACGCAGTCGAAGATATAGGCTGATTGAACTGACCGTCAACAATGGCTGTGAATGCTCCGTTCTGGTAGATGACCCCCGACAGCGTGTCAGGGAACGACGGGTGCTCTATGCGATTGAGTATCACAGCTCCCACCGCGACCTGCCCCTCGTATGGCTCGCCGCGCGCCTCTGCCGAAATTATCCTCGCCAGCAGATATACGTTTGAGTCTGTCGCCGCAGGTATCGTTCCTATCGAAATGCCCATGGCTTTCAGTGTCTGCGGTCCTGCTGTGCCCGTCTGGCTTATGCCTTTAAGCTTTTGAAATTTCTTCACTGCCGCCTGCGTCTCCGATCCGTAGTAACCTGTAATATCACCATTGTAAAGCCCCCAGTCTTTCAAAAATTGTTGTATCGCCTCAACTTCCTTCCCGCGCGAGCCTACCTGCGATATCGTCTGCGTTGAAATGCTGTGCGACGACAGAATGTAAAGCAGCGTGAAGATAACTATGAGTCCCGAAAGTATCAGCGTGAATGACAGTATTCGCTCTTTTGTTTTGTTCATGATGCTCCTCCCTTAAAGTGTTTTCCCGATTATTATGCCGCATTTTTGCCGTTATATACCGCCGAGGCATTTATTTTTTATGTATCTTTTCAGTGATGTGCATTGTGCATATTTTTTCCTTAACTTGTGGCGCCGTTGTTGTTAATATCTGAAAATTTGATTATTTTTGCGTTTTGCTATTGACATTTCGTACTTTGAGTGATAGAATAATAACGTTGCCGTGGTAAACAGATGTCTCGGCTTAAAATTTTTTGAAAAATTTTTGAAAAAGTTTTCAAAAACCCCTTGACAAGCGAGCTGCGGCGTGGTATAATAATAAAGCTGACCTCAAAAAGGGGGAAGCACAAAGCACCTTGAAAATTGAACAATCGAAAGATCCAAAAAGGAAAAGGAACCCTGAAATTAAGTCAAAGCTTTG
>CANQKD010000008.1 GCA_947624375.1 uncultured Clostridia bacterium | reverse complement strand
GCTAATATTATCCCTTTCATCTGTCTCTCTCCGCCCACTTTTTACCCTTTTGCTTCTTATAATCGTATTTATCGGTACATGGTAGTGCATAGGATAAACTTTGCAAAAAAGGTTCTGCAAAGTTTGGCTTTTACGATTAAATTTTACAAAAGGTTATTTACAACGAAATTTGCTGCTTCGTTTCTCTATATATTGTGCTTAATGCACTATATCTGCTCGAATTTCAGCAATAATCCGCTCTATATTGTGTATTATATCATAATTCACATGCGTTGTCAATAGGTTTTGTGTTATTTCCTTCAAAAGGCGTAATTGTATATTTCTTGTAAAAATGGTGGTCAATATTAAGCATAATGCAAAATAATAAATGGCAAGTTGCTCAAATGTGAAAAAATATCGCTTTTTTTTTTTTTTTTTTTGAAGAAATGGCATAAATTTACATATTTTGATATGCTTAATTTAATTATGTTCTTCAAAAAATTATGAATTTTTTCTGAACATTACGCCGGCAACGACAGGTCCGGCATTTATGGCAACAGCTGCGCCTATCTGTGTGGCAAACTCGGGCGGATAGCCAAACCGTTTTATACACTCGTCTTCAAGTTCTTTAAGAATAGACTCATCGCTGCCATAGATAAGGCAATAGGGGGTCTGGGGTATCATAGTTTCCAGAGCATGGTCAACGATACGCGGAACAACAGCTCTGTCTCCCCTGACCTTATCATATGTAGTGATAGCGCCGTCGTAAATTTTCATTATGGGGCGCAGACCGAGCATTTCGCCGACGAAAGCGGCTGCCGATGGTATTCTGCCCGATTTTTTGGCATATTTAAGAGAATACGGAGCAAAATAGATCATGACGTTTTCAGTCCAGTCGTTGAGGTAGCGGACGATTTCGTCAAACTCTGCGCCGCGCTCTATCATGCCGGCAGCCTGCACGAGCGGATAGCCGTATGCGCAGGTATAATTGCGCGAATCTACGATGCCTATATTGAATTTGCCGGCGGCTTCTTTATGGTTTTCAAAGAAGTTATCTCTTGCCATAGAGGCGTTATTATAGGTAGCCGAGGCATTTTTATTGATAGACATATACACGACCGCGTCATAGCCGTCGTTATACAGCTCTTCAAAGGCGTTTTCAAACTCATACTCGGTTATCTGCGAGGTAGACGGCAGACCGTCATAAGCTTCCATAATTTTATAGAAGCCTGCGTTATCGAAATCGACTCTGCTGGTATAGCTGTCGTCACCGACGGCGACTTTGAAGTTCATCATTTTTATATTACAGTCTTTTTCCTGCTGTGCTGTAAGGTCGCAGGCGGAATCGGTCATAAGTTTTATTTTCGACATAGTTACCCTCCGTTCGCGCTTATACTATTATATATGGTATACAAATAAATTTCAAGTGATAATTTTTGACAAAGAAAATATATTTACATATTTTTCAGGTTTGCAAATTTGCCCTGATATGTAAGATCGGGATAACCCCACTGCCTGAGCACTTCATACGCTGCAATTGCGACGCTGTTTGACAAATTCAGGCTTCGCAGCATATTTCTCATGGGTATGCGCACACAGTTTTCGAGATTTTTTACCAGCAGCTCCTCGGGCAGACCTTTATCTTCTCTGCCAAAAACAAGGTACGAGCCGTCGGGGTAGCAAGCATCGCTATGCACTTTACAGCCCTTTGTTGTAAAGAAGAAGTATGGACCGCTGTTTTTTGCGAAAAAATCTTCAAAGTTGTCGTACTCAAAAATATCCAGTTTATCCCAATAATCGAGCCCTGCGCGTTTGAGATGCTTATCGGTAATTTCAAAACCGTATGGCTTTATCAGGTGCAGCTTCGCGCCTGTTACTGCGCAGGTACGCGAGATGTTGCCTGTATTCTGCGGTATCTGCGGCTGAGCTAATACTATATTAAGTGTCATATGGCATACTCCATTCCGCAATAAGCACACATTTACAGGCAGTTCTGTATTTTATAGGAAAAATATTCCTCTCTACACACAGACTATCTTATAGTATATCACATTTTCCCTCAGTTTACAAGCTTTTTATAAAATTTTTTTATGATTTGTACACACAATATTTATGAAGTCATATAGAAAGGAAAAAACACAATGAAAATTTCATCTATAGTCAAGGGCGCGACTATCGGCGTGAGTGTTGGTGCGGCTGTATACGCATTTGCAAACGCTACTTCAAAAGAAAAGCGTCATTTAAGCAAAAACACCGCAAAGGCGATAAGAGCGATAGGCGAAGTTATGACCGACATCGGCGATATGATGTCATGAAAAAAGAGGGTATCATTACAATGGTGATACCCTCGGTACTTATTGCTTGTATAATACTTTTTTGGCAACGTCTATATTATCATAGCTGATCTTATAGCAGATGTGGCAGGTGGCTATCATTGTAAGCGGCAACAAGGCTATAAGTATGAACCACTGCCAGTAGATATCTGCTGTTGGGGTGGCAGACTTTGCGAAAGTATCGATTATTGGCAGAAAGCAGGCGTTTATAAGCTTGAACGGGCCTGTAAAGTTGCCAATAACGCCAAATTTTGCCAATAAAAGCACGATAAATGAGATATAGTATGGAATAGTAGTCAGCACGCCGAGCAGCAGACCAAGTTTGGGCATGGGTGTATCACCGTGCAGGGTGACGTTGCCTTTTACCTTGCCGCCGAGCTTTAAGCACTGGTCGGCAAAGAGGCACAGCATACACGCCAGCGAACAAAAGCCGAACACGACGTTTGAAAGACCGCCCAAGGCAGGTTTTGCCGCGACATAGAAAAACGCAAAGCTCACGCCTATGAGCTCAGCACCTATGAGCCTTAGAAATATCTGTATTATTGCTTTTTTTCTGTACTGTGAGTTGCTTAAAAGTGCCATTTTTATGCTCCTTTATTTTAAATGACCGCCCACCGGCGTGGTAAGAATTTTATCGGATAATACTCTGTTCTTTTCAGATAATAATATAGAAAGGAATGATACGTTTATGAGCGACAGCAAAAAGTCACGTGCCGCAAAAAACAGCGACGGCACTAAGATATATTACCCTAAAAACATTGCTGCCCCGATGTGGGAAACAAACGTTATTACCGACAATTACACCGATGAGGACGGGAATGTTTACAACAAGAGCGATCAGAACGTTCTCATGGCGAAAAAGTGGGTAGACGACAACAGAAAATAGCCTTTGACCGTCGGTTTGCGCTGACGGTCATTTTATGTCAAGGCATTTTATGCTTCGCTCTAGTATGCCGTTTACATATGCTATAAGTATGCCGTAATTGGTTATAGGCACGCTTTGCCCCTGCGCTGCGCCGTAGCGGTACTTGACCTCGCGCTCGTTGAGCATACAGCCGCCGCAGTGCACAATAAGCTTATAGCCGCCGAGAAGTTTTGGGAACTCTCCGCCGCTGGTAAATTCAAAGTTTAGTTTCTTGCCCGTGTATCCCTGTATCCAGCGCGGAAGCTTTACAGTGCCTATATCGTCGCACTGTCTGTGGTGGGTACAGCCCTCGGAAATAAGTATAGTATCGCCGTCTTGCAGTGTATCAAGAGCTCTTGCGCCGTGAACGGCAGATGTAAGTATGCCCTTGAATCTTGCCATAAGTATTGAAAAAGAAGTAAGATAGACATCTTCGGGAACGATCTTAGCTACCGTTTCAAACGCCTGAGAATCTGTTACCACAAGTTTTGGCGGCTGCGAAAGGCTTTGCAGCGCCTGAGGCAGGCTTTTTTCTGTAGCGCAGGTGACTATCGCGCCGTTTTCTATAGCTTCTCTGAGCACCTGCTGCTGTGGGAGGATAATTCTTCCCTTGGGGGCGGCGCTGTCGATAGGTATCACAAGGACTACATTATCGCCGCTCTTTATAAGGTCTGCGATAAGCGGCTGTTTGGGTGACAGCTGAGGCAGGCAGGCGCACAGGCGCTTTTTCAGCTCGTCTATCCCCTGCCCTGTTTGTGCCGAAACGCTTACTTCGTCTTCGTTTACGCTATTGCCAAAAATATCGCACTTATTTCTCACTATCACAAGCGGCAGGCTGCGTTCTTTTATTCTGTCTATAGCTGCCAGATCGTAAGCATCTATAACATCTGTATAGACATAAACCGCGATGTCTGTTTTATTGAGCACTGCCAGCGACTTTTCTACCCTGAGCGCACCCAGCTCGCCCTCGTCGTCAATTCCTGCGGTATCGTATATTACAACGGGACCCAGCGGCAGCATTTCCATAGTTTTATATACGGGGTCTGTGGTAGTGCCTGCGACCTCGGAGACTATGGCTGTCTGCTGACCTGTTAAAGCGTTTATAAGGCTTGATTTGCCTGCGTTGCGCTTACCGAAAATAGAGATATGCAGCCTGTTGGCTACAGGTGTATCGTTCATACTCATAATAATCACCTCATCAAATGCACATTCCGCCGTTGACTTTAAGCACCTCACCCGTGATATACGAAGCCTTATCGGAGGCTAAAAATGCCACGGCGTTCGCTATATCCTGCGGTGTGCCGATACGCGAAAGGGGTATATCATTTACAATATCGGCAATTTCATCGGCTGAAAAGCAAGAATTCATTTTTGTATCTATCATTCCTGCGGTTATACAGTTTACACGTATGCCGCTGGGGGCTTCCTCTTTGGCTAGGGCTTTTGTAAAGCCTATAAGCCCTGCTTTTGCGGCAGAATACGCGACCTCGCAGGAAGCGCCTGTTTCTCCCCACATGGAGGAGATATTTATTATACTGCCCTTCTTTAAGTGTATCATATCGGGCAGGCATAGCTGCGACATGAGCATTGCGCCTGTAAGGTCTGCTGAAATTATATGATCCAACCGCTCTTTTGTAAGGTCTGTAAACAGACCGACATCTGCCACGCCTGCGTTATTCACCAGAAGCGTTATGCTGCCGAGCTTTTCACGAGCTACACGAGCGGCATTTTGCATAGAGGAAATATCGGTAACATCGCAATGAATTGCAAGACCGTTTATTTCCTCTGCAATTGCCTGAGCAGAGCGTTTATCGGTATTATACCCGACCGCGACTGCATAGCCGCTTTCATATAGAGCTCTGCACACTGCCGCGCCTATTCCGCCGCTGCCGCCCGTTACAAATGCTGTCAAGAGGCTTGCCTCCTTTTTACATGGTATCTACTCTGAAGTTGTCGCCGTCTGCCGTTACCGAGAGCGCATACGGAACATTGCCGTCGGCGTTTATGATAACGTCGGCTATTTTATCCTGTATCTCCTCACGTATAACTCTGCGGAGATCTCTTGCTCCCAGCGAGTGACCGAACGCCTTTTTAGCGCAAAGTTCGCAGGCTTTTTCGTCATACACAAACTTTATGCCCTTTTCTGACATGGGCTCTTTCATCTCGTCGAGCATCAGCGCGGCGATCTTTGTATAGTCGCTTTGGGTAAGAGGGTCAAACACAACTATCTCGTCAACTCTGCCCAGAAATTCGGGGCGCAGAAACTCTTTCAGAGCTTTCATGGCGCGTTCTTTGGTTATATCGGCGTTTGACTTATTAAAGCCCACGCCTGTGTCTTTATCGGTAGAACCTGCGTTTGAGGTCATGACGATAACGGTATTTTCAAAAGAAACGCTTCTGCCCTGGGCATCGTTCACCTTGCCTTCATCGAGAATTTGCAGCATGATATTCATGACATCGGGGTGGGCTTTTTCTATCTCGTCAAAAAGCACCACCGAATACGGTCTGCGGCGGACTTTTTCGGTAAGCTGACCTGCATCGTCATAACCCACATATCCCGGAGGAGAACCTATAAGCCTTGCGACTGTATGCTTTTCCATATACTCCGACATATCAACGCGGATAATAGGCTCGGTGGCATCAAAAAGCTCTTCGCCTAAAACCTTTACAAGCTCGGTCTTGCCAACGCCTGTAGGCCCTACAAATATAAAGCTGGCAGGGCGTATGCGCTTTGAAAGGTTGACCCTTGTGCGCTTTATTGCCTTTGCGACCTTTTCAACTGCCTCATCCTGACCGATAATGCGCTTTTTCATGGCTTCTTCCAGACCGCGCACCTTTTCATACTCGCTCTGGGTTATCTTGTTTGCAAGAATGCCCGTCCAGAGCTCTATTACCTTGGAAAGGTCTTCATCGGTGACTTGCAGCTGCGAAGTTATCTTTTCAAGCTCTACAAGGCGGTCTGTTATGCGCATTATCTCTGCCTTTTCGCCTGCTATCTTCTCATAGTCGGGTGACTCTGCGGCTTCAAGCTCCGAAAGCGCGGTATCGTGCTTATAAAGCTCCTCGTTTAGCTGCTCTACCTCGCCTATCTCTTTGCACTTTATGCTTGCACAGGCGCACGCTTCATCGAGAAGGTCTATAGCTTTATCGGGCAGAAATCTGTCGTTTATATATCGCTCAGAAAGCACCGCGCACTTTCTTAAAAGCTCATCGGAGATATGAACGCGGTGGTGCGCCTCGTAATACTGCCTTACGCCTTTAAGCACTTCAACTGTATCATCAACAGTAGGCTCGTTTACCGTAACCGGCTGAAAACGCCTTTCAAGCGCGCTGTCTTTCTCTATATACTTTCTGTACTCTTTGAAGGTGGTCGCGCCTATTACCTGTATTTCGCCGCGTGAGAGGGCAGGCTTCATGATGTTTGCGGCATTCATAGAGCCTTCGGAACTATCGCCTGCGCCGACAAGGTTATGCACTTCATCTATAAAAAGTATAACGTTACCTTTTTCTATAACTTCATCTATAAGACCTTTACATCTGCCCTCGAACTGACCGCGGAACTGCGTACCTGCGACAAGGGCGGTAAGGTCTAAAAGATACAGCTCTTTATTTTTGAGATGAGCGGGAACATCGCCTTTGACGATATGCTGCGCTATACCCTCGGCGATGGCTGTTTTACCAACGCCCGGCTCGCCTATAAGGCAGGGATTGTTCTTGGTGCGGCGTGACATTATCTGCACAACGCGCTCTATCTCCTTATCTCTGCCGATTATGTTATCAAGCTTGCCCTCGCGCGCTTTTTCGGTAAGGTTGGTGCAAAACTTAGGCAGATATTTAAGCTCTTTTTCCTTGGGCTTTTTTCTCTGCTTGCCATCGGTCTTTTTATCGGCTGCGGCATTTGCACTGTCGCGTTTTCCGCCCAGTGCGCCGCCGAATATATGGCTGAGAAAGTCGGGCAAGGTATTGTTGCCGCCCTGCTCAAAGTTTCCGCCCTCGGTCATATCCATAAGCTGGTTGGACATCTCTTCAAGGTCGTCATCGGATATGCCCATTTGCTTCATATAATCATCTACCTGAGAAATGCCCAGTTCTCTCGCGCAGACAAGGCAAAGCCCCTCGTTTTTCTTTTCGTTTCCGTTCATTGATGTGATGAACACCGCGGCAGGTCTTTTACCGCATCTGGAACACATTATCACTGTTATCTATCCCCTTTCGAGAAATTTATCAGTTTGTCAGTTTATAAGTTTGTCAGTTTGTCAGTTTATCATACAAATATCTTTGCAATGAAAGTTTTGCTTATATAGTCGGTCATGACAAAATCGAGCACGCCGAATGAATGGTTTATGGCGTATTTTGCCGCAAAACCTATTATGAAAAGTATAAGCACGCCCTCTGCCGCGCCTATAAGTGCGCCGATGAGGTGCGAAACCTTTTTGCTTACGCGGATAACTTTCAGCAGCCGCAGCAGGCGGTATATTACCCTGAGCACAACAGATGCCAGCAAGAACACCACAAGCAGAGCTGCCGCCCCTGATATATCGATAGCTGTATCCCTGATCATGCCGCTTTCAAGGTTCTCGGCGGCTTTTTTGGGGTCTTCCTCGGTGACAACGCCGATGATGTTCTTCAGGCTTTCTTCCTCTGTAAGGGTATCGGCAATCTGCTTTGCATCATCGCCCTTGATAGTGCCTTTGGTATATTCTTCTATCTTTTCGGGCGTTACGTTTTCGTCTATACGCGCTTTTATCTCTTCTTTGGAGATATTTTCGCCGTGATCTGCGGCTATCTGCTGGATAGATGCAAACAGATCGTCACTTTCGGCAAGCTCTTTAAGATCGGTATCATCTATCTCTATTTTGAGCTCCTGTGCTACCTGATCTTTTGCTTTGTCAAAATTTTCTTTGAGGTCTGCGCTGTCCATGCTCTCGGCTATGGTATCAACGACTTTGGGCTTTATATATTTTTCATAAGCGGCTGTAGATGCAGGCTTTGCTGCCAGCACTGCAACGGCGCACGAAACTACCGTGATAGCTACAGACACTATCGTACTTAAAACGCTGCGGCGGCTGCCCACGAACGCAAATGCGCCTATAAACGCAACTATTATAATATCAATAAGTATTGTCATAAAAACACTCCGTATCATTCAAATGTAACTTTATATATACTGCTGTAGTCCTCTACATACATGGCATCATCTATAAACACGAAAGACTGATAGTCGGGAGAGACATCATAAGTGGCTGTAAGCTTTCCCGTGCCGTCATACACATCAAGTCTGCCTTTCAAAAGAACATAGACATTGCCGTCTTTACAGGTTATCTGCCTGCATTCGCCCTCAACGCTTGCCTGAAAGATATCAGTAGAAGATGTGCTTGCAATGGTCAGGTCAAAATAGCCTTTGGTAACACTTTTTTCGACTATCGCAGCTGTTTTTGTATCTTCGGCGCAATCGGTAAGTGTGGTATTGTAGTCGTACTGAGAGAGCGTTTTGCCCTCGGGAGAGAGGTGCAGAAGTTTGTTGTCGCCCACCAGCCACACCGAATCGTCGTCACATAATACTGTATCATACACCATGGTGGGAATATTGTCGATAGTAAAGACCGGGTCTGACTGCATGAAGTTCAGCGCCGTTACAACGCTTGAAAGCTCTCCTCCCGAGGCTTTGAAAGTTGCCACCGCGCAGCCGTTGCCCTCGCTGTTCATCGAGATATCTATTATCCTCTGACCGCTCGACCACAGGAAAGCTTCGTTGCCTTTGGGGTCGTACACAGTCATATAAGAGAGGTATTTATCTGTCTGGGTGACTATTGCGGCGTAATCTTTCTGACCTATTTCAGCCATGATTATTTTTTCGGGGAATGTACGCTTATAGACCTCGCCGTCGTCATTCACCGCCATCAGGCTGTAGCCGCCGAGGTCGTAAAGCAGAAGCATATTGCCGCCTGCGACGCCTATGGGGTTTGCAAGGCTGTGCTGCACACTGCGTATCTTGTTGCCGTCGGTATCGTATATGGTTATGCTGGTATCTGTAACGAGAATAAAGCGGTCGCCGTATGTATATATTTCAGACGAATTTGTTTCGCCTATCTCTATCGGGAACTCGCCTGCCTCTACCTTGGTGCTGTTTTTGGCAACCGTTTCTTTGGTATCTTTCCAAAGCTTGCTCACCTTTGGCATCCACATCTGCGAAGTTAAAACTGCCACTAATGCTATACACAATATAGCGGTAAAGCCTGCAAGCTTTTTCATTGAACGCTTTCTTTTGGCTTTCTTTCTGGCTTTGCGAATATCGGTCTGATATGTTTTCTCTCTTGCCAAAACACATTCTCCTTTCTCTTTTTGCCGCCCTCAATAAAACACTTTGTTTAGATAAAGCCCTTGTGCGGGGGCGGTCTTTCCTGCTTTTGTTCTATCCTTGCTGTCTATTATACAGGGCAGGCTGTCGGCGGCTATTCTGCCGTCGCTGATGAAAATAAGCGTGCCTACCATTATTCTTACCATATTATATAAAAAGCCGTTGGCGCTGACTTTGAATATCACCATATCGTCTTGCCGCTTTACCGAAAACTCGTTTACCACCCTTATTGTGCTTTTCTTATCGCACGCTGTAGAGCAGAACGCTTTGAAGTCATGCTCGCCGACAAACGCCTGCGCGGCGGTATGCATTTTGTTTTCATCCAGCGTTACATAGTGCATATGCGCGGTATGGGCATAAAACGGGTTCTTTATTCTGCTGTTGTGTACAAGATACTCATACTCTTTGCCCTTGCAGTCAAACCGTGCGTGAAAGCTGTCAGGCGCGATCTCGCATTTGTTTACGCCTATATCGCCGGGCAGCAGCGCGTTAAGACCAAACACCACGCCTTTTTCGGTAATTGTGCTGTCTGTATGGAAATTGAACACAAACTCTCTTGCGTGAACGCCCTTATCGGTGCGAGAACAGCCGTTTATAGTTACGTTTTCCTCTTTGAGCAGCGTACAGAGAGCTTCTTCTACCGTTTGCTGCACCGAGGCTGCATTACTCTGCCTTTGAAAACCGTGGTATGCGGTGCCGTCATACGCCATAGTGACCTTAAAATTTCTCATTATCTGATGTTATCCACCTGATCAATATTTTCAACACGTATAAGCTTTTCGGTATTGCCTTTTTTGCCGTACACCAGAATTTTTACCCATTCTTCGTCGGCATCTGTTATCCTACAGTCGATCTCTTCATAATCTACCGTAATGGTACAGTCTCTGCCTATAATACTTTTGAAAACCTGTGACATCTGCACGTCTTCCCCTTTCAGTTTTCTTACTTCTTTTTCAAGCTGTTTTGTACTTCTGAGCAGAGCTTCTATCTGCTCGTCCTGATCCATATCTTTAAAAAAGTTAGTAAAATTGACCACGGTCATCACCCTACTTTATTTAATATCTACTCTTAATATGCTTTTAACGGCTATCAAGCGCAGCTTTTTTGAGGAAGTACCCCCCATTCCACAAAATTTCGATCCAGTCTTCGTCAACGTCTGTAACTCTGCCCTCAACTGTCGGCATATCTTCTATAGATGTATAAAACGCACATTCTTTGCCTACAAGTTTTTTAAGTATGGTATTCATATTATTCCTCCGAAGTTTTATATAAAGAAGTTTATTTTATCTGCAAAAACTACCCCTGTGATAAACACTGCCGTTACAAAAATCGCGGCATAATCGCGAAAGGAAGTTTTAAGCTGCTTGAGCCTTGTTCTGCCATCTCCGCCGTGGTAGCAGCGGCATTCCATGGCAAGCGCAAGCTCAACTGCCCGGCGGAATGACGAAACTATAAGCGGCACGAATATAGGCACCAAAGCTTTTGCTCTTTTTATTATAGAGCCTGTTTCCATATCTGCGCCGCGTGCTTTCTGCGCCGACATTATTTTGTCGGTATCTTCAATAAGCGTTGGTATAAAGCGCAGGGCGATAGTCATCATCATGGCAAGCTCATGCACGGGTACTTTTATAACTTTCAGCGGCGAGAACAGCCTTTCTATGGCATCGGTCAGCTGTATGGGAGAGGTGGTGTACGTAAGCAGCGAAGAGCCTATTATAAGCGCGACTATTCGTATTATCATAAACGCTGCGGTGGTAACGCCGAGCTTTGTTATTATAAGAAATTTCCATTTGAACAAAACGTCACCCGTGCGTATAAAAAGCAGGTTCAACAGCCCTGTGAATATCAGCAGGGGCATAAGCGGTTTTAAGCTTTTGAGCATCATTTTAAAAGGTATGCCCGAGAGCAGGAACGCGCCCAGCACAAACACCATTCCCACGCCGAGGCCGAAGAAGGTATCTGCTATAAAAAGCATTACTATAAACGCCACTATAAGTATAATTTTTATCCTCGGGTCAAGGCGGTGTATTATCGACTTGCCGGGAAAATATTGACCTATGGTTATATCTTTGAGCAACTTTTTTCTCTCCTACCTGTTTTCAAGCAGCCGCATTATCAGCTTTTTGCCGAACTCCACTGTATAAACGTCGTCTTCTATCGGCACGCCGGCGGCTTTGAGCCTGTTGAAAACTCTTGTTATCTGCGGCACTGCAAGACCCATTTGTTCAAGCTCAGCTGAGCGGTGAAACACGTTCACGGGGGTATCATAGCAGAACACTTTTGCTTTGTTCATCACAAGTATTTTTGTGGTATGCTTTGCTATATCCTCCATTGAGTGCGAGACCATCATGACGGTGTTTTTCTTCTGCTGGTGATACTCGCGTATCTGAGCCAGTATTGCGTCTCTGCCTTTTGGGTCTAGTCCCGAAGCGGGTTCGTCAAGTATCAGCACTTTGGGATCCATAGCCATTACCCCTGCTATGGCGGCTCTTCTTTTCTGTCCGCCCGAAAGCTCAAACGGGCTTTTTTCCATAATATCCTCGCTGAGACCTACCATTCGCATGGATTCGCGCACACGCTTGTCTATCTCGCTGTCTGAAAGACCCATATTTTTAGGACCGAAGGCTATATCTTTATAAACGCTTTCTTCAAAAAGCTGATACTCGGGGTACTGAAACACCAGTCCCACTTTAAAGCGTATATCTCTCAGGCGGCTTTTGTCTTTCCAGAGCTGCTCGCCGTCTATGAAAACTTTGCCCGAAGTGGGCTTTAAAAGCCCGTTGAAATGCTGTATAAGGGTTGATTTTCCCGAACCTGTATGACCTATGATGCCGACAAGCTCGCCCTCATCTATTTCAAGGTCTACGTTATCGACGGCAGTTTTGCAAAAGGGCGTGCCCTCGCCGTAGACGTATGTAAGACCCTCTGTTTTTATAATAGGCATAATATCTCCCTGCTTTAATTACGGGTTATTTCCTTTAGTTTCATGGTAAGTTCTATCAATGTAAGCAAGCTCCATACCGGCACAAGCATTGATATTACCATAACAACGCATTTAACTTTTGAATAGCCCGAATAATTTCTTATCCTGTAAAGAATAGTTATTGTCATTAACACAGTTATGACAGTATATATAACATACAAAGTACCAAATATCAGAAATACCACAAGCGGCACTGCGACATAACCGACGGTATATACGACTAAAAATATCAGCGCCAGACCAAATGTTACGGCAGTAACGAACCAGAAAAACGGATTTATTACCAAAGCGCCTGCAATTACCGCGGTTTCAAGTATAAGATACACTCCAAAAGCCGCCGCTGCAACGGCAGATATCCATGCTATGGGATAGCATATCCACAAAACAAGGCGTTGACGTTTTGCGCAGGCAGCATTGTATTCTTCATCGCTGCCAAAAAACCTTTCACGCTCTATCGGCGTTTTTGTTATTCTTATCAGCACTGACGCAAGAAGTATCACAAGCGGCGCGGAAACCATTGCCGCTCCTGCGATAGAAATACACCGAAGAATGGAAAAACCGTCTATCAGTTTTATTATATCGCATATGAAAAGCACAAAATATGCACACAGTGCCAGCGGCATACCTATCAGATACAAAAGAGTTACGGCAAGGGTATTGCAGCGCAGCACCTTTGTTTTATCAAGTATCACGAACAGAAGTATTATGGCTAAAAGTATCCATATCATTTATATCTGCCCCTTTCGGTCAATTATTCAAAAGCTTTATAAGCTGCTCTACGCACTCGTCCTCCGTGATAGTTTCCGCATCAAGCTCTATGCCCTCTTTTCTGAGAAGATAGACAAGCTCTGTCACCTGCGGAACGTCAAGCCCTATAGAGCGCAGCTTTTCCACCTGCGAAAATATCTGCTTGGGTGTGCCGTCCATTATTATGTTTCCGCTGTCAGCGACTACAACTCTGTCTGCCTGCGCGGCTTCTTCCATATAATGCGTTATCAGCACTATTGTAACGCCCATTTCTTTATTGAGCATTTTTATTGTTTTCATGACCTCCGCTCTGCCTTTGGGGTCGAGCATGGCGGTGGGTTCATCAAGAAGTATACACTCGGGGCGCATGGCGATCAGACCTGCAATTGCCACTCTTTGTTTTTGTCCGCCCGAGAGCTTATGGGGTGCGTGCTCGCGGTAGTCGTACATATCTACGGTCTTTAAGGCATCGTCAACGCGCCTGCGTATCTCTTTGGGCTCAACGCCCATATTTTCAAGCGCGAACGCAACGTCTTCTTCAACTATTGTGGCGACTATCTGATTATCGGGGTTTTGAAACACCATGCCCACGCGCTGGCGTATAGGCAGGACGTTTTCTTCTTTTGAGGCATCTAAGCCGCAGGAAAACACACTGCCCGACTGCGCGGTATTTATGGCGTTGAAGCACTTTGCAAGCGTTGATTTACCGCTGCCGTTGTGCCCGAGAAGCGCGACAAACTCGCCTTTTTTTATATTCAGCGTAACGCCGTGCAGAACTTCTGTTTCTGTGGGTTCTTCGGCTGATTCGTTTATATATGAAAATCGAAGATCTTTTGCTGATAAAAAGTTTTCCATGGTCTTTCCTTTACTTTAATTAAGCTTATGGTGCTGCTTTGAGGTATCTCCCCTCTTGGCGGCATGGCGGCGCACAAAGCGCCGAAAGCAGATGTCAGTCCTTCTTGAACTTGTCTATTATATCCTCTGCTTTATCCTTGACCTTTTCAAGGTTCTCTTTGGAAGCAAGATCCTTTGCCTTGTCCTTTACCTCATCGGGGATCTTGTCCTCGATCTTTTCAACCTTTTCTTTTATATCGCCCAGATCGAAGCCCATTTATATCACCTCCATAAAAATTATCTGTAGTTTTCGTTATCTGTAACATACTGCCTAACGCGCAGGGGTATGCCCATGCTTTGCGAGAGCGCGCGGCATTTTTCTATCATCTCTGCCATACCCCCCATATCAACGACCGTAAAGCCCGTTTTTATGCCGAGGCTCTTTACGTCCTGCGCGAATTTCAGCATTTCATCAAACGCTTTCTCGCCGAAGTTTGGTCTTGTGATCTCGCAGTAGCTTTTGCTGTCGGGGGCGTTGAGGCTTATAGAAACGCTGTCTACAGCGCCTTTTAGCGTGCTTATATCAAACGAGGGGTCTATCAGCCTGACAAGACCGTTGGTATTTACTCGTATGCTTATATTGCCTTTGCTTTTGATATATTTTGCGGTATCTAAAAGCACTGCCGCTCTCTCCATGGGTTCGCCATAGCCGCAGAAGACTACTTCTTCTATGCTGCCTGCATCGAGCTTATCAAAAGCCTGTTTTATCTCGTCAAGCGTTGGTTCATGCTCCAGCCAGAGGGGATCGTTGCCCACTATGCTGTCGCCGCCCTTGCGTATACAGAAAACGCAGTCACAGGGGCATTTGTTTGTTATATTGGCATATGTCCTGCCGTCAAATCCATAAAATATAGTCATTGCTAACCCTCTTTACCTGTCGCTTTGCCATACTGCTGTTGAGCCGCAGGGCAGTGCAAGAGACGTACTTTCAACTTTAAGACCTATTTCATCGGCTGTAACGCTGCCGCCAAAACGCTTTATCATTATTTCTGACAGCATATACGCCATTACCGATGGTGAAAGACCCGTGGTATAGCTATTCAGCAGGAACATTACCGGCTTTTCGCTCATAACGCCTGCACACAGTTTCAGAAGGCTGTATATGCAGTCTTCCAGCTTCCACACCTCGCCGCCGGGGCCTCTGCCGTAGCTTGGCGGATCCATTATGACGATATCGTAAAAATTCTGCCTGCGAATCTCTCTTGCCACAAACTTTTCGCAGTCGTCTACTATCCAACGTATCGGTCTGTCAGAGAGGGAGGAGGCAGCGGCGTTCTCTCTTGCCCACTGCACCATGCCTTTAGATGCGTCTACGTGTGTTACAGCGGCTCCTGCCGCCGCGCAAGCGAGAGTAGCGCCGCCTGTATACGCGAACAAATTGAGTACTTTCGGCTGTCTTTGGCTGCGGCTTATGGTATCGCTGAGAAGCTGCCAGTTTACCGCCTGCTCGGGGAAAAGCCCTGTATGTTTAAAGCCTGTGGGGCGGATTATGAATTTCAGTCTGCCGTTGGTTATCTGCCAGCTTTCGGGGAGTTTTTTTCTGTACTCCCACTCGCCGCCGCCCTTTTGCGAACGGTGGTAAACTGCCGCGGCTTTATCCCAAAGAGATCGGTCTTTTTCGGTCTGCCAGATTATCTGCGGGTCGGGGCGAACGAGCAGTGTGCCGCCCCAGCTTTCAAGCTTTTCGCCGCATGATGTATCTAGTATTTTATAGTCCTGCCAGTTATCTGCTATTCTCATGGTTATTTAGCCGCAAACTTTTCTATAGCGGCAACGATATTCTGCGCATACTCGGTTATAACGCCGAAATTCTTGCCCTCTATCATAACTCTTACAAGCGGTTCTGTGCCCGACTCGCGAATGAGTATCCTGCCGTCGTCGCCAAGTTTGTCTTTATACATATCTATAGTATTTGCTACCTCTTCATCGGTCTTCCACTTGCCCTTTTTATCAGCGGTTATCTCAACGTTTTTGAGTATCTGCGGATAAGAAGTCATAACGCCTGCAAGCTCTGAGGCCTTAACGCCTGTTTTGCAGAGTATTTCAAGCAGCTTTACTGCAGTAAGTTCGCCGTCGCCCGTGGTAGCCTCATCGAGGAAAATTATATGACCCGACTGCTCGCCGCCGAGGTTATAGCCGCCGTTTTGCATTTCTTCAAGAACGTATCTGTCGCCGACCTGTGTGGTAGCAACGAGCACGCCGTTTTGCTTTGCGAATTTGAAAAAGCCCAGGTTGGTCATAACGGTGACAACGCAGCAGTTTGATTTAAGCTTGCCGGTGGCTTTCATATATTTAGAGAAAATAGCAAGCAGTTTATCGCCATCTATTATATTACCCTGCTCGTCGCAGGCAAGGCATCTGTCTGCATCGCCGTCAAACGCAAGACCCACATGGCATTTGTTATCAATGGTGGCTTTACAAAGGGCATCCATATGTGTAGAGCCGCAGTTTGCGTTGATATTTGTGCCGTCGGGCTTATTGTTTATAAACACGCAGTTAGCGCCCAGACCTTTGAACAGCTTTTCGGCACACTCGGAAGAAGCACCGTTGGCGCAGTCTATACATACTTTCAATCCGCGAAAATCGCCCTCTATAGTCTTCATTATATAGCGGATATAATCCCACTGGGCGTTCTTTTCATAGATAACTCTGCCTATCAAAGAACCGCTTGAAAGGCATATGCTTTCGGGATTATCGAGCACCAGCTCTTCTATCTCGTTTTCGATAGCATCGGGCAGTTTGAAGCCTGTGCCTGCAAACAGCTTTATGCCGTTAAATTCAACGGGGTTATGTGATGCCGATATCATAACGCCTGCATCTGCTTCATATTTCTTTACGAGCATTGCCACCGCCGGCGTAGGCACTACCCCGAGCACGTGTGCATCTGCACCCACAGAGCATATGCCCGCGATAAGCGCAGCCTCAAGCACATCGCCCGAGATACGCGTATCTTTGCCGATGAGTATCTTAGGTTTGCGGTTCGTTGTCTTAGTAAGCACAAGCGCAGCCGCTCTGCCTATGTTCATAGCGGTCTCGCAGGTAAGCTCTGTTATCGCTACACCTCTTGCGCCGTCTGTTCCAAAAAGTCTTCCCATAAAAAACGTCTCCTTTATAAATATATCTTAAATAATATCAAAAACTGTACTGACCGTCTTTCGGTATGCCCAGATGCCTATAGGCAAGTTCTGTGGCACATCTGCCGCCTTTAGTTCTGTTAAGAAAACCCAGCTGCATCAGAAACGGTTCACACACGCCCTCTATAGTGGCGGCATCTTCGCCCAGCGACTGCGCAAGCGTTTCAAGACCGACAGGACCGCCGCTGTAGTTTATTATTATCGCCCGAAGGATACGTCTGTCAAGCTCGTCAAGACCGAGTTTGTCAACTTCCATACGATTCAGGGCTATATCTACCATTTCTTTGGTAAGCTTGCCGCTGCCTATAACGTCTGCGTAATCTCTTGCGCGGCGAAGAAATCTGTTGGCTATACGCGGAGTACCGCGAGAGCGCGATGCAAGTTCTTTTGCGCCCTCTTCGTCGCAGGGTACGCAGAGTATTACAGAAGAACGCATGATTATCTCGCAAAGTTCATCTGTGGTATACGGCTCTAAATGCGCCTCAATGCCGAACCTGTCACGCAGAGGTTTTGTAAGCTGACCTGCGATAGTGGTCGCGCCTATAAGAGTGAACTTATTGAGGTCGAGCCTTATGCTTCTTGCGGCAGGACCTTTGCCGACTATTATATCAAGCGCGTAGTCTTCCATAGCCGGGTAGAGTATCTCCTCGACGGCTTTTGACAGGCGGTGTATCTCATCTATAAAAAGCACATCGCCTTCTTGCAGATTTGTCAGCAGTGCGGCAAGGTCGCCCGGCTTTTGTATTGCAGAGCCGTTGGTCTTGCGACAGTTTACACCCATTTCATGAGCGATTATCTCCGCAAGGGTGGTCTTGCCCAGCCCCGGGGGACCGTAAAGCAGCACATGGTCGAGGACCTCTCCCCTTTTCTTTGCCGCTTCGATATAGACTTTCATGTTCTCCTTTACCTTTGACTGACCGATATATTCATCAAGCAGCTTTGGGCGCAGACTTCTTTCTATCTCGTCCTCGGCATCCTGACGAATAGGTTCGGGAGAAACTATTCTGTTTTCAAAATCAAATTCGCTGTTTTCTATCAATCGTTGTACTCCCCTGTCCTATCAAATTACTTAGCCGCCAAAGCTCTCAGCGCGCCTTTTATATAATCTTCGACTGAAAGATCTTTACCCAGTTTTGCTATAGCGGTCGCCGCCTCTGATTGCGAATAACCCAGCGCCACGAGTGCCTGCACTGCTTCCTGAGCGGCGCTGCCCTCACTGCGCACAGATGAATAGTCATCTGCCACGGCAAATCCCGAAGTATCGCTTGTCACCTTTGACTGAAGCTCTAAAACTATCTTCTGGGCGGTCTTGTTGCCAAGACCCTTTACCGCTGTGAACGATTTATAGTCGCCGCTGGCTATGGCAATTGCAACATCGCGCTCTTTCATTACCGAAAGGATCGATATTGCCGCCTTTGCGCCTACGCCCGAAACGGATATGAGCAGCTTGAACCAGCCGAGTTCTTCTTTTGTGGCAAAACCGAAAAGCTCAATAGTCTCGGTCTGCTCTCTTACAGCTAGGTGCGTATACAGCGTTACCTCGCTTTTTGAAGATATTTTCATAAGCGTGTTTTGAGATGTTCTGCACGCAAAGCCCACGCCGCCGCAGCTTACTACCGCAAGTTCGGGCTCGGTATGTATCAGCTTGCCCGTTACACAATATATCATAAGAAATTCACCGCTTTCGCATTTTTGTATTTTTAATGATTTTTTAGACCGTTGTTTTCTATTATGCCGCTGAGCGAAAACGCCGAATGTCCGTGGCAGATAGCTATTCCCAGCGCATCGGCTACATCATCGGGCTTTGGCACAGCGGATAGGTGAAGTATCTGCCTTGTCATTTCCTGCACCTGCTTTTTCTCTGCTCTGCCGTAGCCTGTTATAGATAATTTAACTTGCAGCGGCGTATACTCACTTATATGTATGCCGCGCTGTATGGCAGGCAGCAGAGTTACGCCCCTTGCCTGTGCCACCGAAATTGCGGTAGTTTCATTTGTATTGAAATACAGCTTTTCAATGCCCATCTGGTCGGGATTGTAGGTATCGAGCACCTGTGTCATGTCGTCATATATCATTTTCAGCCTGTCGTTGAAAGGTTTATCGGCAGGGGTGGTTATCGCGCCGAAACCTACCACGGCAAAATCCATGCCGCCGCGGTATTCAAGCACTCCGAAGCCTATTATCGCATATCCGGGGTCTATGCCTATTATCCTCACGGGTATCTCTCCTTAATACAGATACGGTATATACTACAAGCCGCACTTATCCATACTAACCTAATTATATAGTATAACATTATTTTGCATATTTTGCAATAGGTACAGAGCATTTTTTAAGATAAAGGTTCATTTGGGGTGCGGTGCGGCGTTTCATATTTTGGCATGGAAAAATTTTTATTTGCAAAATGTTACAAAATAGCGATACAATTTTTGTCGGTTTATATAATTTTTTTGACTTTGTTTATAAAATGAAGAAAAAGGCTTGATTTGTTTTTCAAAATGTGGTAAACTTAATACATACGTGCGTGGGTGTACGGCTTTTTTCAGTGCGCCTTTGGCATTTTTGCAGGATAATTTTTAAGCAAAGACCATTTAAATGTAAAAATAAATAGCAGTCGGTATTAAAAATAAGCGGTAATTTCGCGCTTTGCTTTTAATCGGGCTGTACAGAGAGATAATAAAAATACAAAGAAAGACGACAACAGCCTTGAATTTTTTCAAGGTACGAACGGAGGAAAAAATTTTGGATAAATTTGTTATAAGAGGCGGAAAGCCGCTGCACGGTGAAGTTACCATAAGCGGCGCAAAAAACGCTGCCGTAGCTATTGTTACCGCTGCGATACTTTGCGATGAGCCTTGCATTATAGAAAATGTGCCAGACATCAGCGATATTGCCATTTGCCTTGAGATCTTCAGGCAGATGAGAGCTGATGTAAGGCTGATAAACAAAAATACGGTACGGATCGACACGAAGAATATTTCTGTGCCGAAAGTGCCGTATGATCTGGCGCGCTCTATGAGGGCTTCCAGCTATTTCCTCGGAACGCTTCTGGGAAGATTTCACGAGGCTCTGGTGGCACTGCCCGGCGGCTGCGACCTTGGCGACAGACCGATAGATCAGCATCTGAAAGCATTCAAGGCGCTGGGAGCTTCTGACATTATGGAGAACGGAAGCGTTCACATAAAGGCTGACGAGCTTATAGGCAATCAGATATACTTTGATTTTATAACCGTAGGCGGAACTATAAATGCTATTTTTGCGGCGGTAAAGGCAAAGGGCTACACCGTTATTGAAAATGCCGCAAAAGAGCCGCACATTGTTGACGTTGCAAACTTTTTGAACTCTATGGGCGCTGACATAAGGGGCGCAGGTACAGATGTTATAAAAATAAGGGGCGTTGACTACCTTAAAGGCATTACTTATCCCGTTATACCCGACCAGATAGAGGCAGGAACATACATGGTAGCCGCTGCCGCGACAAGGGGCAACGTGCTTATCAAAAACGTTATCCCCAAGCACCTTGAAAGCATAACCGCGAAACTGAGAAACATAGGCGTTTCGGTCGAAGAATTTGACGAAAGCGTAAGAGTAAGGGCTGACAGCGGCGGGATCTTCCTGAAGACAAACATAAGAACTATGCCGCACCCGGGCTTCCCGACCGATATGCAGCCGCAGATGTCTACCCTGCTGACTCTGGCAGAGGGCACCAGCACTGTATACGATGATATTTTTGACAATCGTTTCAGATATGTTTCTGAGCTTCGCAGAATGGGAGCAGATATTTCTGTTGACGGAAAAGTCGCAGTTATTCACGGCGGCAGGCTGACGGGCGCACCGGTCAAGGCTACCGACCTTAGAGCAGGCGCGGCAATGATTATTGCAGGTCTTGCGGCAAGCGGCGTTACAGAGATATCTGACATATACCACATTGAGAGAGGCTATGAGGCTATAGAAGAAAAGCTGAGAGCCATAGGTGCGGATATTCAGAGAGTTTATGTGCCCTCGGGCAGCGACATGGCTATAAGTGTATAATATAAGCGAAACTGGGCGGCGGCTTTGGCAGTCGCCATTTTGCGCCGTTATGCGGCGCTTCACGGGGACACCCCGAACCGGTTTTCCCGTGTACCCTTTCCGGCATCGGCTCCGGTACCCTCACGCTATAAAAATTCGAGAAATGAATTCCCGAATTTTATATATCTTTAGTTTTGCGAAACAAGGCGGCTTTGGCAGTCGCCTTTAATTTTGAGGTGATATTTTGGCAAGAGTTTATCCGCTGTTTTCTTCAAGCGACGGAAACGCGACTTTTATAGGCAGCCGAAGAGGCGGCATACTTATAGATGCAGGGGTATCATGCAAGAGGCTGGTGGGGGCTTTGCAAAGCAACGATATACCCACCTCTGCGATACAGGCGATATTTATAACGCACGAACACTCAGACCACATAAAGGGGCTGAAAACTTTCACTTCAAAATACGCTGTGAATGTTTTCGCGCAGCCGCTGAATGCTGAATATCTTGCAGCTTCGGGGTGCATTTCGGCGCGCTCTCGGCTATACGACATAAACGGCAGCGTTTGCATTGGCGATTTTGAGGTGACATCGTTCGCGACACCGCATGACACGCGCCAAAGCTGCGGTTACAGGATAAACACGCCCGACGGAAAGACTGTCTGCGTATGCACCGACCTTGGCGAGGTGACGCAGACTGTACATGACAACCTGATGGGCTGCGATATAGTCCTGCTGGAGGCTAATTACGACAAAAATATGTTGGTGAACGGCTCGTACCCCTACCCTTTGAAGCAGAGGATAATGTCTGACCACGGGCATCTGGACAACCGTGACAGCGGCGCGGAACTGAGAAAGCTGGTATCCCGCGGAACAACGCGGCTGATACTGGGGCATTTAAGCCGCCACAACAACGACCCTCAGACTGCTGAACGCACGGTGACTGAGGCTCTTTACGGAATGGAGCGCGGCAGCGATTACATACTGATGACTGCGCCCGTTGAAACGCGCGGAGAGGTCATGATAATATGACGATAAACATTGTTACCGTGGGGAAACTCAAAGAAAAATACTGGCGCGATGCGTGCGATGAGTATATAAAGAGGTTGGCGGCTTTCGGGAAGGCAAGTATTACAGAGCTTTCGGAAGCAAGGCTGAAAGATGAGCCGTCTGAGGCTGAGATAAAGGCTGCGCTTGCAAAAGAGAGCGAAGAAATGCGAAAATTTGCGAAAATGAAAAACGCCGCGAATATTGCTTTGTGCATCGAGGGGGATATGCTCTCAAGCGTGCAGCTTTCAGACAGGCTGAAACAGTTTGCGGTGGGCGGACGGTCTACTATGAACTTCTTTGTGGGGTCGTCGTTCGGTATTGATGAAGATTTTAAAAAGGAATGTGATCTGAGGCTTTCGATGTCGCGCATGACTTTTCCGCATCAGCTGGCAAGAGTTATGCTGACAGAGCAGGTATACAGGGCGTTTTCTATAGGAGCAAATTCAAAATATCACAAATGAATACGTTATCATAGAAAAATTGGATAGAAATTTTATATTTTGTGATATATTATTTATATTATTGTATTTTTATACGTGATATAATTATTGTGTACAATTATGTTTAAGGTGTTTTCAAAAACATAAAACCGTTTTTTCGACTGGAGGATAGTTAAATGGAGCTTAGTAATATTAAGGGCATAACCTTTGCACCGTTTGCAAACAGAGGCGTTCTTAGCAAGAAAGATGCTTTCAAGAGCCTTGAAGCTATAAAAGAACGCACGCCTGCTAATCTTATAATGCTGGTACCGTGCGGTCTTCAGAATGATGCGCACTCGGAGATAATAAGATACGATACAGAGGCTACCATGAGCGACAGTGAGCTTATCGCTATTATAAGATACGCGAAGAAGCTTGGTTTCAACGTTGGTCTTAAACCCACCTGCAACTGCAAGGACGGCACCTGGAGGGCTTACATAAACTTCTTTGAAGAAGACGTTCCGAATATGCCGACATGGAAAAAATGGTTTGAGTCATATACGGAATTTCAGCTGCACTATGCAGAAATGGCAAAGTCGGAGGGCGTTGACCTTTTTGTATGCGGCTGTGAAATGGTAATGACCGAACACCGCGAGGACGAATGGAGAGCGCTTATCCGCAAGATAAGAAGAGCTTACAACGGCATACTTACCTACAATGCGGAGATGTATCTTGAAGACCATGTTTCGTGGTGGGATGAACTTGATGCTATATCGTCAAGCGGCTACTACCCGCTTGACGAATGGGATAAGCAGATGAAGAGAATAGAGGGCGTTGTGCAGAAGTACGACCTGCCGTTCTTCTTCTCGGAGGTCGGCTGTATGTCGATGTCGGGAGCATCTATGCAGCCCAGCAACTGGGGAATGAGAAGCCCTGCCAACCTGAAAGAACAGGAAAGATGGTACGAAACGATGTTCTTCACAACGAAGAAGTGCCCATGGGTGGCAGGTCACGTTTTATGGTGCTGGTCGGCAACACCGTATGCTTTGAAGAAAGCGGCTGTTGACTGGGGCTATGATATTTTCGGAAAGCCTGCCGAGAGCGTTGTTGCAAAGTATTTCAATCAGTAAAAGTTTAGTCCTGCTTCATTTAAGGAGCAGGACTTTTTTGCGCCGGTTTCAGGTTGAAAAGACCATCGGAGGCGACAAGCACAAACAGCGGCAGCGTATTTATCATATAGCGTGAGCGCGTTTCCCACAGAAGCAGAAAAAGCACAAGACCCAGGGCCGTCAGCCGCAAAAGATACAGATCATCGGTGCGGCAATGCAGTGCGGAGAGCAAGAAAGAAACGGTCATCAGCAGGATGAGAATATCCTGCACTGTGAAAGCGATCCACAAAAACGCAGCAGAGCCGCCGAAGAAGCGTTTGGCAGGGCTATCGGCGGTATTGCTGAGCTGCCAAGTGAGCTGGTAAACGCCGCCAGACCATGTATAGTTCAGTTTATCTACGATATGTTTTGCCATGCCTGATATACCCATATCGCTTAGTGTGGCGCTGATCTTTTCTCGGCAGGCTGCATCTCGTGTTTGTTTGTCGGGCTGAGAGTAGGTGAACATAAAACTGTCATCGTTGTATCCTCCCCTGCCGTTAAGACCCATCATCACCCAGTGTGACATCGGAAAGCCGTAACTCTCGACACCATCGGGGGTTATGATATTACTACAGTACATTATCTGCCGCTCGGCAAAAACTATGCCTGCAAGACCCAAAACTGCGGCGGCTGTAAAGCAAAGTGAGCGTTTAATGTTTACTTTGAAAAACAGATATATTATAAGCGCAACGCCTGCAACTGCAACGCTCCCTTTTATGCAGAAGCCTATGCCGACTGCTATTGCGGTCAGGGCTGAAAAGAGCAGGAAGCGTTTTCTGCCTATGCTTTCGGCGGCGAGAATGCCAAAGTACACTGCCGCCAGCAGGAAAGGCATTGAAACAACATCGCTGTAGAATATGCAGGAATACGCGAAAAGCACGGGATTCAAAAGCACTGCAAGCATACCGAGAATTTTATGCGCGCGGCGTTTGAAAAGCTTATCGGCAAGTTTATACACAAGAAAAAACGACAGCTGCATACACGCCATGGCGGCGAGGGGCGCGGTAAGTTTCGGGATATAGCCAAACACCGCTCTGACGGTCTTATACAAAAGCGTTTGCAGCAAAAACAGGCCCCACTGATTTGAATATCTTTCAAGGTAGTGGGTTTGATATGCTTCGAGAGAAAAATAGGTGCTTCTGCCATCAATAATATTGCGGCAGATGATGTCAAGGTATTTGCCGTCGCTGACGGGAGCATAGTTTACCGAAAGAACATACAAAAGCTGCAAAACAAACAGCGCGGCGGCTGTGACTATATACGCTCTGCGCAGGGTAACGCACGGAAGCTTTGGCAGTTTATCTTTGTTTTTTAAGATAAAGCAGAGCAGTGCTATTACTAAAACGGCGGCTGCGAACCCCAACACTTTTATACCTGCGCCGTAATATCTGTTTGGCTTAAAGTAGAACACCGCTGTTATGATCACAAATACAAATGCGCCCAAAATATTTGCGATATTCATTATGCGCTCTTTCATTTTACTTTCCCCTTGCGACGAAGTTTTTTGACAATATATATTGTAACATCACTTTTTCCGATTTTCAAGGTAATTAAGATAATCTTAAACTCATTTTAAGATATTGCATATTAAGAAAAAATGTGTTACAATATTTAAGACAGAAAATTTTCACGGGAGGAAACAGATATGCCACAAAGTGAGATCCGCAATGCCGACATCTGGGAAAGCGGCAAGCGCAAGATAGACTGGGTTAAAGGCAATATGCCGCTGCTGCGAATGCTGGAGGAGCGATTTGAAAAGGAACAGCCGTTCAAGGGGCTGAAAATAGCGCTGTCGGTACATCTGGAGGCGAAGACTGCCTACCTTTGCAAGGTGCTTAAAGCAGGCGGCGCTCAAATGTTTGTAACGGGGTCAAATCCGCTCTCGACACAAGACGATGTTGCGGCTGCACTGGTGAAAGACGGTCTGAACGTTTTTGCATGGCACGGCGCGACTGATGAGGAATACAACAGGCACATTGACTGCGTTATATCTGCCGCGCCGAACATTATTATAGATGACGGCGGCGACCTGGTGAGCCTTATACACTCAAAGCACCCCGAGCTTATACCAAACGTTATAGGCGGCTGCGAGGAGACAACGACGGGCATTATACGCCTTATTGCGATGAACAAAGACAAGGCTTTGAAATTCCCGATGGTGCTGGTAAACAACGCAGACTGCAAGCACTTGTTTGACAACCGCTACGGCACGGGGCAGTCGGTATGGGACGGCATAAACCGCACTACGAACCTGATAGTTGCAGGCAAGAACGTTGTTGTGGCAGGCTACGGCTGGTGCGGCAAGGGCGTTTCGATGAGGGCTAAGGGGCTGGGCGCGAAAGTTATTGTTACAGAAGTAGACCCGATAAAGGCTATAGAGGCTGTTATGGACGGCTTTAAAGTTATGCCGATGGAAGAAGCGGCGAAGATCGGCGACTTTTTCGTTACTGTAACAGGCTGCAAGGACGTTATAACCGAAAAGGCGTTTTACAACATGAAAGACGGCGCGATACTTTGCAACGCAGGTCACTTTGACTGCGAAGTTGACGTTGCAGGCTTAAAAAAGATATGCGTTGATCGCTTCCCGGCGCGAAACAACATAGAGGGTTACAGGCTTACAAACGGCAGCACTCTGTATGTTATCGGCGAGGGCAGGCTGGTAAACCTTGCGGCAGGAGACGGTCACCCTGCGGAGATAATGGATATGTCATTCGCTATTCAGGCTATGTCAGCCGAGTATCTTGTAAAGAACAAGGGAAAGCTCAGTGAGATGATAATAGACGTACCGAAAGAGATAGACAGAGAAGTTGCGCTCAACAAGCTGCGTTTCTTGGGTATCGAGATAGACAGGCTTACGCCCGAGCAGGAAAAGTATCTTTCAAGCTGGAACGTATAAATGGCTAAAAGATATAAATAATATGCAATTATATTGACAAAAACAAAAAATCGAGTATAATATAATTATGATGTATTATTATGCCCCGGCGGTGTAAGGAGGGTCAGTAAATGAGTCACGAGATAGCAGTATGTATGCCGCGTATTGACGACCAGGTACAGAGAGATGTTATAAACGCTCTGGTAAGCGCCGCGGAAAAGGACGCGCGCTTTGCAGACAGCCATTTTTATATTTTTGCAACTTACTCTGACATTGTAGGACCTACGGAGATACTTAAAGGCGAGCTGAAAGTTTTCAGCATTATAGATCATCTGAATCTTGATGCTCTGCTTGTTTTCCCCGAAAGATTTTACTGGGACGAAGAGATGAAAGAGATTATTGCGGCTGCGAAAGAGAAAAACGTGCCTGTTCTCTCGATAGGCAAAGTGATATCGGAGGCGGCAAGCATAAAATACGGCATGGGTTCTTCGATAAGCGATATTGTTTCGCACGTTATTGAAAAGCACGGCTGCAAATACATAAACTTTATTGCAGGAAAAAAAGCTCACGAGGATACCGACGACAGGCTGAAAATGTTCAAAGAGACTATTGCAAAATACGGTCTGCCCGACGAGCCCGAGAGAATAGGCTGGGGCGAGTTCTGGGATTACCCTACAGAGCTTGTTATGGACAAGTTTTACAAGAGCAAGCTGCCATTCCCTCAGGCGATAATCTGCGCCAACGATGTTATGGCTATAACAGCTATAGATTCTTTGAGGATGCACGGTTACAAAGTGCCGAAAGATGTTATCGTTACGGGCTTTGACGGCATTGATATGGAGAGATTTCACAACCCGAGACTTACGACGGCTGTGCTGGACTACAAAACGCTTGCGAAAAAAGTTCTCGATTACATTGACGATATGTGCAGCGGCAGAGAGATACCGCAGGAGAGCACTGTTGACTTTATAAAGAGGATATCGGAGTCATGCGGCTGCACCATGGAAGAATCGCCTGACAACTATCAGCTTGCCTCTCTTTGGAAAGAAGTGAGCTGCGACCTCGGTTTCAGTGATGAGGTAACGAGAATGAGTTCATCTTTACAGCTGAAAGGCTCGTTTGACAAAATACTGAGTTCCATCGGAGATTTCTTCAACCACATATACACGCAGCACCTTTGGGTATGCTTGTTCTCAGACTATGTTACGGGGCTTTCTGATGATGTTAAATACTCTGAAAACACTATAACAGACACGGTATATTCTGCGCTTGAAAAGCACGGCGAGGGCAACATCTTTACATTTGCTGACAAGACGTTCCCTCTTGCGGACGTTATACCCGACAAAAAGTACGGTGACAAGGAATTTCGGCACGTTACTGTTTTTCCGCTGCACTATAATGACGTTGTTTACGGCTATGTGGCTGCCGACACGGAGATAGAGCACATCAATATGTTTCAGCTGAGGGCGCTTAGTATGCACCTTGGCTTTGTATGCGAGAGAATATCGAATTTCAAGTACATGGAGGCTATAAACAAGCACCTTGAAAAGACGAGCTTTTATGACAGCATGACGGGGCTTATGAGCAGAAACGGTTACTACTCTCTCACCAAAAAGATGATAGAACCGCAGCTAAGTCAGAACAAGTTCCTTGTTATTATCTCGGCAGACCTTGACAATCTGAAAGACATAAACGACAAGTTCGGTCACGCCTGCGGTGACAAGGCTATAAAAATAGTTGCCGATGCGCTGTATCAGTACATAGGCAAAGACGGCATTGCGGCGCGTTTCGGCGGTGATGAGTTTGTAGGGCTGAGGCTGTTTGATGAATCGCCCGACAGCTTTGTACAGAAATTCTCGGAAGGCTTTTCGTGCACTATAGCGGACATGGTAGAGGAAAACGATCTGGAATACAATGTATCGGCGAGCTTTGGTATTATATCTTTGCTGACGAAAAATCTGCCTTCGCTTGAAGAGGGCATAAAGAGCGCCGATGTTTTGATGTACGCACAGAAACGCGCGAAAAAGCGCGCAGGAAGGTCAACGGGACCGTATTAAAAGACATAATAAAAACACCGCTGCACCAAACAAGGTACGGCGGTGTTGTGATTTAGTTATCGTCGACATAAAGACCCATTTCTATAAGCTTTTTTATAACTTCTTCTCTGTCAATACTGCCTTCTTTGAAGGCTTTTTTCATACCCTCGCCAAAGCTTATGGTCGGCGGCGTTTTGCTTGGCTGCCGGGCAGACAATTGAACGGGAGTAAATCCGCGGTTTATCTTCAGGTGCGAATTGTTTACAAAATCGCTTAAAACCGCAACAAAATGGTTTACTTCCTCTACGTGTTCAAACTGAACGCCTTTCCACTCAAGATAATCAAATATATCACCCAACATATCATCTGAGTTTTCTGTCAGATAAACTATGTGGTCAAAAATCTGCTGTGAAAACGGTATTTCCCCACACGGCTCATCTGATTCAGAAACAAAACACTCGGAAAACTTTTTGCCCTTATATTTACCGCTGCCAAACTTCATATTATCAATAAGCGGGCGCAGCTTTTCATCGTGATAAGGGTGCGCGGCGACTGTGAGAAGGTCGGGTCTGTCGTATAGTGGCTTATATTGCTGCCTGTCTATAATTCCATACAGTCGGTTGAACTTATAATATCCCGAAAGGACGATGCTTCTGTCAACAATAAAACGATGGACATCTATACGCTTTTCTTCGGAAAAGATCTCGTCTGCCTCAAAGACATAATAAGGCACATTTTCACGTCTTGCGACTGCCGAAAAGTCTACAAACTGCTTCTTATGTATTTTGGGCTCAAACTTTTTGAAGACCTTCCACGCATCATCAAGCATTACAATGCCATAGAGCGATGCAAAAGCTTCATAGTATTTATGCAGCACATCTGCGGTATGCTTATCCCATGCTGAAAGAAGCTTGTCTATATTTTTCTGTGAAAGCGGCTTTGGGTATGACATAAAAATTCTCCTTAAAATTATATAGTGAATTTATAATAGCACAAAAATCGTGTTTTGTCAACCTGCCTCGGCGGCGTGAGAATTTATTGTGAAAATTACCGCTTTTCTCTTGATTTAACTTTTGCGATGTGGTATAATCGTTATAGTAAAATAATATGAAAGGATCAAGCGATGAAAGACCTTAAACCTATTATCGCCAAGAACATAAGCGTTTTGCGGCAGGGCATGGGTATGACGCAGCTGGAGCTTTCGGAAAAGCTGCACTACTCTGACAAGGCTATATCGAAATGGGAGCGCGGAGAGTCGATACCCGATGTTATTGTGCTGAAAGAACTCGCTGATATTTTCGGCGTTACGCTGGACTATCTGGTACAGTCGGAGCACTCATCTCCGCCGAAGCCCACTACCCTGCCCCCGGAACAGAAAAAGCGCAATCACGGTTTTATTGCAGGCATGGGCGTTATGCTGGTATGGTTCGTGGCGGCGTTCGTATATTTTATAATAGACACCGTTTCAAAGGGCTCTCTGCCCTCGTGGATAAGCTTTATATACGCAGTGCCTGCTTCAATGATAGTATGGCTGGTATTCAACTCGGCATGGTTTAGCTCTCGGCGAAATTTTCTGATAGTATCGCTGCTGGTGTGGTCGCTGCTGGGGGCGGTATATGTACACCTGCTTGCCGTGGGGCACAACGTATGGAAGATATTTATTTTCGGCGCGATAGGGCAAGTGATAATAATTTTATGGTCGCGGCTGAGCTACAAGGAAGAGCGCAAATAACGCACAAATCCAAACACCGACACTTAAAACGTGCCGGTGTTTTTGCTGTTACACTGCGCCTGACAGGATCACTTCTTTGCTTCAAGTTTTTCTTTGATCTCACGTGCTGTTGCATAATATTCTTCTGCGTCTGCAAGATCGCCCTGCGCTTTACAGATATCGGCAAGACGACTGCAAGAAAAAGCAACATCTCGCTGTGCACGGGAAGAATCAAGTTGAGATGCTATTTTTTCTGCAATAGCAAGATTATTTTCACACAATACTTTTGCACGGGCTAGATCTCTCTGTTTCACATAGATACTACTAAGAATGAGATAAGAAGAAGAAAGACATTCCATAACCTCTAAAGAATCACTCTGAATTGCCATTTTTTCAGCAATAACAAGCCTTTTTTCACACCACTTCTGTTCTTCGGCAAAATTGTGTTGTCGTTTATATTTATTAGCAATTTGTCTATAAAAGTCAGCAAGTTCCATCTGCACCGCAATATCACTGCTCTGTGCTGCCAGCCTTTCTCTGTTTTCAAGTGCTTTTTTGTACCATTTTGTTGCATCGGCAATTTCTTCTTGAGACAAATAGAAGGATCCGATATATTGATAAAATCCGGAAAGATATCTCTGTGCCTGAATAGACTTGGTTTGTTCCGCTATTTTTTCTAAAATGGCAACTGATTTTTCGTAGTATTCCTTTGCAGCGATAAAATCGCCCTTTGATTCACAAAATTCGCCAAATCCAATATAAGAATCAAATAAGTATCTTTGTGCAGCAACAGCATCACTTTGTACTGCCAGTTTCTCAACAATAGCAATTCTTTTTTTAAAAAATGTTTTTGCACCAGTCAGATCACTTTGCATTTCACAATTGTAAATAAGCCTCCTGTAAATGGCAGATAGTTTTATCTGCATCTCTACATCATCACTTTGTGCTGCATATTTTTCAATAAGGACAAGCGCTTTTTCATACCATTCTTTTGCAGCAGCACGTTCTTTATTTGCTTTGGAATCACCAATCTTTATATACGACCAGATAAGATCTCTCCGCGCCTCAAAAGTATCACTTTGTGCTGCTCTTTTTTCAGCAATTGCAATATCTTCTTTGTTGTATACATTTTTTATCCAGGAACTTTCCAGCATTTCATATATAAAACTAATTGTTCTCCATATTCTTTTAAGATGGGCTAAGCCCCAAGAAGCGTAGAATAATTGCTCGATTTTCTCTATATCAACAAGTATGTTTTTACATATTTCCAGCGCTTCCCTATAGTATCTGATTTCTATCGTATATCGTATTAACAGATAATAATCTTCCATCCACTGCCTGGCATCGCTTTCTTCTCCTGTTTGCCTGTACTGCTTTTCCCTCAATTCCACCAGGCGTTTCTGCCATTGTATTGCCGTTTGGCAGCTGCGCTTAACGCCGTCGCCGTCATGGTACATACTTACAAGCTTATCCACAGCTTCGGGCAGGTCTTGCTCTGCTGCCTCGGTTATCATCTTCACGGCACGTTCACGGTCTACCTCAACATCTATTCCCGAAAGGTAGGCAAGCCCTATAAAAAGCAGGTGCTGTGGGTCGTTATTTTCTGTGCTTTCAAGCCCGAGCGCCTGTCTGATAGTTTCGGAAATGCGCTCAGGGTCATTTGCTGAAATGGGCGACGGTATATCTTCATACTTCTCCTGCAAAGCTTGTTTATCGGTCTCTACAAGCTCTACCGGCATCACCTTCATGGCAGGTTCCCGTGTGAGGGGGTCTTTGGCGTTTGCCGCCGGATATTCCGTTGTCATGACATAGTTGCCCTCTTCAAGCAGGTGCGGTGTCACGGCAAGAGCAAAGAGCTCGCTCTTTTTCATAGCTTCTTCTATTGCCTTGTTGAAATTCTCGCCGGGAACAAGAAATTCATCATACCATATGGCGATATCGCGGCAAAAATCGCTGCTGTGTATCAGCCGCATAAGTTTCTGTGCATATTTTCTGTCTTTTTTGCGGTAGCTGAGAAACACATAGGCATCAAAAGCCTCGCGAATTTTTTGGATCATTTCATCGCCGATAAGCTTAGAATCAAGGAACTTTTTCAGCTTTTCCTCATAGCTTATCTCTGTTATGTCCTGAGAATGTGGGTTCAGCATTTGCAGATCGCCGCATTTTGCGTTAAACGCCTCTTCAATGCCGATGCCTTCCTGTATAGGCAGAACGGGTATACCATGTTTCTGCGCAAATTTAAACACATGAGAAAACGCAAAGGTATCCTGCTCGACAAAATCTGCGGTCACAACAAGCACGACCAGCTGCATGGACTCCAGATCGTCGAAAAAGGTTTCCATGTTCTCAGGATGCTCGGGCTCGGGATCGGAATCATAAAATACGGCGCAGTTGCTGAATTTCAGCAGGTCTTTGGTTATTTCCTTTAAATACGTATCAAATCCTGCACTATGACCCGTTACATAAACTTTGGGTAATCCCTGCGGACTTATGTCGCCACTGGTTTTATACCGCATAAAAACACCTCCGTATGCTTTGTATAAATTATATCATAAATCTACAACAAATGTCAATATTCTTCTAAAAACAAAAAGCAGCCTGCTTTTACAGACTGCTTTGATTTTACTCGCTGTCGCCGAACATGGATATCTGGTCGGGGTCTTCTATATCTTTTGCGAACGGACCTGCGGCAGGTATGCTCTTTACTACAAATTTTGAATACTTTTCGGCTGTTTTGCTGTCTACCGCATAGGCTTTTTCGACCGTAGCTTTTGCTTTGAGTGTCATTGCGGCAACGCCTATGGTACTGCGCGAAGACTTAGGCAGCATCAGCGCGGTATCGAAGATCATCATTCTGCCATTTGTGCTGCGCATAAGCAGATAGCCGTTTTCCTCTACATACACAAGCGCTATCAGTTTTGACTTATCGGAATACGCGTTGGTCAGCTTTTTGCGGTTGGTCTTGGTCTCGTAAGCGCTGAGCGGCACTTTAGCGACCTTGCCGTTTTCAAACACGAACAGCAGATAACCTTTATAGTCGGTAGTCGGCACGAGCGCAAAGAAGCTCTCGCCGTCATCAAAGCCGAGTTTTGCAGGAACATAGTCACCCAGAGCGCTTGCCTTTGTATCATCAAACTGAGAAGCCCTTGACTTATACACCGTTGCTTTATCGGTAAAGAACAAAAGCTCTGTCTTGTTTGTAGAATCAAACTCTGAGAGCATTTCGTCGCCCTCTTTGAGCTTATGCGCGCCGCTCATTCTAAGCGACTGCGGTGTTATCTTCTTGAAATAGCCGCTCTTTGTTACAAATATCCTGCACTGATAGTCGGGGGTATCGTCGACTTCTTCTTCCGCATCTTCTTCAACAGAATATATAAACTGCGTTCTGCGCTCCTGACCGTACTTTGCAGCAACGTCTTTGAGCTCTGAAATAATTACGTTTTTTACTCGTCTGTCGCTGCCGAGAATATCTTCAAGGTCTGATATTTCATCAAGCAGGTCTTGTATATCTTTTGTACGGTTCAGTATATACTCGCGGTTGAGATGGCGCAGCTTTATTTCTGCAACATACTCAGCCTGGATCTTATCTATACCGAAGCCTACCATAAGGTTGGGAACAACATCTGCCTCATTCTCGGTATTGCGGACTATTTTTACCGCTTTATCAATATCGAGAAGTATCTTTTCAAGGCCTTGCAGCAGGTGCAGCTTATCTTTCTTTTTATCAAGATCATACTGCGTTCTGCGCTTTACGCAGCCCATACGGAATTTGACCCATTCTCTGATTATCTCATAAACGCCCATTACCTTGGGGTAGCCGTCTACAAGAATATTGAAATTGCAGGCATAGGTATCCTGGAGCGGTGTCATTCTGAACAGCTTTTGCATAAGCTTTTCGGGGTCGGTGCCGCGTTTCAGATCTATTGCTATATGCAAGCCCTTCAGGTCTGTTTCGTCGCGGATATACGATATTTCTTTTATCTTGCCTGCCTTTACCAGCGCGGCAATTTTTTCTATGATAACTTCAATGGTTGTGGTCGGGGGTATCTGCGTAACATCTATACAATTTGCAGATTTATCGTAAGAATACTTTGCTCTGAATTTCAGTGATCCCCTGCCCGTTTTATAGATGTTATCGAGCTCGCTCTCGTCGTATATCATATAGGCGCCGCCTGCAAAGTCTGGGCCTTTGAGAGTTTCAAGCGCGTTATGGTTTGGGTCTCGCATAAGAGCTATGGTAGTTTCGCACACCTCGGCGAGGTTGAAAGAGCACACCTGCGATGCCATTGCCACGCCTATGCCTACATTTGCATTTACAAGTATAGACGGGAACGTTGCAGGAAAGAGTGTCGGCTCTTCCATAGTGTTGTCATAGTTGGGAACGAAATCGACTGTGTTTTTGTCGATATCTTTAAAAAGCTCGGCGCATATGGGCTCAAGCTTTACCTCTGTATAACGGGAGGCTGCATACGCCATATCACGCGAATACGCTTTGCCGAAGTTGCCCTTTGAATCCACATAAGGGTGCAGCAGCGTTTCGTTGCCGCGTGCGAGACGCACCATTGTTTCATAAATAGACGCATCGCCGTGGGGGTTGAGCTGCATTGTTCTGCCGACCGCGTTTGCAGACTTTATTCTTGCGCCCTGCAAAAGCCCCATTTTATACATGGTATAAAGCAGCTTTCTGTGCGAGGGCTTGAAGCCGTCTATCTCGGGGAATGAGCGCGAAACGTTCACGCTGACGGCATACGGCATATAGTTCTTTTCAAGCGTTACCGGTATGCGCTCCTCTACTATCTGTCCTGCGCCCTTTATATAGCCGCTTATCTTGGGTACTGCGGTCTCTTTTTCGGGCTGTTTTTTCTTTCTTGCCATTTATGTTTTCTGCCTTTCGATCGTTATGATATATCAGCCATTTCAAGGTAGTCTTTGCCGTTGATAGCTATGAAATCTTTTCTGCCCTGCAAGTTGTCGCCCAGCAGCATATCGAACATATACTCTGTAAAATCAGCTTCATCCGGAACTATCTGTATCAGCCGGCGCGTTGCAGGATCCATCGTGGTGAGAGCCATCATCTCCGGTTCGTTCTCGCCAAGACCTTTCGAGCGCTGTATAGTATACTTCTCATCGCCTATTATCTGCATTATCTCAGCCTTTTCCCTGTCGTCATATGCAAAATAGGTCTGCTCTTTTGTGGTTATCTCATAAAGCGGAGATTCTGCTATATAAACATACCCTTTTTCGATAAGTGTCGGGGTCAGCCTGTAAAGCATGGTAAGTATCAGCGTGCGTATCTGAAAGCCGTCAACATCGGCATCGGTACAGATTATTATCTTGTTCCATCGCAGGTTATCAAGCGAGAAGCTGGATAGCTCTTTGTTGGACTTTGATTTTACCTCAACGCCACAGCCCAGAACTTTCAGCAGATCGGTTATTATATCGCTCTTGAATATTCTGTCGTAATCTACTTTAAGGCAGTTGAGTATCTTGCCCCTTACAGGCATTACCGCCTGAAATTCCGCGTTTCTTGCCATTTTTACAGAGCCCAGCGCCGAGTCGCCCTCAACTATATAAAGCTCTCTTTGCGAGACGTCTTTCGAGCGGCAGTCAACAAACTTCTGAACCATGTTTGAAAGGTCTATCTGCTTTGAGAGGGTGTTTTTTATATTCTGCCTTGCGGTATCAGCTCTTTCACGGCTGCGCTTGTTAATTATCACCTGCTCGGCTATCTTTACTGCTTCGTCGGGGTTTTCTATAAAGTATACTTCAAGTTGATGTTTGAGAAAGTCTGTCATGCACTCTTGAATAAACTTGTTGGTGACAGCTTTCTTGGTCTGGTTGGCGTATGAAGTCATCGTTGAAAAAGAGCTTGAAACGAGCACAAGGCAGTCTTCAATATCAACAAACTTTATAGGTGCTTCGTTTTTAAGATATTTGCCGTTTTGTTTGAGATAGTTGTCTATCTGGTAGCGAAAAGCGTTTTTTACTGCATCGGCAGGTGCGCCGCCATGTTCAAGAAAGCTTGAATTATGGTAGTATTCGCACATTTTTACCTTGTTTGAAAAGGTAAACGCGACACTTAGCTTTACCTTATAGTCGTCCATATCGGCTCTGTCTCTGCCGACCCTTTGGGCATCGCAGCTGTAGATAGAAGTCAGCGCGCTGTCGCCTGCTATTTCTTTTACATAGTCGGTTATGCCGTTTTCGTAGAGAAATATCTGCTCTTCAAAACTGCCGTTTTCTTTCTGATAGCGGAAAACGAACTTCACACGAGGATTTACGACCGCCTGACGTTTGAGCATTTCTTCAAAGTATTCTTTGGGAATAGCTATATCTGTAAAAACATCGAGGTCGGGCTTCCAGCGGTGCTTAGTGCCCGTTTTTTTAGAGCCCGTTTCCTCTTTTTTAAGCTTGCCTACGGGCTTGCCTTTTTCAAAGTGCATATCATAGCGGCAGCCGTCACGGTTTACGGTAACGTCCATAAATTCGGAAGAATACTGCGTTGCACACGCGCCAAGACCGTTAAGACCCAGCGAAAACTGGTAATTCTCGCCTTCGTTGTTGTTATACTTGCCGCCTGCGTACAGCTCGCAGTAAACAAGCTCCCAGTTATATCTGCCTGCCGCCTTATTATAGTCCATAGGGCAGCCTCTGCCGAAGTCCTCGACTTCAATGCTGTTATCGTTATAGTAGGTTACGTTTATCCTGTCGCCGTAGCCCTCGCGCGCCTCGTCGATAGAGTTTGAGACTATCTCGAACACAGAATGTTCGCAGCCTTCAAGCCCGTCTGAGCCGAAAATTACGGCAGGACGTTTTCTTACCCTGTCCTCGCCCTCCAGAGCGACTATCGTTTCGTTGTCATAAGTTTTTTTGTTAGCCATTTGTTCCACCCTGATCTTCTGTTTCTGTATTTTCGTTGTTTTCTGCCTTTTCGGCTGCCTGCTTGCTGTTTTTAACTATTATCCACACGATAAGCAAAACTGCCTCGCACACTATTAGCGCTACAGACATACCAAGCGACAAAAATTTCTTTACAAGTATATAGTCTATTCCTGCAAGGTAGATACCCACATTTACAAGGTTTAAGCCTTTGAAGAATATCCACACTGCGGCAGGCACTATTGCCAGCAGACCTAAAAGCCCCTCTGCCTGCGATGAAACGCTCCACCATTCAAGGGCGCTGCCTATAAAAATTACTGCAAAAGCGGCTGCTATTACCGCCGCCAGCGATATATAGAATTTTTTCATATCATCACTTGTCCTCCTCACGGGAATTTGAACACATACATATGTATTATAACACAAATTCACCACAAATGCAAGCATTTTACGCAAAGGCTTCTCAACATTTTTTATCGGCTTTTATCGGCGTTCACACAAAGTTCAGTATATTGTTATTGCAATTCGACAAAATGTATGATATAATAATAAAGATAATATTATATATCGGATAACGATATACAAATGTCGGATGAACTTATACATTTGGCGACCTGAGATCGCCAAAAAATTTTGCCCAAACAAGGTAAAAAAGCCCGGCTGTTCGCAGGCTGCCGGAAGCAACGGAGGAATATTTATGGAAAAACAACCGCAGAAAAAAGTGCTTATCATCGGCTCGGGACCTATCATTATAGGTCAGGCGTGCGAGTTCGACTACTCTGGCACACAGGCGTGCAAGGCTCTGCGCAGTCTGGGTCACAAGATAGTGCTTGTAAACTCAAATCCCGCAACTATCATGACAGACCCCGGCATTGCAGATGTTACCTACATTGAGCCGCTGAATGCAAAGCGTCTTGAAGAAATTATTGCGAAAGAGCGCCCCGACTGGCTTTTGCCCAACCTTGGCGGTCAGAGCGGACTTAACCTTTGCTCTGAGCTGGACAAGCTTGGCGTTTTGAAAAAGTACGGCGTGCAGGTAATAGGCGTACAGATAGATGCTATTGAGCGCGGCGAAGACAGGATAGAATTCAAAAAGACGATGAACAAGCTGGGTATTGACATGGCTCGCAGTGAGGTGGCATACTCGGTAGATGAGGCGCTCTCGATTGCTGATAAGCTGGGATACCCTGTTGTTCTGCGCCCTGCATACACTATGGGCGGCACTGGCGGCGGTCTGGTATACAATGTTGATGAGCTGAAAACAGTATGCGCGAGGGGCTTACAGGCATCTTTGGTAGGTCAAGTGCTGGTCGAAGAATCCGTTCTCGGCTGGGAAGAGTTGGAACTTGAAGTTGTCCGCGACAAGGACGGCAACATGATAACCGTTTGCTTTATAGAAAACATCGATCCTCTGGGCGTACACACGGGCGACAGTTTCTGCTCTGCGCCGATGCTGACGATACCCGAAGATGTTCAGGCTGAGCTTCAGCGGCAGGCATATGCTATAGTTGATGCAATACAGGTAATAGGCGGCACGAACGTTCAGTTTGCGCGCGACCCCGAGACGGGCAGGATAATAGTTATAGAGATAAACCCGAGGACTTCACGCTCCTCTGCGCTGGCTTCAAAGGCGACGGGCTTTCCTATCGCGCTTGTTTCGGCAAAGCTGGCTACGGGTCTTACGCTTGCCGACATACCCTGCGGAAAGTATGGAAATCTTGCTAACTACAAGCCCGACGGCGACTATGTTGTTATAAAATTTGCGCGCTGGGCGTTTGAAAAATTCAAGAACGCGCAGGACAAGCTCGGCACGCAGATGAGAGCTGTCGGCGAGGTAATGTCTATAGGCAAGACCTACAAAGAGGCTTTCCAGAAGGCTATAAGGAGCTTGGAAAAAGGTCGGTACGGCTTGGGCTTTGCAAAAGATTTTGCCGACAAAAGCAAGGACGAGCTTATAAAAATGCTTTATCAGCCTTCAAGCGAGAGACAGTTTATAATGTATGAAGCTTTGCGCAAGGGCGCGACTGTTGACGAACTTTGGGAGCTTACTAAGATAAAGAAGTATTTTATAGAGCAGATGAAAGAGCTGGTTGATGAGGAGAACGCGCTTATCGCAAACAAGGGCAGCGTTCCTAAGTCTGATGTGCTTGCGGCGGCGAAGAAAGACGGCTTCTCGGACAAGTATCTTTCGCAGATACTGGAAGTGCCCGAGGAGGACATAAGAAACGCGCGTAAGGCTATCGGCATTACCGAGGCGTGGCACAAGATACACGTCAGCGGCACGCCCGATGCAGGCTACTACTACTCGACCTACAACACGGAAGATACCTCGGAGGTATCGCAGGGCAAGCCAAAGATACTTATTCTCGGCAGCGGCCCGAACAGGATAGGTCAGGGCATTGAGTTTGACTATTGCTGTGTTCACGCGGCAAACTCTCTGAGAAGCCTTGGTTTTGAGACGATAATGATAAACTGCAACCCCGAGACGGTATCTACAGACTATGACACCTCGGACAAGCTGTACTTTGAGCCGCTGACTCTGGAGGACGTACTGAGCATTTACGAAAAAGAAAAGCCGGTCGGCGTTATTGCGCAGTTTGGCGGACAGACACCGCTGAACCTTGCTGCGGATCTGAAAAAGTACGGTGTGAACATTCTTGGCACGACACCCGAGACCATTGACCTTGCGGAGGACAGAGATCTGTTCCGCGCGATGATGGACAAGCTGTCTATCCCTATGCCGGAGTCGGGAATGGCTGTTACAGTAGATGAGGCTCTTGAAATTGCCGACAAGATAGGCTACCCTGTTATGGTGAGACCGTCATATGTTCTGGGCGGCAGAGGCATGGAAGTTGTTCACGAGCCGGAAAGCCTGAAAGTATACATGGCGGCTGCGGTAGGTGTTACGCCTGACAGGCCGATACTGATAGACCGTTTTCTGCACAACGCAACGGAGTGTGAAGCTGACGCTATAAGCGACGGGGAGAATGTATTCGTGCCTGCGGTCATGGAGCACATAGAGCTTGCGGGCATACACTCGGGCGACTCTGCTTGCATACTGCCCTCGCTCAACATCAGCGACGAAAATGTAAAGGTGATAAAAGAGTACACCAAAAAGATAGCCAAAGAAATGAACGTTCGCGGACTTATGAATATGCAGTACGCCATTGAGGACGGCAAGGTGTTCGTGCTGGAGGCAAACCCGAGGGCATCGCGCACTGTGCCGCTGGTATCAAAAGTTTGCGGCATACAGATGATAGCTCTGGCGACAGAGATAATCACGAGCGAATTTACACACCGCCCCTCGCCTATCCCCTCTTTGAAGGAAAAGAAATTCTCGCATTACGGCGTAAAAGAGGCTGTGTTCCCGTTCAATATGTTCCCCGAAGTTGACCCGATACTGGGCCCCGAGATGCGCTCAACGGGCGAGGTGCTAGGCATTTCATCAAACTTCGGCGAGGCATACTACAAGGCACAGGAGGCAACGCAGACGACTATAAAGACATCGGGCACGGTACTGATAAGCGTCAGCGACCGTGACAAAGGCGAGCTTGAACAGGTGGCTAGAGGCTTCAGCGATTGCGGATTCAAGATAGTTGCTACCAAAGGAACTGCCGACTTTATCAAAAAATGCGGCATAGAGTGCGAGAGCGTTCACAAGCTGCAAGAGGGCAGACCGAACATTCTTGACATGATCTCGAACGGTCAGGTGGATATAATCATCAACACGCCCGACGACAAGCAGGGCACTGCGGACGACAGCTACATCAGAAAGAGCGCTATTCGCAGCAGGGTGTTCTATGTTACGACCATGGCGGCGGCAAAGGCTACAATCGAGGGCATAAAGGCTGTTACAAAGCAGTCGCCCGACCATATAAAGTCGCTTCAAGAATATCACAGCGAGATAGTTGACGCATAAGATGAATTAAATTGCGCTTACGCGCAAACCTGCAGGAGCTCAGTGTCTTGTCGGCTTTAGCCTCCAAGCCACTTGAAAGAATTACTTCGGCGACTTTTATTGGGTCGCCGATTTTGGCGCGGTTCTGCGAACCGCTGAAAACCGTAATTCTTTTGCACAGTGCGTTTAATATCACAAGTTGTAAGTCCTGTCAAGAAAGGAAAAGTTTTCGGTCAAGCCTTTTTCAAAAGGCTTGCGGGGCGTGGGGCAGAGCCCCACAAACACGACGTGCGCTCAGCTATTAGATGTTAGAAGTAAGAAGTTAGAGGTTAGAAACGATTTTGCGAAGTTTGCGCGTGCTTGCCATTTTGTGATTTAGATAGAGGCAAGAAGCAAGAATTTGCTTTTTATAGTTTTGCACAAACTTTTCAAAACGCATATCTTGCCTCTTGCTTCTCGTTATCTTGCTTCTAATAGCTGAGCCTCCCCTTGTTGTAGCGCAACGCTCCCTTTCCGCGTTCCATTATGGAACGCCATACAATATGAAAAATTCATAACAAGTAAAATGTGCAAATTTTCAACAATGATTTTGCGCACGCTTGCGTGCGCAGGAAAAAATTACTAGACCTTCTCAAAGGAGAGGCTCTCTCTTGCAGAGCCTCTCCTCTTAAAAAACAGTCCACTGGACTGTTTTTTAATTCACCTCTTGCGGAGCGCACGCTGTGTTTCGGGGACTCTGTCCCCGTACCCCTGCGACCCTTTTGAAAAAGGGTCGATCGAAAACTTTCCCTTTCTTGACAAGACTTATAACTTTTGCGTACTGTGGAGACATGGAAGAAGCCTCGCAGAGGGTTCTTCTGCACTTGACCGACACTTGTGGCGGTCAATGTGTGAGCTCCGCAGGGTGCGCGTAAGCGCAAATAATACGCAAAACTAAAATAGCACGCAAAAGTTGAAATAACAACTTCTTGCCTCTTGCTTCTAACTCTAAAACGCAGAAAAAAACGGCTTTGCTCAAATGCAACAAAACCGTTTCTTACTTCTAACATCTAACTTCTTACCTCTAACAGCGGATACCACAAAGTTTAGTATCCGCATTTTTTATAACATTAAGTATCAGAACCACAAGCCGTAATGCTCCAGAACTATCTTTATGCCGATAGCTATGAGTATTACGCCGCCTGAGAGCTCTGCGCGAGAGCGGTATTTATCGCCGAAAACGCTGCCGACTTTTACTCCCACCGAAGAAAGCACAAACGTTGTTACGCCTATGAACGTTACCGCCATGGGGATATTCACGCTCTCCAGCATGGCAAAGCCCACGCCGACCGCAAGGGCATCAATACTGGTGGCTATTGCCATTATGAGCATGACCTTGAAAGACAGCGAACCGTCGGTATCGTCGGTCTCCTTTGAAAGAGCCTCGCGTATCATATTTATGCCGATAAGCGCAAGCAGTGCGAAGGCTATCCAGTGCGAAACGGAATTTACGACATCTGCAAAGGCAGAGCCGAGAAAGTAACCTAGCGTTGGCATAAGCGCCTGAAAGCCGCCGAACCACAGCCCTACTATACACATATTTTTAAGGCTTAGTTTTTTCATTGAAAGACCTTTGCAAATAGAGACGGCAAAGGCGTCCATTGAAAGACCTACTGCAAGTATAAAAAGCTCTGTAATACTCATTTATGTATCTCCCAAAAGATATAAATTGCTTATATAAAATATTACTGCGGCGTGTACAAAATTATTCGTATAAAATACATTATACTATTATGGGGTGCGTATGTCAAGAATTTAAGGCAGAAAATGTATAAACGGCTCTCACTCGGCTAAAACTATTAAAAAACCGAGGGGAGATACTGTTATTATGCGAATGACAAGACGCGGAAAGATCCGCCTGATAGTGTTTACGATAGCGGCGCTTGTGATACTTCTGGTGCGCAACGTAGTTCTTATGAGCGAGAACAGGCACGCCAACCTTATTCTGGAAAGCTCGTATCTGCGCGCTATGGAAGATCTTTCGGCTGCGGCGGACAACATAAACACAACGCTTTCAAAAGAACTTTGCGCAGGCAGCGCGGCTATGCAGTCGAAACTGTCGGCACAGCTTTTGTCAGAGGCTTCGACGGCGAAAAACGCTTTGGCACAATTGCCTGTTGAACAGCTGGAGCTCAGCAACACCTACAAGTTTTTATCGCAGGTGGGAAACTATGCGACATACCTTTCTGACAAGTCGTCGGGCGGTGAAAAGCTTACTGACGAAGAATATGAAACGCTGAAAAAGCTCAGCGGCTATGCGCAGAAGCTTTGCGGAGATATGTGGGCTATAGAGCAGATGATAAACAGCGGTGAGCTTTCGCCCGAAAATGTGGTAGACTCGCTGGATAATTCTGCGGCTGACGAGGGAGATATAAGCGTTACCGACGGTTTTGCGGACTTTGAAGACGGTTTTGAAAGCTACCCTACACTTATTTATGACGGACCGTTCTCAGATCATCTTCTGCAAAGAAAGCCGCTTATGACCGAAAACGCCGATGCTGTTTCGGAGGGTTACGCGCAGGCTAAGGCTTGCAAGGCTCTTGCTGTAAAACCGGATGAACTTACAGCTTCAGAGGGCGAGGCCGGCAATATGCCTTCATACGTTTACAACACCGAAACGGGCAGTGTGGCGGTAACGAAAAGCGGCGGCTATATATCGTATATGCTAAAGTCGCGTACACCAGAAAAGACGGTTATAGATGCCAAAAAGGCTATCTCGCACGCGGACAAGTATTCAGAGCAGCTGGGCGTTGAAAATATGCAGGTGACATACTATGAAACGCTGGGCAACGTATGCACTGTAAACTACGCATACCGTGACGGAAACGTGCTGTGCTACACCGATCTTATAAAGATAAAAGTGGCTATGGACAATGGCGAGATACTGGGCTTTGATGCGCGCGGTTTTCTGGTAAATCATCAAGACAGGACATTTGACAAACCTAAGATAACCAGCGAAGAAGCGGCTGGCAATGTATCGAAACATCTGGAAGTCAAAAACGTAAGAGAGTGCAATATTCCGCTGGACAACACGAAAGAATGCTACTGCTATGAGTTTACCTGTCTTAATGACGAGGGCAGGCACGTGCTGGTCTATATCGACTGCATGACGGGCGAAGAAGCGCAGATTCTGATGTTGTTTGAAAGCGACGGCGGAGTGCTGGCACAATAAACACAGAAAGGAAAAGGATATGAACACTGTATTCAAAGAAAGTCAGACAAGAGAGAACCTTATGAGGGCGTTTGCAGGGGAATGCCAGGCGAGGACGAGATACGACTTTGCCGCATCGCAGCTGAAACAAAAGATGTATGTTGTCAGCGCGCTGTTTAAGTTTACCGCAAATCAGGAGCGCGAACACGCGGAAATTTTCTACGGGCATTTGCAGCCCAGCGCAGGCGACAACATTCACGTTGACGGCGGCTACCCTGTGGACATCTCAAACGAAGCTGCCAAACTTTTGAGAATGGCAGCGCACAATGAGAACGAGGAGCACGACATTGTGTATGCATCGTTCGGCAAGATAGCGCGTGAAGAGGGCTTTGGCATGATAGCGCAGGATTTTGAGAACATTGCGAAGATAGAAAAAACGCACGCGCAGCGTTTTGAATACTTTGCCGAGCTTATCGAGCAGGGAAAGCTGTTTGTTTCAGATACGCAAACAAAGTGGATGTGCCTTAACTGCGGAAATGTTATCGAGGGCACGCAAGCGCCGCCGATATGCCCCGTATGCAAGCACGACCAGGGGTATTTCATCAGGCTGGAGCTTACGCCTTGGTGCGGTGAATAGATAATAGTACAAAAATATACCGTTCTGTTTTGAGGCAGGACGGTATTTTCTTACATAAAAAGCCTGACTGCGGCGCATGAAACGACAAATCCCGTAACATCGGCGGCTATGGCGCACAGCAGCGTATGGCGGATATTTTTCACCTTTGCCGCGCCATAGTACACCGCGACGGTATAAAACGTAGTTTCTGTGCTGCCCATTATAACGCTTGCGACCCTGCCTATAAAACTGTCGGGGTGGTACTGCGTGATGATGTTCTCATACACTGCCAGAGCGCCGCTGCCCGAAAGCGGCCGCAAAAGTGTGAGCGGCAGGCACTGGGGCGGAAAGCCGAGAACTTTGGCAACGGGCGAGATGATATTTGTAAAAAAGGTGACAACGCCCGAGGTATTGAGCATACCTATGCAGGTCATCAGTATTATAAGGGCAGGCAGGATATCAAAAGCGACTTTTATATTCTCTGCCGCGCCGCTGAGAAATTCTTCAAAGATATCGACCTTTTTATATATGCCATACGCAAAGACAACGGCGATGACAGTGGGGATAACAAACGATGTGATCTTCACTTTATCCCCTGCCCTTTCGTTTGGAGATGCCGTTTATTAAAAGAGTTAAAGTTACGCCGACGGTTAGCGCGCAGGCAGCCGAGAACAGTATTGCAGGCAAAACATCGAGCGGTGCGCTGCTGCCGTGCGACAGGCGCAGTGTTGCAACGGTTGTAGGCAAAAGCTGCAAAGATGCGGTATTTATCACGACGAGCATTATCATATTGCCTGTGGCTTTGCCGTTTGAATGTTCTTCTTCTGCCAGAGCTTTCATAGCTTTTATGCCAAGAGGTGTGGCGGCGTTGCCCAGCCCCATTAGGTTGGCGGTAATGTTCATAACTATTGCAGAGAACGCCTCGCCGCTTTCGTTTATGCCTTTGAACAGCACTTTCAGAAACGGTCTGAACAGGACGGATATTTTTCTGACCAGACCGCTTTTTTCTGCCACTCTCATTATGCCGCCCCAGAACGCCATTGTGCCAAGCAGAGTAAATGTAAGCTGAACGGCATCTTCACAGGCGGACAAAACGGTATTTGAAAGCTGCTCAGAAGAACCGTTTACCGCGGAAAAAATCAGTGACAATACTGCCGACAAAAACAGAAAATACTTTATGTTTATCTCTCCTTTTTCGTGCCATTAGCCCAAATTTCCATGAAAATCTATAATTCATATGCCATTTAGCAGCTTAATATAGATATTTACGACAAATGCAGGGTTGATTTTTTATATAATTCGACAAAAATCATTTCGCACTATTGACATTTATTGTTATGTAAGGTAAAATGATATTGTAGATTTTTATTGTAACAGGAGGTTCACACCATGAAAGCAACAGGCATAACAAGACAGATAGACGGTCTTGGCAGAATAGTTCTGCCGAAGGAGCTTCGTAATTCTTTTGAAATCAACACGAACGACGCTCTTGAGATCTATACCGAGGACGACAAGATCATTCTTCGCAAGCTTCAGAGGACCTGCGTTTTCTGCGGCGGCAAGGAAGACACGATGGAATTCAGCGGCAAGGCTCTTTGCGAGAAGTGCCTCAACAGACTGATACAGTTCCAGAGCGTTCTCACTTCCAAGTAATTGTCACATCTGCAAAAGGCGGCCGAGGGGAAAACCCCTTGGCTGTTTTATTTATATGCCAAAGAAAAATTAAAAATGCCGACACGAAAGAATCGCATCGGCATAGACATTTTAAGTTAGTTGTTATGATGTTTATATCATCTCTGCTGGCATATAAGCCTTATCGCGGTACGCTCCATTCCGTTGATCTCAACAACGGTGAATGCCGGAATACAAACCATATCGATACCCATAGGCGCTAAGTAACCACGTGCGATCGCTACCGCTTTGATCGCTTGATTGGCGGCTCCGGCTCCGACCGCCTGCACCTCTACTTCATTTTGTTCCTTTATCACTCCGGTGATCGCGCCAGCGACCGAATTCGGAACGGAACGGGCTGACACTTTCAGTATATCCATATAGACCTCCAATCCTTTGTCGATTACGTTCGCTCTCCCGGTATAGCTCCCGTTTATATTATAATATACTATCGGCAGAAAATTTTCAAGGTGTTGGCGATAACTTTGTTAATTACCGCCAAATTATTCGCTCAATTTTGTTAGCTTTGCCTAGTTTCTCGTCAAATTCCACTACGACTGCATTTATAAAGCACGGGTTATGGCTTTCGGTAAATCTCACGGGAAAATGCAGTCTTTGTTTATTTATTGCTATACTGCTCTCTACCCCGAGGACTGAAAGCTCCGCGCCAGTCATACCGGTATCTGTAATATACGCGGTATGGTCTGAAAGTATAGTCTCATCGGCGGTCTGCACATGGGTATGCGTACCGAAGACTGCTGTAACTTTCCCTGCGAGATACTGACCCATAGCTTTTTTCTCTGAAGTCGCCTCGGCGTGGAAATCTATAAAAATATTCGGAGTATCAAGCTTTTCAAGAATGCTGTCTATACAAGTGAAAGGATTATCGAGCGCATCCATATATACAACGCCTTGCAGATTTACGACAGCTATTTTGCAGCTGCCCTTATCGAGCACTGTTACGCCGTGACCCACAACGCCGTCGGGGTAATTTGCAGGTCTCAACAGCGTTTCGTTTATATCGTACATTTCGATACACTCGCGCCTTTTAAAGCAATGGTTGCCCGTTGTTATAACGTCAACGCTCATACCAAAAAGCTGCATCATAGAAGGCTTGGTGATACCGTTGCCGTTTGCGGAATTTTCACCGTTGACGACGACAATATCTACACCGTACTCCTTCCTCAAATTGTAAATATGCTTTTCAAGAAAATCGCAGCCGTGCTGACCAACGACATCTCCCACAAACATCAATTTCATAATATCACCTTACTTTTTTTGATATAGCGCACACTTCAGCTGTAAGATATAAGATAAAAAAAGGCTGCCGTACATAAATTGATATGTATAGCAGCCTTGTGAAATAAATGCTTAGTTTACTGCGGTGGTCACTGTGCCCTGCCGATACCGATAGCTTTCAGATTGTTTTCGATAAGCCAGCCCTTTGATGCAGGCACTATTTTTTCAAGCGCCTTGCGGACGGTCTCATCGCTGAACATACCTGTTGCTTCGAGCACCTTGCCGAGCAATATTATATTCGCTCCCTTGGGGAGTTCATTTTCGGTCTCAAGCTGAGTAGCCTGAACATAGTAGCAGTCGATATCCTTTCTGTCGGAAACGCTTTCTACAAGGGTGGAATCCACGAAAGCTTTACCGTCTGCTTTTACTTTGCCGATGAATTTATCGAACGACGGCTGATTGAGAGCCACAAAAACGTTAGGCTCTGTTACCAGCGGAGAACCTATAGGCTCGTCTGAGATACATACCGAGCAGTTACAGGTACCGCCTCTCATCTCAGGTCCGTATGACGGCAGCCAGGATACTTCCTTATTCTCCATAAGCGCACAGTATGCGAGGAGTTTTCCTGCGAAAAGCACGCCCTGTCCGCCGAAGCCTGCAAGCAAAATATTATAGTTCATTACTTGTTGCCCTCCTCTGCTGTTATATCTTTATATACGCCCAGAGGATAGTAGGGAATCATTTCCTCTCTGAGTCTTTCAAGGGCTTTAAGAGGAGTAAGACCCCAGTTTGTAGGGCAGGTAGAAAGCACTTCAACGAGTGAGAAGCCTTTCTTATCGCGCTGGTTCTCAAATGCTTTTCTGATAGCGTTCTTAGCCTCTCTGATATGGGGAACGCTGTCTACTGCGACTCTCTGTGCAAGGGCTGTGCCGGTAAGCGTTGCGAGCATTTCCGATACTCTTACGGGGTAGCCTGCAAGCTGCGGATCACGACCATACGGGGTAGTCTGCGTTACCTGACCGGGTATGGTGGTAGGCGCCATCTGACCGCCTGTCATGCCGTATATAGTATTATTTATAAAGATAACAACAATATTCTCGCCTCTTGTAGCGGCGTGCACTGTTTCGGCAGTACCTATTGCGGCAAGGTCGCCGTCGCCCTGATATGTAAACACAAACTTATCGGGGTTGGTTCTCTTAACGCCTGTTGCAACTGCGGGGGCTCTTCCGTGAGGAGCTTCTATCATATCGCAGTTAAAATAGTTATAAGCCATTACCGAGCAGCCAACGGGGCATATGCCGACGGTATCTCCCTCGATACCCATTTCGTCAATGACCTCTGCTACCAGTCTATGCACGATGCCGTGAGTACAGCCGGGGCAGTAATGCAGCGGAACGTCGCACAGAGCCTTAGGTCTTTCAAATACGACTGCCATTAGTTATTACCTCCCATTGCTTTGATCTTTTCGAGCACCTCGGCAGGCGTGGGTATAACGCCGCCTGTTCTTCCGAAGAACTCAACGGGCTTGGCACAACTGAGCGCCAGCTTTATATCGTCTATCATCTGACCCATAGACATTTCTACAGAAAGCACTTTTGATGCGTTTGCGCAGGCTTTCTGCACTTCCTTTTCGGGGAACGGCCACAGAGTCTTGGGTCTGAACATACCGACCTTTATACCCTGCTCTCTTGCCTCGTTTACTGCGCTCTTTACAACTCTTGCGGTAGCGCCGAAAGCACAGACCACGATATCCGCATCATCGGTAAGATAAAGCTCTGCATCGGTCTCTTTATCCTTGATGATATCATACTTGGCATATCTGTCAACAACGGTCTTTTCAAGCTCCTCGGGGGTAAGATACAAAGAGTTGATAATGTGGTGTGCTCTCTTGTTCTTATGACCGTCAGCTGCCCAGCTTGACTTATCGGGCATTTCGACAGCTATCTCGGGGAATGAAACGGGTTCCATCATCTGACCTAGCAAACCGTCTGCCAGTATCATTGCAGGCATACGGTATTCATCAGCCTTATTGAAAGCCTTTACTACCATATCGACCATTTCCTGAACGGAAGCAGGCGCGAAAACGAGCAGGTGGAAATCTCCGTGTCCCAGACCCTTTGTAGCCTGCCAGTAGTCAGCCTGTGAGGGCTGTATGCCGCCCAGACCCGGACCGCCTCTTTCAACGTTGATTATAACGCAGGGCAGGTCTGAACCTGCTATGTAAGAGATACCCTCGCTTTTAAGTGAAATTCCCGGCGAAGAGGAAGAGGTCATTGCTCTTACGCCTGTTGAAGCCGCACCCAGCACCATATTGATAGCGGCTATCTCAGACTCCGCCTGCAAGAACACGCCGCCGTTTTTTTGCATATTCTTTGCCATATATGCGGCAAGCTCCGTCTGAGGTGTTATGGGGTAACCGAAGAAACATTTACAGCCTGCACGCATTGCTGCCTCTGCAAGCGCTTCGTTACCTTTCATCAAATTCTTTTCCAAAGTTCTTAACTCCTTTCGGTACTGTTTTACGTCTTACTTTTCAACTGTTATACAGCAGTCGGGGCACATCATGGCGCACATAGCGCAGCCCACGCAGGCGCTCTCGTCGATACATTCGGCGGTAAAATAGCCTGCCTTGTTACGCTTTTCCTTGTTGATCTCAATGATCTTCTTAGGGCAGGCATTCGCGCAGAGTCCACAGCCTTTACAGCGCTCGGCTCTTACAGTCATCTTTGCCATTAAACACACTCCCATCAGTTTTATTCAAGCAGCAATAAGCTGTTGTAAGCTAAATATCTTTTGCCCATATAGGCTTTATCAGGACTTCTACATTTTTAAAACGCTTATCTTCAAGATGAAGATACTCCGGCGCGGTATTGAACACCACGGGCAGCCCTGCCTTTTGTGACAGCTCTTTTGCATATTCAAGCGAGCTTTCAACTACTTCTTTAGTGGTCTCCTCGCCGAGGTTTGAATTGTTTATGATACCCGTATGCTTCAGGTGCGAGGCGTTTTCTATTTTATACATAAGTTCCTGTGCTTCATAGGGTTCTCTTGTCATATATCTATATCTGTTGACAACATACAGCATTTCAAGGTCGCCGCAGTCTTTCAGCTGCTGAGCAAATCTGCCCAGAGCGACAGCGCCGTCATCGTCGCCGCCGACATCTACAATAAGGTGAACATCATCTTTTGCGGCGATAAGCCCGAGGTCAAAATTGAGCGCAGGAATATCTAAGTTGGTATTTGCATAAGAGGGCGCTATAAGTTCTATCCCCTTTTCGCCGAAGAGATCTTTAAGGTCGGCAGTTCTGAAATACGGGTTCACTATATCAAGGTCAACTACCGTAACGTTCTCGCCTTTCTGAGCGCCCTCAAGCGCAAGATTCGCCGAGATGTTCGATTTACCGCTGCCGTAATGACCCGTTATAACGGTTACCTTATGCAAATCTATCTACCTTTCATCATAACATTCTTATATTATAACACATTTTCCGCGCAATTGCAACACAAAAATGCAGGAAATTTATTCGTCTCCGTCATAATCGTCGTAATCGTCGTCGTCATAATCATCTTCATCATCGTAATCGTCATCATCGTCATCATAATAACGGTTGCGGCGGCGGTTTCTTCTCAGCACCATAATGGCGGCAAATATCAGCACATACAAAAGCACTGCTCCCACCGAGACGATGATCGCGATCTTTATCGTTGCCGAATCCTTGAATGATGTTGCGACTTTTACGTCAGATTTTATTTCATCGCGCTCGACATCTGCCGTTGAAACGAGGTCTATCTTAGCCACAGTCTGACCGTCATAAGTAAGCTCTATAGAGCCGAGCGGCTGACCTACGGTAACGGGTGCAACAACGCTCTGGTTAAGAGTTATCTTCTGCTTTATCTGCGATTTATCTACATTTTTAGGCCACAGCTGAGAATACGACATTGACGGCTTTACTGTAACGTGGTCAATGCCCTTGCCGTATTCAACGGGCACTTCGCCCATTTCCGAGGCATTATCAAGAATGGTAGCATATTCGAGGTTTTCAAAAGCCCACTCATACAGCGTGGCGTGGTCTATACAGTTATACATGGTATCTTCGCCCTCTTCGTTTACGGCAGGCGCGCCCATGCTCACTATAAGATAGGTATAGCCGTTTCTCGTAGCGGTGGAAACCAGGCATCTTCCTGCGGCATCAAGAAAACCTGTCTTTATGCCTTTTGCAAATCTGTAATAATAGTCCGAGCCCTCAACTATCATTTTATTTGATGTTACAAGGTGAGTGCCGTCGGGGTGCTCTTTTGTGGGCGACATATCATACTCAGCCTGATTACATATCTTCATGAACAGGTCGTACTTATTCATAACATACTTTGTCAGCAGCGCCATATCCTCGCAGGTGGTATAGTTGTTTTCGGCAAAAAGACCGTGGGCATTTGAATAGTGCGTGTTTGTCATGCCTATCTCGGCGGCTTTGAGGTTCATTTTTTCAACAAAGGCATCAATGCTTCCGCACATATCTATAGCCAGAATATTTGCAGCCTCGCAGCCGGATGGCACCATCAGCGCGCACAGCAGGTCATAATAATTAACCTCCTCGCCGCGCTTTATATCTGCGTTTGAGCAGCCCGTGCCCTCAAGTTCATTGAAAGCATCATAGCCGCCGACAGCTGTTTTTGAGCGCAGCACTTCTTCATCGCCGTTGTTTGCCTCTAAGACCAAAAGGCAGGTCATTATTTTGGTAAGCGATGCAGGCACTCTTTGCTGATCGGAATTCTTGGAATACACTACATCATCGGTATCAAGGCTTATCATATACACCGCCTCGGAATGTATCTCGAGGTCGTTATCAAAGGTTATTGCCTCGGCGGTCATCTGCACTGGCATTATTGCGATAATTATTACCACCGCCGTCAGCAGCGATACAAATGAAAAAATTCTTTTCTTTACTTTCATTTTACGTCTCCTTACCTGTTTATTCTGTAAACGAATGCGTTGCCTTTTTTGCCGATATTTTCGGCTATGCCTAAGTATACCAGCATATTTATTATCCTGCGCGAAGTTTCAGTATCTGTATGGGCAAGGGCGGCAAAATCTTTGTTTGTAAACTCATCTTGCAGCCCCTGCGGTATAAACTGCCTATAGTCGTCTATGCTGTCAAACTCTATCTCGTCTACAAGCGATATTGGTATCCTGTCACACCGCGTAGAGCCTTTTTTCTTGTTCTTTCTGCTGCGCCTGCCGTTTAAAAAGCGTATCTCTTCAAGCTCTAAAAGGCACAGCCTTAAATGAAACCGTGGATTATCCAGCGCGTAGCGTATTACATAAAGCTCTCTTGCGCAGTCATACATAGTGAGCTTTTGCGGCGACTTTCTTCTATCCGACAGCTCGCCTGTTTCTAAGTCGAGCCAGCGAAGATATTTTACCGCCGCCATAGGGTAAACGACCGTTACATCGCAGTATTCCAAAAACACATCGAGCTTTTTTATAAGATTGCCGAAATTTGCGGTCTGTATCTCTATTATGCCCCTCTCGCCGACTATATCTGCTACAAAGCTGCCGACTTTAACCTCTTGATTGCCGCCGTATGGTTCATAATAGTTTTTAAGCACTGCATGGAGCGTTTTTTCGCCCAGCGTGCCAATGCCGCCCGTTACCCTCTCGCCGCCCATGACCTTTTCACAGGCTCTGGCAAATTCTTCTTTGCCCATATCAGCGTTTTTTATCCTGCTGTATCAGAATTTTTATAGCATCTACTGCACATTCTATCGCTCTTGTAGAATCATAGGTTATATTGTCTTCAAGCCCCTGTTTTGAGCGTTCAACGTTCCATAGGGCTGTGAACACCGCGCCTCTGCGCTTTTTATGTGCGGTACACACCGCGAACACCGCCGAGCTTTCCATCTCGCTTGTAAGGCAGCCGCAGCGAAGATAGCTGTCCCACCGCTGCGTAATATCGGCAGACATTGGTGATGACTGCGGCTCTACCTCGCCGTAAAAGCTGTCTTTTGAGTGTACTACGCCTATATGATATCTGTTGCCGATCTTTTCGGAAGATGTTTTCTCGGCAGCCTGTTTGAGAGCCTCTACCACCTCAAAACTTGCGGTGCAGGGGTAATCTTTGGGAAGATACTCATACGAAGTGCCCTCTCCCCTGACGGAAGCTAACGCAATTATAAGGTCGCCGCCCGAAACTTCTATATCCATGCCGCCGCTGGTGCCTATGCGTATAAATGTATCAGCGCCGCATTTTATAAGCTCCTCAACGGCTATTGCAGCCGAAGGACCGCCTATGCCGGTGGAGCACACGGTGACTTTTTCGCCGTCAAGCGTGCCGGTATACACGTTATACTCGCGGTTGCACGCCACATGCTTTGCGTTTTGCAGATACTGCGCTATCTTGGGTACTCTGCCGGGGTCGCCGGGCAGTATTACATACCTGCCGACCTCCTCGGGCAGCGTTTGTATATGGAATTGTCTTTCGCCGTCCATTATGCTTGCCATAAAAGCACCTCTTACTTATCCATTTTCATCGAGATATCAAAAGCCTTTACCGAATGTGTAAGCGCGCCGAGGGAGATTATGTCAACGCCCGTTTGCGCTATCTCTTTTATATTCTCCTCGGTAACGTTGCCCGAAGCCTCCAGCAGGCTCTTGCCGTTTGTTATTTCAACGGCTTTTTTCATATCGTCAACGCTCATATTATCGAGCATTATTATCTCTACATCAAGATCTAAAGCCTCTTTCAGCTGCTCTAAATTTCCTACCTCAACTTCTATCTTGGTGGTATGACCCACGCTTTCGCGCAGCTTGTTTACCGCCGCGGTTATCGAGCCGTAGGCATCTATATGGGTATCTTTCAGCATGGCACAATCGGAAAGGTTATATCTGTGGTTCTTGCCGCCGCCTACAGTTACCGCATACTTTTGCAGCACCCTCAGCCCCGGGAGTGTCTTTCTTGTGTCTGCTATACTTGCCTTTGTGCCCTCTACGAGCTTTACACACCTGTTTGTTGCGGTAGCTATACCCGACATATGCTGTATTATGTTGAGAGCCGTTCTTTCGCCTTTGAGCAGGGCGCGCGTTTTTGCCGTGAACCTTGCTATGATATCGCCTTTTTTAACGCTCTCGCCGTCGTGGATGTATATCTCGCTTTCAGCTTCGCTGTCAAGCAGCTCAAACACTCTTGCGGCGATATCTACACCGCACAGAACGCCGTCTGCCTTGGCGACATAGCGCGCGGTTGAAACGCTGTTTTCTTCAACAAGATAGTCTGTCGAAACATCGACATAATTTATATCTTCCAAAAGGGCGGTCTTTATAATATCGTCGATCTGGAACTGCATAAGGCGCATAAAACATACCTCCAAAAATCATTTACGTTTAAGTTTGTCTATGAGTTTTTCTACTACCCAGAATACCAGCCTTATCCACAGCGTACACGCTGTAACGCAGCAAAAGCATAATGTGCGGTCGTCGATCATGCCGTTCAAGCGCGCTATGCTGCCAAAGCACTCGGCTATATAGGCAGGTATTGCTACAGAGAAAAGCGCGGTGCTGAACTTGCTTATTACCTCGTCGCTCCTATATGTTCTTACATAGAAAAACTTCTCTATTCCTACTTCAAGAAAACAAGAAAGATACCCTGCCAGGGCATAGGCAGGCCACTGACCGTAAAACCGTGCTTCTATTACAAAAGCCCACAGTATATACCACGACATGGATATTATGAACAGGGCGAGGTAATAAAATTTTCTCTTACCTGACATTATTGCGCGTTATCTCGGCGTTTTCGCTGGCTATAGCCTTTGTTTCTTTCAAAATTATGAACGCCACCGTTGCAAGGCTCCTTGCCTCAACGTAGTCTTTATCGACCTTGAAATTGCCCTTATCTAAAAACTCTTTTATCTCTTTTACTCTTTCATATCCCTCAAAAATGGCGTTTACGTTGGGCATTACAAAGTAAGCTTTCTGCATAATGGCGCGAATCTCGGTACGCAGACCTTTCGGGATATGCGGCGCGTTAAGGTCGTGGGTAAAGCAGTCCTGCGGATCGAAAGAATTAGAAAATCTTCTGCCGTTTATCTGCATAGCCGCTCTGCGAGAGAACACCAGCGCTTCAAGCAGAGAATTTGAAGCGAGCCTGTTATTGCCGTGAACGCCCGTATGCGAGCACTCTCCGCAGGCATACAGACCGTCTATAGAAGTTTGCGAGTGGCTGTCAACGTTTATGCCGCCCATAAGGTAATGCTGGCAGGGGAATATCGGCACTAAGTCTTTGGTCATATCGTAGCCTGCTTCAAGCAGATTTGAATATATCATAGGGAAGCGCTTTTTGATAAACTCTGGGTCTTTGTGGGTGATGTCTATATAAAAGTCGTCGCTGCCGGTTTTCTTTGCCTCAAAAATTATCGAATGCGAGACCACATCTCTCGGCGCGAGCTCTAAACGTTTGTCATAGTCCTGCATAAAGCGTTCTTTATGGCAGTTGCGCAGATACGCGCCCTCGCCCCTTACCGCCTCGGAGATAAGAAAGCACTCTCTTGTCTGCCTGTTGTTGAAAGCGGTTGGGTGAAACTGTATATAGCTTAAATTCTTTATCACCGCGCCCATGCCGTATGCAAAGGCAATGCCGTCACCCGTTGCAATAGCGGAGTTGGTGGTATATTCATAAACCCTGCCTATGCCGCCCGTTGCAAGTATGGCATACTGCGAGGCATATGTTTTATACTCGCCGTCTTTAAGTATATCGAACACAAAGCCGCCGTTTATCCTCTTTATGCCGCAAAGCAGCGCGTTATCGAGGATATCAACATTTTCAAGCCCCTTTACTACCTTTTGCAGCTTGATAACTATCTCATGACCCGTGGCATCGGCATGGTGGAATATCCTGTGCCTGCCGTGACCGCCCTCCAGCGTTCTGTGGTAGTCGCCGTCGGGTGTCTTGTCAAACTCCACGCCGTACTCTATAAGCCTTGCTATATCTATCTTCGCTTCGTTTACAAGGATATCGGTAGTGATAGGGTTATTTTCAAAGCCGCCTGCAACAAAGGTATCGTGCTCGTGAAGCTCGGGGCTGTCGCCGGGCGAATTATAAACGCCTGCTATACCGCCCTGCGCGAGGTTTGAATTGCAAAGCTCAAGATCGCCTTTGCATATCATAAGCACCCTGCGCTCTCTTGAAAGATTTATCACCGCGGAAAGCCCTGCTGCCCCCGCGCCTACTACAACGACGTCATATTTTTCCATAAAAGCCGCTCCGTTCATAATGCTGAATTTCTGAAAGAACATACTTATTATATTATACAACATTTTTTCAAAGATTTCTATAGTGTTTTGCTATATTTTATACGAATTATTTTCACGCAATATGTTTAGAATATATAAAAACGCTCCTAAAAGTCAACAAATCTATTTACAAAAAGAAAAAAATGGTTTATAATTAAAGCAGTAAATTTTTTGCGGAGGGTGAAAGACATGGATCAGCTTGAAAAATTGTTCCCGATAGGAGATACCATTGCACCTATATCTAAAGATAACGTTATGTCGCTTGTAATAGCGATAGTTATCTATGTTGTTGTAGGCGCGATAATAGGCGTGCTGATAGGCGTGCTGAGCTCTATTCCCGTTGTGGGGATTATCTTCGGCATAATCGGAGCGCTCGTTGAGATCTACGTTCTTGGCGGAATAATAATGTCTGTGGTAAGATTTCTAAAGTAAAAAGATCGGCATAGACGGGCCGCTGTCACAATGGCGGCTCGTCTTATTTTTTAAGGAGCTCTTTAAGTGATGCATGATAACACCGAAAACAGGTCGAAAATAGTGGCGGTTTGCGTTGATACGGGCGAATTTGATGCCGAGCGCTCGATGGAGGAGCTTTGCAGCCTTATTGACACCGCAGGCGGAGAGGCAGTGGCTAGCATAATACAAAAGCGACCCTCTTTTGATGCGGCGACCTGCATAGGCTCGGGCAGGCTGGAGGAGATGGCTCAGCTTTGCCGCTCTCTCGATGCTGACATGATAGTATTCGACCACGAGCTGACCGCCACGCAGATAAGAAACATAGAGAGCGTTTGCGGCGTTTTCACGATCGACCGCACCATGCTGATACTTGACATTTTCGCTCAGCGAGCGGTAACACACGAGGGGCGTTTGCAGGTAGAGCTTGCGCAGAACAAATACCGCCTTGCAAGGCTTACGGGCATGGGTGTTAAGCTTTCACGTCTGGGCGGCGGCATTGGCACGCGAGGACCGGGCGAGAGCAAGCTGGAAGTAGACAAGAGGCACATCAGGGCGAGGATACAGACTCTTTCACGGGAGCTTAAAGAAATAGAAAAGCGCAGAGCTTTGCTTCGCGGAAAGAGAAAGAAAGACGGCGTGCTGACCTGCGCGATAGTGGGCTACACAAATGCGGGAAAATCTACGTTACTTAACACCATGACTCAAGCAGGGGTGCTGGCTGAGGACAAGCTGTTCGCAACGCTGGAAACGACCTCGCGCGCGATAGAACTGCCCGACGGCAGAAGTGTTACGCTGATAGACACGGTAGGGCTTATAAGCCGCCTGCCGCATCAGCTGGTCGAGGCGTTTCGCTCGACACTGGAGGAGGCTGCCTCTGCCGATGTGATAATACATCTTTGTGATGCTTCTGACGAGGCGATGAGTGAAAAAGCGCAGGTCACTTTAAATCTTCTGAAAGAGCTTGGCTGCGAGGGAATACCGATAGTTACGGTGCTTAACAAGTGCGATAAACAGGGCGGTTTTGAAAGCGGCTCAGAGGTAATAAAGATATCCGCAAAAACGGGCGAGGGCATTGACAATATGCTGCACGCTCTGCAAAGGGCTCTGAGACCGACGGCGCAGCGAATGAAAGTTATGCTGCCTTATGACAAGAGCGGACTTGTAAACAAGATACTCAGCTGCGATGGCAAGATATTTTCGCAGGAATACACAGAAAGCGGAATTTTGCTTGACGCGCTTATAGACAACACAACGGCATATATATTTGAAGAATACAGGATATGAACATTACGCTGAACTTGGGGAGGATAAGCAGCTTAATGATACATACAAAAAAGATAATGACCGCTGCAGCGGCGGCTGTAATGGCGGCAGCGATGACCTCATGCGTGAAGGCTGACACAGTGGTCGAATACGAAGCCGAAGAAAGCGTGCGGTACGCTCAGGCTGACAAACCTACGACTTCGCCTGCCACTGCCGCAAAGCCCGAAACGACCGATACAGGCACGGCTGTGACGACTGAAACGCCTGCGGCTGATACAGTAATTCATCAGCTGGTGCACGAAAGCGCTTATATAAATAATTTTCCTTTGATATACCAAGACCCGGAGCTGCCGACAGGGTGCGAGATAACCGCGGCGGCTATGCTGCTCAGATATGCAGGTTTTGAAATCGACAAAAAGACGTTAGCGGTGAAGTATCTGCCCACGCTGCCAAGCCCCTCTCTGCATACGGGCAGTGACGGCAGGACATACGGCGCGGATATGGAGCATTACTTTATAGGCGACCCGACCACAAGTGACGGAATAATTTGCGGAGTGCCTGCGATAATGACGGCACTGAACGGCTATCTTTCGGATATAAATGCTGACATGAAGCCGAAAAACATAAGCGGCAGCACTCCACAGGATCTTTACGCTCTGGTGAGCAGCGGCACGCCCGTTATGGTATGGGTAACAGTCAGCATGACAGAACGCGGCGCTGTATACGGCTGGTACAGAGATGACGGGATTTTTATGGACTGGAGCCACAGCGACCATGGGGCTGTGCTTATAGGGTATGACGAAGATACCGTTACCATTGCCGACCCGATTGCAGGCATAATAAAATGCGCCAAGCCGAAGTTTGAACGCATTTTTGAACAAAGAGGAAACAAGTGCCTTATTCTGGAGAGCATCATAGAAGGCTCTGCACATAAATAAGCAGCGGCATTGTAATTACCGAAAGAACGGTAGTAAGCGCGAAAAGCTGCGATGCCGCCTCGGCGTTCTTGCCAAAACGTATGGACATCATAGTACCCATTGTTGCGGTGGGGCAGGAAAACGCGAGTATCGTTGTCAGCAGGGCGGTCTCGCTTACCCCGAGAAAACGGAATATCCATGTCAGGAAGAACACCAGCACGAGAGGTATTATCACAAGCCTTACGGCGCAGGTGCGGTACAGCCTGACATTTTTTATTGCCTTTAAAAGATTTGACTGCGATATTGAAACGCCTGCTATTATCATGGCAAGGGGCGCGACCGTTTCTTTCATGGAGACCATGGCGCTCATGACGACTTCAGGGTACTCAAAGCGGACGGTAAAGAGTATCATGCCGAGAAATGTTGCGATTATTGAGGGATTGAGCAGAACTTTTTTTATGGATATCTCTTTTTTGTCGCCGGTTATCATGTACACGCCGTGCGTCCAGACGAGTATCATAAACGCCGAATGAAACGCTGTTATGTAGAAAACGCCCTCAGCGCCGAAAAGGGCATCTGCAAGGGGTATGCCCATAAAGCCGCAGTTTGTGTATATAGCCGAAAATCTCTCTATTATATAGTCGGGGTCTTCTTTGCCGGTAATGCCCTTTTTGCGAATCAAAAGGCAGGCAAGCGTGATGACTATGACGAACCCGAGAAAGCTGATGCCGAGCGTTATGAAAAGCCCTTTGAGCAGCTTCATTGAAAAATCCTGGCAGAAGGAAACAAGTATCATCATCGGGGTGAATACATACATCACGACGTTGGTTATGCTTTTGTTGCCGATATCGGTAATCAGCTTGCATTTATAGCTTATTACGCCTGCTGCAAGAAATATCAGCATCACGACCACTTTCTGAAAAAGCAGCCACGCAAGTTCCATGCCTCATCACCCTTTTCATAATGTAATCAAATTGTCATAAATTGTAACGGAATTGTTGTTGCGTTGCGGTGAAAAATGAGTATAATAATAAGTGAAGAGTAATTATACTCGTTTCATCCTCTCCAAATATAAATTGTTTTATTTAAAGGACTGCTTTATGTAGTCCTTTTTTTCTTTGTGTAAGTGCCTTTGAATGATGTTTATATTTTCTTCCACCGGCTTAGTGCCGTCTACCTTTATAATGGGGCATTGCAGAGTTTGCAGCCATTTTTCGGTCATATCTTCGGGTCTGCTGCTTACAAGCTGAAAAAACTGCTCCTCCTGCTCATACAGATCGCCGCTACTGAGCATTCTGCTGCCGAACTTTTGAAAAGAGCGGTCTCTCACCCTCTGCATTCTGATATCTCTGGGGACTTCAACAAGTATTGCAAGATCGTAAAGTGCGATTATATCTTTGCCGTAATCACCATGAACGGCTGCAAATACAAAGTTTTCATGCGCTGTGACCTCGCTCATAAGAAGCCGTTCAACTTCACTTTTGGGGCGAGGAGAAGCATAGATATGATCGGGGTCTGTTTTGGGGAAGAACATATCTTCATTATCTATAAAATGAAGTTCAAGAGCTTTCGCCAGAGCTTTGCCCAGTGTACTTTTACCGCTGCCGTTCAGACCGCAGACAAGTATGCCCGTGCCCATTCGCTAACCTCCGCAGATACTGATTTTGATTCAGCTCCGTATTTTATTTCATTGTTGCCGGCAGAATAAACCGCTGATTAGGATAACCGAATTCTTCTATTAGATCACCCTCTACAAAGCCAAAAGCCCGATACAGAGCGCGCGGTGCAATGCCTTTCGGGTCGCCCTCGCGGAAAGTGGAAACGGTAATATCCTGCGATTTATCCAAATTATTTATCGCCTCGGAAAGAAGCGCAGAAGCTATACCTTGTCTGCGAAGATCGGAAGCGACCGCAAGACAGCAGATCATATTATGCTTTTTTGAAAAAAGCAAAACGCCGACTATATCCGTCCCTTTTCTTACACACAGAGCGCGGTCATCAGACATAAACCGCAGTACGGTATCTTTATATTCGTTAAGACCCTGATCCGTTTCAAGCCCCGGAAAGCTTAAGCGGACTTGCTGCACAAGTTTCATCCAAGAGGAGATATACTCCTGCTTTGCATATTCGACTTTCATTATGCGCCGTAGGAATCGAGGTAATCGCGCATTTTGCCGAGATATTCCCTGCCCCCTATAACGCCGTCTTCTATAGCTTTTATAATATCCTTTACGGTAACTATCGGGTACACCTTGACGCCGAACTCGTCATATGCGTCCTGCACCGCGCTTTTATCGCTGCCGAGGGCTTTTTCCATTCTGTCAACGGTAATTATCATGGCGGTTATATCAACATTTGCCGCGCCTTTCAGCTTTGGCAGCACCTCTCTCAGCGCCTTGCCGGAGGTCATAACGTCTTCTATAATAACTACCTTATCGCCGTCACCCAGCTGCGCGCCGACGAACATTCCGCCCTCGCCGTGATCTTTGACTTCCTTGCGGTCAAAACAATAGGAAGCATCTATGCCATACTTATTATAAAGAGCAACAGAAGCGGCAGTCGCGAGGGGTATGCCCTTATAGGCAGGACCGAAAAGTGTTTGCACTTCAATATTGTTCTCGTGTATACAGTCGGCATAAAATTCGCCCAGTCTTGCAAGCTGTGCGCCTGTTTTATAGTTGCCCGCGTTCATAAAATACGGCGCGATCCTTCCGCTTTTGAGCGTAAACTCGCCGAACATCAGAACACCGCTGTCAACCATAAACTTTATGAATTTCTCCTTGTAAGAAAGCTCTTGCATATTAAAAACACCCTTTGCAAAAATTTTGTCATACCTATTATAACACAGGGCGCGGCATTTTGCAAGAGCAAATGAGAGGTTTACACCTATTGTGCTTATGTACAAAAATAGTTAGCAAAAGCTAACCGAGATTTGTTTACGTATACAATTTTTAAGAATACGCGGCATATTTTTGTTGACAACGGCGGCGCGGCGGTGTATATTTATATTAGAGTTAGGCAAGGCTAACCAAAACGACAAGGAGTGATATTTATGCCTCTTACGCTTGCACAGACAGGCACAAGCTGCGTTATAAAGAAGATAGGCGGAAACCCTCAGACGAGAAAGTTTCTTGAAAGCTTAGGGTTCGTTGTGGGCGGCACGGTGACGATAGTGAGCGAAGTGGGCGGCAATGTCATCGTAAGCGTTAAGGACAGCCGCGTTGCCGTTTCAAAAGAAATGGCGATAAAGATAATGATATAACAGATATAAAGGGAGGTAATTTTATGCCGACACTTAAAGAAGCTAAGATAGGCGACACCGTAAGGGTGAAAAAGCTTGGCGGCGAGGGCGCTGTAAAGCGCAGGATAATGGACATGGGCATAACCAAAGGCGTGAGCGTTTATGTTCGCAAGGTAGCACCGCTGGGCGACCCCATTGAAGTTACCGTGCGCGGATACGAGCTTTCACTTCGCAAGGCTGATGCCGAAAGCATTGAAGTTGAATGACTTATTTTTTTTGCGGTGTGAGTTAGCATAGGCTAACAATATTTTTGAAAGGACTGATATTATGGCGATAAAAATAGCTCTTGCAGGAAACCCCAACACCGGCAAGACTACGCTTTTCAACGCGCTTACCGGAATGAATCAGTACGTAGGCAACTGGCCGGGCGTTACTGTAGAGAAAAAAGAGGGCAAGCTGAAAGGTCACGAGGATGTAACTCTGACCGACCTTCCGGGGATCTACTCGCTCTCCCCTTACACTCTGGAGGAGGTAGTGGCGAGAAATTATCTTATAGAGGAAAAGCCCGATGCTATTCTTAACATTATAGACGGCACGAATCTGGAGAGAAATCTGTATCTTACAACGCAGCTGCTGGAACTTGGCATACCCGTTGTGGCGGCGGTGAACATGATAGACATAGTTCGCAAAAACGGCGACAAGATCGACATAAAAAAGCTCTCACAGCGGCTTGGCTGCAAGGTAGTCGAGATATCGGCACTGAAAGGCACGGGCGTTTCGGCGGCAGCTGATATGGCTGTGGAAGAGGCGCAAACAGGTAAAGCAAAGCCCTCTACAAAAGATTTTTCTGAAAGCATTGAGAACGCTATATCGCAGATAGAAAACATATGCCTAGGCGGTATGGAGGAAAACATTCGCCGCTGGTATGCTGTAAAGCTTTTCGAGCGCGACGAAAAGGTAATGGAGAGTATGTCGCTGAGTGCTGCCGACCTTGAAAGCATAGAGAGCTGCATTTCGGGCGTTGAACAGCAGCTTGACGACGACTCGCAGAGCATTATAACAAACGAGAGATACACATACATAGCATCTATTACGGGCGCGTGCCTTAAAAAGAAGAGCGCAGGCGCGGCGACGGTCTCTGACAAGATAGACAAGATAGTTACCAACAGGTTTCTGGGGCTGCCGATATTTGCGCTTGTGATGTTCATAGTTTACTATGTTTCAATGGTGACGGTAGGCTCGGCGGCGACCGACTGGGCAAACGACGGGCTTTTCGGCGACGGCTGGCATCTGCTGGGCATAGGCTCTGCCGCTTATGAAGAAGCCGCGGAAGAATACGGCGACAGTGATGCGATAATAAGCGGATTTATTGCAAAGGCGCAGGAAGACGGCAAAGACGTTTCTGCGATAGAAAGCGCGGTTGACGCCGAGGCTGAGGGCTACAGCACAGAAGAAGCAAACAAGGCTCTGAATGATCTGTCGGCAATGTTCGCAGAAGCTGACACGGCGGTAGTAACGCTGCAAGACGAGGAAACTTTGCAGACGGAAGATGCGACTTTCACGGGGGCTGACCTTGCAGGGGCAATAGAGCTTTACGCAAAATACGGCGGCGCGCCAGACCCTGCCAACTACGGCGTATGGGTACCGGGAATACCTGTGCTTATAGAAAGCGGTCTTGATGCGATAAACTGCGCAGACTGGCTGAAAGGGCTGGTACTGGACGGAATAGTTGCAGGTGTTGGCGCGGTGCTGGGCTTTGTGCCGCAAATGCTTGTACTGTTCATATTCCTTGCATTTTTGGAAGCGTGCGGCTACATGGCGCGAATAGCATTCGTAATGGACAGGATATTCAGAAAATTCGGGCTTTCGGGAAAGAGCTTCATACCCATGCTGATAGGCACGGGCTGCGGCGTACCGGGCATTATGGCAAGCCGCACAATAGAGAACGAGCGCGACCGCCGCATGACGATAATGACTACCACGTTTATCCCCTGCGGTGCGAAAGTGCCGTTCATAGGCATGATAGCAGGTGCGCTGTTCGGCGGCTCACCCTGGGTGGCAACTTCTTCATACTTCATAGGTGTTGCGGCGATAATCATTTCGGGAATAATCCTCAAAAAAACAAAGCCTTTCTCGGGCGACCCTGCGCCGTTTGTTATGGAGCTTCCTGCTTACCATATGCCTACGGTTTCAAACGTTCTTCGCTCGATGTGGGAGAGAGGCTGGTCGTTCATAAAGAGGGCAGGTACTATAATACTTCTCTCTACGATACTTGTATGGTTCACATCGTTCTTCGGCTTTGTTGACGGCAGCTTCAGAATGCTCAGCGAGGACGAGATGCAGCACAGCATACTTGCATACATAGGCAGCGCGTTTGCGTGGGTATTCAAACCCTTGGGCTGGGGCACATGGCAGGCGACCGTTGCGGCGGTAACAGGTCTTGTGGCGAAAGAAAACATCGTCGGCACTATGGGCATACTTTACGGCGGCGAAATGGCTTACACCAACATGGCGGCGGCTTTCACGGCGGCAAGCGGACTATCATTTCTGATATTCAACCTGCTGTGCGCACCCTGCTTTGCTGCGATAGGCGCTATAAAGCGTGAGATGAACAGCGCAAAGTGGACTTGGTTCGCCATTGGTTATGAATGTGGTTTTGCATACATAATTTCACTGTGCGTATACCAGATAGGTTCGCTTATCGCAGGTGACGGCAGCGTTATAGGCATGATAGCCGCCTGCGCGATAATTATTGCACTGCTCTATATGCTTTTCAGACCGTACAAAGAAAGTACAAAACTTACAAGAAGCGTAAGGGTAAAAGCGTAACATCATAAAGCTAAAAGATCTCTTCATCATACAAAACAAAACAGCAGTTATGACGTCTTCTGTCGCAATGGCAGAGGGCGTTATAACACTATACAAACGGGAGATGCGTATTATGGAATACTTAGGAACTGTGGCTGTGCTTATCGTGATAGCCGCGATAGTTATAGGCATAATAATATCAATAGTAAAGGACAAGAAAAAAGGCAAGAAAAGCTGCGGCTGCAACTGCGGCTGCTGCCCGAACTGCTCCGCCTGCCACGAAAACAAAAAATAACGCCTCGGTATTGAAGTTTTGAAAAAAGCGTGGTATACTGTTATTAGTAACCTTTTAGGAGTGATATTATGGCTGAAAACAGAGTACCGCAGAGAAGTGAATTGCCCGATGAAACAAAATGGGCGATAAATGACCTATACCCCACTGATGAGGCATGGGAGGAAGACCTTAAAAAGCTGGCGGCATACGGCGAGGAGCTTGAAAGCTACAAAGGAAAACTTTCACAGAGTGCACAGGCTTTATATGACTGTTTGCAGTGCGATGACAAAATAAGCGTTGTTGCCGATTCGCTGATAAACTACGCGCAAAGGAAATCGGACGAGGACACGCGCGTTTCAAAGTATCAGGATCTGTGCGGCAGACTGATGTCTGTGATAGTGCAGCTGAATAGCCGCTGTTCGTTTATGTCGCCGGAGATAGTATCTATCAGTGATGAAACGCTTGAAAGCTTTTACAAGCAAGAGCCGAGGCTGGAGCTTTACAGGCTGGCGCTCTCACGCATACGCAGGCAGAGAGAGCACATACTTTCAGATGCCGAGGAGCGCATACTTTCGCTTTCAGCTGAGCTTGGGCAGGCGCCCGAAAATATATTCAATATGTTCTCAGATGCCGATCTGAAATTCCCGGATGCTACAGACAGCGAGGGCAAGGCGCATCAGGTAACGCACGGCACATATATTTCGCTCATGCAGTCGCCCGACAGAAAGCTGCGCGAAAGTGCGTTCAAATCAATGTACAGCACGTATACTTCTTTTAAGAATACCATGGCTGCAACGCTTAGTGCGCAGACCAAAAAGCTTGACTTTATTGCAAAAGCGAGAAAGTACCCCTCTGCGCTGGAGGCGGCGCTTGACGGCAACGAGATACCTGTTTCGGTGTACAAAAATCTGATAGAAGCCGTACACGCGAATATGGGGCAGATGTACAGATATGTGCGGCTGAGAAAGAAGCTGCTTGGCGTTGACGAACTGCATTTTTACGACCTTTACACGCCTATCGTGCCCGAGTGTGATGTGAAGATATCTTACGAAGATGCGAAAAAAGAGATAAAAGATGCGCTATCGGTGCTTGGCGAGGACTATATCGCGATACTTGACGAGGGATTTTCTTCGGGCTGGTGCGATGTTTACGAAAACGAGGGAAAATGCTCAGGGGCTTACTCGGCAGGGGCGCGCGTTCACCCGTTCGTGCTTCTCAACTACAGCGGAACGCTTGACAGCGAATTTACCGTGGCGCACGAAATGGGTCACGCGATACACTCATATCTTTCAAACAAAAATCAGCCTGTGACATACAGCGACTATGTTATTTTTGTGGCGGAAGTGGCATCTACCTGCAACGAGGCGCTGCTTATGCAGTATCTTCTGAAAAAGTCAACAGACAAAAAGCGCAGGGCGTTTCTGATAAACTACTTCCTGGAGCAGTTTCGCACGACGCTTTTCAGGCAGACGATGTTTGCGGAGTTTGAGCTGAAAATAAACGAGATGACACAGCGCGGCGAGAGCCTGACAGAAGAAGTTCTGCGCGACATTTACAGAGAACTCAACAAGCTGTACTTTGGCGACGACATAGTTATCGACGAAGAAATTGCCATGGAGTGGGCTAGGATTCCGCATTTTTACTACAACTTTTATGTGTATCAGTATTCTACCGGCTATGCGGCTGCCATTGCGCTTTCGCAAAGGATTCTGCAAGGCGGCAAAGAGGCGGCAGAGCATTACAAGGAGTTTCTGAAAGGTGGGTGCAGCAAAACGCCTATTGAGCTTTTGCGCGGTGCAGGTGTTGACATGGCTACGGCGCAGCCGATAAACGAGGCAATTGCGCTTATGGGCGAGCTGCTTGACGAAATGGAAAGCCTTATGGAGGAGTAAAAAATGCTCGAAACTGCGGATAAAGTAGGGTATGCACAGTGGGACGACGAAGATCTTGCACTTCCGAGCGGCTGCTTTGACAGTCTTGAAGATGCGCTGACGGCATTTTACAGCGCAGGCGGATATGATTTTTTTGAGGTGATCGACCCCGAAAAATACGCGAGCCGCTGGCTTGAATATGTTGGCAGTCTTTACGCAGATATTGAAAGCGGAAAATACCCTGTCAGCGGCAAAGGGTGCACACTGCCGCTTACGCCGCAGCAGCGGTCGGAGCTTTCGGCGCGGGGCGTGCCCGACATATTCACAAAAGACATTGAAAAAATATAAAAAGAAAGAGCCACGGCACACTTTGACCGCTTTCATCGGTCAAAGTGCCAAAAAAGACCCTAAAGGGTCTTTTTCCACGTTTTTTAAAGTTAGTAGTGCACAAAAATTACTTCGCCGACTTTATTGGGTCGGCGATTTTGTTTTCTGAAAGTCAGAAGCCTTTCGGAAAACAAAACCGTAATTCTTGTTGCATTTTCATCTTTTTCGTTAAATAGTCACAGCAGCCTCGGCTCTTATTTTATGCGGTTTTAATACCCCAGCTCTTCGGCAACGAGTATAACGTTTATGCGGTCTTTGAACTTTTGTTTTGCGCTGATAAGGAAGTTGCAGCATATGGTATCGCCTTTGCAGCCGTCGGTCATGCCGCCGTCTATCCCCATGCACTCCCCTTTTTCGGCACAGTATGTATTGCAGCCCAGCCTTACGCAGTTTGCAGGCGCGGCGATCTCTTTAACGCGCCTTACAGCATCATCGAGGCTGTGGACTATTTTATTATAACCTACCAGCATTATGACTTTTTTAGGACCGTATGCTATCATTGAAACACGGTTTGAGTTGCCGTCAACGTTATAGAGCAAGCCGCTCTCAGTAACGGCATTTGACGAGGAAATGAAGAAGTCGGCGCCGTACATTTCTTTATAGCAATCGTCTGTATTCTCCCACTTTGTGCGGTCAATAAAGTTATATTTGCCGGATTTCACAAGGTCTGTAACGCCGCATTCCTGCATACTCATCGTGCCGCCGCAGCCGACAGACGAGCCCTGAGGCATAAGCTGCTCTACAAGTTTAAGAGCGTCTTCTTTGGTATCGCACACATACGCTGCCATATTGTTTTTACGAAGTGCCTCTGCGGTGCGCTCCAATCGTTTTTTGATGATGGTTTTTACGTTGTTATCCATAAGTTTACCTCCTGTCAATATACTAAAGACAGTGACGGCACGTTCAGTACCGCCACAGTGGTTTTTTAAAGATTTGTAGTATCTATATCGTCGGTAGAAATGCTGTCCATTTCATTGGGGTCGTCGCTGTGAACAACGCCGCCGCTTCTGGCTTTCTTCCACGCCTCAAACGACTGCTTATCAAGTGCGCCGTCAAGCTCGGAAGCTGCTGTTCTTTCAACGGGTGCGCCGCAGTTGGGGCAGAACTTCTTGCCGGCAGGTATCTGAACGCCGCAGCTGCCGCAGGTCTCTACAGCTTCGTCCATGTTGGCAGCAGCCTGCTGAGGTGCTGCGCTTGTCTGCTGAGTGCCGCCGTAAGCGCCGCCGCTTCTCTGCCACTCTATAAACTCGGGGTCGGAAGCTATTCTGCCCTGAGGCGGTATATTGAACATTGACAAAACTATTCCTGCCTGCTTGGGGGTTATCTTCAAGCCCGTGAACACCTTGGAAGACACATAGTTTCTGTTCTTGTGGTTGTAGGTCATGCTGTAGGCATTGAGGTACACTTCAGAGAAATCTCTTGCGTGCGAGAAGGTAAGCTTCAGATACGGTCTGCCGCTGAGGCTGGAAGCTGCCACAGGCACAAGGTTCGATACATTGTCGCCCGACATTTCAAGCATCGATCTGAGCTGATTGCCGCCCACGGGGTTGAATGTGAGCCTGTTGCCGTCGTAGGTCTGCGCCCAGTCGTTATCCTGCTCTATAAATATCTCTTTAGCCTGCGAATATGCTATGGTGAGCGCGAAGAAGTTTATTACAAACAGCTCGGCTATCCATACTATCCACAGCATAACGCCCTTTACAGACTCGCTGTTTGTGGTTGTGGATGAATATGATGGCGAAGAAGAATACGACCATCTGCCCTCTTTATTTATCTGCTTTATATCTGTCCACAGATTGCCGGGGTGTGCAATGACTTCAATAAATGAAGGCACGCTGTAAGCGCCAAAATATTCTTCAATAAAGTCGTCCAAGTCAAGTCCTCTATACTCAACATAATCAACACCGTTGAGCTCCTTGCCTTTTTCAAGGTTCTTTTTACACTCTTCCTTAGTTTTTCCCATGACCTTGTCAAAATAATACCATTCATAAAGAGTGCTGTCTTTCATTTCTTTTATATCGTCGTCAGTATATCCGTCGTCCTCCAAAGTAGTACCACTATACAAAGCCTTCAGATTCATATAATCGTATGCGTTGTTTTGGAGGAAATCCCAGTTCTCATCAAATGTATATCCCTCTTCTTCAAAAACTGCCATTCCAAAAAGCTCATAAGCCTTTTCTGATCTCATATCAGATTTTATGTCGCTGTCTGTATATTCATTATACTGATCGGCTATCATCTTATAATCATAGTAGTCATACATAGCCCACTTTACATAAGTTGCGCCGAGTATGCCGATGATGAGCGCTAAAAGCACCATAGTCGGGTTGCGCAGCTTGAATTTCTTGACTATCATCTTGCCGGCAAAGCCCATGACTGCGCCATAGCCGAGTGCGGCCAAAACGTTGAGCATAACTATGGTACATTTTCTGTTTATCCACAGGTAGACCCACGCAAGCGCGGTGCCCAGCGCGATATAAGCCACGATAAGGCTTATCATGCCCAACGCGGAAAAGCGCTTTGACGGGCGGTAATATCTGTCAAACATAAATTTTCCTCCAAACATTGTTTAAATTCATCTATTAAATATGGTTTACTATAAGATTATAACACAGTCTGCTGAAAATTTCAATAGCTTTTTAAATAAAAGAAATAACAAACTTGTACAAAATTATTTGTCGTATATTAGAAATTTATCACAAAAAAATCTTCTGAAAGGATTGCAATTTTCAGAAAGATACGTTATAATATATTTATGAACATTTTTAAAAAGACATACAGGAGGTTTTTTTATGTTAGTTTCTGCAAAGGATATGCTCAACAAGGCAAGAGAGGGCAAGTATGCCGTAGGTCAGTTCAACATCAACAATCTCGAATGGACAAAGGCTATACTCCTCACGGCTCAGGAGTGCAATTCCCCCGTTATTCTCGGTGTTTCCGAAGGTGCGGGAAAGTATATGTGCGGATACACAACTGTTGTTGGCATGGTAAAGGGTATGATAAACGAGCTGAACATCACTGTTCCCGTTGCTCTGCACCTTGACCACGGCACATTTGAGGGCGCTAAGGCTTGTATCAACGCAGGCTTCTCGTCAATAATGTTTGACGGCTCTCACTACCCCATTGAAGAAAACATCGCCAAAACTACCGCTCTGGTAAACACCTGCGACGTTCTGGGCATCTCGCTCGAGGCTGAGGTAGGCGCTATCGGCGGCGAAGAAGACGGCGTTGTAGGCATGGGCGAATGCGCTGACCCCGACGAATGCAAGGCTATTGCTGACCTCGGCGTGACCATGCTTGCGGCAGGCATCGGCAACATTCACGGCAAATACCCCGAAAACTGGGCAGGTCTGTCTTTTGAAACGCTTGCGGCTGTTAAAGAAAAGGTCGGTGATATGCCCCTCGTTCTGCACGGCGGCACGGGCATTCCCGACGACATGATAAAGAAAGCTATATCCCTCGGCGTTGCTAAGATTAACGTAAACACCGAGTGCCAGCTTGTTTTCCAGGAAGCTACAAGAGCTTACATCGAGGCAGGCAAGGATCTTCAGGGCAAGGGCTTTGACCCGAGAAAGCTCCTCGCTCCCGGCTTTGAGGCTATCAAGGCTAAGGTCAAGGAGAAAATGGAACTGTTCGGCAGCGTAAATAAGGCGTAATTTCAGCCTTCACCGAGTGTATTCCGGGAAACCACTCGTTAATAAAAACAGGAACGGCAATTACTGTGTTTTTACAAGGTGCGTCTGTTCCCTGCAGCCGCACCTTTTTGTTGCCTTTCTGTTTTGTAATTTGCAGATCACGGTCTGCCTGCTGTTACTATACTGCCTCTGGGGAAAACCTTTCTGAAGAAAGGTTATTCCCCATACCCCTTTCCAAAGACTTTTATATTGTTTTTTGCGAGGGGTAATTCGTTTTAGAAAGAACGCAAAAAGACAAGCTTTTAATTTCTTTTTCAATGATAATTACCCCTCGCAAAAAATATGGAAGTTTTAGTGAGGGGGCTTGGGGGACGACCCTTTTCCAAAAGGGTCTCCCCCAAAAGCAACGTAATAACAGCAAGCAAAACTGCGGTCTGAAATACTAAAAGCAGGAGGAATAGAAGATGAAGATAGACACAAAAGCGATAGCGACGGCAGGATTGGTAGCGGCGGCATACGCGGCACTGACGGTAGCACTGAGCAGTTTATCATACGGTAACATACAGTTCAGGATAGCGGAGGCGCTGATGATGCTGTGTTTTTACAAAAAGAGGTACTGCGCGGCGCTTACGGTCGGGTGCTTTATAGCGAACATATTCAGCCCTATGGCGCTTGACATGGTATTCGGCACTCTGGCAACGCTGGCGGCGGCGATACCGATGTATTTAATAGGCAGGAACGCTGAGAAAAACCGTCTGCCGAAGATGATAGCGGCATCGCTTATGCCTGTTATAAGCAATGCTCTGATAGTTGGCATGGAGCTGAAAGTATTTGTGCATCTGCCTTTCTGGCTATCGGCGGCTGAGGTAGCTATAGGCGAGGCAGTGTGCGTAACGGTACTTGGCGTGGTGATATTCACAATAATGGAGAAAAACAAGTACTTCAAAAAGCTTGTAACGGCAGGGTGACACATATTTTTGCTTGAAAAACTGCCCGGAACGTGATATACTATATATAAATATACTTAGGAGAAGCAACATGATCTCGATACTTTTTGTATGTCACGGCAACATATGCCGCTCGCCGATGGCTGAATTTGTTATGAAAGACATGGTGAGAAAGAGCGGTCTGGAGCGCGAAATTTACGTTGAATCGGCGGCGACGAGCACCGAGGAGCTTGGCAGCGATATGCACCACGGCAGCAAGGCGCGCCTGCGCGAGGCAGGTATACCTTTCACAAGGCGAAGCGCGCGGCAGGTGTGCACTGACGACTACGCCGCGTTTGACTACATAATAGTTATGGACGGCAATAATATGCGCAATATCCGCAGGATAATACGCTCTGACCCCAAAGGCAAGATATGCAGGCTGCTGGATTTTACCGACCGCGCGGGCGAGGACATTGCAGACCCATGGTACACAGGCGATTTTGACCTGACGTACAACGACATCACCGAAGGCTGCGAGGGGCTGCTTGAATTTTTGTGCAAAAGCAAAATTAGCTATTGACAAACCGCTTTGAGTGTGTTATAATATGAAATTGTCGGGCGGAAGGCTCGACAAACAAGCGCCAGTAGCTCAGTTGGATAGAGTGTTTGGCTACGAACCAAAAGGTCGGGGGTTCGAATCCCTTCTGGCGCACCAGCAGCGTGACGCTGCACCCAATTTCGGGACACAGAGCGATGTGTCCCTTTTTTGTTCCCGTGAAAATAATTTTGTGCAAAGGCTCAGTGAATAATGGACGTTATCAATAACTTTTGCTTTTAATGAATCAAGAGACCCCCACGGGTCTTTTTTATTGCGCTTACGCGCGGCGCAGGAGCGCGTTCACCGCTTATACTTAGTTGTTCTAAAATAATAAATACTATCCCCCACCCTCCACACGTCTTCAAAAAAGTGCGTTAGCAGAATATTCTTCCGGTGACGTGAGGGGAAATGTGCTATTATCTGGGTGAGGGGCGCGGAAAAGTACGGCGGTCAGCTGTTGTTGGTTTGCGCTTACGCGCGGCGCAGGAGCGCGTTCACCGCTTATACTTAGTTGTTCTAAAATAATAAATACTATCCCCCACCCTGCGGACATTCAAAGAAATGCGACTGACAGTATATTCTTCTAGTGATGTAGGGGGTGGCACGGAGTTTTAGAGAGAAGCAGAGAATGTGGAGCGGTGAACAGAGGCTGTGGGGCGCATTCTTGCCTCTTGTAAACCGCAGGTATGAAAAACTGCCGCAAAGCTCGTAATAAACATTTCTGACTTCTGACCTCTTACTTCTTGCATCTATATTGACTTGCCGGGCGTTTTGTGCTATAATTTATACAGAAATTTTCGCTCATTACGAACGGAGGAACATAATGAACGTTTCAATACTCAGGCGGCTGACCGCTGCTGCGGCGGCTGTGTGTTTGTCTTTGTGCATAATTTTCACAGACTGTGGCGGTTTTACTCGCGCGGACGCTGACACCACATACGTAAAGACCATATACAACGAACAAAATGGCTTGCCCACTGGCGAGGCGAACACTGTTTTGCAAACTTCCGACGGCTACATATGGATAGGCAGCTACGGCGGACTTATACGCTACGACGGCAGCAATTTCCGCAATTACAGCACCGACGGCTCTGTTTCGTCGTCTTCAATACGCTCGCTTTTTGAGGACAGCAAGGGCAGGCTGTGGATAGGCACCAACGATGCAGGCGTTTATCTGTATGAAAACGGCTCGTTCAGCACGATAAAGAGCCCGGGGGACTACTCATTTTTATGCATAAGAGATTTTGCCGAGGACAAGGACGGCAGGATTTACATAGCTTCAACTTCGGGCATTGGCGAGATCGCAGACGGTGAAATAAAGGTATACTCGGGCGAGGGGCTTGCAGGCGAGACGGTGTATTCTATAGCGTGCGACCCTCTGGGCAGAGTATGGGCTGCTATGAACTCGGGCAAGTGCGCGGTGGTATCAAACGGCGCTGCTGAAAAAATTCTTGACCCGACAGATATTTTTGAAACGGCTGAGATATACTGCGTGGCGTCCGACAAAGACGGCAGAATCTATCTTGGTTCTTCGGAAGACAAGGTGGCGGTGCTGACGTTTGACGAGGGCGGAAATTACGTTACAAAGGTTTACTCTGCCTACCCGATAGTCACCCACAACAGCATTGAGATAGCCCCTGACGGCAGGATAGTTATATGCGGTGAACACGGGTTTGCGGTAATGGATCAAGACGGCAGGATACTTATGCTTGACGACACTGAGCAGTCACTGCCGACAAATGATGCGGTGATAGACTATGAGGGAAACATATGGTTCGCATCTTCTACATACGGTGCAATAAAGTACACCGTGGGCTGCATTTCTGCGCTTGGCGGAGAGGGTATCTCTGATATTGCAATAAATGCTGTCACAAAGGCGGACGGCAACATATACGCGGCGCACGACAACGGCATTTCTATTGTTGACGGCGGCGGAAATGCCATACAAAACGGCCTTACGCAGATGCTTGACGGCATAAGGATAAGGCACATAATGACCGACAGTTCGGGGGATGTATGGATATCTACATACTCTGACTTCGGGCTGGTGAAGTACGAGCCGGAAAGCGGCGACATCACGACATACAACACCGAAAACGGCTTGATAAGCAACCGCGTCAGAATGGTTATACAGCTCTCTGACGGCTCATACGCGGTGGCAACGCAGGAGGGCGTAAACATAATAAAGGACGGCGAAGCTTATGAAAGCTACGAATCGAAGGACGGGCTGACGGTCTCTGCGATACTGTGTCTGGCTCAGGACAAGGACGGCACGCTTTACATGGGCAGCGACGGCGGCGGAATTTATGCTCTTAAAGACGGCAAGATAACCAACTACGGTTTTGAGCAGAAGCTGGAAGAAGGCGTTGTTCTGCGAATGATACCCGAGGAGGACGGCGACGGCTATTTTGTAAGCGCGGGCAGCAACCTGTACTACTGGGATAAAAAAGAGTTTCGCAAGCTGGAGAATTTTCTGAAAGGCGCAGGCAGCATTTTTGATTTTGTAGACCGCGGCGGAAAGCTGTGGCTATTGCAAAACAACGGTCTTATTGCGCTTGACAAACAGCAGCTTCTGAGCGGTGAGACTGCAAAAAGCTCGGTATACAGTTTTGACAGCGGACTTACGGGCTCGCTCAACGCTAACACATGGAACTACACCGACGAGGACGGAAAACTATATATTTCTACGCGGCACGGCATTAGCGTTTTCGGCTTTGAGGAGGCAAGCGCAGATCTGCCGAGGATAGCAATAAACAGCGTGACAGTCGACGGCAAGGTATACGAGCAGCCGAAAGAGATGACTATCCCCGGCGGTGCGCAGCGTATAACGATAGATTTTGCGGCGCTTTCATACGTTGGCGGAAGCGATTTTACCGTAGCTTACCGTCTTGAAGGCTTTGAAGACAGCGAGACCGTGCTGACGGGCTCTAACAGTGATATTGTAAGCTACACCAACCTGCCGGGCGGCGAATACAGATTTGTTGTAAGGGTATATTCGACCGAAGACCCCGACAATGCACAGGTCTACACGATGACGGTGAACAAAACAAAGCGGCTGAGGGAATATCCGCTTTTCTGGATACTGATAGTTGTGCTGATGCTGATAGTTGTTGCGGTGATAATCTCGATAATCGCGGCGGCGCGGCTGAGGGCTGCACGGCACAGACAGGAAGCATACAAAAAGATAGTTGAGCAGTCACTGAAGACATTCGCGGAAACTATAGATGCAAAAGACAAGTACACCACGGGTCACTCGCTGAGAGTTGCGGCATACTCGCGTGAGTTATCACGAAGAATGGGGCTTTCGGCGGCTGAGCAGGAGAGGATATACTACATTGCGCTTCTGCACGACATAGGCAAAATAGGCGTACCGGATAACATTCTTACAAAGCCGGGCAAGCTTACCGACGAGGAAATGGACATAATACGCACTCACCCTGCTATCGGCGGCAAGATACTTGAGAATTTCACGGCGATAGACGGCATTTCGCAGGGGGCGCGCTACCACCACGAGCGCTTTGACGGCAACGGCTACTGCGAAAAGCTGGCTGGTGAGGAAATACCGCTTGAGGCGCGTATTATAGGTGTAGCAGATACATACGATGCTATGAGCAGCACAAGGTGCTACCGCAAGGCGCTTACACAAGAGGCAATAACCGAAGAGCTGAAGCGCGTGAGCGGCAGCCAGCTTGACCCGACAATTGTGCCGCATATGCTTGATATGATCGCTGACGGCACCGCGCCTATGGAGACGGTATCGGAGCTTAGCAAGATACTTGACGAAAAAGACAGCGTGAAACACTAAATCGCTAAAACGCTAAGGCAATTTTGTGCAAAAAACGGCTTGACATTTTCTCATAATATGATATAATTATACTGTTAGATTTCATCACTCGCTTTGACGGAGGAGAGAAAGAGCATGAAAAAAGAGGACTTTGATTATATATGGTCTGACAAGAAGCGGACACTTTTTGGACTGCCGCTTTCGTTCACCAAGTATTTTCTGACGAAGGATAAGTTTATCACTCGCAGAGGTTTTCTCAGCGTTTCGGAAGACGAGTGCGAGCTTTACCGCATTACCGACAAGAGGCTGAAACTGCCGTTTATGCAGAGGCTTTTCAAGTGCGGAACGGTTTATCTGCACGTTAAGAACGATGCCGACACCCCTGTTAAAGAGGTACACGCGATAAAAAATCCGAGGCAGTTTATGAAGCTGCTTGAAGACAGTGTGAACGCCGAGCGCGACAAGTACAACATTCGCGGCAGAGACATGGTTGGCGGTGCGCACCCTCACCCGGACATGGACGATGACAGCATCGACGACCACCCGTTCTGATCTTATTACAAAAACCAAGGCTGCATGAGCAAGAAGTTCATGCAGCCTTTTTTACATTGACATATCGTTTTCTACATTTACAACGGTAAAATACTTTTCATCTTCGGCGCGGAGCTTTTCCCTGATAAGCTCTGCGGTTTTTTCGTTGGAATACTTAAACCCATACGGCACGGCGGCATCGAAGATAAGATTTATATGCTGCGTGCCTTTTGTTATGCGAAAGTCGTGGATAGATATTTCGCTGTCTATCTCTTTGACCGTTTTTTCGCACAGTTTTCGCAGTTCTATTGTTTCTTCATCGGTATCTGCTATAGGGTCAACATGAATGGTGACGGAGCAATTATACTCGGTTTTCAGATCGTCTTCTATAATATCAATAAGCTCGTGGGCATCTGCAAAATTCATGGTCACGGGCACTTCGGCGTGCAGCGATATCATCATATTGCCTGCGCCGTAATCGTGTACCAGAAGATCATGCACGCCCTTTATATTCGGGTAGCTGCACACCCTGTCTCGTATCTCGCACACCAGCTGCTTATCGGGGCGTGTGCCCAGAAGCGGCGTAAGGCTGTCGCGAAAGGTCATAACGCCGGTATACATTATAAACAGCGAGACCAGCACGCCTGCATAGCCGTCGGTATTTATGCCAGCAAATTTTGCAACAAGCATTGAAATTATTACCGCCGCGGTAGAAACAGTGTCGCTCAGGCTGTCCATGGCGGCGGCTGTTAGAGTGCCCGAATTTATAAGCCTGCCGAGCCTGCGGTAGAAGAAAAACAGCCACAGTTTTACGGCAACGGATATTATAAGTATTGCAAGGGCAAGGGCGCTGAACGCCGTTTTTTCGGCGTGTATTATTTTTGTGACGGAGCTTTCGGCAAGCTCTAAGCCCATTACCATTATTATAAAAGATATGATAAGACCCGTTACGTACTCCATTCTGCCGTGACCGAACGGGTGCTCTTTATCTGCCGGTCTGCCCGCAAATTTGAAGCCCACGAACGTAAGCAGCGATGAGCCTGCATCGGAAAGGTTGTTGAAGGCATCTGCCATTACAGATACAGAGCCTGCCACAAGCCCTGCCAGCAGCTTACCCAGAAAGAGCATAACATTTACCGCAATGCCGGTAAAAGAGCCTACATACCCTACCTTGCGGCGGTTGGCGGTTTCTTTCACATCGCCGCGGACAAACATTTTCAATAAAAGTTTTGTCATAATATTACCTTGTTATTTTAGCATAAAATGCAGCGGCATACCGTTTTTCATAGCGATCTTTACCTCGCCCTGAATAAGCGGAAGAAAATACCTGAGCGCTTCATCGGAGACGTTATTACCGCTGTCGGTTATCCACTTTTTGGGGAACGGCTTTTCGGTGTTGGCGACCTCGTTTGCATCTACCGAATCTACCGTGACAACATACGGTATATCGCTAAGGCGCTTAAAATACATCATTCTGCCGCTCTCGCCGTTCATAGCCGCTTTCAGACCGCACGCGCCTATAAGCTCGGCTTCGTCAATATCGGTTTTTGAGCATATATGGCTGGAGCATCTCTGCATTACGTTCAGTTCAATTGAGCGCACTTTGCAGTTTATCTCCTTTGCGATAATGCGCTCTAAGCGTTTGCCTATGCCGGAAAGCTGTATGTGACCGAACGCATCGGTGCTGCTGCCCTGCTCGTTCTCGTCAAGCTTTACGCCCTCGGAGACCGCGACTATTACAGCCTGATGTTTAGCCTGCTGGCATTTTACGTCTTCTACAAAACGGCTCACGCTGAAATCGCCCTCGGGCAGATAGATAAGGTGCGGCGCAATTTCGCCGTTGGCACGAAGCATACAGGTAGATGCCGCCAGCCAGCCGGCGTTTCTGCCCATTATCTCGATTATTGTAACGCTTTCTATACTGTAAACTCTGCTGTCGCGGATAATTTCCTGCACGGTTGAGGCAACATACTTAGCCGCCGAGCCAAAGCCCGGAGTGTGGTCGGTAACACAAAGGTCGTTATCAATGGTCTTGGGTACGCCTATTACTTTTATATCGCTCCTGCCTATGCTTTCAAAATACTTTGACAGCTTTACAACGGTATCCATAGAATCGTTGCCGCCGATATACACAAATTTCTGTATCCTGTGCTTGTCAAAAGTCTTTAAAGCCTTTATATACGGCGTTTCATCGGTCTCTGCATCGGGCAGTTTATATCTGCAAGAACCTAAAATAGTAGACGGTGTTTGCCGCAGAAGCTCCATATCTTCATTTGTAGAAATAGCGGCGTTGAGGATAATAAGGTCGTCGCCTATAATGCCCTCAATGCCGTTGATAGAGCCGAAGACCGTATCAATTTCGGGGGTTTTCAGCGCCTCGCGGAACACGCCTACCAAAGATGCGTTTATAGCGCAGGTTGGGCCGCCTGACTGTGCGACTGCTATGTTCATAATATGTATACCTCCGTACAGATGTTTCAGCCGCCCTGCTTGGCGGTGTTTTCGTCGCTGCGTTCTTTAAGCTCGCGGCTCTCTTTCAAAAGCTCATGAAGTTTTTCACTGTCGCCGCTGTCAAGGGCATTTTTATAATCCTGCAAAGCGTTTATTACGCAGCCTATCTCAAACGAGAGAGCATCTTTATTCAGCATAAAAAGTTCCGTCCACATATCCTCGTTAAGGTATGCAACTCTGGTCATATCTTTAAAACTGCCTGCCGAAAAACCTGCCTGCTTCAAAAGCGAGGGGCTTTTTACATACGAAGCCGAAACTATATGCGCCAGCTGTGATGTGAACGCTATCACTCTGTCGTGCTCCTGCGGAGTGCTTATAACAGTCTTGCGAAAACGCATCTCGTGCGCTAAGTCCGAAAGCAGCTGAACCGCGCCCTGGTCGGTGTCTTCATCGGGAGTGATTATAAAACTTGCGTTGTCAAAAAGGTTATCGAGTGAATAGCGGTAACCCGAAAACTCTCTGCCTGCCATTGGGTGGCAGCCCACAAAATGCACGCCCTTTTCGGCAAGAGGCTGAGTGAGAGCCTTGACAATCTCAGTCTTTACGCCGCAGGTATCGGCAACCACCGCGCCTTTTTTGAAATTATCGGCATTTTTCATAACAAAATCTATTGTCAGCCCTGCATACAGACCTATAAACACAACGTCCATGTCTTTAATTTCTTCTGCGGTAATCGCGCCGTCTATCGCTTCTTCCGAAAGGGCTGTTTTCAGCGTTTGCTGGCTGCGGTTTATAGCATATACGCTGTGATTTGTGTTCTTTTTTAAAGTTTTAGCGATAGAGCCGCCTATAAGCCCCAGACCTACAACAGCTATTTTCATAAGTTTTCCTCCGTTTTACATATCTCTATAATAGCATTTGCATATATTTTTGCAACATTTTTTAGCTGCTCTATGCTTATATATTCATCAGCCGAGTGCATATTGCAGTCCTCTCCCCCAGGGGCAGCGCCGAACGCCACGCCCTGCGGCATATTGTGCGCATAGGTAACGCCCGTTTCGCATACGCACTTAGCCGCATCTCCCGTGACTTTTTCATACGCGCGTTTAAGAGCATCGATAAACGGGGTGCTTTCGTCAACGTGGTGGGCTTCCATCGTCTGTTTGTGTACTATCTCATAGCCGCTTGCACAGAGCGCTTTTTCAATGCCGCCGACTACTTCTTTCACCGTTCTGCTAACAGGGAAGCGGCAGTCAAGGCTTATCTCGCAGCCGTTTTCGTTCATCTCGCACACCGTGAAAGCAAGCGTTGTACTGCCGGAAACTTCATCTGCAAAGTTTATGCCAAGGCTCGCGCCGTCTGTTTCTTCAAACGGGAAAAGACACGATAACACTGCACATTCTTTTATACCCAGAATACCCAGCACCTTTACAAGAGCAGTAAGGGCATTTACGCCAAGCTGCGGCCGTGATCCGTGCGCCGACTTGCCGTGCGATGTTATTTCTACCGTGCCGCCGCTTTCAGAAACGGTAAATTCGGCAGAGGTTTGGGCGGCTTCTATTGCCTTGTTAATATCGCCTGCCGAATAGCCGCAAAGCGTTGCCTGCGCCTTTGCAGGAACAGCATTTACCGCGCCTTTGCAGGTTATTTTTGCGTTTACGGCAGTATCTTTTGTGAAAGACTTTTTCGCGGTGATGTGCGCCATGCCTTTCTCGGCGTTTACTATAGGAAATTCGCCGTCTGGGGTGATAACGCACTGCGGCAGCTGCTTTCTTTGGCAGTAGTATTCAATATCCTCGCAGCCAAGTTCTTCGCCGCCGCCAAAGATATATCTGACAGAGCATTTCAGCGGTATGCCGAGTTCTTTTATCGCTTTCACTGCGTACAAAGAAGCTACCGCAGGGCCTTTGTCATCTATCGCTCCCCTGCCGTAAACTTTGCCGTTTTCTACGGTAAGGTCAAAGCACGGTTTAGTCCAGCCCTCACCCTTAGGAACGACATCAACGTGCGCGAGTATGCCAAGTGTGGGCGCGCCGCTGCCATAATCTGCGGTAACGGCATAGTTTTCAAAGTTTTCGGTAGTCATGCCGATATTTTCCGAAAGTTTGCGTATATATTCAAGCGCCTGCGCCGAGCCCTTGCCAAACGGCAGACCGTCAGCATTTATTTCAGCCGCGCTGTTTATCTGCATAAGACCTTTGAGGTCGCGCAGCATATCATCTGTATGCTCATCTATATATTTGTTTATCTTCTCGGAATAATTCAAATTGATCCCTCCAAAAAATATAAATCAAAGGGGAGCGTAAACTCCCCACAGTCATCAGAATGTCAGAATTTAACACCTCTGTCGGCGCAGCTAAAAAATGAACATCTTTATGTGAATTTTTTAGCGTGAGGGTAACGAAGCCGACGTCAGGAACACGGTTTTACCTTTTAGGTAAAACCGCAGGGAAACCAGTTCGGGGTGTCCCCGTGAAGCATCGACTTTGTCGATGCGCTTTGCTGTGACCAGACCGATAAGCCGGGTTCTGTCGTGTGCGATAATCTATCTGCGCCCTGCGTCGCCGCAAGGCTCCAGCCCCCTATAGGCATCAGCCTGCCGAGCAGACATTGGCTTTCTGCCTACCATTGGAGTTGCATCGGGTAAGGTTTACATGGCACGGCATTCTCATGCCGTCCGGTGCGCTCTTACCGCACCTTTCCACCCTTACCGCATAAAGCGGCGGTATATCTCTGTTGCACTTGCTCTGAGGTCACCCTCGGCTGACGTTATCAGCTACCCTGCTCTGTGATGCCCGGACTTTCCTCATAAACTAAACGTTTACGCTATCGCATAGTCTGCTCACATACTCACAATGGTAATTATAACACATCATACAGTAAAAATCAAGGGAAAGAGCTTTTCTTTACACTATATTTTTTGCAGGAAATCTTTATATATTAAAATTTCTTGAAAAAAGTTGTTCAAAAGCTCTTCCATTTTTATAAAAAATATGTTATAATTATTCTATCTGACGATATGACGATATTCTTATACTCAAGATGGAGGTATTATTGAATGAAAAAAATTTATGACTTGGGTATAGACGTAGGCTCTACTACGGTAAAGACCGTTATTTTAGACGGCGATGACATTATATACACAAAATATGAACGGCATTTTTCTAAAGTGCGCGAAACTGTTATAGATCAGCTTGAAGTGATAAAGCGCTCTTACGGCGAGTGCGATTTTCGCATAGCTATCACGGGCTCGGCAGGGCTGGGGCTTGCTGATGCTTCGGGAATTTCGTTCGTGCAGGAGGTTTATTCGGCGTTTGTGGCGGTGGAAAAGACATACCCCGATGCCGATGTTGTTGTTGAACTCGGCGGCGAAGATGCTAAGATAATCTTTCTGACGGGCGGCGTTGAGCAGCGTATGAACGGCTCATGCGCAGGAGGCACGGGCGCATTCATAGACCAGATGGCAACGCTTCTCGGAGTTACTCCCGATATGCTCAACGACATGGCTCTGCGGCATGAAAAGATATACCCCATAGCCTCGCGCTGCGGCGTTTTTGCAAAGTCTGATATCCAGCCGCTTCTCAATCAGGGCGCGAAAAAAGAGGACATTGCGGCTTCTATCTTTCAGGCGGTGGTAGACCAGACTGTTTCGGGCTTGGCGCAGGGAAGAAAAATTGAAGGCAAAGTGCTGTTTCTCGGCGGTCCGCTGTCGTTTTTGCCGGCTTTGAGAAACGCTTTCAAAGAAACGCTGAAGCTAGATGAGCAGCACGCTGTTCTGCCCGAGCTTGCGCCTGTGTTTATGGCATACGGCTGCGCATTGCAGGCTAAAGAAATATCGCAGGATACGAGCATTGACGAGGCAATAGAAAAGCTGAAAAACGCGAAAACCAACGATAATATTGTGATAGGCAAGCCGCTTTTTCAAAATCAAGATGAATACCACGAATTTGTTGAAAGGCACAAACAGAGCGATCTGAAATATGAAGATATACATACCTATGAGGGTGATGCGTATCTTGGCATTGATGCAGGCTCGACGACGACAAAGCTGGTTCTTATAACGCCTGACGGAAAACTTCTGTACCGCCACTACTGCTCAAATATGGGTCAGCCGCTTGACATTATTGCCGACAAGATAAAGGAAATATACAGAATTGCAACACCGAAGCTGAATATTGTTTCTTCGGCTGTTACGGGATACGGCGAGGACCTTATACGCACCGGTCTTGGCGTGGATTTCGGCATTGTTGAGACGGTGGCGCACTTTAAGGCGGCGGCATACTTCTGCCCCGATGTTGACTTCATTATAGACATAGGCGGACAGGATATAAAGTGCTTCAAGATAAAAAACAACGCCATTGACAGCATAATGCTCAACGAGGCGTGCTCATCGGGCTGCGGCTCGTTCATACAGACGTTTGCGCAGGCGCTGGGCTACGACATTGCCGATTTTGCGCGGCTTGGTCTGTTTGCCAAAAAGCCTGTTGAGCTGGGCTCGCGCTGCACGGTGTTTATGAACAGCTCGGTAAAGCAGGCGCAGAAAGACGGTGCGGAGGTCGCAGACATATCGGCAGGACTTTCGTCGTCTATCATAAAAAATGCGGTATACAAGGTAATAAGGGCAAAGAGCATTGACGAGCTGGGGCAGAATATTGTCGTTCAGGGCGGCACGTTTCTCAATGATGCAGTACTGCGCTCGTTTGAAACAGAGCTTGGCAGAAACGTTATCAGACCTGCCATTGCAGGGCTTATGGGTGCGTTCGGCTGCGCTTTATACGCCAAAGAAAACGCAAAGGGCGATAAAAGCTCTCTGCTTTCGGCTCAGCAGCTGGAGCAGTTCAGTTACCGCTCTACTGCGGCACAATGCGGCGGCTGCGGTGCGCACTGCAATCTTACGATAATAAGGTTCAATGACGGTCACAAGTTTATTTCGGGCAATCGATGTGAAAAGGGCGCCGGCATAAAGATCGATACCGAAAATGAAGATCTTTACGAATACAAGTACAAAAAACTTCTCAGCTTCGCAGAGCAAAAGCCGCAGGGAGAGCCGATAGCGAAAGTAGGTCTGCCGCTGGCGCTGAGTTTTTATGATCTTCTTCCCTACTTCTCTACTATGTTTACAAAGCTTGGTTTTGAAGTGGTTATCTCGGAAGAATCTACCCGCGACACATACTACAAGGGTCAGCAGACTATACCGTCAGACACGGTTTGTTACCCTGCGAAACTCTGTCACGGGCACATTGAGAGCCTGTTTGAAAAGGGCGTGGACTTTATATTCTACCCCTGCATGAGCTACAACATTGACGAGGGCGGCAGCGACAACCACTACAACTGCCCTGTTGTTGCTTACTACCCCGAGCTTCTGAAAGCCAACAACGAGCTGCTGAATGACGAAAACTTCATTGCTCCTTACATTGATATAAACAGAAAGAACCACACTGCTAAAGCTCTTGCAAGGGCGCTGGAGCGCTACGGCATCGGCTACAAGCAGATATATGCGGTTCTTGACGAGGCATTCGCGGCGGAGAGGGCATACAGAAAAGACATAAAGAACAAGGCTCTTGAAATAATTGCGAACGCGCGCGAAAACGGCAAGAAAATAATCGTGCTGGCAGGCAGACCTTACCACATAGACCCCGAGATAAATCACGGTATACACAAGCTCATTGCCTCGCTGGGGCTGGCGGTCATAACCGAGGACAGCGTTTCAGAACTTGTGGGTGTGCCGCCGCTTGATGTGCTCAACCAGTGGACTTACCACTCGCGGCTTTACAGGGCGGCAGAATATGTATGCACTCAGCCCGATATGCAGCTGGTTCAGCTGGTGTCGTTCGGCTGCGGCATAGATGCGATAACTACCGATGAGGTAAGGGCTATCTTAGAGGAAAAAGGCAAGCTTTACACGCAGCTGAAGATAGACGAAATAAATAATCTTGGTGCGGCAAGGATAAGGCTGCGCAGTCTGGTGGCTGCTCTGGAAGAAAAAGAGCGCCAGACCGCGGCTGTATAACATATTAAAGTTAAGGAACTGAGGAATATGGCTTCTGAAAGAGTTGAACAAACTGTATTTACCGAGGAAATGAAAAAGGACTACACGATACTTGTGCCCGATATGCTGCCTATTCATTTCCGGCTGATAATGCAGATATTTGAAAATTACGGCTACCACATGGAGCTGCTGACGAACACCTCGCGAAATGTTGTTGACGAGGGTCTGAAAAATACACACAACGACACCTGCTACCCTGCTCTGCTGGTCATAGGGCAGTTTATGGATGCACTGAAAAGCGGCAAGTATGATGTGAACAAAACGGCTCTGCTTATGTCGCAGACGGGCGGCGGCTGCCGTGCTTCAAACTACATCCATCTGATAAGAAAGGCTATCTCAGCTGAGTTTCCGCAGGTGCCTGTTATATCACTCAATTTCAGCGGACTGGAGAAAAACCCTGCGTTCAAGATAACCGTGCCCATAATGGTAAAGCTTATATACGGCGTACTTTACGGCGACCTGCTTATGCTGCTTTACAACCAGTGCGTGCCGTATGAGGTGAACAAGGGTGACACCGACAAGATGCTTGAAAAGTGGGAAAAACGGCTGGGAAAGATGTTCGCGGAGAACAAGTTTTTTGACACCAAGCGGCACTACAGAGCTATACTTAACGACTTTGCCTCGATAGAGCGCACCAAAGAAAAAAAGCCGCGTGTGGGCATTGTGGGCGAGATTTATGTAAAATACTCGCCGCTGGCTAACAATCATCTGAATGAGTTTCTTATCTCGGAGGGGTGCGAGCCGAATGTGCCCGGGCTTTTAGACTTTGTAATGTACTGCGCGACCGACAGGATAAACGACGGCAAGCTTTACGACCGCAAGGACAGCGGATATTACGGCTATGCGGTGGGTTACAAGGCGTTGTACACTTATCAGAAGCAGCAGATAAAGGCAGTGAAAGAGCACGGGGTGTTCTTCCCTCCTCACGATTTTGAGGAGCTTCGCCGCTACGCCGACAAGTACATAAACCAGGGCGTAAAAATGGGTGAGGGCTGGCTGATAACTGCTGAAATGGCGGCTCTTGCCGAGAGCGGCACAGAAAATATAATCTGCACGCAGCCGTTCGGGTGTCTGCCCAACCACATTGTTGCAAAGGGTATGATGCGCGTTATAAAAGAGGCATACCCCGAGGCAAACATAGTTGCGATAGATTACGACCCCGGCGCGACCAAGGTAAACCAGGAAAACCGCATAAAGCTTATGCTTGCAAACGCAAAAAGGGCAAATTAACAAAGAAAAGACCGCCTTGAAAAAGACGGCTTTTTTGTTATCTTGCTTATGCATAAGTGTAATAGTTGCGCTTACGCGCAGCCTGTGGAGCTGTTCAACGCTCCCCAGTACACTAAAGTTTTAAGCCTTGTCAAGAAAATAAAAGTTTTCGATTGACCCTTTTTCAAAAGGGTCACGGGGGTATGGGGGCAGAGCCCCCGAAAACGCGGCAGGCGCTCCGCAAATGGGTGTAGCGGTCGTAAACGACCGCGAGGGAAGAATTATTTCGCTTTTAGTTTTTGCGGCGAAATAATTCTTCAGGCGTTCCCAAAGGGAACGCTACGCCCATGCAAGAGAGGGCGTTCCCTTTGAAAAGACCCGACTATATTTTCTGCGCGCGCTTGCGTGCGCAACAGCATTGTTAAAAGTTTGCGCCTATGAGCCAGCTAAAACTTCACATACAGCACGGCGTTCCATTCTGGAACGCGACAAGAGAGCGATAACTTCTCACAGGAAAATCCCTCTCTTGCAGGGATTTTCCTCTTGTGAAATAGTCCACCGGACTATTTCACAATTCACCTTTTTCGGAGCGCACGCTGTGTCCTTGTGGGGCGCTGCCCCACTCCCCGCAAGCCTTTTGAAAAAGGCTTGACCGAAAACTTTTCCGTTTTGGCGAGGCAACTTTGGTGGGTCGTCGAACAGCTCCGCAGGCTTGCTGCGAAAGCAGCGACATTATTACGTGCAAAAGCAGCTTTCATTCTTCAAGCATTGAGATCAGCCTGTTTACGCAGTCGTCAAGCCAGTCGCCCTCGAAAAGCTCTATAAGCCCTGCATCGACCTGCTTTGCAAGCTCGGGCACTACGGGCAGCTTTGCAAGCACGGGCATACCGTACTGCTGCGCTATCTTGTCAATATTGCTCTCGCCGTAGAGCTTTATCTGTTTATGGCAGTCAGGGCACTCAACATAGCTCATATTCTCGATTACTCCGAGAATGGGTATATTCATCATATTCGCCATTTTTACGGCTTTTTCTACTATCAGCGAAACAAGCTCCTGCGGCGATGCAACTATTATTATGCCGTCAAGCTTTATCGTCTGAAATACCGTCAGCGGCACGTCACCCGTTCCGGGAGGCATATCTACAAACATAAAGTCAACGTCGTTCCATATAACGTCCTGCCAGAACTGCTTTACCACGCCTGCTATAACGGGTCCGCGCCACACAACGGGGTCGTTTTCGTTTTCAAGCAAAAGATTTACGCTCATGATCTCGATGCCCTTTGTGGTCTTCACGGGAAAAATACTGTTTTCATTCCCCTGCGCTCTTTCATGCACGCCGAACGCTTTTGGTATTGAAGGGCCTGTAACGTCGGCATCAAGAATAGCAGTTGCAAAACCGTTTCTGTTTACCAAAGTTGCAAGCATTGAGGTAACTATCGACTTGCCTACTCCTCCTTTGCCGCTTACTACGCCTATAACTTTCTTTATCTTTGAAAGCTCGTGAGGCGGCTCGTGAAAATCTTGTCTTTCGCTGCAATTGCTCGAACAAGTGGAGCAATCATGTGTACATTCGCTCATTTTATTCACCATACCTTATATATTTTATCTGTCGGGAAGTTTAGCCGTGACTATAAACCCATCGGTATTATTCCCCGAAATTTCGTAATTATATTTTGTACCATCGCTGGAAGTCGGCACTTTTATGTTGGTGCTCTCCCCTTCTGACGGGCAGTAATACACCGCGTAGTCGCTGCCGTTTTCTGTAGTATAGCCGATCGCGTTTTCATACGAGTGGCTTTTCAGCATTTCAACGTATTCTTCAAGGCACATATCGTTGTTTTTCATTATCTGCGCGTGCGGCTGACCTACATATCGCAGATACCCCGTTTTATCGGAAACGCCCGTAACGCCTGCTTTTTCCTGAGGATATCTGAAAATAAGCCCGTATTTATAGGCGTTTTCTGTAAGCCACTGATAGCTGCCCATAGGCGAAAAATCGGTATAAGTGCCGTCAGCTGCCAGCATACGGAAATTTACGGTATAGCCCGTGCAAAGATCGCTGCTGCTGTCGCCCGTTTCGTAGCCGTTCATAAGCACCAGACCTGCCTCGCCATACTGCTTGCAAAAATCGGTCATCATGCTTTTTACGGCATTGAGGGTAACAGTGCGCGCGGTAACGCTGTTGTCGCGTACAGAAAAAAGCTTATTGCCCTCGCTGTCAGACATGAAATCATAGCAGGAAACGCAATCGCTGACAGACGAGCCCGAAAACGCCGCCTGCGTACCTACAACGGCAAGAACGCCGTCATACATAGAAGCTTTTGAATACTTATCGTAAGTATAGTTTATTTTGCCTAAGACCGTGTCAGTGTTCTGCCCCTCAAGCGTGCTGCTGCCGTCAGAGGTCGATACATCGCCGCTCTGAGAGCTTTCAGTGGAAGGTGCGCTGACATTTGAAGAATCGTCTTCATTTTTTGAGCTTTTTATGACCGATACCATTACAGCCACAAACACCACGATGACCAGCACGGCAAGGATATTGCCGTATTTCAGTCTTTTATAAAGCGGCTTTTTCGCCATGATGTGTCACCTCGCAAAAAAATACTTACCTATATTATAACATAAAAGCGAAAGCGTTATGTTATAATTGTCCGATACGTCGGGAGCAGACCCTTTGGTCTGCGTATCGACGAGGACATAAGATTATAATATAATCATCTATGATTATATTATAACATACTTGCCGCGTAAATATATGAACATTTTATTAACATACAAAAAACCGCACGGCTTTTGACCGCGCGGCGCACTTTTGCAAAATTATTTCATCAGATCTTTGCCTGCATTCCAAGCCTGACCGACCTTTTCGCCTACTGCATAATAGCCCGAGCGGAACTGATCGAAGATGAGGGCGTTTATCTTTTCGGGGCAGACCTTGCCGTCCTCGCCGACTACCTTTTCATCTGCCGCGACATTAACTATCTTGCCTACAACTGCGTGCAGGTTTTCGGTACTTACTATCTCGGCAAGCTCGCACTCCATAGTAACGGGGAACTCGGTAATAACGGGCGCGTTTACGAACTCGCTCTTGACGGCATGACAGCCGCTCTTTTCAAACTTATCGGGCATTTTGTTGCCTGTTGCGATACCGAAGAAATCGGCAGCAGCCATGTTTTCAACGTCCGCGATGCTTACGGTAAATGCCTTGCTGTACCGAATATTTTTAGTGGTCTTGTGATCCTCATCGATGCACAGCATAATTTTGTCCATGTCGCATATCTGCGCCCAAGCGGCGTTCATGGCGCACACATTGCCGTCTTCACCGTATGCGGCGACTATCGCGACGGGCATAGGCATAAGCGCAGGCAAAACTCCCAGATTCTTTTTCATAAAGCATACCTCCATAAATTGTGTTGTATATATTATACCACACTTTCAGCTATTTTTCAATATATTTTATTATCTCATCGGGCGCGCAGTCAAGAACATAACAAATTCTCGCTAAAATGTCAAGATCCATTTTCTCAACGTTGTCGTTATACCACTTATTTATGACCTCGAACCGCGTGTTTGTCGCGTGGGCGAGGCTGTTTCTTGTAAAGCCCTTTTGCTCCATGATCCCTTTCAGACATACCGATATTCTTCCGTAATCATTTATCGTAACGACTGTTCTTTTGTTTTTCATATTTGATCCCTCCGAAAATTTGAGTATATCAGCTAAAATTGAATATATTGTCATCGCGGAAAATACATATTGCCATTTGGTGCGGTTAAAATATTTTCAGCGGCTATTACCGCGGATAAGAGGTAAATTATGAACTGCATTTACTTTTTTGACGACAGCGGCTGTTTTACTTATCTTCAAAAATACATCAAAAACCTGCGCGGCTGCAACGCTGTTATGCTCACTTCCCTGCCGCGGCGGCTTAAAAGCGAGGGCGCGGTCATGATAGCTCCCCACCACGCGCTTTGTGAAAAAATGCGGCGGCTCGGCAATATGCCGCTTATAACTCTGGGCACGACAGACAAGGCGACATTCAGCCTTTCAAGCAGCCAAAAAGAGCGTTTAATGGTATCTTTACAAAGAAGCATAAAAAGCTTTGGCGGAAAAGTTTACGAGCCCTGCGAATTTATGCTGTACCCGAAAACTTCGCAGCCGCTTGCAGCCATGGCGCAGCTTGCAGCCGCTTTGCTGACTGACAGCATAACCAACTGCCGAGAGCCTATCTTTCTGCCTTGAAAGCCTGATTAAACGCGGCCATTTCTTCAAAAGTTACCGGCATATAGCTGTTTACATCGGCGCCGGCGTTGAGCATATACGGGTTTTCCTTTATCAGCTGCCAGAAGGGCTGCCCCGTGCTGTTGTGTATATGCCCGTAGACCATATAACTGCCCCTTTCCATATGCGGCCATGACATCATAGGATAGTGGCACATAACAATTTGTCTGCCGCAGTCTGATATATATAGCAGATTATCAACACTTTCAAAATACTTATCCATAGGGCACTGGGGCATCCAAGTGCGGTCGTGGTTGCCGACAATCAGGTGCTTTTTGCCGTTTAGCTTTTCAAGATAGCTGCTCGCGCTTGCCTTGTTGCGAAACATCATATCGCCCAAGATGTAGACCGTATCTTCACTGCCCACGCGCGTGTTCCAGTTGTCTATCATCTGTCTGTCCATTTCTTCAACGCTTGAAAAAGGTCGCTGACACAGCCTTATAATGTTTTCATGCCCGAAGTGCGGATCGCTTATATAAAAATTCATATTTTTCATCTCCTTTCAAGATAGTATACACCGGATTTTAAATATTGTCAATACTTATCTTTAAAAACAGCCGCATTTTTCAGCGGCCGCAGTTTTTCAAAGCATTTTTTCAACTTCTTCTTTTTTCTGAAAAAGCACGCAGCCGCCGCTCTCATCTTCAAGCATACCGCTTTCGCGAAGTTTTGTAAACAGCGGTGACCGGAGCACCCCCAGCAGTGATGTTTCTTTCACGTTCGTATCAGAATACGGCGAGAAGGGGCATGGTTGTGCGCTGCCGCCTGCATCAATATGGAAAAAGCCTCTGCCTGCCGCCAGACAGCCGCCTGTTTTATCCTCATCGCCGGGGAAAGAGAGAAATATCATCTTGCCGTTGTTTTCCTGCAAACTATCAGCGCGCTGTTTAAGATACTCGCGGTCGCTGTCAGTCAGTTCTAAAGCGCGCATATCTTTAGTTACGGGCACGACTTCGACATATACCACAAGTTTGCATCCGTCATCTTGCAAAGAATTCACAAATTCCGTGCTTGTCACCTCTTGCAGATTTTCATGCGTAACGGTAATAGACGCGCCGAACGGCACACTCGCATCGCACAGCTTTCTCATCGTTTCTTTAACGTTTTCGTAAACGCCCTCGCCTCGGCGGCTGTCGGTCTTTGCGCTGTCACCCTCTATACTGAAAACAGGCAAAAGATTGCGTTTTTTTATAAACAATTCCAAGTATTTATCATCTATCAGAATGCCGTTTGTGAATATCGGGAAAAGTATTTTTCTAAACTGCGATGCCACTTTAAGTACATCTCTGCGCATAAGCGGTTCGCCGCCCGAGATCAGTATAAAACATATACCGAGATCCTCGGCTTGCGTGAAAATATTCTTCCAGTCCTCGGCGGAAAGTTCATCGGGTGCGGCGCAGTCGGAGCAATAACCGTTGCTGCGCGAATAGCAGCCCTCGCAGTGAAGATTACAGCTGCCCGATATTGCCGCGATAAGAAACGGCGGTATGTTCTCACCGTTTTTGGCGTGCGTGCTGCGTTTGAAAGATGCCGCCGCCGAAGACACCAGAAAGTCTGCGAAAAAACGGCTTTCTTTGCGGTCGCCTTTTGCAATGACTATCGCCCTCGCGATCAGCCTCTGCACGCCGCCCGAAAGATACTCACCGAGCTGAAATTCTCCGATGCTCATAAACAACACCTCTTCGTCTTGAATATTTGATATAATTATATCACCCTGTTTTTATAATGTCAAGAGAAACAAATTTATGTTGCATTTTGCACGGTGCGGTGATATAATTATAATTATATAGAAAAATTTTTACAGAGGTAATACATATGAACGAGGAAGTCAAAACAAAACACCCACTGAAAGACTATTTTCACAGCCTTCTGGATATGCGCAGCAATATGCTGGATTATGATGAGCTGCACGACATGATGGAGGAAAACACGGTTATCCACGGGGCGAATATGTGGATACTGATGATGGCGATACTTATTGCATCTATAGGTCTTAATGTCAACTCAACGGCGGTAATAATCGGTGCGATGCTTATTTCACCGCTGATGAGCGGTATACTTACAATGGGTTACTCGCTTGCCATACGCGACCTGCCTATGCTCAGGCACGCCGCATCACGCTTTGCAACGCAGGTGGTAATAAGCCTGATAACTTCCGTGATATACTTCAAGCTTTCGCCGCTGACCGTTGCGACAAGTGAGATGATCGCGCGAACAAGCCCCACCCTCTGGGACGTTATGATAGCGCTGTTCGGCGGTATTGCAGGCAGCATAGGCAACACGCGCAAAAAGGCAAGCAATGTTATCCCGGGTGTGGCTATTGCAACGGCACTTATGCCTCCCCTTTGCACAGCTGGCTACGGCATTGCCACATGGCAGCTCAGTTTCGTGCTTGGCGCGGGGTATTTGTTCATTATAAACACGCTGTTCATCGCGCTTTCGGCGTTCATTGTTACAAAGCTTTTAGGCGTGCCAGTTCGCGAAGAACTCGATGCGAAAAAGCACAAGCGCATAAGCCGCATAATCACGGTGCTGATAATCATAACAGTTATACCCAGCATACTTGTTGGCGCATACACGGTATATTCTTCGGTAGTTGAGCGAAATATTGAAGACTATCTTGCAAACGAATTTGTGTTCTCTGACACGCAGCTGGTGCAGAGCAGTATTGACAAGATAGACAAGAAAATTTCAGTCTCGCTGGTGGGTATGCAGGTATCCGACGAGAAAATTGCCGAGCTGGAGAGCCGCCTTGACGATTACGACCTTGACGGATTTACGATACACGTAACGCAGAACAAGAGCATCGAGGGTGAGGACAGCGACAAGGTGACTATTGCGGTTCAGGAAAACACGATACACGGTCTTGAAGATATTTTAGAGCAGCAGCAACAGACCATTGACAAGCTTGAAAACGATCTGAAAGATCACATAGACTGCGCGAATATTTCCAAGAAGGCAGGCGGCATATTTACAAAGCTTCGCGGCTGCGAGTGCGGTGTTATGACCGATGGAAACGCGCAATACCTGCTGTTTTCGTGTACTGCGGACGGGGACTTTTCGGAAGATGAGAGGCAGACGCTGAAAAACTGGCTGGCAGAAGAAAGCGGCATGACTGACGTGGTTTTGGATATACGGCAGGCGGAAGAAGATGAGCCTGACGATAGTACAGAAGAATAAAGTGTACATAAAAAGGGACTGTTACTAGCAGTCCCTATTTGTTATCTTATAAAGTGAGTTGGTGTCCAATCCTCTTTTTCGGGCAGACCGTATTTTTCCTTGCCGAGGGCTATGCTCTTTATCAGAAACGCCATGTTTCTTGCAAGAGCGCGCATGGTCTGTTTGCCCTCGTCGTCTTTTTCGGCATCGCCTTTTTCACGCCCGTGAATATCGTTCCAATACTGACTTGAAGCTACCGGCATACCCGTTATGGTGAAGTATTTGTTCAGCTCGTCAAAAGTTGCCGTACAGCCGCCGCGCCGCGCACAAACAACGCTTGCGCCGACTTTCATAGTCTTGTCAAAACCGCTGCTGTAAAACAGTCTGTCAAGGAAAGATATGAGCGTACCGTTTGCCGAGGCATAGTAAACGGGGCTTGCAATTACAAGACCGTCAGCCTGCTCGAACTTCTGCGCCGCCTCGTTGACTATATCGTCAAAAACGCATCTGCCGAGATCAGCGCAGCTGCCGCACGCCATGCAGCCGCGGATATCCTTGCCGCCTATCTGCAAAGTTTCGCACTCTATGCCCTCCTGTACAAATATTTTCTCCATTTCGCCAAGAGCTATGCTAGTGTTACCGCCCTTTCTCGGGCTGCCGCCTATGATAAGTACCTTCATAAAAAATTCCCTTTCTTAAAACTAATATAATTTTATCACACTTACCGCCGGCTTGTCAATATCAGGGCACAAATAATGCCCCGACAAAATATCGGGGCTTGATTCATTCAACTGCTACCGTAAAGGTAAGCGTATCGGAATATATTCCTGCATACGCCTGATGCTCGTCTGACAGCGCCGTGCCGAATTCCAGCAGCGCCCAGCCGGAGTTATCTCCTGCGGTGACGGTCATTACTTTTACGTTGTCGCCGCTTATGGGCTCACCGGCATTGACTTTCATATAATAGTCGATATATCCGCTGTTGTTTACCATTTTAAAGCCGTTTTGGCTGCTGACATAAACACTTAACTTTTCGCCCTCATTCAGAAAAACGCCGCTTGCCTGAAGCGGTCTTTCAACTACCTTTTCGCTGTCTGTAAAAGTAACGCCGGCAGGGATAGTGACCGTATATGAAACATCGACATAGTGGTCTACGCTTATCGTGCCGGTTTTGTCCGCCGCCGACTGGTCTATCGTTTCTGCCGATGCGGTGAACGGCAAAAGAGCCAGCACTGCGGCAGCCGTCAGAAGTTTTTTCATCATATTGATCACCCGTTTCTATGAAACTATTAGTGTTATGGGGATATCCGCGTTGTTTGTGGGGGCAAGCGAGATACTGTAGGGCTGTATGTGCAGCACCGCGCTGTACTTGCCTTTTTCAAGCGGCTGCGAAAGGGTAATGCTGCTGACCTGCTCGCCTGCTTTTACAAGACCGGAGGTGTAGAGGGTCTCGCTTTTGCCGCCTATATCGGCTTTCAGCTCAAAGGTGAGGTAGTAAAGACCTGTGTTTTCCTTAGGGTTTTCAAAGCTTGCCGCTACAGTCTTCTCGCCTGCGGGAATGAACATCTGCGCCATGCCCTTGACCGCGATACCCTGCTGCTGTGCAGGTGTTTCGATGCTTGAGGAAATTCCCACGCCTGCCTCAAAGCGCATACCGCCGCCGCTAGGCTTTTTCAGCGACTGCGTAAACATACCAAGCAGAAAGCATATCAGCATGAGCACCAGCAGGATAATAACGATAAGGATCTTTTTCCTGACGGACATCTTGCCCGAAGTTTTTTCGTTCATTATGCCGCTGCCTTTCTGTATCGGAATAAGTGGGGAATTTATTTCCCGATACATAATATGTCACAATACGACAGGGTGATACAAGATAATGTTATAAAACTTATTTTTCGCAGCCCGCGGTTGACAATTTGTGAAAATCGTGTTACAATAAAATAAAGCCCGCCATCATATGGGCGCAATATCAGACTTTCGATCTACGGAGGGACATATATGCAGTATATAACCAGAAAAGGCATAAGTGCGCAGGGCATACCCAAAGTGTATGTGACCGGTCACAGCGCAGGATTTGAAAAGTATTTGCACGAAATAGCCGACGACCTGCTGAAATTCAGCAACTGCGCCGTGTTTTATGACCCCGACCCCGAGCGCCCCGAGGACATGAAAACATTTAAAGGCGACCTGAGATCCATGCAGCTGATAGTGCTTGTTGTGACCACAAATTTTGTCAAGCAGGATACCTTTGCGTTTTCTGAGGTGTTCAGAAAAGCACAGAAACTTCATATCCCCGTGCTGCCAATACAGGAAGACAGCGATATTGAAGAGGCGTTCAACAAAAAATGCGGCGATCTGCAAATGCTGAACCGAAACTCTCATGACCGCACACAGATAAGCTATGAATACAAGCTGAAGCAATATCTTGATTCGGTGCTTATAGGCGATGAAATGATCGAAAAAATACGTGCTGCATTTGATGCATATGTGTTTCTCAGCTACCGCAAAAAAGACAGAGAATATGCGCAGAAGCTTATGCGGCTGATACACAGCAATGATTTTTGCCGCGATATCGCTATATGGTATGATGAATTTCTTGTGCCGGGCGAAAACTTTAACGAGGCAATAGAAGAAGCAATGAAAAAAAGCGAACTTTTTGCTCTTGCGGTAACGCCGAATCTGCTGGAAGACAACAACTATGTGATGACGACGGAATACCCAGAGGCTGCCAGAAGCCAAAAGCCCGTTATGCCGGTAGAACTTGTAGAAACCGATAAACAAGCTCTGCAGGAGAAGTATAAAGATATACCCTCGCCCATATCAGCAGGTGACCCGAAATGCATCGCCGAGACTGTCAGACAGGCGCTAGGGCTTGAAAGCACAGAAAACAACGACCCTCAGCACCTGTTTTTTATAGGGCTGGCATATCTTTCGGGAATAGATGTTGAGGTAGACCGTGAACGTGCCGTGAAGATGATAACCGCCGCAGCAGAGCAAGACCTGCCCGAAGCAATTTCAAAGCTGGCAAGTTTATATCATGAAGGCGAGGGCGTTGAGCGTGATTTCCCGAATGCTATCAAATGGCAAAAACGCCTTGTGCAGCTCAGAGAAGAGCAGTACAAAAAAACAGGGGCAGAAAGCGATGCAAGACAATGGATGCTCGATTACCGTCAATGGGCATCAGATACCACACAAACATGGGATTATTGGGAAATAATTTATGCAAATTGGTGGGATGCGCTGGAACTATACAAAAAAGAACTTGCTGTTTTAGAAGAACTGATGAAGCGGTTTTCTGATGATTGGTTTGAAAATCATCTTTTCAAGACGCTGTTAGATATAAGCTTTTCTTATTTACAGCTTAACAAAACGCAGGAATCAATAGAGTGGTCAGAAAAAGCATTCAAGGTCAAAGAAAAACTGCCGGATCATATCGGCACTGCTGAAGAATACCGCGAACTGTATAGCATCTATAATTTTTCCGGCGATTTTTGGCGAAAACATCTTGAAGATCTGCCCATGGCAATAATGTGGTATGAAAGAGCTGCCGAAGCTACTGAAAAACTGGCTGCGACCGAAGATGTTGACAAGGCAAATGATCGGTTTTATTATTTGTACAGTGATATCGGTGATTTTCATGAGAAGAACGGAGATATTTCAAATGCCAGAGTATGGTATGAAAAAGTAGTCACAGTCAGAGAAAAAGAGGCAGAAGAAAAAAATTCCGAGATGTCATTTTTCACGCTTTCTGAAACTTATGTAAAGCTTTATGTGTTCTGTCACAAGCTGGGCGATAATGACGCTGCAAAAGTCTATTTTGAAAAGGCTGTTGCAACCGATAAGCTGATCGAGGAAAAACACTTTGAAAAGTTTGTTACACGTTGTTTCAGGCATGCCGACGACTGTGACAGGCAGGGCGATATTGCTGGTGCAAAAGAATGGATCGAGTCTCTGGATATGACCTATGGATCTCTTGGCAAAGAATTTTTACAGAGCAAAGCAATTTTAAGAGAAAAAGGATCCACCTTAGAAGACATAGCAAAAACAGAAAACTTAGACACTTCACATCTGAACGATGATTTTAAAACTGCTTACGAGATCGGTATCATTTGCGTGAGAAAAGGCTATATTTGGGCAGCGGAAATTTGGTTTGACAAAGCTCCAAAAAAACTATCAAAAAAAGATGACGAGCGTGAATATGCGCAAAAAGCAGTCTCTCTTTGTTACCGACTTGTTGGTAATGCCCAGATGTACTACAAAAAATACAAAGAATACGACTACGCTGAAGAATCGTATAAACTAGCGCTTAAATATTTAGAGAAACCGGCAAAGCATTATGATCCTGACGATATACAAAGAGATATCGCCGTTTGTTACAGCGATCTTGGTGACGTCAGCAAAAAACAACAAGACTACTTCACCGCTGAAGAACGTTATGAAAAAGCGCTTGCCATTTTAGAAAGGCTGGCTGAGCATGATGATTCTGACGAGACACAGAAAAATATCGCTGTTTGTTACAGCGATCTTGGCGACATCTGCAAAAAGCAGGAAGACTACATAACTGCTAAAGACCGATATGAAAAAGCTATTGCCATTTTAGAAAAACTAGCGGGACCTGATGATCCTGATGCAATGCTGAAAGTACTTGCTGATTGTTACAGAGATCTTGGCGACATCTGCCAAAAGCAGGAAGACTACGCTTACGCAGTAGAATTATATAAAAAAGAAATTCCCATCAGAGAAAAACTGGCAGAACATGAGGGCCCTTATATAAACAAGGTGGCACTTGATCTTTGCTGCAATAGTTTTTGTTTATGCTTTACTAGTCTGCTCATACGCTTTGTAAAGCAAGGTGATCTTGCTGCTGCAAAAAATTGCTATGAAAAAGAAATTGCCATTATTGAAAAACCGGCAATAAAGAACAAGCCAATGTACATCACTGTGTTAAGCGTGCTTGGCAGCATCTGCAAAGAAACGAAAGACTACGGCGAGGCTAAGATCTGTTTTGAAAAAGCAATTGCCATTTTAGAAAAAAAGGCAGAAAATGATGATCACGGCGATAACCTGAAAAAACTTGCTGATTGCTACAGAGATCTTGGCGACATCTGCCAAAAGCAGGAAGACTACGCTTACGCAGTAGAATTATATGAAAAGGAAATTCCCATCAGGGAGAAACTGGCAGAACATGAGGACTCTAATATAAACAAGGTGGCGCTTGATCTTTGCTGCAATAGTTTTTGTATATGCTTTACAGGTCTGATCGTGAGCTTTTTAAAGCAAGGTGATATTGCCGCTGTAAAACGTTGCTTTGAAAAAGAAATTGCCATTATTGAAAAACCGGAAATAAAGAACAAGCCAATGTACATCACTGTGTTAAGCGTGCTTGGCAGCATCTGCAAAGAAACGAAAGACTACGGCGAGGCTAAGATCTGTTTTGAAAAAGCAATTGCCATTTTAGAAAAAAAGGCAGAAAATGATGATCACGGCGATAACCTGAAAAAACTTGCTGATTGCTACAGAGATCTTGGCGACATCTGCCAAAAGCAGGAAGACTACGCTTACGCAGTAGAATTATATGAAAAGGAAATTCCCATCAGGGAGAAACTGGCAGAACATGAGGACTCTAATATAAACAAGGTGGCGCTTGATCTTTGCTGCAATAGTTTTTGTATATGCTTTACAGGTCTGATCGTGAGCTTTTTAAAGCAAGGTGATATTGCCGCTGTAAAACGTTGCTTTGAAAAAGAAATTGCCATTATTGAAAAACCGGAAATAAAGAACGATCCCCTGTTCATCCGTGTGTTAGAACTGCTTAACAGCATCTACACAGCATCGGGAGATATTGCAGCCTCAGAAAAATCAGATGACGGTAATAAAAACGCATCGGAAAATGATGATGAGTAACTTTTATTACGCCGAATCGGAGCGATCCGGCATTTTACAAAAAGCCGAAGGAACGTTAAATCCCTTCGGTTTGTTTTTTATGCTTGTTGCTTACAAAAAATCTTCAATTATTTGTCAACGCGAAAATTACATATTAGCGAAAGCTTCGGTTAAAATACTTTCAGCGGCAAAAACCGCAAATATATCAGGGGTAAATATGAACTGTATCGCTGTGCGAAATATCGCGCGGCAAAAAATTTCCGCGTTTGTATTTTAAGGCTTCAGTGCCTGCGGTCAAATGCCTCGCCGGACTGCGGCAGACTTTTCCCCAGGCATTTCCACTAATAAATTCGCGGATATTTTACAAAATAACAGTATGTTCCCTAACGAACAGATTCTATTTAAGGAGTGTAAGTAATGAAAGGTATTACTACAGATCAGGGCAGACAGACCCTCGAAAGATTTAAGATGGAGGCTGCCAACGAAGTCGGCGTAAACCTCAAGCAGGGCTACAACGGCGACCTGACTTCTCGCGAGGCAGGTTCCGTAGGCGGTCAGATGGTTAAGAAAATGATCGACGCTTACAAGAGCGGAAACAGACAGTAATTTTACTGCAAGCAAAAGCCGTACATCGCTTTGATGCACGGCTTTTTTCGTACTTATTTGTTTTTTATTACTTTTCGCACACGCTTTTTATCCAGCCGGTTATGCCATTTGGGAGACGTTCATCGGCAGGTGTGCCGTTATCGAACATCAGGTTTGACTGCACCCAGTTTATCATACAGTGCTGACCCATTTCAATGCCGAAGTGCACCGAAGATATGCCGCCGTCGCCATTATACACCCACTCGGGGAAGAAGCAGATGCAGTTTTTCATGCCCATAAGTTTATCTATACGCGGTGAGATACACTCGTCAAAGTCAGCCATTTCGTCATGTCTGCCGTGGGCGATAAGCAAGTTTACGCCGCTGTCGGAAATCCTGTCAAGAGCTTCGTCATCGGGAACATACCCCGATGATATAGGTATAGCGCCGTCAAAATATCCGCCAAAGTCCTCCAGCAGCTGCCATGTAAAATAGCCGCCCGAAGATGCGCCCATGACGAACTTTTTGCCTATGTTTCCCTCGTGCTCTTTGCAGACTTTATCGTATATGCCTTTTATCGGTGCGGAATAAACTTCCGACCAAGTGCCGTCGATATTGCCGTTTTCAAGGCGTTTTTCGTTGGCGAGGGGAACGATGATATACGCGCCGCCCATTTCGCTTTGATACTTTGGCGAGGCATACTGCTCAGCGCCGCAGCACATGATGCATTTCACGCCGTCAAGTGCGTTGCTTGCGCCGTGCAGCCACATGAGCACGGGGTATTTTTTATCGTCAGGCGCGCCGTGCTTTACGGGGTCGTAGACGTAATATGTAATATCGCCGGACTTCTCGCAGGGGTATACATACTTATCAAACAGATCAAAATATATCTTGCTATGGTATGTGGTGTAATAGCTTATAAACTCGCCGTTTTTCATGTACTTTGCCCACTGCGGAACGGCTGTTGTGTTTTGCGTAAGCTTGCTAAACTCCGGCAGCGCCATGTTCGATCAATTCCTTTCATGTAATATGTATAGTAGATCCCGGTTTACCGCTTCACTATTAACCCGATAAATTGGAAATAACACAACCATTATTCACTTATCACAAGATCGGCATTATTCTGAGGGCAGAATTGCTCCATATACCTATGTTCGGCAGGGAAATATCTGCTTTTATATTTATCAATGATCTGCCGCTCATCACCGATATAGGTATCTCTTTTCAGCACCCTATCAAGCCTTATCTGCTCGGGAATATCAATATATATCATATAGTCGAATATATTACAGTATTCTTCCCTTTGGAGGAATATGCCCTCCACGATAACGATAGTTTTATCAAGGACAGAAAAACGCTGCTGATAATATGTATCGTTCTCTTTATCGTACAACTCAATATCAACATGATCATCGTGTCTGCTCTTGATCTCGTTTATTATATTTGAAAAATAATCAAATCTCCACTGCAGATCATAGTAACACTGCCAATCAGGATATGCCGAATTATATCTTAATTTTCGCATATGTATAAAATCGTCTATATGAAGCAAAACAGTATGAAAACCATGCTCTGAGAAATTCTGGCACAGCTTTTCGGATATAGTACTCTTTCCTGCGCCTCCAAGTCCGTCGATACCTATCACGCTAACACCGTCGGTATGCACCGCATTTATTATACGATCAAATAAAACATTAGTATCCATCTTTATTTTACTTCCCCATATCGTATATCGCGCAGATGATGTCCGCACAGCGCTCTGTGCCGAGTTTGCCGCTGTTTAAGCACAGATGATAACATTCCTTATCGCTCCATTTGAGCTTGGTGTTGGCGTTATAGAAATCTCCGCGCTTTTTGTCGTACTTCTTTATAACGTCCTTTGCCTCATCGGGCGAAACGCCATACTTGTTTATAGCTCTGTCAAAGCGCGTTTCATACTCAGCATAGATATAAACATTAAGCGTTTTTACGCGGTTTTTAAGTATATATCCTGCGCATCTGCCGACAATAACACACGGGCCGTTTTTAACAAGACCGCTGATTATAGCCGCTTCCTCGTTGAAAATGCGCTCGGAGATAGGCAGTTCGCCGCTTTTATTTCTCAGCAGCGACAGATTGAACAGCAGAGAATTTGTGGTGGTCTCCTCCGCAAAGCCTGCCATTTCCTCTTTTATGCCTATGTTCTTTGCCGCCATTTCAAGTATCTCGTGGTCGTGATACGGTATGCCAAGCTTTTCGCCGATAAGCCTGCCTATCTCGCTGCCTCCGCTGGCATACTGCCTTTCAATAGTTATCGCTCCGTAGCCTGCCATAATGCAGCCTCCCTTTCATATATTACTTTTCTATCTGTCCCAAAGAAAGCGCTTTGAGGTACGCATTTATAAAGCCGTCAAGGTCTCCGTCCATAACGCCGTTTACGTTGCCCTGCTCATAGCCTGTTCTGTGGTCTTTAACAAGCGTATACGGCATGAACACATACGAACGTATCTGCGAGCCCCACGCAATCTCTTTCTGAACGCCCTTTATATCCGCGATAGTCGCAAGGTGCTCGGCTTCTTTAATAGCCATCAGCTTTGATTTGAGCATCTTCATCGCAAAATCTCTGTTCTGCACCTGCGAACGCTGTGTCTGGCAGGAAGTTACTATTCCCGTGGGTATATGCGTAAGCCTTACCGCCGACGACGTTTTGTTTATATGCTGACCGCCTGCGCCGCTTGAACGGAAAACGTCCATTTTAATATCCTCGGGGCGTATTTCAACTTCTATATCGTCGTCTATCTCAGGCATAACGTCTACCGCCGCGAATGAGGTATGCCTTGAACCCGAAGCGTCGAACGGCGAAATCCTTACCAACCTGTGAATACCAGCCTCGCTTTTAAGATAGCCATAAGCGTTCTCGCCCTCTATCATCATAGAAGCCATTTTAATGCCTGCATCGTTGCCGTCAAGGGTATCTAAAACGGTCGTTTTATAGCCGTGAGCATCTGCCCAATGCTGATACATACGCATAAGCATTTCTGTCCAGTCCTGCGCCTCTGTTCCGCCTGCGCCTGCGTGCAAAGTGAGTATAACGCTGTTCGCATCATACTGACCGGTAAGCAGTGTAGCTAAGGTGAGTTCATCTACATTTTTGGTAAACTCGTCAAGGTCGGTCTTTATCTCGGCAAGTATGCTCTCGTCGTCCTCCTCGGCGGCAAGCTCTATCATAACGCCTATGTCGTCAAACTTTTCTTTAAGCTTATCGTATTTGGTTATGATGCTTTTCAAAGAGCTTATCTTTTTGAGCACCTTGTGAGAATTATCCGCATCGTTCCAGAAGTCCGCCCCTGCCGACTGCTCTTCAAGCTCTTTCAGCTGCTGCTTTTTATCTTCAATAGCAAGAACGGTATACAGCTCTTTCAGCTTGGGCTCGAACGACACGAGCGTTTGTTTAAGGTCATCTAATATCAGCATAAATATTTCCTTTCGCGCTTTTAATACTTTTAATATACATATATTTATATTATATAGTAATTCCATAAAAATGTAAAGAGCCTATTAAAATTTTTTCAAAAAAATACAGACGCGAACACCGCCGCGCCCATATATTGCTATATGCGGATCACTTGAAGACCCAAAACTTGCATACCAGATAATTCACTATTACCGCAAAGGCACAAAGGATCAGCCTTATCATATTCCACGAAAATACAAAAGTGAAATACAGCTCCACTATCAGTATTATCTGAACAGAAAGCGTTAGCAGACAGCAAAACGCAAACTTCAGCATCTGAAGCCATATATTGCCTTTGACTTCTCTGCGAAAGACAATGTATTTGTTCACAATAAACTGCAAGACCACACAGACTATCCAACCATGTGCCCTGCTATACAAAAATGATATTATACCATCTTCAAAAGGAAGAGCCATTGCGTTATTCAAAAGGAGCGCTGCTCCCACGAAGATAATGTATAGCAGTATTTCACGATACTTTTTTAAAAACGGAAAGATCATTCTTACCGGCTTTGACCGCATAAATTTTCCGGACATAGTGGTATTATCCATAAAGCACCTCCCGTAAAGTCACAAAAACCGTTCGCCGTATATTCATATCTTCGCCGCAGAGCCATACGCTCTTATCGGTACGCCGTTTTCATCAAATTCTGTGGTATAGCGCACCTTGAAAGGCACTCTCGCGGCGGTAAGGGGCATAACGGTCTCTATCTCCTTTTCGCCGTTTTCTATACGCTTGTGTATCTCGCGGTACTCATCTGCCACCTCGATCGGGAAAATACCCATTTCTATGGCAGGTTCGGGGTAGTTGCAGACCACATCGGGCAGGTGCAGATCTCTTATACACCGAAAACAAGGGTACATATTTTTGGTCTTTACATCATATTCCCAGTAGTATATATTCACCTGTTCGCTGGCAGCCCTGAACAGCTTTTCGCGGTGGATTATTTCTTCCATAGCTTTCTTCTCGGCTGTTATATTGCGAATCATCGCATAGAAAAGATAGCTGTCAACGCTTTTGCCTATGAGCTGCACCGAAGAACGCACGCATATCGGTTCTTTGCAGCCCTCATAAGTGCGCCACGTTTCACATTCTTCCTCCTGCTCGCTCTTGATGGCTCTTTCAAGCATATCGATGTATATCTTCTTGTTCAGATCGTCAAGCATACCCAGCGGTTCACTTGCCATAATATGATCTTCTGTGAACTGACCGCCTATCTCTCTGATGTACTTTTTGTTTATCCTGAGCGGCTCGATGTCTCCGCTGCGGTATTCAAATATGACCGCGCCGCCAACATAGTTGTTGAAAATAAGCGTTTCCAGCGACTTTGGATCCCAGAAATTGTCTGCGTCCATAGTGCTTATAAGGTGCATTGCAGGCATGGTCTTGCTAAGCTGTGCGGTCTTCAAAAGGTCGGTATAATCGCTCTCAGGCATCGGTCTGGCATACAGAAAACCTTGTATATTGCAGCAGCCTATGCTGAGCAGATAGTCCGCCTGCTCCATATGCTCAACGCCCTCGGCAATTACCGAAAAGCCCAGCCATTTTGCCATTCTTACCACGTGGCTGAGTATTATGCCGCCGTGCTTTTTATCGCTCTCTTTCTTGTCGTCGGCAAGGAATTTCAGATCGAGTTTCAGTATGTCAAGGTCGATATTTTTCAGCGCATTGAGCGATGAATACGCGCTGCCGAAGTCGTCCATTTCTATGATATAATGCTTTTTGTGCAGCTGGTCTATAACATCGTTGAGCTGCTGCACGCCGTCGATTATCGCGCTTTCGGTAACTTCAATACGCAAAAGATCAACGGGCACATCATACTTTTGGCGAATGCTCTCCATTACACCGACGATATCGGGTTTGTAGATATCGCGCCTGCTTATGTTTACCGATATTGGCACGGTCTTGTTGCCATGATCTATCGATCGGCGTATGAAAGCGCACACCTCATCAAAGACATAAAGGTCAAGCTCGGTGATAAAGCCGTTCTTTTCAAAAATGGGTATGAAAACGCCGGGAGGTATTATACCCCTCTTGGGGTGTTTCCAGCGCACAAGCGCCTCAGCGCCCACCAAAGAACCGTCAGTATGATTATACTGCGGCTGATAGTATACAACAAACTGCCTGTCTGCCAGCGCGGCTCTCATCATGCTGGTTATCTCCTGCTCGCCCAGCATTGCATCACGCTGCGAAGAATCGTAATAATTATAGCGTTTAACATAGTCGCCTTTGATTATAGAGTATGCCAGAATTGCCCTGTCCAGCATGAACTCGGCTTTCATAACGCGCTTTGTAACATATATGCCCATGTTGCATATTATCTCATACGGCAGGGGGTATTCTGCAACATTTTGCAAAAACGTCTGAACGTCCCTATCGGTCTCTTCTCTGCCCTTTTTTGCAAACAACGCGAATCTGTCGGAATTTATGCGCGTGGCAATGCAGCCCTTGCCGCCGATAGCGGTTATCTGCTGCGCCATAAAGACCAGAAAATTATCGCCCTCCTGCGTGCCGAACAGGTCATTTATCACCTTGAAGCGCATTATATCGAAGTATATCAGAACATACCCGCCGTTTACAATGCCCTGCTCGTCGCTGTCTATTACCGCCTGAACTTCCTGCCTGAATGCCGCATAGCTTTTGAGTCCCGTAAGTGAATCTGTCCGATTGTTTGTACTTGTGATATTATTGCCGCTCATATTATCCCCACCTGTCTGCACGGCTGTCTGTTGCCTTTGTGTATGAAATAATTCATTCTTTAAACAAATAAATACTTCATGTTGTATATATTGTAACATACTTTTTCAAAAATTGCAAGCGCTTTTGTGCAAATAATCATTCTGCTAAAGTGATAACGCGTTCAGATATACAAAAAAGCGCCCTGCCCGAAGGGGGGGTATCGGGCAAGGCAAAGAAGGGAAGGTATATTAAACTATGGCAAAATGCTTTGTTATCCGTTGTGTTTGCCGGTGAGCGAAACCAGCTGTGTGAGGATATCGCCGCTGCCGTTTAAGGTTATATTGCCAACGTTCTCGCAGATGCGCTCTATAAACTCCAGCTCTTTGAGCTTGTAGAGTGTCTGGTTCTCCTCCATAAGTCTGGCGGTGTTCAGAAGCGATCTGGTCGAAGCAACTTCCTCACGGCGTGTTATAACGTTTGCCTGCGCGCGCTTTTCAGCAACGAGCACGGTGTTCATTATATCGCGTATCTCGCCGGGCAGTATGATATCCTTGACCGCCGCCTCGGAAAACTCAACGTACATATCCTTCTCGCGCTCTTTCAGGCGGTCGAACACATACTTTGAAAGGTCGTCCTTGCTCACAAGAATATCATCGAGCCTGTTTCTGCCGATGTACTCGCGCATGGCAAGCTGTGCGGCGCTGCGTATCTGCTCGGTGTAGTCGTCTATCTCGGTGCGTATTTTTATGTAGTCGGTTATTTTGTATGTGCAGACCACATTCAGCCGCAGTGAAACTTTGTCCTGTGTCAGCACTTCCTGACCGGTTATGGTCATTTGTGTGGCACGGGTGTCTACAAGCTCGGCTTCTACGTTCGTATTGCTCAGCCAGAAGTAGTATGTGCCGGGCTCTAGCAGCCTCACGAATTTTTTGTCAAAGTACAGCCTTGCTTTGCAGTACTGCGCGACTTCTACTCTGGTGTAAAGCTGCGCAGATAGCCTGTTCAGATGGAATATGTACTCTGGCACGGTATCCGAGACCTCGGGCTGCGACATATCTTCTAAAAGAAATTCGCGCTTTCTGCCGTTTTCCCAGAAGGCATATCTGCCGCTTAGAAGCGCGCCTGCAAAATTGCCGTCAGCAAAGTGAAGCAGAATGTGCTCCTCAGGTACTTCAACGACTTTAACCATTTGGGCGAGCTGCTTATTTTTCAGCAGGTCGTTGAGTGTGCAGTGTGCAGAAGATACCAGCTTATCAGCAGAGACTACCTCGATAGTTTTTCCGCCGTATGTATGGTATTTGCCTGCGCTGAGAACGCCCACAAATCTGCCGTTTTTGAAAAGCAGTCCTCTTTCGTTTTCGTTAATTATTACTTTTTTCATAATGCTCCTCCTTGAAATGTTGCAGTTATCATGCACGGCAAGCGGACATAGGTTTCAGCAAGAGGCATATAAAAGCGGAAGACTTTGCTCTGGCTTTTATCGCCGCTTACGGTATCCGCCCGTGTACAGGGCTTACCGCACATTGTCTCAGGCGCGCCGCCCTGGGCGGTTTTGCACCTTTGACCGATAATTCTGCGTTTGTTGATCGTTTTGCTTTGACAAGCTCCAATAAATTCCTAGCCACAGGTTGTATTGTAATTAAATTGCAATACAGTGAGATTCGAACTCACGAAAAGATGGACCCCTGATCCATAGCCCTCAGGTCAGAAAGCCGGCATACGCAAAGGCACTGCCACGCGCACCGCGGCGAATTTCAATCGCCTGCTTACAGCTTAACGCCCTTTAGCAATTATAAGTATATCATCTTCAAGAAGTGTTTTCACGGAAAAAAAGCTGCGAACTTTTTACAGTCCGCAGTCAAGTTGTCTGTATAGTCTGTCTTTGATAAGCTCTGCAAATCTTTCGGGCTGCACTACCTTTACAAACGGTCCGAACGATAAAAGCCTTATCACCATTTCGTTCTCGTCGTCGCCGTCATAAGTAATGGTAAGGCGGTAATGCGTGTCGTCGATGCGCTCGGCTTGCTTTTCAAAATGCGCAAAGTGCAGCATCACCCTCTCCAGAGCATTGCGCTCATCTACAAGCTCTATGGTCACATTTCTTGAAACAGGCGATGTCTTCTTCTCTGTAAAGCTTACATTTTCAGAGAGCCTTTCGCACTTTTCCGCTCTGCCCAGGTTGATAGTGCTCATTCCCCTGCTGCCGCTGATATACAGCCTGAATTTATCGTCCTTTTCCGAATACTCCAGCCGCAGAGGCCGTGCCGCGATAAAGCTTGCATAGCCGCGGCGGTCAACATACTTTATTTTAAGAGGGTAGTTATTTTTAACGGCATCGAGCACCACGCGGAAGTTTTTTATATACTGCTCGTTTTCGTAGTCGTCGCCGTCCGAATATCTGTCAAAAACGCAGATATCTTCCGGTCTGAAAAGCGGCTGAACATCTTCAAGACCTTCAAACTTCACATCAAAAAGCTTTATGCGCTTATCAAGAGATATTGCTTTCAGCCAGCGTTTTTGCAAGCTGGTCAGCGGCATGGTTGGCTTGTGCTCGATGTTTGTTTTGCCGTCTTTTGAGATCAAATTCCACCGCTGAGATGTTATTGCAGGCTCAATTTCAAAAACGCTTTCTTCAAACGCCGCCGAGCGTATTATCTCTCGCATTTGTGCAAGCGGCACATCTCTTTCAACGGCGGCGCTGAGTATTTTTGCAACTGCGTTATAATATGTACCGTAAAGTTCGCTGAAAATCATACGAGCGCCTCCTCTTTTATGCCGTAAAGGCGGTACATCTGCTGTAAGTCTTCTTTGAATCTCTGCACTATTTCTTCATTCGTGCATTTCAGCTGGGTTATGCGGCAGATGAACGTGCGTATCCACGGCACCAGCTCGCCTGCATCGTAAACATCTGCTGAAAAGCGGCAGGTGTTTTCATCGAGCCGCACAACATTGCCGCAGCGTTTTTCGCGCATCATTCTGTCAAATATATACTCCTCGCCTTTTACGCAGCGCACGGTGAACTCGATATGCACTTTGCCGCCTCTGCCCGTGCTTACGCCCCACAGATTCTGCTGCATATCTTCGAGCTTTTGTCTGTGCTCTTCAAAATTTTCGCACACATCGCCTGGCTTGACGGACAAAATATTATCAAGCCTTGTGGAAAAAATCCTGCCGTTATACTCGCTGTAAGACATAAGGTACTGCCTGCCGTTTTGCACGCTTATAAATATCTTCAGCGGCAGTGTGGTTATGGTGAACGGCGTTTTTCTTCTGTTTAGCACCTCGAGCGTAACGCTGCATCGGCGGTCTATGGCGTCAAACAGGCTGCAAAGAATATCGCTGTCAAGAGTATGGGTAATATAATGGTGCTTGAATGCAAAAGGCGTTTGCATCGTGGGCAGCTTATCCAGCAGAAAAGAGCCTATAACGCCGCACGGGGCGATCTCGGAGAAGAACATAAGCGCATCGGGAAAGTCAAAGTCGCAGCTCTCACAGCGGCTGTAAAGCACCGTATGACCGACTTTTTCTTTTTTTACAATACCTTGCGCTTCGTACTCCTTGAGCTTTTTGCGTATGGTGGATTCATCGAACACTCTTGCCTGCAAAAACAGCTGCTGCCGCTTTTCTATGCCCTCGTGAATTTCAGCCATAGAGCATCTGACCTCGGGCGAATAAAGAATATCAAATATAAAAAAATGCAGCGTTATATCGCCGTCTGTAAAGCTGCATGATTTCCACGCTCTGTAAAGCGGATTGCTCCTTTGCAGTCGGCTGTCTATAGATATAAAAACGTTTTTGCCGCCCGATGTCTGCCGAAAGCCCATGCAGTCGCCCAGCCAGCTCTCTATCCTGCGGCGCTCGTCGTCATATGAACGCGCGCTTTTCTGGGTATAGTCGTCGCGGCTCTTAAAGCCGTAAACATAAAAATCCCTCATGTAGCTGCGTATTTTCTCAAAATTCTTTATAAGCTCGCTGTAAGCCACGCCGCTTTCCTCCCTTAAAATAAATACAAGCCCTCTGCTTAGGTGCATGGGCTTGTCTGACATTGTATCTTTTACTTATGCAAGAACGGTATTATTATGTTTACCGCAAGTGTTATTGCAAAAAACAGAAATGCCGCGAATTTTGTCCATCTGTTGAGCCTTGCCTCTTTTGTGCGCGACTCGTTCTTGTTGAAGAACGTATCGGAAGAGCCGCCGCCTATTGCAGATGTGAGCCCCTGGTCTTTGCTGTCCTGCATGAGGACTACAACAACTATTATAAGGCATGATATCAAAAGAAGCACGCCCATTATAAACTCAACTATGCCCATTTACTTACCCTCCGGTTTCTTTAAAACATTCACATACGTCAGTATTATAACATATCCTTTCTCAAAAATCAAGGGCTTTTTAAAATATTTTTATATATGTGAATATATATACACCTGCACGTTTCGCCCGTTTATGACATATTATACTTTAGCCTTATTTAGGGCGAACATTTCACAAGGAGGAAACACAATGGACATAAACGCTGCTGAAATAACCAAAAAGCTATTTAGCAGGCAGGACACCGAAGATGCCGCCGCTCCCTGCCCGGAGCCTGTATCGAAGTTTCCTGCAAGCACACCTATAGGCATGATGTATGTGCCTTATCAGAAATGGGAAACACCGTATGATGACGATCTTGCGCTGACGAGGGGCACGATATTCCCCTGCCTTGATCTGCCGTTCATCGGAAAGGAGGCTGCAAAGCATGGCACTCTCTGACAAACAGCTTATGCAGAAGAAGATCCAGGCTTGCGAGTTTACTCTGACAGATGTTATTCTGTATCTTGACAGCCACCCCAACTGCCCCGATGGTCTTGAATACTACCGCAAGCACAAGGCTATGCTTGAAAAAGCAGTAGCAGAATACGAAAAAACTTACGGTCCGCTCACCGCTATGGGCGTTTGCGATGACGAGAAAAAGTGGACGTGGGCTACCACCGCGTTCCCTTGGGAAAGGAGCGAAAACTAATGTGGAAATATCAGAAGCTGCTTGAACACCCTGTAAACATCAAGAACCCCGACCCTGCTCTTGCAAAGCTTATTATCACGCAGCTGGGCGGTCCTGACGGTGAACTTGGCGCGTCGCTGCGGTATCTCAGCCAGCGCTACTCTGCCCCCTGCCGCGAGGTGCAAGGCATACTTACCGACATAGGTACAGAGGAGCTTGGCCACATGGAGATGATAAGCGCGATAGTTTTCCAGCTGACGAGAGATCTTTCAGAAAAGGAGATACGCGAGGGCGGTTTTGACGCATATTTTGTAGACCACACAACGGGCATTTACCCTGTTGCTGCCACGGGCGTGCCATTCTCGGCAAGCATATTCCAGTCTACGGGCGATGCGATAGCCGATCTTTCAGAAGACCTTGCCGCAGAGCAGAAAGCTCGCCTTACCTATGATAATCTGCTTCGCCTTATTGACGACCCGGACGTAAGAGAGCCGATAAAGTTTCTGCGTGAGCGCGAGGTAGTGCACTTCCAGCGCTTCGGCGAGGGCTTGCGCATGGTGCAGGATATGCTGGACTCCAAAAACTTCTATGCATTCAACCCCAGCTTTGACAAGTAAACAACACAGGCGGCGGAGAAGATCCGTCGCTTATTTTTTGCACTTGATTTTTCTTCACTTTTATGATAACATCTAGATAGATAAAATTTACCTCTTAGGTCTAAAAATTCACCTGTTAGTTAAAAGCTATTTACTTTTTTGAGGGCTTGGTGTATATTATTATCAGAGCGAGGGAGTGGACGCCGTGAAAGTTACGATACAGCTTGATGACAGCTTGCAGGAAAACGAAGTCATAATACGCTGCCGCGAGCTTGACGAGAGCGTTACGGCTCTGCAAAAGAAAATATCTGAGCATGACGGCAAACTGCGGCTGTCGTTTTTCAAAGACAACACGGAGTTTTTCATAGGTTTAGATCAGGTGCTTTTCTTTGAAACGAGCGGTTCGGTGATAGATGCACACACGGCTGACGATATTTTTCAGATAAAACTGCGGCTTTACGAACTGGAGGACGTTTTGCCGCACAACTTTATCAGGATATCCAAGTCCACGATAATAAACACCTCGAAGATATACTCAATAGAGAAAAACATAACCTCGTCAAGTCTGGTAAAGTTTGAGGGCTCGCACAAGCAGGTATACGTTTCTCGCAGCTACTACAAGGCATTCAAGCAGCGGCTGGACGAGAATTTTCAGAAAGGCAGGTAAATTTTTATGAAAGCAAAAAAATACTACTGGGGTACAATGTTCATTGCCGCAGGTCTTCTGCTGATACTCTACTACACGGGCGTGATAGAGGGCATAAGCATATTCAGCGCGGTATTCTCGCTGCTGCTGATACCTATTATAATAAGCAGCGCGATAAAACGCAACTTTGCAGGCATTATGTTTCCGCTGGCTATAATAGTGATACTGTTTGACGACGTGCTGGGTCTTGAAAAATTCACGCCGTGGCCTGCGCTTTTCACCGCACTGTTCTTGTCGATAGGCTTTACGATACTGTTTCCGAAGAAAGGTTCATGGTACAATAGCAGAACCAAAAACAGCGCACACTTTGGCGGCGTGGGCAGCTTTGACAGCACAAGCGAGGACGAATCTATAATCAACATAAACACTCGCTGCAACGGCGTCACGCGGTACATTCGTTCAAAAAATCTGAAAGAAGTGAACATAAACGTTTCATGCGCGGGCGCTAAGATTTATTTTGACAACGCCGATATGGCAGGCAACGAGGCGGTAGTGAACATAAACAGCACAGCGGCAGGCATAACGCTGTATGTACCCTGCCACTGGCACATCAAAAAAGAGCTTCACACCGTTTTTAGAGAATATACCGAGAGCGGCAAGCCCGAGAGCGATGTTACCACAAAAACGTTGGTTCTGGCAGGAAGCTGCGGAGCATCGGGCATACATGTTGTACGCATTTGAGGCACTTGACATAGATGTACTGACACACGCTCCACACAAAACGCACTTCACTATTTTAGTGAGGTGTGTTTTATTTTACTGCAATTTGTTGTATGAGAGAACCGCTGAAACGGCTTAAAACGGCGATTTATCGTGTCTTTTAAGTAATTTTGTCGAATTTTGTTATATCTTTGGTACTTGAATATTTTTTCGGCGTATTATAAAATAATTACAAGAACTAAAGCATTATAACGGCTTGATCGATATTTGTCGAAAAGTTTTTTGAAAGTTTACGGCTTTTGCTATTGCATTTTGTGGTATAATATGGTAATATATGGTAAGAGACTGAAAACACTCAAAAAAACAAATGGAGGACGACAACTATGAACAGTAAGATCAAAATTCTTATCGGTGATGAAAGCAGTGAAAGCGGCGTATGCGCGAATATGCTTCGCAGTCAGGGGTTTTATGTCATCACTCGGGTGAGCGACGGCAACGTTATCTACGAGGCGATAAAGGACGAAACGCCCGATGTTGCGATAATTGATGCCTCGATGCCCGGTATTGATGCCATTGAGCTTTTGAAGAAAATAAACCGCTCGGGCTACAAAAAGCCGATGTTTATCGTTACGGCAAGCTACCCCAATTCTTTTATTGAGAAGTCTGTATTGCAGGAGGGCGCGGCTTTGTATATGCTCAAGCCGTTTGACTACGCGATACTCGGTGACAGGATACACAGTCTGCTTGGCACAACCGCAGGAGGCGATATTTCAGACCCGGCGGCAGTCGGCAAGGTATACAGTCTGGAGATAGTAGTTACGGACATAATACACAAAATAGGCGTGCCTGCGCACATAAAGGGGTATCACTATCTGCGAGAGGCGATAATGCTCAGTGTTCATGATGTTGATATGCTTGACAGCATAACCAAAGTGCTCTACCCTACTGTTGCAAAAAAGTTCAACACGACATCTTCGCGAGTTGAGAGGGCGATACGGCACGCGATCGAGATAGCATGGGACAGGGGCGACCTTGACACGCTGAACACGTACTTCGGATACACGATAAACGCGAACAAGGGCAAGCCCACCAACAGCGAGTTCATCGCGCTGATAACGGATAAGATACGGCTCAATTACAAGGAAGAGCAGCTGGCGTGATTGTTGCGCTGTCGCGCAAGCCTGCGGAGCTCACACATTGAACGCCTGCAAGCAGTCGTTCAAGTGCAGAAAAAATCCCTCGCCGCCAAAAACGGTCGGCGGCGCACACCTTACGGTGTGACGGGCTTTTTTCCTTTGCTATCCACAGTACGCAAAAGTATTAAGCCCTGTCAAGAAACTAAAAGTTTTCGATCGACCCTTTTTCAAAAGGGTCGTGGGGTGTGGGGCAAAGCCCCACAAACACAGCATGCGCTCCGCAAAAGGTGAATTGTGAAATAGTCCGGTGGACTATTTCACAAGAGGAAAATCCCTGCAAGAGAGGGATTTTCCTTTAAAAAGACCTATGCTCTTTTGCCGCGTTCCATTATGGAACGCCAAACGAAGCGAAAATACCGCACATTTTACCTCTAATAATCTTAAATCTAATCCCCTCACCCTAGCCTCCCAAAGAAGTTCGTCGGCAGAATATTCTTCTATCAAATTTCTTTTAAGTTGGGTGGTTTGTGGGTATCAGAAGCAAGAAAACTAGAGGCAAGAGGCAAGAAATTAGGGCTTATCTGTACTGCTAATTATAAGATTATTATTGAAATAGAATATATCCCTCCCACAATCCGCCACAAAGAATATAGCTGGCAGAATATTCTTACAGCTATATTCTTTCTGTTGTTAAAGTGGTGGGTAGGTATTAGAAGCAAGATGATTAGAAGCAAGAGGCAAGACGAGCATTTTGATAAGTTAGCGCAAAGCTATATATAAGCAAATTCTTGCTTCTTGCCTCTGGATATAAACCGCAGAAAGAACGGCTTTGCTCAAAATGAGCACAACCGTTTCTAACCTCTAACTTCTTACCTCTAACCTCTAGCAGCTGTGCGTTCCCTAGTTGTAGCGCATAGCTCTTT